>CAYNTF010000003.1:0-168436 GCA_964400145.1 uncultured Lachnospiraceae bacterium | reverse complement strand
GAAAGTGGTGAATATACACAAACCGAGGATGGCAACTATACCTACACCGAAAACGAAGTAAATGTTTTGGAAGGGCAAGAAGCGGAAAGTTATGTTTGGAACAAAACGCAGATTGATGTCTATCGCGTTTCAGACGCTGAAGACATAATAATCTATTTTCTTTCAACCGAAGATATAGTGGCAAATGAAGATATGAATTATGCTTTTCGTAATTTTACATCTGTCGAAGAAATTGTTTTCAACAATTTTGATACAAGTGTAGTTACTAGCATGAGATATATGTTCTATTTATGCACTTCTCTAACAACTCTTGATGTTTCAAAATGGAACACAAGCAATGTGACGACTATGGCTTCGCTGTTTAATGCGTGTAACAGTTTAGCTTCCATTGATCTTTCAAATTTTGACACAAGAAAAGTAACAGATATGGGAGGAATGTTTGCTTATTGTTATGCTTTGACAACTCTTGATGTTTCAAACTTTGTCACCAACAATGTGACAAGTATGGGTTGGATGTTTCAATCTTGCACAGGCTTAACACAACTTGATCTTTCAAATTTTGACACAAGCAAAGTAACCACAATGCAAGGAATGTTTTTTAATCTTACAAATGTGCTCACGCTTGATTTAAGTAACTTTGACACCAGCAATGTGACGACTATGAACAAAATGTTCGCATATTGCCGTTCTTTAACTGAACTTGACATTTCAAGTTTTGACACTTCCAAAGTCACAAATATGTCACAGATGTTCACTGACTGCTCCGCACTTGGAGTAATTTACATTGGTGAAGGCTGGACAACAGATGCGGTGGAAGAAGGCAATGACGCAAACATGTTTTATATCTGCTCATCACTTCCACATTATACTGAATATGGAAGGGTCACTGACAAAACATACGCTTATGCTGGATATAATGAAGAGCTGGAAAAGTATGGCTATCTGACCGACATCAGCGAGAAAGACACAGGCGACCTTGTCGGCGACGATGAGTGAATCGACAATCTTTGAATTCGCAATTTTTATAAATTTATTATAAAAAATTTGTTATAATAAAAAAATGTTGTAATAAAAAACCTTAACTTTTTGGGTTAAGGTTTTTTTGATTTTTCTATTGACAAAAAATGGTTTTATTTTTTGTTTTTTGTTGTTTTTGAAATGTTTTTGTTGTTTTTTACGGTATTTTCACTCTTTTTTGTCACTTTTTCTTTGGTTTTCTGTGTTTTTTCTTTGGTTTTTTCCACTTTTTTGTCATTTTTTAATTCTTTTGAAGTTGCATTTTTTGACGCTTTTGGCTTTTCTTCGTTGGAATTTTGATATTTCTTCTTATTCAAGTTGATTTCTTTCACGATGCTGTTTATCACTTTGGTCTTGTTCAGCCACCAATCGCGACTCCAAACTCGCATGATGTCCCATCCGCGCGAACGCAAGAATTTGTTGCGATAGACATCTCTTTCCAAAATGGAGTCACTGCTTTTGTAGGCGGCGTAGTCACATTCGATGCCGACCAAATATTTGTCCAATTTTTTGTCATACACTGCAAGTGAAAGTTTGTAATCTGTGTTGCCCAAATTTATTTCGACGGTGTAGCCAAGTTTGACAAGTTCATCTTTTATCTCGTTTTCAAACGGTGCTGAAACCATTTCTTCTTTCGTTTCTGGAAGTGATGGCTTGAAACTGTCAAGAATATAACCAATCTCTTTGCTGTTCTTGTTTGAAACTGCACGAACATATTTCAGATAACTCTTGAAAATCTTTGGTCCAGCATTTTTGCTTCCTTCCACCATAAGTTCTTCTGGTTCAATGCTGGTGATGACATAAATCTTTTCTTTGGCACGCGTGATTGCAACATTCAAACGGTTCTCGCCACCTTCAACTGAAAGGGGACCAAAGTGCGCGACAACTCTGCCAAATTCATTTTGAGCATAGCCAATGCTGAATATGATGATGTCGCGCTCATCGCCTTGCACATTTTCCAAGTTTTTGATGAAAATGGATGTGTCTTCATTGTTTTCTTTTCGGTTCTGCTCACGAATGTAGGCATCGCGGAAAGCGCGGTCTTTTTGACATTCTTTGTCAATGGCATCTTCAATGGTGTTCTCTTGCTCTGTGTTGAAGGTGATTATCCCGATTGACGATGTGTTGCGCTTGTTCTTTATCAATTTTTTCAAAAGTGTGACAACAGCATTTGCTTCTTCAAGATTTTTTCTTCCAATCCACTTTCCGTTGACTTTTATGCGCTCGATTGGCTTGTTGCCTATGTTTTTGGAAATGTTTGGCGCAATTTGAAGTTTGCCGTCATAGAATGCGTAGTTGGAAAAGTTGATTAGTTCTTCGTTCTTACTGCGATAGTGATATGTTAAGTTTGTGCTGGTGAAACGGCTGGTGGCAAGGTCAAGCAAACTTTCCACTTCAAGTGCCGCTTGTGTGGCAAGGTCAAGTTCTTCGTCGCTGTCATTGCCCATATATCTCTTCACAAAGGTGGCGGTTGGGCGCAACTGCTTTGAGTCACCAGCAACAACGATGTGTTTTCCACGATATATTGTTGGCAGAGTGTTCTCAATGAAAACCTGGCTCGCTTCGTCAAAGAGAATGATGTCGAACATGTTTCTCAACGGGAATATTGTTGAAACGCTTTCCGGTGACAACAGCCAGCAAGGGAAGAGTTTGATGAGAAAGTTTCCGTATAAATCCATCATTTTTCGAATTGGCAAAAGCCCTTGCTGTTTTGTGATTTGATATAGATAATTTTTGCTTTCTGAATTGCCTTTATAAAAGTTTATGTATTCATTCTTAAACTTTTTAAGGCAAATGTTGATTGAAATGTCTTTTTCATCCTTCTTTAACGACAAGATTCGGTTGGTTATGTTGTCAAAGTCGATGATTTTTGACAGTTTTGTTTTGTTTATCTCTTCATATTTGATTGCTTCATGATATACTCTTGTTTGCAAAATCTTGTCCACAATTTCGCGATATTGTTTGGCAGTTTTGGCGTTTTCGTATGCAAAATTCAGGATGATGCGCTCGTCATCTGTCAAACCTTTCAATGCAACATTGACATCGCGAATTTCAAGATAGTCATCAAGTGCATTTAACAAAAGTTTCAGAAAGACCGCATTTCCATTGATGATGTTGTCAATGGTCATGAGATATCCCTCTTTGTCCAGCACATTATTCAAAAGTGAATAGTTGCTGACATAACTGTGGATATCGCGCATTGTAACTTCAAAATTGGCGGTGATTGCCTCTTCCTTTTTGTTGATTTTGTGCTTGACAAAAGGATAGGCAGGGAAGAAAACTTTTGCCCATTTAAGTGAAGAATGAAGCCTTTTGTTTTCCACAGAAGAAATCATTTTCACAAGTGGTTTGATTTCCTCAATCGTTTCCACATCGTTTTCCAAACAATACACCAGCAAATGTCTTGAATGCGGGTGCTTGGCGGTGTCAAACGGCACAATATTGCGCTGAGTGACTTCTTTCAAATATGTCTTCATTTGGTTTATGATGTGAATTTCAACATCAGACTTGATATGGTCAACCAAAGGGTTGTTCTTTTTCAGTTCAATATATCTGTAATATTGTTTTGCTTTGTTTTTGTCTTTGATAAGTCGCAGAGTTGATGACAGTTTTTTGTAGTCCATTGCCATGATGTCTTTGTTTTTGAGCATCAATTTGTAGATTTCATAGTCAAAACTCTTTTTGCCAATTCTGGAAGAGTTTGCATACATCTCTTGCAGTGACAATCCAAAAGGCGTCTTGGAAAACAGTGTGTTTGAAATTGTTTCCAATTCTTTGATTTCGCTTTCTATATTTTCTTCCACTTTGTCGAAATCTTCATTTGTTTCATTTTGAAGTCCGCCAGCAAGCACGGCTTGATGCATTTGGTTGCATCTTTCATAGAATGCCACTTTGTTCTTTTCTGGGTCAGTTATGAACATACATTTTGAGTTTAAGTTTTTCAAACGATTGAAAACAACATCAAGTGCAGCCTTCTTTTGTGAAACAACCAACACTTTCTTATTTTTGCAAAGTGCGTTAGAGATGATGTTGACGATTGTTTGCGATTTACCTGTTCCAGGTGGGCCATAGATGACCAAATTGCCGTTCTCGTTAAGTTTTTGGATGGCGCTTTCTTGTGCATAGTCCAAATCGTTGATTGTGAATGTTCTGTCGTCAATTTTCTTGTTTTTCTTGGTGTTTTTGCCTCCAAGCAGTTGCTCAATGGCAAGAGAAGACAGGTGCTTTTTCTCCAAAACGGTGTAGTCGTTATAAATTGAGTTGGCAAGTGGAAATCTTCCGATGACGCAGGCGTTGGAAACTTGGAGTTCGCCCATTGCAAGCGCGTTTTCATTCAATTTGGAAAATTTGCAAAATCCACTGTCAAAATGTTTTTCAAGTTCAAACTTAAATCCAAATGAGGACAGATATTCCAAAACATCCTTGACATTTCGGAGTTTATAGTCAATCAAATTGTCGAATTCCATGATCATGTTGTCATAGTTAAGGCGGTGCTCTTTTGCATAGGCAAGAAGCAGAACCTTGTTGAATTGCACAAACTCGTCAGTCTTTGCTTCAATGGAAACGGTGGTGTCGCTTTCAATATTAATTGTGACAGGAAAGAGAATGAGAGGCGCTTTGATGGTCAAATCTTTGTTCAGTGTTCCTGTGACGAAAGGATAGCCAACAAAAAGTTCATATCTTCCTGTTTCTTTGGCAAATTCTTCAATCTCTCTTTTCAAAGTTCGCAAAGAAGAAACTTGTGCGGAGATGATTTTTTTGCCTTCTTCGCGTTTTAATCTTTCTCTTCGCAAATTTTCCTTACGCGCTTCGTCCGTGCTCAGACCTTTCGTATCCTTGAACTGTGCTTTGATTTTTCCTTCCAAGTCAAAGGTTGCATACAGTTTTTCTTTGTTTTCTTTTTTGATTACGGCATAACTTGACCTTTTACCTTTCCAAAGGAAAGTCAAAAATTCGGCGATTTCATCTTTATCTTTGCCGATGATTTCCCCAAGGTCATACGAAAATTTTTTGTTGATGTTGCGGGAGTATAGACTCCTGTTTTTTCCGCTGATTTCAATCAAGCGTTCTTTGTAGAATTTGTAAATTGATTTCATTCATAACCTCTTTTAGTGCTTAAATTTTTTTACAAAACTATTATATCAAAAAAGAAATATATCTGCAAGGATTTTTTGAATTAGTTCACAATTTTAACAATTTTCTATTTTTTTCGCAAATTTTTATGTTTTTGAGTGTTATTTTATGCATTTTATTATTTGCACATTTTTTTATTTACTTTTGTGTTGACTGCTTTTTTTATTTTTTCTTAATTTTTTGAACAAAATTTCAATCTTTTGCACATAATTATTTTGAGTTTTTGTTTTGGGAGTGGTATAATAATTGACGAGGTGAAAATATGAAAGAAATAAAAATTAAAAAAGTTTTAGGGCGTCAAATTTTGGATTCTCGCTCAAATCCAACAGTCGAAGTTGAAGTGACTTTGGAAAATGGTATTGTTGGTCGCGCGTCTGTTCCTTCGGGGGCTTCCACAGGGGCTTTTGAAGCAGTGGAACTTCGTGATGGTGACAAAAACATCTACAACGGAAAATCAGTTTTGCGTGCGGTGAACAATGTCAACACAATAATTGCAAAAGCAGTGGTTGGAATGAATGCTTTTGACCAAGTTTCCATTGACAAGAAGATGATTGCTCTTGACGGAACAGAAAACAAAGGCAATTTGGGCGCAAATGCCATTTTGGGTGTTTCGCTTGCGGTTGCAGTTGCAGCAAGCAAGGCGGAAGGAAAGTCGCTTTTCAAATATCTTGGCAAAGGAACAACCCTTCCAACTCCAATGCTCAACATTTTGAATGGTGGCAAGCACGCCGACAACAATGTGAATTGTCAAGAGTTTATGATTATGCCTGTGGGGGCAAGCACTTTTTCGCAAGCGTTGGAATGGTCATCGAATATATATCAAAACTTGAAGTCAATTTTGAAAGACAGGGGCTTTGTCACAGCGATTGGAGATGAAGGTGGTTTTGCACCAAATCTCAGCGACGACGAAGAAGCGCTCAAACTTCTTGTTGAAGCGATTGAAAAATCGGGATATAAAAAAGGCAGAGATGTTGCCATTGCGCTGGATGTTGCTTCAACAGAGATGTATGACGAAGCAGTCAAGATTGGTGAAAAAGGAAAGTATTATTTCTGGAAGAGCAAGAAATTATACACCGCAGATCAACTTATCAAATATTATCAAGGTTTAATAAAAAAATATCCAATCATATCAATCGAAGACGGACTTGCCGAAGAAGATTGGGAAGGCTGGAAGAAGTTGACCAAGAAGTTGGGCGGAAAAATTCAACTTGTTGGTGATGACCTTTTTGTCACAAACACCAAAAGACTTGTTAAAGGAATTGAAAATCAAGTTGCAAATTCCATACTCATCAAAGTTAACCAAATTGGCACGCTCACGGAAGCAGTTGAAGCCATCAAACTTGCAAACAAGAACGGAATGACAGCGGTTGTATCTCACAGAAGTGGTGAAACAGAAGACACATTCATCGCCGACCTTGTTGTCGGACTGAACTGTGGACAGATAAAGACGGGTGCGCCATGCAGAAGTGAGAGAGTGGCGAAATACAACCAACTTCTCAGAATTGAAGAAGAACTTGGAAAAAAGGCTGTTTATCAAGGCAAAATCTCAAAGTAAAATTATCTTCAAAACTTAAAATTTAAAGCATCAAAAACTTGAAATATTAAAAAACGAAATATAAAGTATGTAAATTCAAAATAAAGGCTGAATTTTCAGTCTTTTTTTTGTCTTTAAAGCGCTGTGAGAGAAGAAAAAATGTTGACAATTTGTTGGTTTTGTGATAAACTCAAAACGAGGTGATAGGATATGTTGGAAAAAATTGACACAAAATATTTCAAAGTGCCGAATTGGAGAAATTACAAAGGTTTGGTTCATTTCAGGGAAGTGAGCGGAGATTGGGATAATAACAGTGCGCTCGTTCAGAACTTGAACACTGACAGCAAAAGACATCGCAAAATTTTGGAGAAAATTCCTTATTTATCAATCGTTGCTCTGGATGAAGAAATGTATGGCAGGGGACTCTATCTTGCCAAAAGGGCAGTGAAAAAGATTACCAAAATCAACGAAGTTGATGTCTATGACATTTTGACTATGCAAGGGGTTGTGATAGGCAGGTTTTTCCATGATTGCATTTCCGAATTGCATTCGCGTCAAGGTTACGAACCATCTGAAACATCATCTGGAAAAGGGGTTTGTTTGCCGACGCACAATGTTTATTTAGATTTCAAAAATGAAGAAAAAGCAAAAAGAAAATCACCAGACTTAGGTGATATAATCCTGAAATATTGCTCAAAAAATGTTGAAGCAATCGAGCATATTCCGCAATCTACATACCAAAAATTTCCAAAATTGAGAGAAAAATTTGGTGAATTTGGTGACACGAAAGAAGGCGGAATGCAAAAATAAGTATACGATATTTTTTCAACATCTTGTTTGCTTGGCAAAGTTTTTTGTGAAATTTGTTTTAGTCAAAAACTGAGGGCGACAAAAATTGCCACAAAAAGAAATCCGCGTTTAGAAAATTTGACATAATTTTGACATAACATAGAAGTTGCCTAATAAAAAAATGACATATTTTATTGCGAAAACATAAATCAATAGCCAAAATGTGTTGACTTAAAAAAGTGGATGTGATAAAATAGGCGTGTTACTTGTTTAATTCGCAAACAAATTGCCGAATTTTTGTCTGGGGCATTCTTCACCACTTATCAAAATTGCTACACACCTTAAAAAAGAGAGTTTTCAGATTTTTCACTTTATTCCAAATCACAAATGTGTGAAAAAAGTGTAAAAACTTGTAAATTATAAAATTTAACACTCTCACATGCTTATGTGGCGCAGCAGGTAGCGCACAGCCTTGGTAAGGCTGAGGTCATGGGTTCGAGTCCCATCATAAGCTCCACTTGAAACCGCCAAAATTTTTAAACTTTTTTGGCGGTTTTTTTCATGGCTAAAAATTGCTCAAAAAGTTTTTACGAAACAGAACAAAGCAATTTGACGATGCAATCGTAGGGCAGATAGATAACTTTTTTAAGACACTGTTGACTTTCTTGATATTTTTTGATAAGATATAGAAGAAATGGAGCGCAAAACAATGGATAAGGACGCATTAAAAGAAATCAAAAGAATCACAGCAGGCTTTAAAGGGAAAGTCAAACATAAAGATATGTCTGCAAATCTCACTACTTTGGAAGAAATCAGAGAATCTTTTTGTTCAACTTGCCAACAATTTTTCTTGGATGGGAAGTATATCGACCGACTTCCAAAAATAAAAATTGACAGAAGTGATATACAAAAAGAATTTTCCACAAATCCAATCACAACTGACAGACTGCAAAATGAAAATATTTTGCTAAATCCAGAGATATGGCATTATTTGGTTGAAACCAAAAAGGAAAGATTACTTAAAGATTTTCAAATTGTTAGCGATGAAAAGAACAATGTTTTTTATTTCAGTGAACTTTTGACCGTTGAATCAAAGGCGTTGATATTAAGAATTTCGAAATTTAATGACGGCGCATACGAGAAAGATGCAGAAAAATCTTCCAGACATCTTGAAAAATTGATAGTTCAGAACGATCTTTACAGTCTGAGTGTGTTGGCAGATTTTTCAGAGGATTTTCCAGATTTTTCTATACATGAATATTTTCTTCCTTATGGTTTATCGCGACTTGAAAGTGCTGTTTTGTTGTATAGATACGACACATCCGCGAAAGAACATATGAATTATTATAATCAGAAAAAACTTCCAAAAAGAGAATTTGATTTATATAATCAACAATTCATTCCAACGGTGTATAAAGAAGTTTATCCTGCCAAATTGGCGGAACCACATTTTCATTTTTGTGAAGGAGTTTCTTCCATATACAAACTTTCCAGCAATCCGAAGCACTCAAAATGTGGTGACGGATTTGGAATTGGTGTTAAAGAATTATGTAATTATTTGATAAAAATCGGATTTGATAAATATAAAAATTCAGATGAAGAAGAATTATATCAAAACAATGATTTTGGCATGCCTTTTAAACATCTTTCCGGCAATCAATTTCTTAAAGTTTTGGAAAGTGTGGTTGATTTGGAGAATGAACCACATGATTTTCTCAAAGCGTATGGAGTTTTTGACTCTATTGATAAAATAAATAACAGAGATATGTTTATTAATAGGGATATAGATGACAGAGATAAAGGAAATGATAAATAGTCTTATTAATAGCGATAAAAAATAATAAAAAAACAAGTGAAAACCTTGTTTTTTTAATTTTTTAAATCATTTTTATCATGTAATCACAAAAATTAAATCACAAAAATTAAATCAAAATTTAATTTATAAAAAGTAAGTCACAAAAACCAAATAAGAAAAGTGAAAATCACATGAATTAAAAATGGAAAATAATTTTCTGATTTTGAGATGACTTTTCTTTACAGTTTTTTGATAACCAGCAGATTGTTTCCGCTTTTGCCAGCGTGAAGCCCGCTGACCAGCACGACTTTATCTCCCTTCTTGACAAGTCCTGTTGCTTGTGCTTTTTCAAAGGAACTTGAATTCACATCGTCTATCCTTTTATATTCCTTGTCAAGCATTGGGTGAACGCCATAGAGCAGGCTCATTTTGTGATATGTTTCAATATTTGGGGTGCAGGCGATGATTGGCACAGTTGGTCTGAATCGCGAAATGTTCTCGGCGGTTTTTCCTGTTTTTGTCACAATGATGATGGCTTTGACATCTTTTGTTTGAGAAAGGGCGTAGGTGGCATATCCCAAACTTTTTGAAGTGTTGTGGGTGAAAATTGGGGTGGTTATGCTTTTCGCATAGTTCTCCGTTTCAATGGCGATTCTCTTCATGGTATCCACGCTTTCAATCGGATAGCATCCAGACGCGGTTTCGCCTGAAAGCATAATCGCTGTTGTGCCGTCAAACACAGCGTTTGCAACATCGGATATCTCCGCTCTTGTTGGGCGAGGGTTGTGAATCATACTCTCCAACATTTGTGTGGCGGTTATGGAAATTTTTCCAGCATCATTGCACTTTTTGATAAATTCTTTTTGGCGGACAGGAATTTGCACAAAGTCAATTTCGACACCAAGGTCACCTCTTGCCACCATGATGCCGTCGCTGACACGCAAAATTTCATCAAAATTCTTCACGCCTTGTGCGCTTTCAATCTTTGAAATGATTTTCACATCATTGAACTTGATTTTTTTGAGATATTTTTTCACTTCCAAAACATCGTCTGCGCAACCAACGAACGAAATGGCAATATAACTTGCGCCAACTTCTTTCGCAAAGAGCAAATCGCTTTTGTCCTGTTCGCTCAAATATGGCATTTCAGTGTTAATTCCCGGAAGATTTATACTTTTGTTGTTTGAAAGTTCTCCGCCATTCAGCACGCGACATCTGATATTCTTCCCTTCAATGTTTTCAACATTGAGAGAAATATTGCCGTCATTAAGCAATATTTTTGTGTTTTTTTTCAAAATTTTTGGAAGTTTTGCGTAAGTTACACTCACATATTCTTGCGTTCCAAGACAATCTTCGGTTGTGAGTGTGAACATGTCACCACTTTTCAAAACAATTCGACCGTCTTTGAATTGTTTAATTCGAATTTCTGGACCTTTGGTGTCGATGAGAATGGCAACCCCAGCGTGCTTGTTTTCTCTTGCCTGTTTCACGGCGTCAATGAGAATTTTGTGACTCTCGTGAGTGCCATGGCTCATGTTAAAGCGGGCGACACTCATGCCAGCGTCAATCATTTTTTTCAAGGATTCCACATCGTTACAAGTTGGTCCGATTGAGCATACAATTTTTGTTTTATTCATTTTTTCACCTCTTTTTTTGCGAAAAATGCGTATTTTTTTGCGTTTTTCATGATTTTATCAGTTTTTTCTTTTTTATCAATCAATTTTCATCTTAAATTTTTCGATTTTTGCTTTAATACACTTAACATTAATAAAAAAGTTCCAACGCAAATATAATAACAAATGCATCAAAAAAAAGCAAATTTTTTGTATCTTTTTCAAATTTAAGTTGAAATTTTACAAAAATTTTGAAAAAGTTTAAATAAATAAGTTGTATTTATTCTTTTTTTATGTTAAAATATCTCACAGGGAGATTAAAATGAAAACAATGCTTCTTGCCACCCTTTGGAATAATTTCAGTAATTGGGTCACAGAAGAATGGTCGCAAACCACTTTCATCTTGGTTGTCACCATTTTGGGTGTTCTGGGGCTTTGGGCGTTGTTGACTTTTTTTAAGGGGAGCATCAACAAGGATAAAAAACCAAAGTGGGGAACACTTGTTGTGAGCATTGTCATGTTTGTTCTTTTGGCAATTCTTTGCAGTGCAAAATTTATTTAAGATAAAAGACAAAATTTTGCAATAACAATATCTTCCAAATTAATTCAAAAGAATTTTATTGAAAAATTAAAATTGAAAGCGTTTTATTAAAAGGAGAAAAATTTATGTTTTCGATGTTGCTTGATGACGAACTTGTTGCACCTTGGATTTCAAATTCTTTTCCAATCATAAGAATTGTGCTTTTCTGCTTGGTGGTGCTCTGCGCGATTGTCATCATCGTTGCCACACTTTTGCAAAATCATGACAACAATCAGACTGATGTCATCACAGGACAGCAAGAGAGTTATTATTCCAAAAACAAGGGTGGTTCGCGTGACGGAAAATTGAAACTTATCACCGTGATTTTTTCCATTATCGCAGTGGTTTGTGTTGTTTTGTATTTCGTAAGTTTGTTGATTTATTCTGGAACTTGATGCAATCATCGCCAGAAGGTTGTTGAAAATGTAGGAAATTTTGTTTTATGAGTGCACGAAAAAAAATTTTGGAACTTTTGGACAAAAATAGTTTGGTCTTTTCAAACATAGACAAACTATTTTTATTTCTGTCAGATGCGTTGAACACCACTGTGGATAAGGTTAAAAAGATTTTTTATTCTTTGATTGATAACGGTGATGTGTTTGAATTGAGAAAGAATAAATTTGTCACCATCCCTTCTCATGGATATGTCAAGGGAGAATTTTTTGGCACAAAAAAAGGCTTTGGATTTGTGAAGTCCGAGGGGTTTAAGGAAGATATTTTCATTCCTGCCAACAAAACCAAAAATGCTTTGGATGGCGAGTTTGTCATTGTGAAAGTGATTTCTCAAAGCGATAATGGTTGCGACGGCGAAATTGTGTCTATATACAAACCTTTGCAAAATATTGTCGGAACGATTGACATTGTGGGAAACAACTTTTTCTTGCTTCCTGACAATAACAAAATTGCTTTCGACATTCCAATCATGAAAACGGGGCTTAAAATTGAAAAAAACATGAAGGTTTTGGCAAACATAATTCGCACGGACGCTGGCAAAGTTAAGTGCGCGGTTGCGGAAATTTTGGGCTATCAAGACGATGTCAAAGCGCTGGAACTTTCAATCATACGCGACCATAATCTTTTCGAAAATTTCCCAAGTGTTGTTGTTGAAGCAGAGAAAAAAGTGCCAAAAAGCGTGACGGAATCTCAAAAGAAAGGTCGACGCGATTTAACAAACGAAATTATTTTCACAATCGATGGTGCGGACGCCAAAGATTTGGACGATGCGGTGCACATAAAGAAGTTCAAAGATGGCTATGAAGTCGGTGTTCACATCGCCGATGTGGGTGAGTATGTCAAACAAAATTCCGTGTTTGATGAAGAAGCAATGAAGCGGGGGACATCCGTCTATTTTCCGACTTCTGTTTTGCCTATGCTTCCAAAATCACTTTCCAACGGCATTTGTTCGCTCAACGAAGGGGTGGAACGCCTGACTTTGTCTTGCATTATGAAGGTCAATTTTGAAGGAAAGGTGACAGATTACGAAATTTGTGAGAGTGTCATCAAAAGTGTTGCAAGATTGACATACAAAGAAGTTCATGAAGCAATTATTGGCGAAAAATTGAACGAAAAGACAAAAAAATTGAAAAAACACTTCCTTTTGATGCGAGAATTGTGCGATATTTTGGAAGCGAACACTCAAAAACGCGGGGCTTTGGACTTGGAAATTCCAGAAGTGCAGTTCGTTTTTGACGAAAACGGCATGGCAGTTGACATCGCCAGACGCGAACGAAATGAAGCACACAAACTTATTGAAGATTTCATGGTTTTGGCAAACGAAACAGTGGCGCGCCATTTTCATAAGGCGGGAGTGCCTTTTGTTTATCGTGTTCACGAAGTTCCAACAAGCGAAAAAGTTCGCGCTGTTTGCGACTTTTTGGACGGAATTGGGGTCAAATATCCAAAAGTTCCAGAAGCAAAAAACATAACACCTGCGTTCTATCAAGAAATTTTGGATGGGGTGGAAAATTCCAACACAAAAGATGTTGTTAACAAAGTGGTGCTTCGCTCTATGCAAAAAGCGGTCTATTCCAACAAGAATTTGGGGCACTTTGGTTTGGCGCTGACAGATTATTGCCATTTCACTTCACCGATAAGAAGATATCCAGACCTGACAATTCACAGAATAATCAAAGAGTGGTTGCGCTCTGGGCGCAAACTTTCAAGCACGCGAAAGGAAGAGTTGGAGGAGTTCACTTTTGAGTCTGCACAAGAATCTTCGGCGTGCGAGCGTAATGCTGACTATGCCGAGCGCGATGTTGACGACCTTTGGAAAGCATATCTGATGAAAGACCGCGTTGGCGAAGAGTTTGATGCCAAAATTTCATCTGTGACAAGTTTTGGCATTTTTGTGGCACTTGAAAACACAGTTGAAGGGTTGGTGAAAGTGGAAGATTTGCCAGAAGATGGCTATCTGTTTTTGGAAAAACAACTTAAACTCAAAGGCGCAAGACATGTTTTTTCGATTGGTGACAGTGTGAAAGTTGTCTTGACAAATGTCAATTTGCATACAAGAAACCTTGATTTTAAGATTAAAGTTTCATGATTTTTGTTTAAAAATTTAAGTAAATTCTGTGATTTTCACAAAAATCAACTATGTTTTTTCACTTGTTTGCCGTGTTTTCAACTCAAAAGAGTGAAAAAAGCGCTTGGAATTTCGAGTTCTTCATCACAAAGTTTGCATAATAAAACGGTTAAATTTCAAAAAAAGTGCAAAAAAATCAAAAAAATAGCACAATTTTCTTTACTTTATAGGCAAAATTTACTAAAATTTATTAAATAAAAGCATCAAATTTGCAAAAAAGATGGAAAAAGGTCGATTTTTTTCAAAAAAAAGCAAAAAAAATTGAATTTTTTTTAAAAAGGGTATTGAAATCTTTTGAAAATGGTGCTATAATGGAGGCGAGAAGTGAAGATTATTTCAAACAATCGAAAAGCATACTATAATTTCTTCATTTCAGATGTGGTTGAGGCTGGAATTGTGCTTGAAGGCTCGGAAGTCAAATCAGTTAGGGCTGGCGGAGTGAGTTTGGTGGACAGTTTTGTTGTCATCAAAAACGGCGAAATGTTTCTCAAAAATGCTTACATCAAACCCTACGAAAAAACTTCTTCTTTCAAACCTGACGAACGAAGAACAAGAAAACTTCTTTTGAACAAAGCAGAAATACAAAAGTTCGAGCGGTTGACGAAAGAAAAAGGGTTCACAATCGTTGCCACAAAGATGTATTTCAAAAATGGCAAAGTGAAAGTGGAAATTGGTTTGGCAAAAGGTAAAAAACTCTACGACAAGCGAGCAACCCTGAAAGAAAAGGCAATCAAGAGAGACTTGGAAAGAAATATTTAGGGGGACGATTTTGGTTTCGACGGGGATTTAAACTTCACAAGCAAAGCACGCGGTGGGCGCCCGACACCTAAAACAGGACGATGCGAAATAAACGCAGACAATAATGAAAATGTTGTTTCTTACAACGGTCTTGCAGTTGCTGCCTAAGTTTGAAATGACGACTTGATTGAAACTTTCAATCCGCTCACCTTTGACCTTGCCAATCAGAGAGTTGGGTGTCATAAACGGCAAAACTTTGCATCAAGTTGCCTTTGTAGGTGCAAAAAATTTTAAAGGATAGTTTTTAAAACTTGTTTATGAGTGATTTAAAAACGAACTTAAAGCATAAACTAAGCGTGTAGAAAGTTGTGAAATTTGATTTTCGGACGAGGGTTCAATTCCCTCCGTCTCCACCAAAAACTCACATTTGGAATGTTGTTTGAGTGATTTTCATCAAAAAACAGCAAAAAATTTGCAAAAAACTAAAAGGAAGGTGTTATTATGTTTAATTCTCTTTTGAATGTAATGAGTGTTGATGCGATGATTTTGGATGTTTTCATCATTCTTGGCGTTGTTATTGCTGCTGCATTGATTGTATACTTGTTGTGGGAAGCAGTTTCATCGTTCATCAACAGCAAAGACAAAGGTTCACAAGAACTTAACCTTGGAGAAAAGAAAAAAGAAATTGTCAACGACAGTTTGGTGGTCGACTATTCATTGGACGCTCAACAAGAAGATTCTTTGATTGATGAGCGTAAAATGGAAGAGGTTGATGAAGTTAAAGCAGAAGAAGAAAATGTGGAAATTCAAAACCAAATCTCCGAAGAAGAGCGCGTGAATGCAGAGCGTCGCGCATATTTGGAAGCAAGACGACAAGAACTTATCAACAGAATGAAGGCTGAAACAGAGGAAAAGGAAGAAGAACCAGAAGTGGAAGAAGAGCCAGAAGAACCTGTTGAAGAAGTTGACGCTTTGGCTGATGAGAAAAAGGCTTTGGCTGACGAAAAAGCAAGATATGAGGCTATGGTCAAAGAACTTGAAAATGCTAAGAGAGCAGTTGAAGAAACCAGAAGAGAAATGGAAGAGAAGAGAGAAGAAAAGATTGAACCAGTTTATGTTCCTGTTCAAACAAATGGAGTTCTTTCTCTTGACGAACTTAAAGCGAAATTGGCAGAAGCAGAAGACAAACTCAAAGCCACAGAAAAAGAATTCAGACAATGCAAGAAAGAATTTATCCCTCTTCGTAAAGTTTGGACGACACATGAAAGAGATGAGAAAAAACTTCGCAGAAAAGAAGCGCTTGTTGCAAAACAAAAAGTTATTCTCTATGGCGTGAACAACTATGCAGACATCGACGAAGAAAAAGCAAAGAAACTTGCAGAAGATTTGGATTTGCTTGACGGGCTTAAACTTTCCGTTCAACATTGTGAAGAAGTTATGAAGAAGAACGAAGAAAGATATCCACTTCTTGAAAAGATGTATAATGTTTTGAAAGCAAGAAATGACGAACTTAAATCTGACATTGCATATTATAAAGAAGAAATCGCTAAACTTGAAGCAGAAGGCACAGAAGAAAACTAAGAGAATTAACACTTAAAATATTGAAAACCACCAAATGAATTGGTGGTTTTTTTATTAAAAAATCACAGTTCCACACTGTCGCGACTTGGTTGTAAGAAGAAAAATTAGTTATAAAAAACCACGGTTTGCCCGTGGAATTTTTTATTATTAAACTTTTTTAATTGATTTTTTAAGTTTGATTTTTGCGGTTGTTGAATTGCTAAAAATTTATTTTTTATCGTTAATCCGTTAATTTTTTATGATTTACTTTTCTTTCATCGTCAATTTTGTTAGTTAACTTTGTTAATTAACAAAGATTTATTTCTCATTGTCGTTATTGGGAGTTTACAAAATCAACCCTTCATTTGTTTTTAATCCGCGTTTTGTTGGAACAAGTTCAACTTCAACAGTTTCTTTTGTGATATATCCCAATCTTTCAAACTTTTCTTGAGTGTTTGAGTCTAAAATATCCAAATTTTGTGGTTCTGCCAAACTTGAAATTCCGCCGTTTTTGTATATTTTCATAAAATCATTTGATTTTATCGGATGAGCCACTTTGACATCACCAAATGGCAAATGCTTTTTGTTTACATTCACAACCCGTTCTATCATGTTGAAGTGATTGTCGTGAGTTATCAAATTTATATTGAAGAAGGCTGATTCGGCACAGATGTGAGAATCGTTGTCTTGCCCAACGAAAAGTCCAGATTGAGAGTATGCAGTGACAAGTCTTCCAATACTTTTTTCAAAACTGCGTCTTTCATTTGAATTTATTTCAAGCATGATTGACTTGTCCAAAATGTCATACAAAAATTCGTGCAAATTTGGATTGTTGTCTGTCACTTCTTCCTTGACAGTTGGGGTGATGCAAAAGCAAATTTTGCCAGATTTAAACAGTCCATATAGATTGATCAAATTTTTTCTATACTCAGCAGTCAAATAGGCGTCTGGTCTTCTCATGTAAACTCTTTCCATGTCGATTAAGATGTTTGAGTCTAGTGCCACAATTTTGACTTTTGTTTTCTTGTTTCTTGGTTTTTTATACGGGCAAAAGCGTGGAGATTGATAGGATTGATGTTCGGTTGGACCTTTGTGAGTGTTTAAGTTTTTCTTTTTACTCATGAAAAATTCTTCTCCTTTCGTTTACTTTTCTTTAACACTTAAATTGTAACGCACTTTAAACAAAAAATCAATACTTTTTTCGAGATTTTTTTATTTTTTTCTTTACAATATTTTGTTTTATTATTTTTTTTTGCTATACTATTTCTGTTTAATCATGGATATATCATACACAACGGACAAAGAACATAAATTGGAAGAACTGCAATCTTCATTGCAGGGGCTTTCTCATGCCGAAGCAAAAAAGAGATTGGAGCGTGACGGAAAAAATGTTTTGATGGGCAAGAAAAAGCAATCAGCTTTTGTCAGATTTTTGGCTCAGTTTAAAGATGTCCTGATTTCTGTGCTGATTGTCAGTTGCATTGTCAGCGTGATTATAGGCATTGTGGAAAAATCGGTCAGCGAGTTCGTTGACGCGATAATCATTTTTATAGTCATTTTGTTTAACGCTGTGATTGGCTTTATTCACGAGAAAAAAAGTGAGCAGGCCATGGAAGCGCTCAAAAATATGACCAAACCATATTGCAAAGTTATAAGAAGTGAGCGAACTTTGAGAATCAAAACAGAGGAGTTGGTCGTTGGAGATATTGTTGTTCTGGAAGCGGGCGACATTGTTCCTGCCGATTTGAGATTGCTTGAAGCCAACTGTCTTAAAGTTGAAGAAAGCGCTCTGACGGGCGAAAGTGTTTCTGTTGAAAAAGACGCTGATGTGATTTTGGGTGCTGAAACTGCGCTTGGTGACAGGGTGAACATGGCTTTTATGGGCACGATTGTCACTTATGGCCGTGGTGTTGGTGTGGTTGTTGCAACAGGAATGAACACTGAAATGGGACAAATTGCCTCCGCATTGTCAGAGATTAAAGAAACTGAAACTCCACTCACAAAAAGAATTAAGTCAACAAGCATAATCATCACTTTGGTCGTTATCATTGTTTGCGTCATT
The DNA here is from genome assembly GCA_964400145.1 of uncultured Lachnospiraceae bacterium. GTDB lineage: Bacteria > Bacillota > Clostridia > Christensenellales > UBA1242 > Caccovivens. Next base: position 150,033 of record CAYNTF010000003.1, on the reverse strand, counting down.
GTTTTTGTTGTCGGCGTGATTTTGGGCGAGAGTTTTCTTTCGTCACTCACAATGGCGATTGCCATCGCTGTCTGCGCAATTCCGGAGGGACTTCCTGCTTGCAACACCATCACGCTGTCTATGGGCGTTCGCAGAATGAGCGAACAACGCGCGATTGTCAAAACTTTGCCGGCGGTTGAAACTTTGGGAAGCACAGAAATTATTTGTTCGGACAAGACCGGCACGCTTACGCTCAACAAGATGACCGTTCGTCAAATTTATTTCATGGGCGACAACTGCGACAAAATCAACGAGTTCAAGTTCGAAACAAACGCCAGCGGAAGCGTGGTTGACAGCGTCATCTCTTTGGAAGATGTCAAGGCGCAAAACGAGTTTGCAAGTGATAAAAACTTTGAGCAACTGATTCGTTGTATGCTTTTGTGTAACGACACAAAAGTGCGTTTTGACGAAGAAAAGTTGGAGTCAATCGGTGACCCGACCGAAATTGCGCTGGTGCATTATGGGTATAAGTGCGGTTTTAATAAGGAACATATGGAAGGCACATATAAAAGGGTCAATGAGATACCTTTCGACAGCAACCGAAAACTTATGACCACTTTTCATGAGATTGACGGAAAAATGATAGCCTACACAAAAGGTGCTGTGGACAATATTATTGCCCGATGCAACAGAATTTTGGATAACGGCAAAATCAGAAGAATAACACAGGAAGATAAGGAAAAAATCCTTCAAAAAAATGCCGAATTTGGCGCTCAAGCACTGCGTAACTTGGCATTTGCTGGAAAAGTTGTTAAAAAAGTTGGGCGACCAACCAGTGAAAACACCGAGTTCGACCTTTGCTTTTTTGGTTTGGTGGGCATGATTGACCCGCCAAGAGAAGAAGTTAAAGATGCAATCAAAACCTGCAAACAAGCGGGAATAACAACCATCATGATTACGGGCGACCACAGGGATACGGCGTTTGCCATTGCCAAAGAATTGGGCATTTGCAGTGAACCAGACAATGTCATCACAGGAAAGGAACTTGATGACTATTCCGACGAGGAATTTGTTGCCATGGTTGAAAACTTCAAGGTCTATGCAAGGGTGAGCCCAGAACATAAAGTTCGAATTGTCAAGGCGCTTAAAGCGAAGAATAAGATTGTGGCGATGACAGGTGACGGTGTCAACGACGCGCCAAGCATAAAAGCGGCGGACATAGGCATCGGCATGGGCGTGAGCGGAACAGATGTCACAAAAGAAACAGCAGACATCATTTTGACCGACGATAACTTTGCCACGATTGTTGGCGCGGTTAAGGAAGGGCGTCGAATTTTCGATACAATCATAAAAATATTGATGTATCTTCTCGGAACTTCCATTGCGGAATTGATAATTTTGACAGTCATAACTTTGGTTTTCCGAGATAACGATTTCTTTTCGCCGGCACTTATTCTTTGGATAAATTTTGTTTCCGACACATTCGTCGGGCTGGCGCTGGGTTTTGAAAATCCAGAAAAAGACATAATGAAACGAAAACCACACAAAAACACGGGCAATTTGTTTAAGGGCGATGTCGGAGCGAATATACTTTGTTCGGCGCTCTATGAAACCGTTGCCATGATTACCATATATTGCGTGACAAAATTGGTGCTGGGGTTGTCAAGTGAAGAAATCACAACAATATGTTTCTTGCATTTGGTGTTCACAGAACTTTTCCACGCTTATAACTTGAAGCATAAAACAGAGTCACTGTTTTCAAGAAATCCTTTCGACAACAAACTTTTGAACGGGGCATTTTTGTTGTCCGCCGTTCTGACAGTTTTGGTGGTCATCATTCCTTTGGGTGCAGTTGACACAGCATTGGGTGTGACAACAAGTTTGAATTGGTGGCAATGGCTTTTGGGCGTGGGCACAGGAATTTTCGTCATTCCATATTTTGAAATCGTGAAGTGGGTGATGAGAAGAATTCAAAAAAGGAAAAACAGATGAAAAAAGATGATTATGAAGTGCACTTTGATGAAATATTGAAAAGTGAAGAAGTTAAACCTGTTAAAAAGAAAAAGAAAAAAAAGAGTGCTAAAATTTTTGATTTAAGCGCAATCTCCATCATTGCCTGCGACTGCTTGCAGGCGGTGATTTGCATATTTATGGATCTCTACTTCATATCAGCGGTGCTCAACGCTGGCGGAGAGGAAAATTATTCGACTAACATTATCAAAATTGGACTTTTTTATGCGATTTATTATTCCATATTGGCATTGTCATATCGTTTTTCTGGTTATGCACTTAAAAGGATTAAGAAAAGTATTTTTGTTTCAATCGGCTCAATTTGTTTGGCGTTTGTCGTCTTGACTGTTTATTTTCTTGGTGATAGTGTCACATCCTTCACTTTTGTTCCTGTTGTTGCGGTTATGTATGGAGTTTCTTTTGGATTCTTTTCTTCTGGATTCAACAATTTGACGGCGGAAACAATTTCCAGCAAACATCAAGTGAGATTTTTTGCTGTTAAACGAATTCTCTTTCAAGCAACTTATATAATCTTTCCTATGTTGCTCGGAGTTTTGGCGGATATAGAATTCTCATTTGCCATTTATGTTTTGTTTGTTGTAGTGGCGCTTTTGATTGTCTTTTCGTTTTTGATTAAACCGAAAAAATCTTACAAATTGTCCTTCAATTTGAAAGAATTTAGCAAATTTATGAAGACGAATAAGGATTCGACAAAACCGCTTTGGTTGGTTTATCTTTCCAACTTCTTTCGTGGAGCTTCGTATGACTGCTTCACAACGCTCATCACCATTCTCGTTATGCAAACATTTCAGTCAAACACAAGTTTGGGGACATTTCAATCAATTTTCACTGCGTGCTCGCTTTTGACAATGTTCTTCTATTTAAGATATTACCGCAAAAAGCGTGCGGGGGCTTTCATTGGACCAACAATCGCACTTGTTTCATGCACAATCATTGGCATTTTGTCCGCAACAAATCAAGTGACAATCGTGCTGTTCTATGCGGTCTACACCATTTTGAATGTCATTTTGATGTCCATATCCGACTCTCGCCGTTCGGGCGTTGTGAGAGTGCTGTCACTGCATTCGCATATCTTGGAGAGTAACGCACTTGCTGAGTTTTTCCTTGGCGCAGGCAGAGTGCTTTCGTCTTGCCTTGTGCTGTTTTCCGGTCTGTTTGACATGCTTTTGGGGGACGGAAGCACCATTTTCCTCAAAGTCGCTCTTGGGCTTGTTTGCATGATGTATGTGATGTATGGCATAAGTCTGATTTGGTTGGAGCGCGCACTTATCAAACAAGACGAAGAATTCAGAAAAGCACATATAAGTGAAGTGATTGAGAAGACGGAAGACTAATGAAAAAACTGCGCTGGTGGCTTGTTTTTGTGTAAACACAAAAAGCGTCGCTTGGCGCTTGTTTTTTCATTATGCGACCAAACGCAACTCGCGCTGACGCTGGCGAGTTGGTCGCAACTCTCTTGCGAAGTGAGGCGTTGAAGTGGAAATTGATGAATAATATTTTTAAACTGCACTGGTGGCTTGTTTTTGTGTAAACACAAAAAGCGTCGCTTGGCGCTTGTTTTTTCATTATGCGACCAAACGCAACTCGCGCTGACGCTGAAAGGCTTTCTGAAAAAACTAATTTTTTGGGAAAAGAAGTATACGAGCGATGATTGGCTTTACTTTTTTCGTTATATATGTTAAAATCTAATTTGAATTGGTTTTAAGGAGTTTGTTATGATTATTGATGTTCAAAAAGAAAAATTGGCAAAATTGAAAGAAGATTTTTCGTTCATAAAGGAGTGTCTTTGACCCGGCTGGGCAAGAAAAAAAATTGGATGAATTGAAAGCGGAACAACTTTCCGACGGCTTTTTCAACGACCCAAAACGCGTTTCAAAAGTGGGTAGGGAAGTGAAATTGTGCGAATATAAGATTGAAAAAGTCAAAAAATTGCAGACCGAAATTGAAAATTGCGACGCTTCGATTGAACTTCTTGACGAGATGGATGATGCTGGACTTTTGGAAGAACTCAACTCAACGCTTGAAAATTTGGAGAATGAAATTGAAAGTGCGCGATTGGAAACTTTGCTTTCTGGGAAGTATGACAACTATAACGCCATTTTGACCATTCACGCTGGTGCGGGCGGAACGGAAGCGCAAGATTGGGCGGATATGCTTTATCGAATGTATTCCATGTATGCCGAAAAAAATGGCTATAAAATCAAAGTGTTGGATGTCCTTGACGGCGAAGAAGCGGGACTTAAATCAATCTCTTTCTCAGTTTCGGGTGAGTTTGCATATGGCTATTTAAAGGCTGAAAAAGGAGTGCATAGGTTGGTGCGAATTTCTCCTTTTGACTCAAACGCAAGGCGTCACACAAGTTTTGCAAGCGTGGAAGTTATGCCAGAAATTGAAGAAGCGCCAGATATCGTCATTCGTCCAGAAGATTTAAAAATCGACACTTTTCGAAGTTCAGGCGCGGGCGGTCAGCATGTCAACAAAACGGAGTCCGCCATTCGAATTACGCACATTCCTTCTGGCATTATTGTGGCGTGCCAGACAGAGCGCTCGCAGGTGCAAAATCGTGAAACTGCCATGAAAATGCTTTACTCCAAACTTGTCGAAAAACAAGAATTGGAAGAGATGGAAAAGTTGGCGTCCATTCGCGGAGATGTCAAGAAAATTGAATGGGGAAGTCAAATCCGCTCGTATGTCTTCTGTCCATACACCATGGTGAAGGACCATCGCACGAACTACGAAACCAGCGATGTGCAGGCGGTGATGAACGGTGACATTCAAGGTTTTATCAACGAATATCTTAAAAGGACAAGTGTGAAAGCATGAAGACCTATCAAGAGATTGCAAAAGAAAAATTTGAGAATTTAAAGACAAAAAAAAGTGTCTTAATTCTTTCTGTGGAATCTTCTTGTGATGAAACTTCGATTGCTCTTGTGGAAAACGGCAGAAGAGTGCTTTCAAATGTCATTTCTTCTCAAATTGAAATTCACAAAGTTTTCGGTGGAGTTGTGCCAGAAGTGGCATCGCGAAATCATATCAAAAACATTGACGGAGTTTTGGAAGAAGCGTTGAGTAAGGCTGGAAAAACCTTGCAAGATGTTGACGCTGTGGCTGTGACATACGGTGCAGGGCTGATTGGTGCGCTTTTGGTGGGAGTAAATTTTGCCAAAACGCTGGCATACGCTCTGAAAGTTCCACTTATTGCCGTCAGCCATGTGCACGGGCATATCGGCGCGAATTACATCTCGCATGCCGACCTTGAACCGCCATTTTTGTGTCTTATGGTCAGCGGTGGTCACACAGCGCTTGTTGATGTGCAAGATTTTTGCAAATTTCAACTTATTGGCACAACTGTGGACGACAGTGTCGGCGAATGTTTCGACAAAGTGGCGCGGGTGTTGGGACTTCCATATCCGGGCGGGCCGAACATTGACAAATTGGCAAAGGAAGGCAAGGATGTTGTGAAGTTCAACTATAAACCGCCACTCAAAGACACCCTAAATTTTTCTTTCAGTGGGCTTAAAACCTCAGTTGTCAACTATGTGCACAATCATGAGCAGAAAGGAGAAAATTTTTCAAAAGAAGATGTGGCATGCTCTTTTCAAGAACTTGTCACAGACGAACTTGTTGGCAAGACAAAAAAAGCGTGCATGGACGTCAAACAACTTGTGATTGCAGGCGGAGTTGGTGCAAATTCGAGATTGAGAGAAAAGTTGCAAAAGATGTGTGAGGAAATTGGTGTGAAGATTTTTATGCCAGACCTAAAATATTGCACAGACAATGGCGCGATGATTGGCGCAATGGCATATTTCTACATCAAGGCAGGAATTGGACTTGCCGACTTGTCTTTGACAGCAAAAGCAGTTGTGCAAATCTAAATAACTTTGTAGGCAAATTAAAACAAAAAATTTGATATAAAAATTGATGAAAATTTTCAAAAATGCCGAAGGAGAAGACATGATTATTAAAAAAATTTTTTCTGATGTAAAGTGGTGGGAAGTTGTGTTTGTGGCGATTTCTCTTATTGTTATAATAACATTAAGCGTGGTCTATCATTCTCATGTTTTCTACATCATATCAAGCACTTTTGGAATCATTGGTGTGCTGTTTTTGTCAAAAGTGAATGTTGTGGGTATTATGATTTGCATTGTTCAACTGATTTTCTATTCAATCATATCCTATCTCAATGCTTTTTACGGTGAGATTATCAACAACTTATGTGTCACATTGCCGATGTATATCGTCAACCTTGTTGTTTGGCTGAAAAATTTATTCAACAAATCGGGACAAGTGAAAATTAATTCTGCAATAACTTACAAAGAAATTGTCCTTGCCATTTTTGTCGTTTTGATTTTGTCAGTTGGTATGTTTTTTCTGCTTGACTACTTTAACACCAACATGATTTTGGCAAGCACTTTTTCTTTCGCATGCAACACTCTTGCAATTTATTTTCTTTCCAGAAGAAGTTCAATAAATTTTGTGTTTTACATATTCAGCAACATTGCAAATCTTGTTATGTGGGGCACACTGATTGTCACAACGAACGATTTGTCCATGCTGATAACTTTTTTAAACATCATTGTCTATTTCATACTTAATGTGTATGGGCTGACGAATTGGATAAAAACGCAAAAAATTCAAAATCGAGATGTCACTTTTGATATAATAAAAAATGTTTTGAAAGAAAATTTTTAAATCAGATATTTTAAAATATAAATTATATTCCAGAAACGCAAAAACAAAGAAATGAAAAACAGGAAAGAAATAGAAAAAAATTAGAAAAAACATAAAAAAACGCAAAAATTTATGAAAAAATCTTGTTTTTTCTTATAAAAAGGAGTTTTATATGGAACTTTTGGCGCCAGCAGGTAATTTTGAAAAGTTTTTAACGGCACTTCATTTTGGTGCGGATGCAATCTATTTGGCAGGCGGGCGTTTTGGTCTTAGGGCGTTCGCTGGCAATTTCAGTGATGAAGAAATTGAAAAGGCTGTGAAGATTGCACACGAAAAAGGCAAAAAGGTTTATGTCACAATCAACATAATTGCAAAGGACGGCGACTTTGTGGGACTGGAAGAGTATTTGCAATTTCTGCAAAACGCAAAGGTGGATGCGGTTATTGTTGCGGACATTGGCGTCTTTCAGTTTATCAGAAAGCACGCTCCAAATTTGCCTGTTCATGTCAGCACGCAAGCAAACATAATCAATTCATATTCCGCAAATTTAATGGCAGAATTGGGTGCAAAAAGGTTGATTTTGGCGCGCGAGTTGACGCTTGACGAGATTGCAAAAATTCGAAAAAGTCTTCCAAAAAGTGTGGAAATTGAAGTGTTCGTGCACGGAGCGATGTGCATGGCATATTCTGGCAGATGTTTGCTTTCCAACTATCTCACAGGCAGAGATTCCAATCATGGCGAATGTGTGCAAGCGTGTCGTTGGAAATATATGGTTCGCGAAGTTAGTCGAGAAGATGAATTGGAAGTTCAGGAAGACGAAAATGGAAGTTACATTTTCAACTCCAAAGATTTGAATATGTTGGAACATTTGAAAGAACTCAAAGACATCGGAGTGGACAGCGTGAAAATTGAAGGGCGCATGAAGTCGGCTTATTATGTTGCAACAGTTGTGAATGCATACAGGCAGGCGATTGACCTTTTGCCGAAAAAAGCGAGCAAAGAACTTTGCGATGAACTTTTGAAAGCAAGCCACAGGCGATATACAACGGGGTTCTATTTTGGCGACGAGCAGAAACAATTTTTGGAAGACTCCATGCCTGTGCAAGAGAGCGAATTTGTGGCGGTTGTCACAAAAGATTGCGACGGAAATGTTGTTGAAGTGGAAATGCGCAACAAGTTTTCGGTTGGTGACACTCTTGAAATTTTAAGTCCTGACAAGGAAATTTTCAACAAAAAAATTAAGATTGAAAAAATCATAAACTCTTCTGGCGAAGAAATTTCAAGCGCAAAAGTTGTGCAAGAGCGTGTGATTTTGCCTTGTGGATTGCCATTGAGAAAAGGTGATATTTTGCGAAGATAATTTTAACACGAAAATAAAAAGTTATTAAAAATTTTTAAATAAATTTGACAATATATGTTGTTTTTTGTTAATATAATCATTAAAAGAAGGATTAAAGAAATATGGCGAAATTAAATATTAAAAACATTGAAAATGTGGAAGGCGAATATCACCTAATGTTTTTTGAAGGCAAAAACATCATTGAATCGGCAAAAAATGAAATGCGTTATGCAGTGATGTCGCTTCTCTTTTTTGCTTGTTTTGTTGTGTTTTTCATCGTCATCTCGGGGTTTAATCTTTTTTATGTCGGTTTTATGATTGTCTTTTTTGTTGTTTTCTTGACTATGACAATCTATCTCATGCGGGAAAAGAAAAAGGGGATTAAGCAATGCGTCTATGCGGTGCAAAAGTCAAGAACAACAGACATAGTCAACAAGCAAGTTGACACAAGGAAGATGAGTAAAGTTTTTGTTCGTTCCATGACAAACACTCTGGACAAATATGACGCCAAAGAAAAATATCCGCACATGGTGCAAAAGTTTAAGCGAAAAAGAAAACATGCCCACTTGGCAGGCGCAATAGAAAAGTTTGAAAAAGAGGGAAAATGACCTCTTTTTTTGTTGACCCTTTTCTATGTTGAACCTTCAGTCTGATCTGTTTGGATATTTTGATATTTTCTTTGTAAATATAAGTAATAAATATATAATGTTGTGAAAGAAATTGCACAAAGTGGAGATATTATAATCATGTATAAGTTATAAGGTGCGCTTGTTAATTCGTTACATACCGAAATAATATTAGTAGCAAACACATGTATGAAAGATATGATTGTTATTGCCAAAAGAAATGATATGACGTAAGTTTTTGAAATATTATTAGATTTTAATAACTTGAAAAAGTGGAGAATTGTGAAAATAACAACGCAAAGCAAAGTTATTAGATTTATTGTTAATTCAAATATAGATTGGGTAAGAAGTATTTTGTATAAGGAAATAAGTAAATCATTTTCTATATTATTTATTAAACTTGTGTATTCATATATTGTTTGAAATACGAAAACTGTATATAAAATGAGATGAGCAATTATGCTTAATAACAACGCTAAGGAATTAAAATTTATAAATTTAGAATCTTTGTGCTTGATCGTTTTTATCAAATAAATGACATATAAAGCAATTAGTAAAGAGATGCAAATTGCGGTTGTGATGATTGTTGATAAATATGATGAAGTCCCATTTAAATACCAAAGAAATTTTGAGACAAGCCCTTGAATCATATAAACAAACAAAATGAAGAAAAATAGACAGATTATGCTGTTTTTTAGGATTTTATGCCTTTCTAAAATTTTGAAAATATATAAAATTAAAAATATAAGTACTGAGAATAACATTAAAGAGTATGTTGTTAGAAAAATTATTCCTAGTTGTTCGGCTATAACTAAATTTGATAAAGTGCCAATTTTTATATAATCAACATAATAAATTAAATTCGTTATAAGATAAGTGCATAGCAAAAGTAATGAAAGTGTGACCAAAATTCTAAAAAACACATATTTTTTATCTTTTATATAATTTTTATTTTCTATTCTTTTGTTTTCAATATTATTTCCCATAACCATATTGTATATTATAGAACTTAAATTGAATTTAGTCAAATCAATGATGTTGATCGATTAAATTTTTTTCACAATTTCAAGGCGCATTTTTTGTTATTTTCTTGCTAATTTGTTGCGTTTTTGCGTTCAATTTGATATACTCTTATATCGTAAGGAGTATATAATGAAATCTGATAGACAAATGATAGAATTATGGTTTAAATTTTTTGAAGAACATGGGTTTAAGAAAATTGAAAGTGCGTCAATCATTCCAGAAAATGACCCGACTGTGCTTTTCACGACTGCGGGAATGCATCCACTGGTGCCTTATCTTTTGGGCGAGCCACATCCAGAAGGTAACAAAATTTTTGATGTTCAGCGTTGCATTCGCACAAGCGACATTGATGAAGTGGGTGATGACAGTCACTTGACTTTCTTTGAAATGTTGGGGAATTGGTATTTGGGAAGTTGCCCGAAAGAAGAAATGGTGGCGCTGTCCTATGAATTTTTGACGAGTGAGAAATATTTGGGTATTCCTGTCGAAAAACTTGCAGTCAGTGTGTTTGAAGGCGACGAAGTTGCTCCGCGTGATGACGAAACTGCAAGCGCTTGGCAAAAGTGCGGTATAAAAAAGGAAAACATCTTCTATCTTCCAAAAGAACATAATTGGTGGGCGTTAGGTGGCGGAGTTGGACCTTGTGGTCCAGACACAGAGATGTTTTTTGACACAGGCAAGCCAAAATGTTGTCCAGAATGTTCGCCAGCGTGCGATTGCGGAAAATATCTCGAAATTTGGAATGATGTTTTCATGCAATACAAGGTCGAGAAGGCGGGCGATAAGGCGGTCAAATTGGCGCGTCCAAACATCGACACAGGCATGGGGCTGGAAAGAACGATTGTTGCTTTAAATGGCGTGGAAAGCGTGTATGACATCGGTTGCTTGAAGAGTGTGATTGACTTTATTGCAAGCAAGGCACAGGTGAAATATCTTGACAGTGAGAAGTCCAAGCGTTCATATCGAATTATCACCGACCATCTTCGCTCAGCAACTTTCATTTTGGGGGATTATCGCGCAGTGGCCCCATCCAATGTTGGACAGGGTTACATCTTGCGCAGATTTATTCGCAGGGCGGTTAACTGTGCGCGAAACATCGGCTTTGACACAGCAAACTTTGAGCATATTGTGGATATGTATGTTGATGAATATCAAGATTATTATTCCGATTTAAAGAAAAACAGACAAAAGATTAAGGAAGAACTTAACGCCGAAGTTGAAAAATTTTCCAAGGCGCTGGAAGAAGGACATAAAGAATTTGAAAAGGTCATCGCTGGCATTGAAAAACACAAGGCATTTGCTTCACAAAAGGGCGAAGTTGTGGAAAATATCATCTCTGGCAAGGCTTGTTTCAGACTTTATGACACCTTTGGTTTTCCGTTTGAGTTGACAAAAGAATTGGCACGCGAAAGAGGATATGATGTCGACGAAGAAGGTTTCAAAAAAGCATTTCAAGAGCACCAAGAAAAAAGCCGAACGGCGTCGGCTGGCGTCTTTAAGGGTGGACTTGCGGACAGTTCTTACGAAAGTGCAAAGTTGCACACAGCAACACATTTGATTATGGCGGGCTTGCGAAAAATGTTCGGTTCGCAAGTTATGCAAAAGGGTTCAAACATCACGCCAGAGCGACTTCGAATTGACTTTAATTTCGACCACAAGATGACCCCGCAAGAGATTGCTGAACTTGAAAAATTCGTCAATGATGCCATTGCGCGTGAAATTCCTGTCACTTGCGAAGAAATGAGCGTCGCTGATGCAAAAAAGAGCGGTGCAGTTGGCGTTTTTGAGAGTAAGTATGGGCAAGTTGTGAAAGTCTATTCTGTGGGCGATGTTTCTAAGGAAATTTGTGGCGGACCTCATGCGAAAAACACCAAAGATTTGCATCATTTGAAAATTATCAAAGAAGAGAGTTCTTCAAGCGGGGTGCGCAGAATTAAAGCAATTTTGGATTGATTTTTGAATTGTTTATTGACAAATTTATTGATTGAATTGATAAAAATATTTTTGTTTTGGAATTGTTTTTTGGAGAATTGTTTTGTTTTTGCATTCATTTGACAAATTCTTTTCGTTTTGATATAATACAATTATAACGAGTTTATCAAAAAAGATATATCAAATTGTTGTCAAAGGAGTTCATATGCCACAAGGACAGATTAGAAAAGGGTTTTTCTTCTATTTTGGATTGTTTGTTTTGGTTTTGTTCGCGGTGTTTATGGTTTGCGTCGTGATTATGATTTTTAATCCGGGCAAAAGTGTCCTTTGGTTGCAATATTTTTCTTCCAATGAAACAAAAGTGATAAGCACGCAAGACAGCAATGGCACAACAATAAATTGGGATGAATTGGAAGAAATTGACATCACATGTTCATACGCAGATGTGATTATTGAAAAAGATGACAACGATTCATACAAGCAAGACGGAATATTCATCAAAAATGGCGCAAAAGGTTTCACGGCGGCAAGCAATGCTGTGCAGTTCAGTTACACGGCAACACTTTCAAGTTCTGGCAAAAAATTGACCGTTGAGGTCACAGAACCGACAGGGTTTCTTTATTTCTCCAAAAGCGTGACAATCGTTTTGCATGCACGAGAGAACAGTGATATAAATTTTGAAAACATCAACATCAAAATCATAACAACAGATGGGTCTGTGAATTTGGGTGGTTCTTTCAATGCGGGAACGAACACAGAACTGACAAAAATAAAGTCAGTTGATGTCACAACAGAAAGCGGGGATATAACAATCACAAACAGGTTGGACACAGATGTGCTGAAAAACATCTCGCTGAAAACCACAAGTGGCGATATAACTTCAAGAAAAAGTGTGACAATAACAACCACTAATGAAGAAACCAAGACAGGAACAGGTCTTGATGTTGATTGTCCTGTGTATTTTGAAACACAAAAAGGGACGATAGACTTAAACATTTTGAAGGTTGATGCATCCGCATATTCAAATGAAAACGATGTTGAAATCACTTGCAAGACGGGGAATGTTGCCATTGGATATCTTGTTGCAGATTCAACAATGTTCTCTTCGTGCGAGCAAGGCAACTATGTTTTCACAGAAGTTTACGGAAATCTGTCCTTTGGTGACTCAATAAACACTGTCATATCGCCAAACATCACAGTGAGAAATGCGATATATGGCAATTTCAGTTTTTATGCCGATGATGACGACAGTGCGCCAAGTTTGAATATTGCAAAAATCACAGGTGATTTGATTGTTTACGCAGATGACGGAAACTTGACTGTCGGCGAAGTTATGGGCGAAGTGGAAGTCAACAGCCGAAGTGGTGGCAAACTTTCTGTCAATTTGACAATCGCAGACGGCAACAACGAAATTATCGACATACAAAATGGCTCAGGGAACATCGTTTTGACCTTTAACGGTTCGGTTTCAGCAGCCACAGGAACATCGGGAGGTGTTGTTGGTGTGGTCATTGACAGCACAAGCGGAAATGTGACAATCAACATAACAAGTTCGGCAAAATTCACAGCGACGATGTATGATGCAAACAGAAATCAACTTGATGGCAACAGCAGTAAAATTCATGTTGAAATTGGAAACTTGTCGGGGGATTCAAACAATCCGCTTGAAGTAAACGCCAATGAAAGTGGCACAAATGGAATAATGACAATTTATACCAACGGCTCAATTTATTTCAATTTGGTTTGATTTTGACAACCACAAACATTTTGGCAAACAAATTGCTTGAATTGATTATTTAGAAGTGTTTTTTGTTTTTGAAAAACACTTTTTTTATGATATAATTTGTATGATATAATTCATAAAAATTCCAATTATGAATAAAGGAGAAGAAAATGAGTTTTGAAATGATAATTTTGTGCGTGCTGGTTGGGATATCCGTTCTTTTGAGCCTTGTTTGCATTTTCGTTTGCTTGAAAACGAGAAACAGGAGCGAGTTGTCGGTAAGGGATAAGGAAGAGATAAAAAATTCGTTTAACAACAATGTCGACTTCATCAGCAAAAGTATAAGCGAAACGCAAAGGGCGAACAATGAAGCGGTTTTGCAGACACTAAGAGCCTTTCAAGAAAATTTATCGGGAAATTCGCAATCACTTGAAAAGCGGGTTATGGAACTTATCGGTCAACTTGACGAGCGTATGCAGAACATTTCCAAAATGCAAGAAGAAAAGTTGGAGAACATAAGGCGCTCCAACGACGCGCACATCAAATCTCTTCAAGAAGACAACAATCGCCAACTTGACAGGATGCGCGAAACGGTTGACGAAAAATTGTCCAAGACCATCAACGACAGGTTTAAAGAGAGTTTTGCAGTGCTTTCCAATCAACTTGAAAGTGTTTACAAAAGTTTGGGCGAAATGCAAAATATCGCCAGCGATGTTGGCAATTTGACTAAAATGCTTTCAAATGTCAAAACAACGGGCATATTTGGTGAAATTCAACTTGGTGCAATCTTCGACCAAATGTTGACAAAAGACCAATATGAAACCAACTTTGTGACAGGGGAAGGTCACGAGCCTGTGGAGTATGCCATCAAACTTCCGGGGCAGTCGGAAGGGGAGTTTGTCTATTTGCCTGTTGACAGCAAATTTCCATACACTGTATATGGCGACTTGCAGAGTGCGTATGAAAACAATGAGTTTGAACAAGTCAAGCAGAAAAAGGAGCAACTCAAAACCACAATCAAAGGTATGGCAAAGGACATTAATCAAAAATACATTTGCCCACCAAGAACAACCAATTTTGCCGTAATGTTTTTGCCTGTTGAAGGGCTCTATGCCGAAGTTGCCAAAATGGGACTGATTGAAGAGTTGCAAGAGAAATACAGCGTGACCATTGCAGGTCCGACCACCATGTCTGCACTGTTGAACAGTCTGCAAATGGGTTTCAAAACACTTGCCATACAGAAAAAATCGGGCGAAGTTTGGAAGATTTTGGGTGCTGTGAGAACTGAATTTGACAAATTTAATGATATCGTTGTCAAAATTCGCGGACAGTTCGAGCGCACCAGCAAAGATTTTGACACGCTTGTTGGCACGCGAAGCCGACTGCTTGCAAGCAAATTGCGCTCTGTTGAGCGTCTGGACACAAAAGAAAGTTTGAAGGTTTTGGGCTTGGAAGACTTGACCGACACAGACAGCGAATGAAGAGATTGATATTTTGATAAAAAAAAGACATCTTCACAAACGAAGATGTTTTTTTGGAGCGGGAAACGGGGATCGAACCCGCGACCTCAGCCTTGGCAAGGCTGCGCTATACCACTAAGCCATTCCCGCAAGAAACAATCAAGCACTCCAATATGATAACAAATTTAAAGAAAAAAATCAAGCATTTTTCAATATTTTTTCAAAAACACTGATAAAAAATTTTGCATATAATAAATAATATGGTGATATAACAGAAAATTTGAGTGAAATTTTTGAATAAAAGTCCTGAAAAATCAAAAAAAATTCAAAATAAATTTGAAAATAGCAAATTAATTTTAAAAACATTTGACAAAACTGTTTTAATGTGGTATAGTTTACATGTCATCCTTTCAAGCGTGGTACCATCGCCAAGTGGTAAGGCAAAGGTCTGCAAAACCTTTATTCCCCGGTTCAAATCCGGGTGGTACCTCCAGAAGTGACACGAAGTGAATTGACATTTTGTGTCACTTAACCCCCTAAATTTTAGGTTAATAGATTGATTTATAAAATTTTGAGAATTTTTCTCAATTTTTTTAAAAATATTTCAATCGGGAAGAGAAAGAAAACATAAATGTTGAAAAAGAATAAGTTGGCATGAATGTGCGAAAACCCAAAATGGCATTGATTTGAAAGCAATATGTGGTGGGGGATTTTGAAAATATCATAAATTGACTTTTATGAATGCAAAATGCTGGTGTGGCGGAATGGCAGACGCACGGGACTTAAAATCCCGAGGATGAAAGTCCGTGTGGGTTCGACTCCCACCACCAGCACCAAATGAAAAAACTGCGCTGTGGGCTCGTTTTTGTCACAAGTGCCAAAAAGCTTCGCTTAACGCTTGTTTTTTCATCTTTGCGACCAAACGCAACTCGCGCTTATGCTGGCGAGTTGGTCGCAACTCTCTTGCGAAGTGGGGCATTGGAGTGAAAGTTGAGGAGGATATATGACTGAAAATCAAGTACAAAATATTAAGAATATTGAAAAAGTTATTTTTTCTACTATCGGCTTAAATGGCTTTCCGAGAAGTATATGTGTGATACCTAGTCGAATCGAAAAAGATAGAATTATTTTGTCTAATATACAAATGAAAAAAAGCATTGAAAACATAAAAAATAACAATAAATGTTTTATCAATGTTTATTTTCCAGAGCAAGATGATTTACAATATAAAATTGAAGGAGTTGCAGAAATTTGCGAAAGGGGAGAGCTATTTGAAGAAATAAAAAGATTTGAAGAAACTGAAAATTTGCCACCAGAATTAAAAGTGAAGTCTATAATAATAGTAAATATAAAGAGCTTTCTTGAATCGAATGGATAATTAAGTTAGAAAGGAAAGATGTTCTATGAATTATAAGTTGCAAGAGTTGCGTACATGGATGATTGATGAAGATTGTGGTGTATATGAAATGTTGCAAGAAATCCCTGTTGTTGATGAATTTGAACAGCACAATGAATATAATGGCATGACTAAGCAGAAAGTTAAAGAAAAAATTGCTGAAATGATGAGATATGCTTATGGGTTCAATAATAGTGAAGAGCATCCCAAAAGTGAAAACTATATTCTTTTTGCAGATAATAAACCCGTTGTGATTGGTGGACTTATACTTGAAATGACTAATTTTTGGCGTAAACATCGTGGACATATTTGGTATAAAACAAGACCAGGTGAGCGTAAAAAAGGTTATTGTTCACAATTTGTCAAAATGCTGTTGGAGCGAGCAAAAGAATTTGACATGAAAGAAGTTATTGCTCAATGTAATATTAACAATGTTGGCTCAAACAAAGTTCTATTGAATAATGGCTTTGAAATATACAAAAATCCATTATGTTTAGATTGGAATGACACTAATTTTTATAAAAAAATGCTTTAAAAGGCAAAAAATCCGACTATTTTCGGATTTTTTATTCTTTTATTTATTACTGATTTATGATTTGAGATTTCAAGATTGTTAAAAAACTTTTATTGCCATAGAAAAATGCAAATTATTTTTTATATTATCCGTTCAAAGATTTTGGAGCATGGTCGTTGATTGCTAGGAAATATATTATTGTCAAAATGGCGTCCATGAAAAATGTTGTGATTGTTATCCAATTAAGATAATCTTGTGCAATCATGATTATGCCTATTATGAAATTGATTAAAATCATTACCAGACGAATGTATAGCAGAATGTTGACAACTCTTTCATTTTTGATTGTTCCGTATTTGGTCAGCAAATACACCACGCCGATTGCAACAACCAACAGGCAGTCAATGATTTGTCCGATGCCATAAAAAACATAAATTGTGTTATATGAAAAATAGTAAATTGCGGTTATAAATGTCAAAAGACAGTTGAGAAAAATGTATGAAAAAACGATAATAAACAATGTTTTGCACCAAAAATTATCATTTTTCAACAACGCACATATCGCAAAAGAATATATCAGAATTTCGATGATTGTTGTGATTGTTAAAACAACATAATTTTCCGCAGATTGCAAATGAGAGCCATAATCAATCATGGTGACTATAAAATTTAAGGCGGTGAGAACTATCAGGGCGATTAGAAGTCCTGTCAACCAACCTTTTTTATTTTTAAAAATATTTTCCATGTCAACTCCTTCGCTTTTGTTATATGAATTGTTCTAGAAAAATGTTAAATTTGATAAAAATTGAGATAAAGTTGAGAAATAAAATTTTGTTTTGCCTGCTTTTGCTTATTTTTTTAAATATTTTTTTGAAAATATTTAAAAATAAAAGGGCGTTATCGCAAATTTTAAAAATGGAGAGATTATTGACACTTTGAGCGACGAGCGCTGAAATTTCGGGTGCGTTTTTGCATACTGATTTAGATTTTCTTATGAATTAATTTTGAGTTTTTCTTTTGTAATTTCTTGTTTGATGTGTTAGAATATAATTGTTATGAATATCAGAAATGGAAGTGGCGGATACGAGATTGAAAGTTTGAATGACGAGCAAAAACAGGCACTTTTTGAAACCGAAGGTGTTGTGCTTGTCACTGCGGGTGCGGGAAGTGGAAAGACGCGTCTTTTGACGCACCGCATATGTTATCTCATTCAGGAGAAAAATGTTTCGCCGTTCAATATTTTGGCGATAACTTTCACCAACAAAGCGACAAATGAAATGAAAGAACGCATTGCAAAGATGTGCAACTGCTCGATGTGGATATCCACTTTTCATTCCATGTGTGTGAGAATTTTGCGGGAGAATATTTCGCTTCTTGACGGATTTGACAAAAATTTCACAATAATTGCGGAAAATGACAGAGATAAAATTATCAAAGACCTTTTAAAAAAACACGAACGAAAAGAAGATGAGAAGTCAAAAGTTTCGTTCCACTTGGAAAATATCAAAAACAAGGGACTTGATTTTGACGAATATTTTCAACCACTTCGCGAGTTTGGACAAAATCTTAAAGATTTGAATGATTATCAAAAAATTTGCGAAGAGTATGAAGAATATTTGCATAAAAACAATGCTTTGGATTTTGATGACTTGTTAAACAAAACACTCTTCCTTTTTCACAACTATAAAGATGTGCTTTTTCACTATTCCGACCGTTTTCAGTATATTTTGGTGGATGAATTTCAAGACACAAATTTGGTGCAATATAAACTTATCAAACTTCTTGCAAGTGTGCATGGAAATCTTTTCGTTGTCGGGGACGAGGACCAGTGTATATACTCTTGGCGGGGCGCAAACTTTCACAATATTTTCAATTTGAAAAATGATTTTTCAGATGTTAAAGTTTTTAAACTTGAACGCAACTATCGTTCGACAAAAAACATCTTGACGCTGGCAAACAATGTCATATCCAACAATCGTGAAAGGTTGGAAAAGAAGTTGTGGACGGATAAGGATGCTGGCGAAGGGCCTGTGGTCTACACCGCATTTGACGAGCGCGATGAAGCACTTTTTGTTGCAAGGCGCATTGAAGACTTGGTTGCAGAAGGTTTTTCTTACAGCGATTTTGCGGTGCTTATGCGTGTGAATGCTCTTTCAAGAGCGTTGGAAGAAGGGCTGATGTCTCTTCAAATTCCATACAAACTCTATGGTGGATTTAAGTTCTATGAGCGTGCTGAAATTCGGATGATTTTGTCATATTTAAGCATTTTCGTCAATGAAAAAGATGACATTTCGCTTCTTAAAATCATCAATTTTCCAAAGCGTGGAATAGGTGATGTTGCAATAGCAAATTTGCAAAATGAAGCGGGGGAAAGTCCACTTTTGCAATATCTTTTAAGTGACCGTTTTAAGTTTTCAAAGTATTATTCCAAACTTGATAAATTTGTTGAAAACATCAAAATTTTGAAGAAACAACTCAATCAAATTCCGCTTTATGACTTTGTCAGAAAAGTTGTTCAGGTGTTTGGAATTGAAGAAGAATATGCGGGCAAGGATGAAGAATCAATAAACAAACTTGGAAACATTGACAGTTTGCTCTCGGGTGTACGAGAGTTTTCAAACGACAATCACGATGCCACACTTTCGGAATACCTTGCGGAAGTTATGCTCAAAACCGACAGCGACCAAATTCAAGAAAACGGTTTTGTGACCCTTTCGACAATTCATTCTGTCAAGGGGCTGGAATTTAGGGTTGTGTTTGTGGTTGGGCTTGAAGAAGGAATTTTTCCACTTGCGCGCGCCACAAATTCATCTGCCGAAATGGAAGAAGAACGCCGATTGATGTATGTTGCAATCACTCGGGCGGAAGAGCAAATCTTTCTCACTCACACAGCAAAGAGATATATGTATGGAAAGAACAATTATCAAACGTCAAGCAGGTTTTTGTCCGAACTTGGAATTGTGGACAAGAAGAAAACAAAAATCATTTCAAGCGACTTTGTTCAAGCGGAAAAAGAAAATGAATATTTTGATTCGGGGTTTGAAATTGGGGATGTGATTTCGCATAATCGTTTTGGAGTTGGAAGAATTGTGGATATATCAGATGACGGACTTGTGGCAGACATTGAGTTCGAAGATTTTGGAAAAAAGAGTTTGATGCTTAACATGGCAAAACTTGAAAAAATTGAGTGAAATTGAAAGAATAAAATAATTGAATTTTTAAAAAATTAATAAAGAAAAAATACAATAAATCCGAAAAATAAAATAGAAAAAATAAAGAACAAAAAATAGAAAAATATTAAAAAAATCGAAAAAAACTTTAAAAAAATCAAAATTTTTGCAAAAAAAACGCAAAAAAACACGATTTTTTATAAAAAAAGTGAAAAATATACGAAAATAAAAAAATATTAAAAATAAATAAAAATTACAAAAATAGGAAAATGTAAAGTAAAAAAATATAAAATAAAATATGCAAAAAGCAAAAAAGAGGGCGAAATGGATAATAAAAAACTTGAAAGGATGAAATCGTTGGTGAGCGAACTTTTGATTCATAATCGCAACTATTACGAACTTGATAATCCAACCATTTCCGACAAGGAATATGACAAACTCTATGACGAACTTGTTGACCTTGAAAAAGAGTTAAGTGTTGTTCTTCCAAACTCACCAACTCAACGCGTGGGCGGGGATGTTCTTTCGAAATTCGTCAAGAAAAAACACGAAGTGAGATTATATTCAATGAACAAGGTTCGCTCTTTTGACGAACTTAAAGATTTTTTCGTTGAGATGAAAAAGTTTGTGAAAAATCCAACCTTTGCCGTGGAGTATAAATTCGATGGTTTGACAATCGTGACAGAATATGACGGTGGTCATTTTGTTTGTGCCACAACTCGCGGAAACGGCGAGATTGGCGAAGATGTCACAGAGCAGGTTAAGACAATTCGAAGTGTTCCGCTTGAAATTCCTTTCAAGAGCCGTCTGATTTTGCAGGGTGAAGGTATGATGACAAATTCAAGTTTCAAGCGTTATAACAAAACGGCAAGCGAACCACTTAAAAACCCAAGAAATGGAGTTGCTGGCGCAATTCGAAACCTTGACCCAAAAGAAACAGCGCGCAGGCAACTTGATTATTTTTGCTATGCAGTTTTGTTATCGGAAGGCAAAAAATTTCAAACACAGGCAGAGATGAACAAATTTTTGAAAGATAATGGTTTCAAAACAGGCGATTTTTTCAAGGTGGTTAAAACGGAAGAAGAAGCGGAAAAAATCATTGATGAAATCGATAAAAAGAAGAATGACCTTGATGTCATGATTGACGGGCTTGTCATCAAACTCAACGAAGTTGGCCCGCGTGAAGAGATTGGTTACACCAACAAATTTCCAAAGTGGGCAAGAGCGTTCAAGTTTGAAGCCGAAGAAGTTTCCACCATGCTTGAAGATGTTGTTTGGCAAGTGGGCAGAAGCGGAAAGGTGACTCCAACGGCAATCCTAGAGCCTGTCGAACTTGCGGGGGCAACGATAAGCCGTGCAACACTCAACAACATTGAAGACATAAGAAAGAAGAATGTCTTTTTGAAGAGCCGAGTTTTCATCCGCCGTTCAAACGAAGTTATTCCAGAAGTTTTGGGGCTGGCGGAAAAATATGACAACTCACTTCCAATTTATGAACCAAAAAATTGCCCATGTTGCGAAAGTGTTTTGATAAAGAAAGGACCGCTCATTTTTTGTCCAAATCACGACGGTTGCAAAGAGCAAGTTGTTGCAAGGCTGACGCATTTTGTCAGTCGCGAAGCGTTCAATATTGAGGGTTTAAGCGAGAAAACCATAATTCAGTTCTATGACGATTTGGGCTTGCGCCAATATTCCGACCTATTCAAACTGACAAAAGAGCAACTTGTAAATTTGGAGAAATTTGCAGAAAAGAAGGCGGAAAATTGCATAAAAAGCCTTGAAAAAAGCAAAAAAATTGAATTTTATCGCTTTTTGTTCGCGCTGGGCATAAGCGAAGTTGGCATCAAGACGGCGAAAGATTTGACAAAGACATACAAAAATCTTGACCAAATCAAAAGTGCCACATGTGAACAGTTGTGCATGATTGAAGATGTTGGAGAAATTATCGCGCAAAACATAGTGGACTTTTTCAAGAACCAAGACAACTTGGATGAGATTGAAAAACTCTTTGAAGTTGGCGTGGAGATTGAAAAGGTGGATGAAGCAAAATCGAGCAAACTTTCTGGACTGACTTTTGTGCTGACGGGAACATTGCCGAACCATTCACGCGCTGAGATGACAAAGATTATTGAAGAGAACGGCGGAAAAACAGCGTCGTCAGTTTCGAAAAATACATCCTATGTTCTTGCTGGTGAAGAAGCGGGGAGCAAACTTGACAAAGCGAAGAGTTTGGGAGTTGCGATTTTGAATGAGAGCGAGTTTTTCGAAAAATTTTCGCTGTGATTTTTGTGTAATTGAAAAAAGTAAAATTTTTTATGTCAATTTCTTGCAGGAATTGGCATTTTTTTTGTTAAATTTACAACTTTTTTTGATATTTTTTTGAGAAATGATGAGCGAAAATTTGTCATTTTTTTATGAATTTTTGGCAAAATGAGCAATTTTTGGTCAATTTTGGGCTGATTTTTTGGAAAAATACAAGCATTTTTAAAAAATTTTCTGAAAATTTTTAAAAATGCTTGCCTTCCCCCCCCCGCATGCTACAATGGTATTGGGTTTGCGAAAACTGACTATATAATTCGTCAAGATTTGAAATCTGCGCGTCGGATTGAAATCAGTGAAAACTGACAAATTGAACTTATATATATGGTTGGTTATGCAAAAACTATGAAAAAGCCAAAAGAAAAAATATTAAAGGGAGGTTATTAAAAAATGGCTGAAAATGAAACAAACAAAAAGAAAAAGGTGGCAATCATCACAGCGTCAGTTGTAGGCGTGGTGGCGGTTCTGTTTCTGGCGATTTTTCTTCCAATCTATCTCACTCAAAAATCAAGTGAAACAGACAACACAAATTTGCCAAGCGGTTCGACTTTGAACACATTGTTGAAAAAAAGTGATAGTTACACAGCGGAAGACACCACAGTGAAGAGAATTGTTTTTGACTACTATGACAAAGACGAAAGTGGTGCCTATACACAAACCGAGGATGGCAACTATACTTACACCGAAGATGATGTAAATGTTTTGGAAGGGCAAACAGCGGAGTCATACACTTGGAACAAAACACAGATTGACTTATATCGCGTTGACACAACAATCTACATCCTTTCAACCGAAGAAATTGTTGCAAATGAAGATGCATCATATTCATTCTATAATTTTACATCCGTTGAAGAGATTGCTTTCAACAATTTCAACACAAGCAGTGTGACAGATATGGGGTGGATGTTTTATAATTGCAGTTCTTTGACAACGCTTGATGTTTCCAAGTGGGATGTGAGCAATGTGACAAGCATGTGGACAATGTTTGCAGGTTGTAGATCTTTAGACGAACTTGATGTTTCAAATTGGAACACGAGTAATGTGACAAGTATGGGGTCTTTGTTTCTCCACTGCAGTTCTTTGACAACTATTGATGTTTCCAAGTGGGATACAAGCAATGTGATAGAAATGTTTAATTTGTTCAGTGGCTGTAGCGCTTTGGAAGAAGTTGACCTTTCAAATTGGGATGTAAGCAGTGTGACAAGCATGAGTTGGATGTTTGGTACTTGTGAAAAGTTAACAAATTTTGGTGATATATCAAATTGGGATGTAAGCAATGTGAAGGAATTTAATGGTATGTTTTTTAACTGCTTTAAATTGACAGGAATTGATTTTCTTTCAAATTGGAACACCAGCAGTGCCACAGATATGAAATGGATGTTTGCTTGGGCAGGTTTAACTGGAGAATTAGATTTGTCGAATTTTAACACAAGTGATGTGACAGACATGGAATATATGTTTGCAGGTTTAGGAAATGTGACTTCAATAGACATTTCAAGCTTTGACACCAGCAAAGTGACGAATATGTATTGTATGTTCACTGGTTGCACAAGCCTTGAAACAATCTATGTTGGTGAAGGCTGGTCAACAGATGCGGTTGAAACTGATTCATCAATGTTCTCTAGATGCACATCTCTTCCAAATTTCACTGAAAATGGAAGTGTCACGAACAAAACATACGCCTATGCTGGATACAAAGAAGAGTTGCAGGCTTATGGCTATTTGACCGACATCAGCGAAAAAGCCACTGGCAACCTTGACGGTGACAATGACTGAATCGACACTCATTATTTGTCCTCACAAAAAACTGAACACACTTGAAAGATTGTTTTTTAAAAAACTTAATTTTCTTGATAAAAACACTTGACAACGATTGGCGAAATGTTTATAATACAAAATGTGTTTCGTTGTCGGAAACCCATGCTTTGAATTTGTCGGGGGAAACCTTGACGGTTAAGCATAAACAAACAACAGGTGGCTGTGCCCAAAATGGTACAATTTGTGCAATCTTGATTTGTTTTGGCTTATCGCTTATATAATAGGTTGAAACGATGTTCTGTTGCAAAAATTCCAATTCCACCGATTCAAGAAAGTTTTTCTTGGAGTCGCAGAAATGTGATTGTGTTGTTCATGTTTGAAAGATAAAGCATTTTTCATGGCACGAAATATATCGTGCCTTTTTTGTTTTTAACAAATAAGCGAAAGACAAATCGTGACTTCGATTTAAAACAAAGTCGAGTTTGGCAGTTCGTCAAAAGATGATTGCCTTAAAAGGAGAACAAAATGCCTACATTCAACCAACTTGTGAGAAAAGGAAGAAAATCTTTCGAAAAAAAGAAAAAAGCACCACTTCTTGAAGAGTGCCCTCAAAAGCGTGGCGTGTGCTTGTCTGTGAGAACTGCCACTCCAAAAAAGCCTAACTCAGCGCTTCGTAAGATTGCCAGAGTGAAACTTTCAAACAATCAAGAAGGAACTTGCTACATTCCTGGAATTGGTCACAATTTGCAAGAGCACAGCGTTGTGCTTGTTCGTGGCGGGCGTGTTAAGGACTTGCCAGGTGTGAGATATCACATCATTCGCGGAACTCTTGACACCGCTGGCGTTGCAAACAGAAAGCAAAGCCGTTCAAAATATGGCGCAAAGAAACCAAAAGCAGGAAAATAAACCCTTCGCATTTGCAACTTGATTATCAAATTTGCAAGGATATGATTTTTTGAAAAGATTGAAAATGTCAGATTTTTGTTTGCGTAACAAAAATCAAACACATGTTGCCCATTGTGGCTTAAAAGGAGAAAACAATGCCAAGAAGAAATAGTGCGGTTAAAAGAGATGTTTTGCCAGACCCAATTTATGGAAACAAAGTTGTCACAAAACTTATCAATCAAATTATGATGAGTGGAAAGAAAGGTCTTGCACAGAGAATTGTTTATGGCTCTTTTGACATTATAAAAGAAAAAACAAGTTTGGAACCTCTTGATGTCTGCCTGACAGCGATTGAAAATGTTAAGCCTATGCTTGAAACAAAAGGTCGCAGAGTTGGCGGTGCAACATACCAAGTTCCTATGGAAATTCGTCCAGAAAGACGCCAAACACTTGCAATTCGTTGGATTGTCAACAATGCAAGAAAGAGAACAGGCGAGAGAAATATGAATGAAAAACTTGCTGGTGAACTTATGGATGCATACAACAACACAGGCGCTTCAATCAAAAAGCGCGACGAAATGCACAGAATGGCAGAAGCCAACAAGGCGTTCGCTCACTATAAGTGGTAATATATGAAAACATATAGCGATGCAAAAGCAAGGCAACTTGCTGCACGAGCAAAAGGTTAAAGAAAAACTACAAAAAAATCTACACTCATAGGCATAAAGCACATTCTAAAGACAATAATTCTATACAAATTGACAGATAAGGCAATTTTTTTGAATTAATTTTAAAGGAGAGAAATATGACCGTTAGAAATCACCATTTAGATTATTTTATCAATGGATATTTAGACTTGCTAAACGATGACAATATTAAATATATTGCAAAAAAATCAACGGAGATGCATTATCCAAAAGAATGGTATGACAGCATGTTCTATGAAATTTTGAATTATGAATATAAAAAAGTTGCTGGATGTATAAAAAGAGTTGATTACAGCAAAAATGAAAAAATAGTAATGTTAAAAATCATTAAATTGAACAAAAAAACAATGGAAGAGCAGAAGGTGGGTTATGTATCAATAAGCGATTATAATTTACACTTTACAAATCTATTGCTTAATAGTTCATATAAACAGAATAAAAATTTGATTGCTCAAGATTTTCCTATTATGGAAAGTGATAGTAAAGGAAATTTACATTTCCAAACTTCTCAAGAAGAACGAAAACAAGAAGAGATTTCTCAAAATGCTTTTGTTTCTGAGATGACGAATGCTTTTGGACGAACATATTTGGATAATTATAATAAGTATGTAAGTAAAAGCAAATCTATACTTGAATATAATGGTATAAAAACCAAATAAATTTTAAAAAGGAGAAAAATATGGTTACCGATTTAACTATGGTGCGCAATGTCGGCATTATGGCTCACATTGACGCAGGAAAAACCACAACCACAGAGCGTATTTTGTTCTACACCGGCAAAAATCACAAAATCGGTGAAGTTCATGACGGTCAAGCCACTATGGACTGGATGGCGCAAGAACAAGAGCGTGGAATCACCATCACTTCTGCCTGCACAACTTGCCATTGGAAAGGACATAAAATCAACATCATCGACACGCCGGGACACGTGGACTTCACTGTCGAAGTTGAACGCTCTTTGAAGGTGCTTGATGGTGCTGTGCTTGTGCTTTCTGCTCGCGACAGAGTTCAACCTCAAACAGAAACAGTTTGGCGTCAATCGTCAAAATATAAAGTACCAACAATCATTTATGTCAACAAAATGGACAGAGATGCTGCCGATTTCTATGGTTGCATTGACTCAATCAGAGACAGATTGAAAACAAATCCGCTTGCCATCCAAATGCCTATTGGCGAAGCGGACACTTTCAGCGGAATTATCGATCTTATGACCATGAAAGCAGAAGTCTATGCAGACGACTTGGGAACAAAGATTGATATCGTTGAGATTCCAGAAGAATATAAGGCAAAAGCAGAAAAAATGCACAACGAAATGGTTGAAAAGATTGTTGAAACAGATGATGCTTTGCTCGAAAAATTCTTTGAAGGAGAAGAAATCTCCATCGACGAACTTAAAAAAGCACTTCGCGCAGCAACAATTTCTCGTGCTGTTGTGCCTGTGCTTTGCGGTTCTTCATACAAAAACAAGGGCGTTCAGATGCTCCTTGACGCCATGGTCGAACTTCTTCCAAGTCCACTTGATATCGACCATATTGAAGGCGTAAACCCAGAAACTGGCGAAACCGAAACGAGAGCGCCAAGCGAAGACGCTCCACTTGCTGGACTTGCGTTCAAGATTATGACAGACCCATTTGTTGGGCGTTTGGCATTCTTCCGCGTATATTCTGGAAAATTGACCGCTGGTTCTTATGTCTATAACTCAAATAAGGGCGAAAAAGAGCGTGTTGGTCGTCTTATCAGAATGCACGCTAACCAAAGAGAAGAAATCAAAGAAGTTGGCGCGGGCGACATCGCTGCCATCGTCGGCTTGAAAGACACCATCACAGGTGAAACTCTTTGCGACGAAAAACATCCAATCGTGTTGGAAAGTATGGATTTCGCTGACCCAGTTATCAGCATGTCAATCGAGCCAAAAACCAAACTTATGCAAGAAAAAATGGTGCTTGCGCTCATCAAGTTGGCAGAAGAAGACCCAACTTTCAAGACATACACCGATCAAGAAACAGGTCAAACAATCATCGCTGGTATGGGCGAACTTCACCTTGAAATCATTGTTGACAGACTTCTTCGTGAATTCAAAGTTGAAGCAAATGTCGGCAAACCACAAGTTGCATACAAAGAAACAATCCGCAAACCTGCAAGAGCGGAAGGCAAGTTCATCCGCCAAAGCGGTGGTAAGGGGCAATACGGTCACTGTATCATCGACATCGAACCATTGCCAGCAGGAACGGGTTATCAATTTGAAGACAAGACCGTTGGTGGTTCAATTCCAAAGGAATACATCCAACCAATCAACAACGGAATTCAAGAAGCAAGCAAGAATGGTGTCATTGCTGGATATGAAACTGTTGACTTCAAAGTGACTGTCATCGACGGGTCATATCACGAAGTGGACTCTTCCGAAATGGCGTTCAAGATTGCCGGTTCAATGGCGTTTAAAGACGGCGCAATGAAGGCAAATCCTGTTCTTCTTGAACCTGTGATGAAAGTGCAAGTTGAAGTTCCAGACGAATATCTTGGAACGGTTATGGGCAATCTCACTTCTCGTCGTGGAATCTTGACAGGAAATGAAACCAGACCGGGCGTTCAAATCGTCAATGCCGAAGTGCCACTTGGAGAAATGTTCGGTTATGCAACCGACCTTCGTTCTCAAACACAGGGGCGCGGAACTTTCACAATGGAATTTTTGAAATATTCCGAAGTTCCAAAGAACATTGCAGAAACCATCGTTGGACAGAGAAAGAAAGAAGCAAAATAATCTGCCAAATCGGTGTTTTTGCGCTTTGTGAGTCGAGTGCCAGAGCAAAACATAGCGCAAAACAAAATATTTTTTGGAAACATGCATGTTTTTGAAAAGTAATTTGACAAATTTTTAAAAAAAATAAAAAAATATCTCAAAATCGTTTTGAGATTTTGAAAAAGTATGATAAAATGTCATAGTAGACAATAAAAAGAAAAAGGAGAAAAAGTAAAATGGCTACAGGTAAATATGATAACAGTAAACCTCACGTTAACGTCGGCACAATCGGTCACGTTGACCACGGTAAAACAACCCTCACTGCTGCCATCACTATGTATAGTGCTGCAAAGGGTTATGCACAAAAAATGAGATATGATGAAATTGATAAGGCGCCAGAAGAAAAGGCTCGTGGTATCACAATCAACACAGCGCATGTTGAGTATCAAACAGACAAGCGTCACTATGCACACGTTGACTGCCCGGGACACGCCGACTATGTTAAGAACATGATCACAGGTGCTGCTCAAATGGATGGTGCCATCCTTGTTGTTGCCGCAACTGATGGTCCAATGCCTCAAACAAGAGAACACATCTTGCTTGCAAGACAGGTTGGTGTTCCATACATCGTTGTGTTCATGAACAAAACTGATCAAGTTGACGATCCAGAACTTCTTGACCTCGTTGAAATGGAAATCCGTGAACTTTTGAGCGAATATGGATTCCCAGGGGATGACACTCCAATCATCAAAGGTTCTGCTCTCAAAGCTTTGGAAGCTGCTCAAGCAGGAAATGTAACAGATCCATCTTGCACTTGCATCCAAGAACTTTTGGACGCTTTGGATTCTTATATCCCAGAACCAGAAAGAGATACAGACAAACCTTTCCTTATGCCTGTTGAAGACGTGTTCACAATCACAGGTCGTGGAACTGTTGCAACAGGAAGAATTGAAAGAGGTAAGGTTAAGATCAACGATGTTGTTGAAATCGTTGGTATGGGCGCAAAGAAGCAAACAGTTGTAACTGGCGTTGAAATGTTCAGAAAAACTGTTGACGAAGGTATCGCAGGATTCAATGTCGGCATTCTTCTTCGTGGAATTCAAAGAACAGAAATCGAAAGAGGACAAGTTCTTTGCAAGCCAGGCTCAATTCACCCACACACAAAATTCACTGCCGAAGTGTATGTTTTAAAGAAAGAAGAAGGTGGGCGCCACACACCATTCTTCAATGGATATAGACCACAATTCTATTTCAGAACAACTGATGTAACCGGAACAATCGAACTTGAAAAAGGCGTTGAAATGGTTATGCCAGGTGACAATGTCAGAATGACAATCACTTTGAACAAAGAAATCGCTATTGAACAAGGACTTCGTTTCGCTATCCGTGAAGGTGGCAGAACAGTTGGTTCTGGTGTTGTTTCTTCGATCATTGAATAATTCGTTTGACGAAATCAACGACAATAAACAAAAAAATATAAAACAAAAAAAAGACCATTTTCCGCTGGTGGTCTTTTTTTTATTATATTTACTTAAATTTTTATTCCGAATTATTCTTTATCTTCTTTATTTCGCCTTGTTAAGTTGTTTTGAACTTGGTTTGTTTTACATTTGGTGAGTTGTTTTTTGTTTATTATGTTATTATGTTTTTATGTTTGTTTAGGTGATTTCTTGACTTGTTTTTTGTTATATATTTTTATTGTTTAAATTTTTGTTTAGCCAAAACATTGCTAAAATGAAGAAAGTTAACGAAAATTTAGAAAAAATGAAAAGAAACAAAAAAGTAAGAAACATTCAAAAACTTGCCAAAATCATAACCAAAAAATTGTCAAAATCAAAAAAAATTGACAAAAATAGTGAAATTAAACAAAAAATAAACTTTTTTAAAAAAATACTTGACAAGTTCCCCCCCCCGTGCTATAATGGCAAAAAATAATGGAGGTAAAAACAATGAATACAAGAACACATGACCAATTTGATTTTGAGATTGGAGGTGACTTTATGAAGCCTTCAACCAACCCTCTTGCAAAAGAGCAAAATGGGAACACAATTTGCATTCAAATGTCCATCGAAGGCGATAATAGGTTTGGAAGAAGAAGTTGGAATGACAATTTTGGGCTTTTTGAAGACCTTGAAGAAGTGATTTTCAACAAATATGATTCATCATTTAGGCAATTTGTTGAAAAATTCTTTTTTGAAAATGGTGCATATGCGTGTGCACGAGATGAATTCATGTCAAAATTAGGCAAAAAAGTTGAGGATTTTGGCAAGACTATCCAAAAACTTGGTCTTTTAAGCAACGGGCAAATTAAGGTGGATGTCAGTGAAAGCGATTATGTTGAAAGGCAAGTTATGCAAACAGATGAATATGGTTCAGTTTTTTTGAATTATGCAACCGAAAGAGAATATTCTGAACCAAAACCAATCATGAGTCACACTTATAAAATTAGTGATGGCAAAACTCTCGGGGACTAGGAGGGGAAATGAACACAATTAAAAAATTGACGAACATACATGCAAAATTGAATGAATGCAAGAATAATTTGGCTGCTGTTAGCCAAATGTTTAGCAAAGATATGTTTTCACCGATAAATCAAAAATTCACCGATAAACAAAAGCAAAAGATTGAAAAAAATATTGCTAAAACAAGACGGGATGTTGAGCGCTTATCTCAACAGTTTTCGGATGTCAAAATTCAAAACTCACGCTCTGGAAAGAGATTTTCCAAAGAGGAAAATCACATGATTCTTGAAATCGCAAGTCAGTTAAATTCTATTGAGTTTTACAACGATGATATTGACAAAGAAGTTTTTGGAAAGGTTGTTGAGAAAAAGCCAACGGAAAAAGTTCCACAAAGTGTTGATGAATTGATAGAGATGACAGCAACGGCCGGCGCTAAACAAAACAAAAACGCTGCTCCAAAAACCGCCGTTTCGAAAACTACTGACAAAAAAGAAGAGATAATTAAACATAGTGATACAATTTATATAACTGGTAATAATGGTTACAGCGGGTTTGATACAAAACTTTTTGATATGGTAAAGGAAGATCCGGAGCTTTTCAGATATCTTAAAATCAGCACAGAGTTTTCAGAAAGTGTCAAATTGATGCTTAGGTTGTCAGAAGTGGCAGAACTTCCAGATGGTCAAGCCAGAATTTCTGATATTATCGCCTGTGATGACTCAATTAATTTAAATAATTATACAATATGTTATAATCATGCTTGCGATGGACTTCTTGACTCAATGAGAGAAAAGCAAGAAGGGTTAAATGAAGAAGATGCTTTATTTAAAAAAATAGCGCGTGATACAAGAAAGATTTATAAAGATTTTACCTACATTTATGACAATGAAGTGAAAAGATTTTGCAATGAATTGAAAGCTTTGGGGAGAGAAATCCCTGATAAAAAAAATATTTTGAATGAAAGAAGCAGAAAACTTTATGATGAAGAGTTCCATGTGAATGAAAAGCGTGACGGCAAAGATAAAGATTGATCGAAAAAAAGTGACAAATTGATGTCACTTTTTTTGTTTTAATCTGTTTTTTAGGCGATTTAATTGTTTGATTTATTTTGTTTTTATAGTTATCTTTTTCATTCCCTATTTCATTTTTTATTTTATTTTTTATGTTTTTAATTTAGATTAAATTTTGATTTCTATCTCACTTCATATCTTTCAAAAAAGCTTTGTAGAAAAGGTAGGCGTGATAAACATCAAGTTTCGAAGAAACTTCCCATGGTGCGTGCATGG
This sequence comes from uncultured Lachnospiraceae bacterium, assembly GCA_964400145.1. Lineage (GTDB taxonomy): Bacteria > Bacillota > Clostridia > Christensenellales > UBA1242 > Caccovivens. The sequence goes on along the minus strand of CAYNTF010000003.1, from coordinate 118,015 downwards.
AAAGAAGTGGAATGCCGGCGTCGATGACATTCATGCCATATTCCGCCAAAATGTAGGCGATTGTTCCACCGCCACCTTGGTCAACTTTACCCATTTCGGTGAACTGATAGAAAAGGTTGTTGTCGTCCAAAATTTTGCGAAGTTGGGCAATGTATTCAGGCGAGGCGTCGTTCGAACCGCTTTTTCCGCGAGCGCCGGTGTATTTGTTGAATGTGAGTCCGCACGCCAAAAATGCGTCCGTTTGAATGTTGTATGACGACGCCCATGTTGGGTCATATCCCGCTGTGACATCGCTGGAAATCATGTTGGAATTGTTTAGACATCTTTTGAGTTTAAGTCCGCTGTATTCGCCCATGAGATTGATAACTTCCGCAACCATATTTTCAAAGAAACGACTTTTCATTCCTGTTGCGCCATAACTTCCAATCTCTTCCTTGTCCACCAAAAGACAAACGGCGGTGCGCTTTGGCTTTTCGCATTCGAAAATTGCTTGAAGGGATGTGTAGGCGCACGAGCGGTCATCTTGACCATAGCCCACAATCATTGAGCGATCCAAGCCCATGTCGCGCGCTTTGCCCGCTGGGACAATTTCAAGTTCGGCGCTGATTAAATCATCCTCTTCAATGTTGTGAGAAGAAAGAATTTTGCGCAAATTTTCGATGACAATCTCGCGCTTTTCGCTCTCGTTCTTGAAAGACATATTTCCAACAACAACATCCAACTGCTCGCCACTGACTTCTTCTGCTGACTTCTCTTTTTTCAAATGTGGGAGAAGGTCGGAGATGTAGAAAACAGGGTCGGTTCCATTTTCGCCAATGTTCACTTTTATGACTGTGCCATCCTTTTTCACCACAACGCCGTGCATGGCAAGGGGTATGGTCACCCATTGATATTTCTTTATTCCGCCGTAATAATGCGTGTCAAAAAGACAAAATCCATTTTTTTCATAAAGCGGAGATGACTTCAAATCAAGGCGTGGACTGTCGATGTGTGCGCCAAGAATGTTTAAGCCTTTTTCCAAATCGTCCGTGCCAAGCACAAACATCACAATCGACTTGTCTTGAATGACGGCATAGACTTTGTCGCCAGCCTTGAGTTTTGTTTTCTTTTTGATTGCATCTTTCAAATCTATGAATCCATGTTTTTTTGCTTCGCTGACAGCGTATTCCAAACATTCGCGCTCTGTTTTGTTGTCTGAAATGAAAGATTTATATTTTTCCGCAAAGTCAAACACCACTTTCTTGCTTTTTTCATCACAAAGACACCATTTGTTTTTGACTTTTGCAATTTTTTCCAATTTGTTTTCAATTTTATTGTTTTTTGTTGCCATTTTTCACTCCTTCGACTTTATTTTATCACATTTTTTTTGTTTAAGCAAACTTATTTGTAAAACATTTTGATTTTTGGCATTTTTGTGTTACACTATTCAAAATTGAGGTGCGTTTATGGGTTTAATGAATTATATTTATAAAATCTTTGGGTTTGAAGCGGACGATGTGAAGGTTGTTAAGAAAAAACAGTCAACTCAAAAGGCGTCATATAATCTCAAAGTTACAAAAAAGTTGCCAGACGAAATTGACGGGGTGAGAGTTTTTTATCCTGAATTTTTTGAAGATTGTAAGGATAAAGTTGAATTATTGAAGAAAAGCACACCATTTTTTATCGATTTTCGAGCTTGTTCTTCGTATGAAAAAAATAAAATTATGGATTATTATCAAGGTGTGATTGATGTTTTGGGGGCAAAAATCGAGTTTGTGGACAAAAATCTCTACATCTTTTTGCCAAAAAACATGGAAATTGAAAAAGATGATTAAATATTGAGATTGAAGAAATTGACAAAAATAGATAAAAAATTCACAAAAAAATAAAAAATAGTTTTAAAATTGGCTAAAATAAACAAAAATTAGGGAAAATTGATGAAAAAAGAAACAAAAATCAAAATTTGTGTGCTTGTGGCGATTATTTCGGTTATTTTGTTGATAGATTTATTGACAAAATATCTTTTGGATGCAAATCTTGAATATGGACAGATTTACACCATCATTCCGTATCTTTTTAACTTCAAAATGGTATACAACGATGGGGCAGCATGGGGCGTTTTATCTGGCAAACAGGTCTTCTTGATTGTTATGAGCATTGTGTTTTTGTTCATTTTCACTTTTTATTATGTCAAAGAAAAAAATAAAACTTGGCTTTTGACGGTTGCTTATGCATTTTTGGTTGGAGGTTGCTTGGGAAATCTCTATGACCGTGTTGTGATTCGCTATGTTCGTGACTTCATTCAGTTCGATTTTTGGCAAAGTTTTCCTGTGTTTAATTTCGCAGATGTGTTTTTGAGCATTGGCGTTGTGATTTTTGTCATTTATTTGATAATTTATTTTGTTAAAGAAAGCAAAAAATCAAAAATTTTGAGCAAAAATTCGAAAAATAATGGAATAAAAATTGAAAATTATGCCGACGAACAAGATTTTGATGAGCAAGATGTTGACAATCAGGAAGAGATAAATGGCAATTCCAGTGCGCAAAAGGAGCGAAAAAAATCCAAGCGCAAAACAGAAAAGAAGGGAAACGAAGATGACTGATAATTTCGTTGTTACAAATGAAAATGCTGGCAAAAGATTGGATGTCTTTCTTTTGGAAAATTTTCCTGATTTTTCGCGCTCTCACATTAAAAACCTGATTGAAAATAAACTTGTTAAAGTGAATGATTGCACAGATTTGAAAGCGGGGCTTAACTTGAAAGTTGGCATGAAAATTGAAGTGACAATCTTGAAGCCAGAAAAAATTTCCACAGCGGGCGAAAATATCCCGCTTGACATTGTTTTTGAAGACCAAGATGTTGTCGTTGTTAACAAACCGCAAGGACTGGTTGTCCATCCTTGCTCTTCAACAAAACATGGAACACTTGTCAATGCGTTGCTTTTTCATGTCAAAGATTTGAGCGGAATAAACGGCAGTCTAAGACCTGGGATTGTTCACAGATTGGATAAGGACACAAGCGGGCTTTTGGTGATTGCAAAAAACGATTTTGCTCACAGAAGTTTGGCGGAACAAATAAAAGAGAGAACTTGTCATCGTCACTATCTGGCACTTTTGGAAGGTAACTTGAAAGATGACGCTGGGCGTGTGGAAACATATATCAAAAGGGACCCAAAAGACCGAAAAAAGATGAGTGTGCAGTCTTCTGGCAGACTTGCTGTGACAGATTATAAGGTGGTTGAAAGGTTTGAAAAATATTGCTTGGTTGAGTTTGTTTTACAAACAGGGCGAACCCACCAAATTCGAGTGCATGCCAAGTTTCTTCACCACGCGGTTGTGGGGGACAAGGTGTATGGTCATGAAGTTAAGGGTTTGAACGGGCAACTTTTGCATGCATACAAACTTTCATTCACACATCCGAGAACAAATAAAGAGATGACATTTGAAGTTCCACTTCCTGACTATTTTGAAAAATTTATTGAAAAAATTCGATAAAATTTCACCAAAATTCGCAAAAATTAAATAAAAAATCAAATTTTAGAAAAAATGCAACGAAAAGAGTGTATATCAACTGAATTAGAATTTTTATAATAAAAATTGTCAATAATGCTTTATATATGGCAATTTTAAACGCAAAAAAAATAAAAAATAGGTTTTTGAAATGATATATTTTGTAAGACACGGACAAACAAATGATAATTTGAAATTCATAATTTCAGGCTCCAATCAAGATGTTCCATTGAATGAAAATGGAAGAAACAAGCAAAGCAAATTGCTGAAAAATTGAAAGATGTCAAGATTGATATTTGCTTTTGTTCACCTATGAAAAGAGCAAAGCAGACAGCAAAAGAAATTTTAAGATTTCACAAAGATGTTGCGCTTCTTTTTGACGAAAGAATAAAGGAGAGAAACTTTGGAATGCTTGAGGGTGTTGTTGACGAAAATAACACTCTTTACTCAAAAATTTGGGAAATGAAACTTGACTTGAATGTGACTGGAATGGAAACTATAATCGACCTTATAACCGAGTAAAAAGTTTTTATGACGAAATATTGAAGAAATATCCCGACAAAAACATTCTTGTTGCCGCACATAATGGCATTGCAAGAGTTTCTTGTTGTTATTTTTATGGATTCCCTGAAAATGGAGATTTGAATGTTTATGAAGTTGACAACTGTGAAGTCAAGGTTTTTAATAAGTGAAGCTCTTTTTTGTGATGATGCTTTAACAATGTAAATTTGTAATTTTGACTAAAACTTTTGCCGAAAAAAATGGAGAAAAATTGGTGAATATTTTGCGTAAATGCTTGACATTGACGCGCTTTTTTGGTATACTATGCAAGTATCCGCATGTGTTGGGTTCAAAGAAAAATTTGAATTTTGATTTTTGTCGTTTCGTTTATCGAAAACGATTGGTCGCAAAAGAATGATTTATTATTTTTTTTGAAAATCACAGCGAAAATTTACAGCGTTTTGCAATGTCGCAGAAACTTTGCGAATATGCGCGATTGTGGTGACCAAATATAAAATCAATTTGTCAAAAAGTGGCTTTGCCACCACCTAACGACAGCGAGTTTGGTTAGAGGAGGTTAGATTATGTTTGCAGTTATTCAAACAGGCGGAAAGCAATATAATGTCACAGAAAACGACATTATCAAGGTTGAAAAACTTGAAAAAACTGTTGGTGAAAAGATTTCTCTTGAAGCACTCTTGGTTTCTGACGGGAATAAGACAGTTGCTGGAACGCCTACGGTTAAGAATGCAGAAGTGGTTGCAGAAGTTCTTGCTCACGGCAAAGGCGAAAAGATTGTAGTTTTCAAATATAAGCCAAAGAAAAACGAACGCAAGAAACAAGGTCACAGACAACCATGGACTGAACTTAAAATTGTTTCAATAAAAATGTAATTTTCAAAAGTGAATGGATTGTTATGACAAAAATATTGATTTTTGAAAAAGAAAACAAAATTTATGCATTCCAAGTGAAAGGTCACAGCGGTTATGCGGAAGAAGGAAGCGACATTGTTTGTTCGGCAATTTCGACCGCAACGCAAATGGCTCTCATCGGGTTGAAAGAAGTTTTGAATTTGGATGTTGAAAGCGATATGCGAGAGGGATATCTCTCCGTTCGTCTGAACGCTGATGATGTTGAAAACGAAATTGCTCAAAATCTTCTTCGCACCATGGAAATCACACTGGAAAGTATTGTAAAGGAATATTCAAAATTTGTAAAAATGGAGGTTAAAAAAGATGTTTGTTAATTTACAACTTTTTGCTCATAAAAAGGGTGGCGGAAGCACCAAAAACGGCAGAGATAGCCAAAGCAAGCGTCTTGGTGTCAAAGCCTACGCTGGCGAAACTGTCACAGCAGGCTCAATCATTTTAAGACAGCGTGGCACAAAGGTGTATCCAGGCACAAATGTTGGACTTGGAAAGGACTACACGCTTTTCGCACTCAAAGATGGCAAAGTGGTTTTTGAAAAAAGCAACGGCAAAAATGTTGTTTCTGTCATTGCAGAGGGCTAAATAGCCCTTTTTTCATATCTTCAAATCAACTCTTCAAATCGACGGGGCTGGTGATTGTTTATACCACGGCGATTGGTGGTCGTTTATAGCACGGCGATTAGCGACTTTTGTGATATGCTGTTGAACAGTCAACAACTTCGTGCAGATTTCGCAAGATTTCAGTGCAGAGAAGGTTGCTTTTGTTACAAAACGAAAAGGTGATGTATGAAATATACTTTAAGTTCAAACAAGATTGAGATTTTTGGAAAAGAAGATTTTGTCCCTTCACATATTTTGGAATGTGGGCAAATTTTTTCATATGAAAAGGCAGAAAATTGTTGGAAGGTGCTTTCCAAAAATAAAATGGCAAAGATATACGAAAACAAAAATGGGTTTGAAATTTTGACAGATGACCCGCTCTATTTTGAAAACTTTTTTGACTTAAAAACTGATTATGGGAAACTGAAAAATTTGCTGGGAAAACATCAAATTTTGGTTGAACCGATAAAATTTGGGCACGGAATAAGAATCTTGAAACAAGATTTGTTTGAAACTCTGATTTCGTTTATTGTGTCTGCTAATAACAATATAAAACGAATTCAAATGATTTTGGGGCGTATGCGCGAAAGATTGGGTGACGATATGGGTGAATTTCACGCTTTTCCAACTCGTGAACAACTGCTCTCGGTGGACGAAAAGTTTTTTGCTGATATCGGTGCAGGATATCGCGACAAATATCTTTTCAAAGTGCTCAGACAGGTTGACGAAAATACTCTTTGGCAATGGCAAACTCTGTCAACAAATGAACTCAGGAATAAACTTATTTCACTCGCTGGGGTTGGTCCAAAAGTTGCAGACTGCGTGCTTCTGTTTGGATATGGGCGTGGAGATGTCTTTCCTGTTGACACTTGGATTGAAAAAATGTATTATAAGTTTTATTGTCATGCTCCTAAATCTGAGAAGAATACTTTGACAAGGGAGCAAATTCGAAAAAATTTAACTGCGGAATTTGGCAACTTTTCTGGATATGCTCAGCAATATCTGTTCTATTTTATGCGTTCGGAAAGTTAAATTTGAACAATTTTACCGAAATTTAACATTGTAAATTTGATTAAGAAACCGATTATTTCCCTGAAAAACTAGGTTTAATTTGCGAAATTTGGCATATTTTTGGAAAATTTTTTAAAAAATTATAAAATTTATTGAAAAAAATGTTGATTATTTTGCAAATTTGTGATAGAATTGACATAGGAAGAAGGGGGGGATGTTTATGAAAGGAAATCTTAAAAAATTTGCCACACTTGCGCTTGCTTCCGGAATTTCTCTAACCACAGCATTCGCTTTTGCTGGGTGTGAGTTGTTCATGAGTGAAGAAGAAAAAAGGCAAGAAGAAGTTTTTGAAAACGCGGTTGAAGAAGTAACAGAACGCTTGACTGCTGTTCAAGAAATGAATAATTTCACTTATACTAGATATCTTAATAATCGACTGGTCTATTATTTCAAATTTGATGGTGATTTAGTGGAGTATCTATATTTAGGTGATCTTAAATATTGTTACACTGAAAATGATATCCTTTATCAAATGTCGCAGGATGACGATGGATATTGGAAGACTGAAATTATGGATGACCCATATTTTATTGAAATTTTCCGTACTTTTTCAACAACATTATTAGAAACAATTAACTGGTCGTCATATAATGAAGAAGAAAATGTATTGTCAGGAACACAAGATGGCTATTCAATTCAAATGAGTGTAAATAATGGGGAAATTTACTATAAAGCCCCAGGTGGATTGTGTGTTTTCAGTGACATTGGAACAACGACTGTGACATTGCCTGAGAATGTCATTGACGACACGACTGAAGATGAAATTTCAACAACTAAACTTGCAGAAACTGACAAGGTGCTTTAACGCCCCTTGTCTTTTTTGTTAAGTTTTTAACATGGAATTTTGTTATTAAGTTTGTCAAATTTGAAGAAGTTTGCTTCAATTTTGGAAAATGAAATTATATTGTAAAATTTTGAAAAATATTTAAAAATTTATTGTATTTTTTAAAGTTTTGTGATAAAATGAATAAAAAACAAAAAAGGGGGGATAGGAAAATTAAAAATCTTAAACAATTTGTCACATTTGCGCTTGCTTCTGGAATTTCTTTGACGACAGCATTCGCTTTTGCTGGGTGTGGCTTGTCCAAAAGTGAAGAAGAAAAAGGGCAAGAAGAACTTTTTGAAAATGCAGTTGCAGAAGTAACTGAATGCTTGGTTGCTGTTCAAGAAGGGAGCAATTTTACTTTAACTTGTTATAATACGGATAGTCAAGAATTGGAGTACTATTTTAAACTTGATAACGATTTGGTTGAATACACATATTTGGGAAAGAGTTATTATTATTACACTGAAAATGGTGTGGTTTATCAAATACGTAAGGATGATGATGGCTATTGGAGTAGTAGGATTTTGGAAAATGCAACTCTTATAGATGATATACGAAGCTATCCAATGATATTAGCAAAAACAATTAAGTGGTTCTCATATGATCAAGAAGAAGGTGTGTTATCAGGAAATAGTATGGTCGGATTTTCTAGTGATATTAAAATTGAGAATGGGGAAATTTACTATAAAGCCCCAGGTGGATTGTATGTTTTCAGTGACATTGGAACAACGATTGTGACATTGCCTGAGAATGTTATTGACAACACGAGTGAAGATGTAATTTCAGCTAAACTTGCAGAAAATGACAAGGTGCTTTAACGCCCCTTGTCTTTTTTGTTAAGTTTTTAACATGGAATTTTGTTATTAAGTTTGTCAAATTTGAAGAAGTTTGCTTCAATTTTGGAAAATGAAATTATATTGTAAAATTTTGAAAAATATTTAAAAATTTATTGTATTTTTTAAAATTTTGTGATAAAATGAATAAAAACAAAAAGGGAGGATATGAAAATGAAAAATCTTAAAAAATTCGCATTGTTTGCAATTTCATCTGGCATCGCCGTTGTGAGCGCTTTTGAATTTGTGGGGTGTGGGAGCCAAGCAAGTTCAAATGTTGATGAGTCAAATTCGGACGATATTCAAATTGTTCAAACTGTTCCAGAAGATACCTACAACGAGTCAGAACAAAGTGAATCAGAGCAAAACAAGGTGGAGGAACAATCTGAAAAAATGGTGGATAGCAATCTTGATGAAAGCGACAATTTAGATGAAGCGGTTGCCACAGTGAATTCTTATATCAGTTCCATGGAAAATGGCAATTTCACATATTCCATCACAAGTTCTTCGGGGGATTATGCATTATATAATTTTGACGGCGATATGGTGGAAGTTGATGACAATGGAGTGGTGGCTTATTATGTTCTTGAAGACGGCGTCAATTATGCAATAACATATGAAAATGGTGCATGGCAGAAAAATTCCACAGACCAACTTGATATTTCGACGGCTGTTTCTATCATTGTTTCAGACCTTAAAGACATCAACTGGACTGAATTCGATGCGAACAACAACATATTGACCGGAACCATTGACGGCGAAACAGTGACAATGCAAATCAGCAATGGCGAGATGTTGTTGAATTTCTCTGATGAAGAAATTGTTATCACCGACATTGGAACGACAGTTGTTGATTTGCCAGAAATTGAAGACACAGCAGAGGGCGAAAACATCTATGAAATCGATTCAAATGGAAACTATATTTTCAACATTTCTGCGATTTATGAAGTTCTTGTGCCTTGGATATTAGGTGACAACCAGTTTGGAAGAGATATTCTTTCTGAAAGGGCGTCAGATGATAGTTATTACATCAGCGAGGTTTTGTATATTGACGCAGATGTTGACATGATTGGATTTGGCACTATCGTGAAACATTGCACAGATAAACTTGACGACACATATTATAGATACTCTTATATAGGTGATGACGATCTTTATACCGGTTTTGCGAATGGAGAGTATCAAACTCAAAAAGAATTTAAAGAGTTTTTAAATTCAATGAAAAAAACCAAATATAGAACAAAGAGCACTCAGGAAGTTGAATATACAACTTTGGATGACGACTATGAAAGTGAGCATAAAGAAGAGTTTGAAGCATTGACTGAAAGAGTGCTTGAAAAAGCTGGGGTGACTGTTGATAAGATTTATTACGCTTTCAAAACTCCGGTTTTTGGTGTGTACGCAAGTTCAACTTATGGATATGTCGCTTCTTGGGACCAATATTATTTGGTGGAAATTGATGGGCAAATGCAACTTTTGCAAATGGGGGTTGCTTCATCAATATATTTGGGTGAGAAAAATGCCATTGCCAATATTATAAGCAACACAAAATATTGGGAAGCTTCTGTATATTCAACAAAAGAAATTGACAACGGAAATCGAAGCCTTTATTCTTCAACTTCGCTTTTGAAAGAAATAGGATACACAAAATAAATAAAAACGACAAGGAATGGTTAAAATTCCTTGTTTTTTTTTGTCTTTTGTGATATCATATAAATATGAAGAATAAAAAAAGATTTCTTTCATTCTTGTTTTGTTTTATGTTTTTGTTCTTTGTTGGATGCGTGGACGGCGGTCCAAGCAGTCTTTTGGATGATTCAGAGTTATCCATGGAAGGGGTGAAAGTGCTTTCAAAACCTGCCGACTATGATTTTGCTGAGGCAGTTGATGTTTATTCCGAAAATTATTATAACTTATTCGCAAGAGAAGTTTTGAATTTGTTATATAATGTATACGAAGATGACAGCGTAACTTCGCGAACAGATGAAGATGTGAGAGCAATCATTTATAATCCAACAGAAACAGATCTTGAAAATGGTTACAAAAGTCTTGACACATCAAATGGTTACACATATTCTTCCGAAACAAGTGATGATGATCAATTATACTATCTGTATGACAGTTTGAGATACACAATCACTCAAGTTGAGAAGGTTTATGTTGACGACAATCTTGAAAGTATCGTTGTTGAAATTGACACAAACAGTGCTTGGAATTGGACAATCTCCAATGATGCCAAAGACAAAGAAATTGTATTTTTAAAAGCTTCAGATGTTATAAACAGTGGGAATTCTTTCAGTTTTTCAGGAGATGACTATGATGATTGGTTTCATATATATGAGGTAGATATTGATCTTTCTTCTTTCTCGGAGTTCTATACTTATGGTGAAGATGGCTATGTTAACAATAAGAATGACAATGTCTATTATTGGATTTCGCCTTATTATAACTTGACTGAAAGTGGCAACATTGGGGATGCGGTTAACTATTTCCAAGACGCGTTGGAATATGCTGTCTATTTGTTTGTGCTGGGATATGATTATTATGATTATGATGACGATGCCAAATATTTTGAATTCACGATTGTGTATGACGAAAATGGACAAGTGACGGATGTCTTGGTTGGCGGTTGGGAAAATGAGCCTATTTCCGTTTCAAAAGGGGACGAGCAAACAAAATCGGCACTTGCGCGCGTCAAAGAATTGTATGAGGCTTTGGGTGGATATGTTGGTTTGACCGAAGAGAACAAGAAGCAAGTGGCAGATTTTATTAAAGATGTGATTATCGGCGAAGACGCATACATGCAGAGCGAGTTTACTGTGGCATACTATGAAAACGGAGTTCACAATTCAAGTGGCGATTTGCAATTCAATCGCAACTATGATGCAATCATAAACAATATCATTGAGTATGCTTGCGAAAAAGCGCCAATCGGCACAAGTTCGGATGGCGAACCTTTGGCGTTGGATCAGGCGTTTTTGGCATCGCAAATCACTGACTATGAAGGCAATTATTTTGGACCGGCATTCATAGATAATTCGGATGATGACATTTTTGCGTATATTCCAGCAGCGGAATATCAAAGCATCATCATATATCCAAATGAAGAAGATTATGGAAAGGCGATTGGTGACCTTTGGTTGGTGTTTGAATATTATGATGAAGATGACCCTGAGGGCATAAATTATGGTAAATCAATAACAATCAATGTGGGATTGAGATACTATAACTCTTCGACGGGTTTGATAAACAACGGTGAAGGAGATTATGTTGTGTCAATAACCATTGATTATGAACCTCTTCCAACAGATAACACCAGCAGTGATTATGAAGAAAGTTATGAAGCGCATTTTGTGACTTTCAGTGACACTGGAACCGGCACAGATTATGAGATTGGCGATGGATTTATTTTGAGCGAATTTAAAAAAGATATTGGAAACAGTGCAATAGACCCGTATGCCAACAGCACAGGCATTGACGACGATGACAGTGAGTATAAAAGTATGCTCATAACGGCGGGAAGCAGTGCGAGAGAGTATTATATGCTCAACGAGTCGTCGACTTATGGTTTTTATGGCACTTTGAATTATGAAAAGTTTTTAGGTGAATGTGATTATATTGAAATCTTTTTTGACATTGACAAAGAAAAAGGCAAAGTCCAAAATTATGATTTCAAAGTCGCAATTTATCAAATGTTGGCACAAGCCACAGTTTAAAAATAAATAAAAAATAATATTGAAGAAAGTGGGTTTGTCACTTTCTTTTTTTTATTTTTTTATATGATTTTTAAATTTTTTAGATCGATATTTTTCATTATTTTTGTGGTAGGGTATGGACAAACTGACAAAAGTGTGCTACAATGTTTATGAGGAGAAAGTATGAGCATAGGTGGGATTATCGGAGTTGTTTTTGCGGGTCTTGTGTTGGTTTTTCTGGTCGTTCTTATCATTTTGTTGCCACGAAAAACTTATTTCACAGCGCTTTTTTCGGGGTGTTATATTTCAATTTTCAAACTGATTTCCATGAAAATGCGCAAGGAAAATGTTGACGAAATTGTTTCGGCTTACATCACTGCAAAAAAATCTCATCTTGGGGTGACACTCTATGATTTGGAAGTGGTTTCTGCAAGTGGTGGCAGACCTGTCAAAATTGTGGATGGTTTGAATGCGGCAAAGACGGCAAAACTGAATTTTGACTTCAACTTTGTTAAGGCGATTGATATTGCAGGGCTTGATGTGCTTGCTGTTGTGCGCGAATGTATAAATCCAAAAATTATCGAACTTCCTCTTGTGACTGCCGTGGCGCAAGATAATTTTGAAATAAATGTCAAAGTTTCATTGACGCTTAAAGTTAAAATCAAAAATTTTCTTGGCGGTGTGACAGAAGAAACAATTTCCGCGCGCGCAGTTGAAGCGGTCGTGACAAAAATTTCAAACACTGCAAGAGCGAAAGAGTTGATATCTCGACCGGAACTTTTGGATAAAGCGATTTTTGATGCAACAATCGACGAAGATTCGAAATATGAACTTGTTTCCGCAGATGTCATTGACATTGACTTGGGAAAAAACAGGGGTTTTGCGATCGAAAAAGACGAAATTGAAAAACAACGAATTTTGACCGCAAACAGATTGGAACAACGAAGACTCACTGCCTTGGCGGAAGAACAAGAGATGAAAGCAAGGGCAGAAAGGGCGCGCATCAAGGTGGTGGAAGAAGAAGCCGAAGTGCCAAAAGCGATTGTTAAAGCGATTGAAGAAGGGAAAATCAAAGATGTGCTTGATTATTACAAATTACAGAACTTGCAAGCGGACACCGAGATGAGAAGGCGGTTGATGGGAAATAATAAGAACAGCGACGATGACGACGATATGTGATTTGGAGGTTGTATGATTTTGTATTGTGTTGCGATTGTCATAGTTTTTGTGGGTCTGACTTTGTTTTTTGTGCTAAATAATTTAAAAAATAAAAGGCGCTACAAAAAGTTTTGTGAAGAACAAAAATTGAAGATGCAACAAGTTGAAAAAGAAATTGAACAGGAAGAAAAAGAGAATTATGTTGACGCGCAACTTGAAAATTTTTCGCTTGAAGAGTCCAATTTGGAAGAAAAAAACAAGACAAAATCTCGTTTTTTTCCATTTTCGCAAAATTTTCGCCATGAAGAGAATGAACTTAACAAAAAAGCCGACGAATATAAAAAGTTTTTAAGAAAAAATCTGAAACTTGACGATGAAGAGCAAGATGAATATGAACAAGATGACAACCAAGACGATGAAGAATTTGAACAAGATTTTGAAGATAAATATGATGAAAACGATTATGATGAAGATGATGGGCAAGATTATGATGATTTGGAAAAATATTACAAGAATATGAAAAATCATAAATTTGATGATTTCCTTCACAACGATAAAGATTTTGAACCCGACGATTTGTTTGACGATTTCGATGATGAATCGGACAGTGATATTGATGAAGAAAATGAAAATGACTATCGTGATGAGTCCAAGCGCAAAACGGGCAATTTCGATTTTGATGAAATCAAGGATTTGGATTTGAAAGAGATTGACAAAATGCTGAAAGCCTATCCGCCAAATGTTCGAAGTGTGTTGTTTGATGAAATTATGAAACGAAGAAATTTTGATGACGAAGATTAAGCGGTGCTTTAAAATTTCTGCTTTGCAAAGATGCACAAACTTTCATGTGCATCTTTTTTCATTTATAAAATTCAATCGTCATACAATATTTTGGGTGGTTGGAATGTTCAATTTTTTAGATGAAGTCAAAGAAAATATAAAAAACCCGAAAGGCTTGGACTTGAATGGGTTCAATTTAATCAACATCTCTGGGCATCTTTTGTATGTGGAAGGGCACTTGGGGCTTGTGACACTTTCAAAAGAACTTATCTCGTTCAAGGTCAAAAAGGCAGTGATTTTGGTTGAAGGACAGGACATGATTTTGTCCGAACTTTCGGATAACACAATAAAAATTTGTGGACAAATAAGGAAGGTGGAACAGATTTAATGAAATGGAAAAATGAAAGCAAATTTCAAATTTCAGGACTAAATCAAGAAAAACTGCTCAATGAAATTTCCAAAAGTGTCACCCTTTTTGAAGTTGAACGCAAATCAAAAACAAATTCATCGTTCAAATGTTCATATTTTGAGCATAAAAAAGTGCTGAAAATATTGAAAAATAGGGGCATTAAGGTGGAATCTGTCACTCATGACGGGCTTTTTTGTTGCATCAGAAAAATGTTGACATGCTATGGCCTTATTGTTGCAGTGGTGCTTTTTTCCATTTTCTATTTTGTTCAAAATCAATTTGTTATCCAGTTTGATGTGCAAGGGGTGGACAGGTTGTCAAGTGGCGAAATTGTCGACTTCATCAAGGACAATTATTCAACCGTGAAGAGCAAAATCGACACTGATGAAATTGAATTGGCTTTGGTGGAAAATTTTTCTGAGATAAGTTTGGCGTCCTGCATAATCAAAGGGCAGACGCTGGTTATCAATATCAAAGAAAAATTGCTTCCAGAAGAGATGTATGGAGATTTTGCCCCACTTGTTGCACAAAAAAGTGGAAAAATAACGCAAATTAACCTTATTTCTGGCACTTTATGTGTGAAAGTGGGCGATTTTGTGCAGGCGGGCGATGTGCTTGTTGAACCTTACACAATCGACACTTCGGGCACAATAAAAATGGTGGAGGCAGAAGCAGAAATTGTTGCGGATGTCTATAACGAAGGAAGTGCTGACCACTATGAAACATATATTGAAGTGAAAAGAACAGGGAATGTTGCCGTGCAAAACGAAATCACTCTTTTTGGGCTGACAATTTATTCTTTCAAGGAAGATTTTGATTTTCAAATGTATGAAGTGGAGTATGAAGAAGTGAACTTGGTCGAAAATTTATTTCTTCCGTTTAAAATTCGAAAAACTTATATTTATGAACTCACGGAAAATGTTATCGTTACGGACTTCGAAGATGTTAAAGATGAGTATATTGAAAAAGCGCGGGAAAATGCTTTGGAAAATGTTGAAGATTGTGATACAATAAAAGAAGAGTATTACACAATTCGTCACATTGCAGGTGTTACGATTGTCAACTATTGCATTGTCACGGAAGAAAGTATTGCCACAACTTACAGTGGTTGAACGGGAGAAAAGATGATTATTGAAGGCAAAATCTTTCCTTATCGAAAGAAGTTTGAAAAAATTATGAATGTTGCCAGCGAAGTTTTGGGCGAAGATTTTTCGCGCGTGAGTGTTTCAATCAATTTTGTCAGCGAACAAGAAATTCAAAAATTAAATTTGAAATTTAGGGGCGTTGACAAAGTCACAGATGTGTTGTCTTTTCCAAATTTAGACAAAAAGGCTGACCAAAAATTAAGCGAGTTTTCAAAAGAAATTTTTGACGATACCTTGTTTTTGGGTGATGTTGTGATATGCAAAAGCGTGGCAAAAAGTCAGGCAAAAGAGTTTGGACATGATTTGAGAAGAGAGATTTGTTTTTTGGCGCTTCACGGAGTTTTGCACCTTTTGGGATATGACCATGTTGAAAAACAAGATGAAAAAATCATGCAAAAAACTGCGGAAGAAATTTTGACAAGGTGTGGAGTGACAAGATGAAATGTGGGTATGTTGCAGTTTTGGGAAGGTCAAATGCTGGCAAGAGCAGTCTTGTCAATTTTTTGGTTGGCGAAGAAGTGGCAATCATATCTCACAGGCGTCAAACGACAAGAAATTCCATATTGGGAATAAAAAGTGACGCTGATTATCAAATTATTTTTGTGGACACGCCGGGCATTCATCACAGCAAAAACAATTTGGATAAATTTATGATGAAGAATGTCCGCAGTGCCATTGCTGGCGCAGATGTTGTGCTTTATCTTGTTGATGGAAGCAAGAAGATTGATGACGAAGAACGGGAGTATATCCAAACTTTGAAAGAGAAAGTTGAAGATAATTTGATTTTAGTTCAAACCAAATTGGATAAAAAGCAAGTTGAAAATCTTGAAAACTCACATAAAATTTCGGTAAAAACGGGCGAAAATGTTGACGATTTGCTGAAAAAAATCATTGAAAAACTGCCAAATCGCGAACCTATTTTTGAAGAAGACTTATATACAGACAGAAGTGTTGCATTTTTGATAAGCGAAAAAATACGCGGGGCTTTGTTGGAACTTTTGGATCAAGAAATTCCACATGGTGTGGCTGTGGTGATTGAAAAATTTGAAGAGAGCGAAGAAAGAGTTCAAATTGACGCGCTTATTATTTGCGAGCGCGAGCAGCACAAAGGGATAATCATTGGCAAGGGCGGTGAGAATTTGAAAAAGATTGGCAAATCGGCAAGAGAATATGCCGAACATCTGCTTGAAAAGAAGTGCGTGCTCAAACTTTTTGTCAAGGTTGACAAAGATTGGCGCAACAATAATGTTGGGGCTTATTACAAGTAAAATGTCAATTCTTTTTAAAAAACAATATATTTTATGGTTTTTTTGAATTTTTTTGTTTAAAATGAAGATACTTCCTTATAAGGAGGTGTTTTTATGATTATTGCAAACTACATCGCTTATGTCTTGACACTGATTGGTGCGTTAAATTGGGGGCTTGTTGGCATTTTTGACTTCAATCTTGTCACTTGGATTTGCGGGGCTTATCGCAATGGTTGGGCGATTGCCATCTATGTGCTCATTTTGCTTGCAGCAATTTGGTTAATTATCTCACCAATCATCTCTCGCGGTATGCTGGACTTGGGTTGCAAATACAAGAAAGAAAGCGAAAATAGATAATTTTTTCAAAAATTTTGAGAAATAATAAAACGCCTTAACAACAAAAAGTTAAGGTGTTTTTTATTCGGTTTTTATATTCACAATATTATTAATATTTTTCACATTTTTGATTGAATTATTATCTTAATTAACATTTGATTTTTATTTTTCTTCAATTTATATAAACTTTTGCTTAGGAAAGTGTCAAAATCATAAATAAAATCGCGATTTTAAGTAAAAATTGCATCTTTCTAGCAAAATTTTATTAAAACTATTGCCAAAGATTGAGATTATTTGACGATTTAACGAAAAATAATTGACATATTTTTAAAATTATAGTAAAATAACACTGCGTGCAAAACATAATGTGAAATTGCCTGTCTTGCACTGATTTAGGGGTGTAGTTCATCGGTAGAATAAGAGTCTCCAAAACTCCAGAGGAGGGTTCGATTCCTTCCACCCCTGCCAAATGAAAAAATAACGCCGCAAAGGTGTTTTTTTATTTAAGTGGTGGATTTTTATTTGTAAAGTTTTTTGTTTTTTCTTGACTTTTATTTCAAAAAAGGGATACAATTTCTATCAGAGGTGAAAAATGCGTCTTGTGAGCGATTTTTATGATAGCAATGTTTTTGTTTTGGAAAAAGGTGATCAGGCACTTATTGTTGACTGCGGTGTTGAGCCTTCTGAAATTCAGCGACATCTCAAAGGAAAGAAAGTTGTTGGAGTGCTTTTGACACATGGGCATTTTGACCATGCGGTTTATTCTGACGATTATGCAAAAACTTTGAACACAAAAGTTTATGCAAGTGAAATGGCAAAAGAATATCTTGCCGACCATAAGAAAAACTATTCCACCGACTTTGAAGGACTTTTCTTTGAAATAAAAAATTTTCAAAATTTTGTCTTTCTTTCTGGTGACGGGGAGTTTGTTTTGGGGGATTTTAAAATCAAATATAAACAACTTGGCGGGCACAGCAAGGGCGATATGATTTATGAAATTGACAATGAAATTTTTGTCGGGGATATTTTGCTGGGGCGAGATATGGGACGAGTGGATTTATATGGCGGAAACAAAATCCAAATGAAACAAAGTTTGGAAGTTTTGTTGAATGAAGATTACACAATCATGCACTCTGGTCACGGTGAGGATAACGACAAAAAGACGCAGGACAAGGTGATTAAGATTTGGACAAAATTTTTAAGCAGATAGAAAAATAAGTTTTTGCACTGGTTTGTGCAAAGACTTAGATTAAAGATTTAGATTAAAAATTCAGATTTTAACTTATTAAAATTTTAAACTTGAAAAATCAAATTAAAATTAAGATTAAATAATAAGATTAAAATCGGTTGTTATCGCTTATCTTTTTATGTTTTTTGATATATTGCTTGATTTATCGGACTTTTCAATTTTGCGCCCTATGACTTTCTTTGCTTTATGCGCTTGTCATCGCCGTCCAGATATATCGTGATTGATGTTTCGCGGTCGGCAATGCGGGAGTATATGCGTTCATTATATCGGTCGCGCAAATCTCCCATATCCAAGTTGCTGGTGATTATTGTCGGCAACTTTTTTGTCTTGCGCTCATTTATAAGAAGATAGAAAAACTCAACCGTCACATTGCGATATTGCGGTTCTGCCCCAAGGTCATCAATGAACAACACTTCAATGTCGGTATACTTTTTCAAAAGTTCATCATCAAAACTTTTGTTAAAATCTTTGAAGTCTTGATTGATTTGGTAGGCGGTGGCAATTTTGACCATAAGTCCACGCTCAATCAGGGCATTTGCCATGCAACGAATGAGATAGGTCTTTCCCACACCTGTTGGTCCGGCGAGATAAATCAAATTTTTCTTAAAGTCGCTTGCGCACCATTTTTGCATAAGGTGATAGACAGGCGCAATGTCGCCAGCGGTTACAGTTGAATCAGCAAAATTTTCTAATTTCTCAAAGCCACTTTCTTTCAGAAGAATGTTGGAAATTTCTTTTTTCAGACAAACACACATCTCTCCATTTTTAAAGCCTTCGTCGTTGCAAAGTTGGCAATAATAGTTTGGTTTGAGATTGTTCTTCATTTGTTCCAAGTTTGCTTTAAGTTTCAGTTCGGCGCTTCTGTCCACTTTTTCGCCATAACTTTCTTTGCGCGCGTTTTCAATCATTTGTCGTTTATACTCTTTTTCAGTTTCGACAAATTTTTTATTTGAATATAAAGGCGCAATCTTTTCTTCGTAGGCACTGTTTGCACTGCGCTTTCGCTCTGATATGATATTTAACGCCTTTTGTATTGTGTCTTGCTTCATCACGCCATCTCCTGATTTTATTTTCTTAATTTTTCTCACAAAAATTGTCAAAAAAAGGTAAAAAAGTTGCATTTTTCTTTGTTTTCTTTGCAAACTAATTGTTTTGGCAAATTTAGTTATTTATATCATTCTTTTTGAGAACTTATTTTTTCGTAAATTTCATCTAAATTTCAATTTCATCAATCGATTGAAAAAGTGCGTTCATTTCTTCTTTTGTGTAACTTCTGCCTGTTGAAAAATCTGATTTTTTGGTCTTTTGATTGACTATATCAAATGAATTTTTGGCATCTTGCACTGTTCTGATGTTCTTGTCATGAAAAGAAGAGAGAATTCCGCCAAGATATTGCATAGGTTGGTCTTTTCCGACAGAAAGGGTGCAGGCGTATTCAATCACATCGTCGGGCATTGCCCAAGATTCTTTCCAAATTTTGTATTTATCGCGGTCAAATTGGTTGACATTGCGTGACAGACCGATATTTTCCAAAATATCCTTGATTTTTTTGTCGACAGATATCACTTCGGCAAAATATTCATTCAAACTTTTTTCAGTGAGAATGCCGAGTTTATGGAATTTTGCCAACACTTTATTCATTCCTTCAAGGGTGCGGACATTTGTTTTGAAACAATAAGTGGAAATTTGCTCCAACATACTTTCCGAAAAGCCCGTGTTAAGCCAAGAGAAAACATAATTGTCCACAACGGGCTCTATATTTTCGTAATATAGACCCAAATTTTTCACAAGAGCGCGTGCAATTTGGTTCAATTTTTCTCTGTTCTCATCAAAATTTTTGATTTCTTCAAGTGTGAAGAGTTTTTGAGAGTATAGTCTGTCCAATTCTCTGTCAATCGCTTCAAAAATATAATTCTTTGACTTTTTCTTCATCTTCTTTGCCACATAGATGACAACCTCTTCGTCAAAGCCTTCTTTGACCACCCATTTTTTGTAGAGTTCATATTCATCCATAGAGAACATTTGTTTCAGCCCAAGAACTTTCATAAGGTCGCCGATGTTGGAACTTAATATGTCCATCTCCACAATCTTGTCTTTGATTTGTTGCTCGGTTGTAAGTCCCTGACTTATCCAATTTTTTGCGACGGTGATGATGTATGGATATCCAACATTTTCGCCTTTTGTTTTGACGCAATAATCAATGGTCAAAAGCAGGGCTTCTTTTTTCATGTGCAGTCTTTCAATGATGTCATAATACTCGCGATATTCATTCGGTGTTATCATTCGTCCATGCAAAATTTCTTGCGCTTGAGCATTGAAGTTTGCGTATCGTTTTTCATTATATTTTTTCGTGTTCGAAATGACATCGCTGAGTGGAAGATATCTCACTTCAAATGGAATGACATTTAAAATTTGCACCAGCCCTTGCTCTTGCCAATATTCAAAATGCTTTTGAATTTTCTCTTCGTCCAAATGAAGCTCTTTGGAAAAATGCTCCAATGTGTTGTCGGAAGCGTTGGAGTCTTGGCATTTATAAAGCCCATAGAGATAGACCTTCACCGCTTCGGAGTCGGCGTAGGGGAGATAGTTGTTTATAAAAATGTTGTCCACAGAAGTTGTGTTGTTTGCCAGCATGTCCACAGAGAATTTGCAAAAAGCCATAAGTAACTCCTTTTCAAAGAATATATTAACACAAAAAACAAAATTTGACAAACTTTTTGGCGCGAATGTTTTGATTATGCAGTGAATAGAATAGTTTTGTCAAAAACATTGCTTTGTCAGTTGCAAAATTTTAACAATAAAAAATCAAACGATTTGAACCTACAATTAGAAAAATCGATAAGCTTAACCTGAAAGAAAAAAAACAAAAAACCATTAAAAAGAAAAATATAAATATGAAAAAAAATCAGGAATTTTATTAATAACAAAAAATAAGAAAAAATCAAAAAAAATTTGAAAAAAATTAAAAAAATGCGAAAAAAATCGAAAAAAAGTTGATTTTTTGCGAAAATGGAGTAAAAAATGAAGAAAATGATTTGCCTTTTTGCTGTGATTTTGTTTGCAATTCCGCTTTTTGTTTTTGGTTGTGCAACAACTGAAAATGAAATTTTGAACTCTTACACCATTGTGGCGACATATGATGATGAGAACAAAAATCTTGATTGTATGCAAGAAGTGTGTTATGTCAACGACAGTGAAAATTCGTTGAGTGAAGTTTGTTTCTTTTTATATCCAAATGCATTTGCAGAGGGAAAGAAGGTGGTTTCAACTTCATATACGGTCAAGGCTTATCCCAACGGCGAAAGTTATGGCAACATAGAGTTTGCCAGCATACAAATTGATGGCGCTGATGCGGAATATGAAATCAATGAAAGTGGAAGTGTTTTGACCGTCAAATTGCCTTCAAATCTTTATCCAAACGAAACCATAACGATTGCAATGGAATACACTGTCAATTTGGCAAACATTCGGCATCGTTTGGGCTATGGCGACAGCACGGTGAATTTTGGAAACTTTTTTCCAATCGCGTGCGTCTATGATGACGGGTTTGTCATGAATGACTTTGCAACGAATGGCGACCCGTTTTATAGTGATGTGGCAAACTTTGATGTGACGATAATTTATCCAAACAATTTCATTCTTGCTTCAACGGGGGAACAAACTTCAACGACAGACGATGGAAGCACAAAGACAACAGTCTGCAAGGCGGAGAATGTTCGGGATTTTTGCTTTGTTTTAAGCGAAAAATTTGAAGTGCTCACGGCAACCGTGGGAGATGTGGAAATAAATTATTTTTATTATGACGATGAGAATGCGCAAGCGCATCTTGAAACGGCAGTCATGGCGGTGGAAACATTCAGCGAACTTTTTGGGGAATATCCGTATTCGCAACTTTCAGTTGTCAAAAATGATTTCTGTTTTGGTGGAATGGAATATCCAAATCTTGTCATGATTGCCGACGACTTGGCGGACGAAGAAACGATTGTTTATGTCATTGTTCATGAGATTGCTCATCAGTGGTGGTATGGCGTTGTGGGAAACAATGAGTATACAGACGCTTGGATTGACGAGGGGCTGACGGAATATTCTTGTGCGCTCTTCTTTGAAATCAACGCGGAGTATGGGTTGGAATATGACACAATCATGCAAAACGCCATGGCAACTTATCAAAACTTTGTGCGCATTTTCAAAAGTATATATGGTCAGTTGGATGAAAGCATGAACAGAAATTTGAGTGAATACGCCACTGAGCCAGAGTATGTGAACATCACATACACAAAAGGTATGCTTTTGTTCGACAGTTTGCGAAGTATGATGAGCGACCGAAAATTTTTTGCTTGCCTGAAAAATTATTTTGAAGAATACGCATTTGAAAACTCATCAGCAGAAAAATTGATAGAAAGTTTTTCGAAAACGGCGTCAACAAATTTGGAAAGTTTTTTCCAATCATGGATTGACGGAAGCGTGTTGATAGGTGTGTAACATCCCAAGCAAAAATATACTGAACAACAACATTTAAGCATAACATTTTGAACTTGACAAATGCAGTTCGCTGTGATATAATGCCACTGTTGGAGGGAAATATGAAAAAAGAAGAATTTGAAAAAGATTTGGGAGAAATTTCAAGAACAAGTTGTTATAAAATATATGCGGAGCGCAGAGTGCGCGCGGAACTTGCCGAGAAAAAAGATAATTCAAACAAGTTGCCACGAAGAACGCGTTTGCAAAGCGTCGATGAAAGAGAAAGATGATTTTGAGATAACTGAATTTAGGGCACAGAACAAAAACAATAAAGCTTGAGATTATTCTTTCAACAAAAAAATGATGTCTGTTTTTTGACATCATTTTTTATTGTTTAGACAGGTTTTACGCATTCTTTATTTTATTGTAGTTTTATAATTCTGGCAATCTTTTTGTTAGCACAAATGATTTTTGTTATTGTTAGTTCAAATTTTTAGCCAATTTGTTATGTATTTTTTTGATTTTTATTTGATTGTGAATGAATTTGAATTATTGATAGTTGTTGATTATTTTTGTTTTTGGGGCGTTCTTTGATTTGCCGTCATAGGTGTTGTCCCAATCTTTGATGGCATCTTCAAACATTTTGATGTAAAAATCCATGCTTCGCTCCAACTTGAACTTCTCTGCATGTTTTGCAATTATCTCTCGTTGTGCTTTCATCTCGTCAGGATGTTCAATCCACCAATCAATCTTCTTCGCTAAATCATGGAAATTTCCATGCTCAAAAATGCTTTGTTCATGGGTTGTAAATTGCGGGGTGGCACTCTTTGTGCTGTTTGACACAATCGGCACGCAACCGCACGCGATTGCTTCCAAACAACTCATTCCTTCCACTTCAATGTCGGCAGGGTGGATGTATAAATCGGCACAGTTGAACAGCGAGCAAAGTTGTTCTTTGGTGAAGAAACCGAAAACAGGATAGTTTGGCAGGCGCTTGGACATTTTCATGATATGTTTTTTCATTGGACCTTTTCCGCCAAAGACGAGTTGAATTTGGTCACGATATTTGCTGGCATTGACTGCTTTGATAATTAAATCATGGCGTTTTTCGCGCGAAAATCTTCCAACAAAAGTGATGACAATCTTGTTATCAAAAATTTTTGGTTTTTCTTCTTCTTTCACCTTAAAAAAGTCGTTATAGCCATTTGATATAACATGCAAATTGGAGTGAATATTATGCTTTTCAACTTGTTTTGCCACCATAACAGACGGGCAGTGAATATGTTGAATATATCTGTATGTAGAGTTATGGAACCTTCTCCACAGAGAATTGTTAAGCAGGTGAAAATCTTCCATATACAGCGTGAAAGTTATGTTTTCAGGCACGAGATGAAATCCCGCAGTGCAAGGAATATTCATTTGACGGCAAATTTCAATCGTCTTATATCCAAGTTTGAACGGCATATAAACATGCACGATATCCGCACCTTCAACTGCTTTTTTGATTATTTCAGGGCTTGGTTTTGCAAACTGAAACCCTTGTGAATTGATGATTTTGTTTATTGGTTTGCCAAAATATCTTTCTTTCAAGGCATAGATTGTGTTGCTTTCATCGTCGATCGACAACACTCTCACAATATGACCACGCTTTATGAGTCCATCGTAAAATCTTTGCGCAGAAATTGATGTTCCGTGATTGTTTTGATAGAATTGGTCGGTTACAAGGGTTATTACCATAATACTTCCCTCCAAAATGAATGACAAAAAGTTGATTTCGATGTGTTTCTTGTTTAATTCTAGCACAAGACAAGGAAAACTTCCAAACATTTTTTAATAATATAAAAAGATATTTAAAAATTTTTAAGTATTTTGCGTATTTTTAAAGAAATTTTCTCATTTTGTATGTAATTTTGCACATAATAAGGGCAAGGAGATATATTATGGCAAAAATTAAGACGGCTATACAATTTGGTTTGGTTTATATTCCCGTCACACTTCACTCATGCACGAAGAACGCTGATATCGGCTTCAATTTGATTCACAAAAAGACGGGGCAGAGAATTAAATATCAAAAAACTTGCGAAGATTGTCCAGCGAAAATTTCGCAGGAAGATATTGTGAAGGGGTATGAATATGAAAAAGACAAATATGTGGTTTTGACAAAAGAAGAATTTGAAAAATTGAAAAGTAAGAAAGATGAAAACATTGAAATCTTACAATTTTCCAAACTTGACGAAATTGACCCGATTTTCTATGAAGATTCTTATTATGTTCAGCCAGCAGGTGCAAAAAATGCCTATGCTCTTCTTGTTAAGGCGCTTTCAAACGAGAAAAAAGTTGGCATTGCCAAAGCAGTTTTGGGCACAAGTGAATGTTTGCTTGCCGTCAGGGTTATTGATGGCAGACTTGTGGCGTCCAAACTGCATTTTGCTGACGAAGTTCAAGAAAATCCTGTTGATAAACCAGAAGAAAATGTCAAAAAAGAAGAGTTGGAACTTGCCGTAAAACTCATCGAAAATATGACCAAAAACTTTGATATAAAAGATTATAAAAATGAGTATAAAGAGCGCGTCATGGAAGCCATAAACAACAAGATTGCTGGACAAAAAATTCAGGTTGTCAAAAGCGAAAAACCAAAGGCGATTGCCAATCTTATGGAAGCGTTGCGAAAGTCTGTTGAAGAGATTGAAGACAAAGAGAACGACAAGATTGTGCCGATAAGAAAACGCGAAACGCGAAAAAGAGCGTGACGACAGTGACGGAAATGATTTATTGCAAGAAAGTGAAACAACTCCAACGATTTACTAAGGTCTTCAAAACTCGACATAATAAATTGTTTTCAACTGACTTTGCTTTTGAACGAGCGCTAAAAGTGCTAAAAATCGGACACAAAAAAGTTCAAAAAAATATGAATTAAAGAAATATTTAACGGAAAAATTAATGCCAATCAATCGGCGTTTTCCCGTGTTCTGCCAAAAATTCGTTTGCCTTTGAAAAATGGTGGCATCCGAAAAAACCGCGATAGGCAGAGAGTGGGCTTGGGTGCGGGGCTTTGAGTACCAAATGTTGACCAGCAATTTTTGGTATGAATGCCTGTGCGTTTGACCCCCAAAGCATGAAAACCATCGGGTCGGAGCGCTTTGAAAGGAGTTCAATGATGCGTTCAGTGAAAATTTCCCAGCCTTTACCGCGATGAGAGTTCGCTTGTCCGCGACGGACGGTGAGAGAAGTGTTCAGAAGAAGCACACCTTGTTTTGCCCAGCGAATGAGATTTCCAGATTTTTCGCAAGTTATGCCAAGGTCGGACTCAATTTCTTTGTATATGTTTTCCAACGAAGGTGGCAAAGTGATGCCGTCTTGCACCGAAAATGCCAAGCCATGCGCTTGGTTAGGTTCATGATATGGGTCTTGCCCAATTATGACCACCTTGACATCTTCATATTTTGTGGCGTTGAGTGCCGAAAATATATTTTCCATAGGTGGATAGATTGTGCGAGTGGAATATTCTTCTTCCAAAAACGCTTGCAATTCTTTGAAATAAGGTTTTTCAAATTCACCACTCAACAAATTCGCCCAATTTTTTGTTATCTTAATCATGTGGATATTATAACATATGAAAAGGCAGGTGAGCAACAAAATGACATTAAGTGATAAATTAAAATGGTTAAAGTGCAACAAAAAAGCACATCAGAAGATGTGCTTGTTGATTGATAAGTTGACAGAACCGAAAATAACTCGCAAAAAGAACCGGCGCTTATGCTTTTTTAGCGTCGTCTAACATTTTTGCAAAGTGTGCTTTTTTACGGTCAGCAGAATTTTGGTGAATGACACCTTCTCTTGCCGCTGCATCAAGTTTGGAAACGGCAATTTTGTATGATTCTTCCGCTTTTGCAACATCTTGTGCAAGGTCAGCCTTAAACTTTTTGATGTAAGTTTTGATTTCAGACTTAACGGAATTGTTTCTTGCCCTTCTCTCTTTTTCAATTAACACTCTTTTCTTTGCTGATTTGATGTTTGCCATGTGTTTTCTCCTTGTGATAATCTCTAACTTGCACATTATAGCACACTTTTTTTAAAAAATCAACTTATTTTTCAATATTTTTTTGGCAATATTTGAATTATGAGCGATTTAATTGATGAAAGTGGAGAAGATTTGTCCGCTTTTGGCTATGAAACTGTCAATTTGGGGAAGTTTGGCGTCACGGCAAGCAAACTTTTTGTCAATCAAAACAGGCGGATAAAAGATTTTGAAAAGGGGCATTATTTCATCATAAACGCGCCAAATCTTTCTCTTTTGATGGAAGAACACAGAGAAATTTTGCAGACAGAACTCACCTATCGTTTAAAATTTTTGTTTAAGGAACAAAAAATTACGAAAAGTGGACGAATTCTTTTTGTTGGCATTGGCAATCCGGCGGTTATGGCGGACAGTTTCGGCGTGAGAACGGTTGAGAAAATCACCATAATGCCGTTTAAGAAGAAAAATAGAGTTTTCAAAATTATGCCAAATGTTTTTGCCAACACAGGTTTGAACGCGTGCGATATCATCCGACTTGTCGTTGAAGCGTTTGACATTTCGGCGGTCTTTTTGTTTGATAGCCTTGCAACAAAGACGCTATCTCGGCTGGGGACTTCGATACAATTCAACGACGCAGGACTGACGCCGGGCAGTGCCATGAACAATTTTGGAATGCCGATAAACAAATCCACTCTCAATGTGCCGTGTTTTGCTTTGGGCGTTCCGATGATGATTTCTTCCGCATCATTGGGCGAAAAAAAGGAGATTGTCTTGGCAGAAAAAGATGTGGAAGAGAAAATTGAATTTCTGTCTGGGTTGGTCGCAGAGGTCATCGACACACTGATTTGATATATTCGCATATATGTGCTAAAAACGAACCACAGTTTTGTTAAGCGCGTTAAAACATTTAAAATTAAAGTTGAAAAACGCAAGTTATTTTGATTTCCGCATATATATGAATGATGAAAAATGTTCTTTTAATCGACAGCGGAAGCGGGGGCATAAACATACTCAAAGAGTGCGTCAGCGTGGTGGGCGGGTGCAACTTTCTGATGTTTTGCGATAACAAAAATCTTCCATATGGCAACAAAAGCAAGCGAGAGTTGCAAGAAATCACATTAAAAAATTTGCGTGACATACACACATTTTTTCCATTTGAGATTGTCATTCTGGCGTGCAACACACTCACTTGCACTTGTATTGATGTCTGTCGAAAAGTTTTTCCAAACATAACTTTCATTGGAACAGTTCCAGCCGTCAAGCCAGCGCTGGAAAAATATGACGCAAAAGAAATCTTGGTTTTGGCAACAGAAGTGACAATCAAGCACAATGTTTTGATAAACAAAACGCCAAATCTGATTTTGAAAGCAATGCCGACGCTGGCAAGCGATATAGACGCTCACTTGGATGATTTGCAGTGCTTGAAAGACAGTTTGAAAAACGATATTGCCGAAGTTAAGCAATCAATGAAAGGAGTTGTGCTTGGTTGCACGCATTATTTGGCTGTGAAGGAGATATTTCAAGATATTTTTGGGCGGGGAGTGGAAATTTTTGACAGCGCAAACGGAGTTGCTCGACGGCTGAAGCACTTTGTTGGCGGAAACGAGCCATCATATCAGGTGCAATTCATGGTGACGGCAAATGAAAGCATGTTGCCACTTTTCTGGCACTATTTCATTTCAAAATAGAAAGGAAAAAACACTGAAAATCATTTGAAAAATTTGAAATCAACCTTGACAGACATTTGCTTGTGTGGTATAATCTTGGATGTTATAAAGAAAAAGGAGCGCGTGAGATGAAAGGAAAGATTTATAAGAAGATTTTAAAATGTTTTGCTTGTGTGGCGATTTTTGGGTTTGTGACAGGTTCGGCGGGTTTGACATGGCTTGTTGCGAACCAAAACAGTTCGAACAATGAACAAAGATATGAAGTTGCCAAGGGGATGATTATTGGCGGGTATTACGGCGGGCTTCTGTCGTCGAGTGCGTATATCTTGACAAAAGGGATGTATGATACCAAAGAAGAGATTAAGAGTCGACAAGAAGAAAAAGAAAGATAAGAATTTCAAGTTTGATTTTGAATAGGTTGATAAGATTAACAAAATCATGTATTAGGTTGATAAGATTAACAAAATCATATATAAAGACATTTGATTAAAAAAGGCTATAAAAATTATAGTCTTTTTTTTTGTTTGGAACGGCGAATTTTCAATTTTTTATGAATTTCATTGAGTTTAAATTCACATTTTTTTTGTGAATTTTTGGGCAAAATGGGCGAATTTTGGTCAATTTTGGGCTGATTTTGGCAAAAAAAGCAACATTTTTAAAAATTTTTCTGAAAATTTTTAAAAATGCTTGCGTTCCCCCCCCGCATGCTATAATGTCACTGAGTTTGGAAAAAACTTAAAAAGCCAAAAGAAAAAATATAAAAAGGAGGTTATTAAAAAATGGCTGAAAATGAAACAAACAAAAAGAAGAAGGTGGCGATTATCACGGCATCGGTTGTGGCAGTGGTGGCAGTTCTGTTTCTGGCAATCTTTCTTCCAATTTATCTTTCAAGCGGGGAGAAAACAGACATAACAAGCGGACAAGACTTGAACACATTGCTGAAAAATAACGAGAATTATCAAGAAGAAAACGAAACAGTGACAAGAATTGTCTTTGATTATTATGACAAAGACGAAAGTGGTGAGTATACCCAAACCGAAGACGGCGAATACACATACACCGAAAACGGAGTGAATGTTTTGGAAGGGCAAGAAGCGGAAAGTTATGTTTGGAACGGCGCACAAATTGGGTTATACCGCGTTACAGACAATGACGAAACAACAATCTATATCCTTTCAACCAAAGATATTGTTGTGAATGCTGACATGTCATATGCATTCTATAATTTTGCATCCGTTGAAGAAATTGTTCTGAACAATTTCAACACAAAGAATGTTACAAACATGAGTTATATGTTCTATGGTTGCGATTCTTTGACAACACTTGATGTTTCTGGCTTTGATACAAGCAAAGTGACGGATATGAGTTATATGTTTTATAACTGCGGATTGCTGACAACTCTTGATGTTTCAGAATGGGATGTGAGCAATGTGACTAACATGGGTTGGATGTTTTATAGTTGCACCTTGCTAAACACACTTGATGTTTCAAAGTGGAATGTAGGTAGAGTGATAAGAATGCAGAGTATGTTTGAAGCTTGCCAGTCATTAGCAGAAATAAATGTTGCAAATTGGGATGTGAGCAATGTGATATATTTTGTTGCTATGTTTTATAGCACTCCGATTGAAACTGTTGATGTTTCAAATTGGAACACCAGCAATGCGGAATATATGCAGTATATGTTTTGTAATTGCACAAATTTGACAAATGTTGATGTTTCAAATTGGAACACAAGAAATGTTGTTAACATGGAAATGATGTTTTATCGTTGTTTAAAGCTCTCTGAATTAGACCTGTCAAGTTGGAACACCAGCAGAGTGACAAATATGGGTAGGATGTTTTATAATTGTCAGACTCTTACAGTAATTTATGTGGGAACAGGTTGGTCAACTGCAAGAGTGACTGACAGCACAAATATGTTCTATAACTGCACAAGTTTGGTTGGTGATGTTGCCTTTGACAGCAATTATGTTGACGCAACAAGAGCGCACACAGGTGAAGGTGGCTATTTGACCGAGAAGATTGTTGAAGGCGCTGGAACATTTGATGACGAAGACAACATTGACCTTGAAAACGGTGACGAGTTTGACCAAGTGGCTTGATTTTTCAAAAAATTGAGATTGTCAGATTAAAATTTTAAAATTTTTAGAAAAGAAAAACCTTAACTTGTCGTTAAGGTTTTTTTAATCTTTCTTGATCTTTTTTTATCTTTAAAAAACAAATCTTTTTCAATCTTTTTTCTCTCAATTTTTCTCTTAACCTTCAAACAAGTTTGAGTTCAAAAAGACTGGTTCGCAGGTGATGTTTATGCCAAGTTTTTTGAGTGTTTGTTCTTCGGCGCTTGACAAAATGTATGTGCAGTGCGCATCGCAACCACGCAATTTTTCAATCTCCGCCAATGCGCGCTTTGCTTTCTCATTTTTGCTTGTGCAAATGGAAAGTGCCACCAAAACATCGTCCAAAGTCAGAACGCTGTTGTTTTCTTTCAAAACTTTTGTGCGATATGTGACAATCGGGAGCAGAACATCGTCTGTGATGACATCAAAATCATCGCCAAGTCCAGCCAATGTTCGAATGGCGTTCAGAACAACGGCGGCAGATGCTGAAACAATCTTTTTCGTTTTACCCGTCACAATTTTTCCATTTGGAAGTTCCAGCGCCACGCAAGGATAGCCACTTGTTTTGGAGGTTTCCTTGGCGGTTTCAACCACTTTTTTCAAACTGTTTTTTGCGTCCGATTCGGCGACAAGTGATTTGTTGCGCTCAAGGGTTTCAAAAGTGCATTGTCCGCGTCTGTAATCGCATTCGGCGCGATAATATCTTCGCAGAATTTCTTTTCGGGCGTATTCTTGCGCAATTTTGTCGTCAATGATTGCCGACGCCACCATATTCACGCCCATGTCGGTCGGCGATTTATACACTTCCTTGCCGGTGATTTTGGTCAGAATGTTCTGCAAAACAGGAAATACGGCGATGTCGCGGTTGAAGTTGACAGCAAGTTTGCCGTAGGCATTGAAGTGATATTGGTCGATTTGGTTGACATCATATAAATCTGCCGTGGCGGCTTCATAGGCGATGTTCACAGGGTGTTTGAGTGGCAAATTCCAAACAGGAAAGGTTTCAAACTTCGCATAGCCTGCTTTTGTGCCACGCTTATATTCGTGATAAAGTTGGCACAAACAGGTTGCAAGTTTTCCGCTTGATGCGCCAGGCGCGGTGACAACAACCAGCGGGCGAGTGGTTTCCACAAACGGATTGGCGCCATAGCCTTCGTCTGAAACAATCGTTTCAACATCGTTTGGATAGCCTTTTGTGTATTGGTGGAAATAGACGCGTTCGCCACGCTGTTCCAATTTCTTGCCGAACTTTGTGGCGCTTTGTTGACCTTTATACAATGTGATGACGAATGCAGAAATATACAGTCCCAGACTTCGCAGATTGTCCACAAGGCGCAGAACTTCGTTGTCATACGAAAGCCCAAGGTCAGCACGAATTCTGTTCTTTTCGATGTCGTTGGAACTTATGCAAAAGATGATTTCTGTCTTATCTTTCAATTTTTGAAGAAGTTTGATTTTTATGTTTGGGTCAAAACCAGGCAAAACTCTTGAAGCATGCAAGTCGTCGAAAATTTTGCCACCAAATTCGAGATACAGTTTATTGTGAAACTTCTTTATTCTCTTGGCAATGTTTTCGCTTTGAAGTTTGAGATACAGTTCGTTATCAAAACAAACTTTCTGCGCGTTTTTTGCGCTTGATGACTTTCCGCCTTTTGCTTGTTGTGTTTTTTCTTTTGTCTTTGTTTTCATTGTCACTCCTTTCCATTTTTAAGATTTTTTTATGTTTTCCATGTCTATTTTAACTCAAATAAAAAATATTTCATAACAAATTTTAAAAATATTTGTCAAAATCAAAAAAAATGTTATAATAAAGGGGTGAAAAAGATTTTGATTTTAACTGTGACGGCGGGGAATGGACACAATTCGGCTGCGTATGCCATGAAAGACAGGTTGGAGAAGGCGGGTTGCGAAGTTAGAGTGGTGGACATTTTCAAGGACGCCAAACTTAAATTTATTGCTTGGGAGCAGAATGAAGGGTATTTTCTTTCGGTGAAATATCTTCTTCCATTTTTTAACCATTTTTACAACAAATATAAGCGGAAGAGTTATAAAGATGACAAAAATTGCCTGTGCCAGAAATTTGTCAGAAAAGTTCACGGCTTTTTGTTGAAGATTATCTATGACTTTCAGCCAGATGTTATATATGCCACTCACTACGCTTGTGGAACGGTGCTGGCGAACTTGCGACGGGTGTATAAATTGCCGAGTGTGAACATTGCGTGTATGTTGGACTATGTCATCTCGCCGTTTTGGGAAACGAATATCGGCGGGGTGGACTTGCTCACTCTGACAGAAGAAAAATTCAAAGCGGAGTTGATTGACAGAGGTTTTAAAAGTGAAAACCTGATTTGCACAGGTCTTCCTGTTTCAGAGAAGTTTAACGAGAAAATTGACAAGCGAATTGCCAAAGAAAAATTGGGTTTGAAGCAAGATGTGTTCACAATTCTTATTCTTTTCGGTGGTGGAACATCGGGGGCTTACAAAATTTTGAAATCTTTGTTGAAGAGAATAAAAAAGGAAGTGCAAATTGTTGTTGTGAACGGCAACGATGCGAAAACCAAGCAGAAAATTGACAGAAAAATTGTAAGATGTCCAAACAATTTTATCATCCAAAATATCGGCTTTTCAAAAGAAATTGATGTCATCATGAGTGCTTGCGATTGTTTAGTTGGAAAAGGCGGTGGTTTGTCGACGACCGAAAGCATAAACAAAGGGTTGCCACTTCTTGCCACGAAAAAACTTCCAAGCCAA
Organism: uncultured Lachnospiraceae bacterium; assembly: GCA_964400145.1. Classification (GTDB taxonomy): domain Bacteria; phylum Bacillota; class Clostridia; order Christensenellales; family UBA1242; genus Caccovivens. The sequence continues at coordinate 84,733 of CAYNTF010000003.1, read as the reverse complement.
GAGAAATATAACATAAAGTATTTGGAAGACAAAGGCTTGTGCATGAGTTTCAAAAATATGAACGACTTGACAAAGAAATTGAACTTTCTTATGGAAAATCCAAATCGGTTGACGGAAATTCAAAGTGGACTTAAAGCGCTCAAAAAAGATGCCTTCAAAGAGATTTATCAGTTGATTATGAAACAACCTTATGCGGACTATTTTGGCATAAACATTCACATAAATTATCAAAATGTCAACAAAGTTGTCAGATATGCCATGAAAAACAAAAAGTGAAAAACAACAAACAAAAAGGCGGAGTGGACAAGATTTTTCGGCTCCGTATTTTTTTGAGTATTTTAAACAAAATATTAAACATGGATTGGCAAATTTCACTCTATTACATAATTCCAGCAGTGTTCATCATACTGCTTGTTTTTCCTGTTTTCTTTGAAGTGCGCATTTCGTTTAATCCGATGTATAATCGCGGGGTGATTGCCATTTTTGTTTTTAAAATCAACATATTATATTTCATCGTTTCCTTTCATGGAAAGTATATTGAACTTCAAAACAAGAAAGAAACAAAACGGCAAGCGTTGGAATTTTCCAGCCCGCAGTTTGCTCTTATTGAAGAATTTGGCAGACAAATCAAAGATAAAATACGACTTAAAAAATGTTTGGTTTTTTATAACATTGGCACGGGCGACGCTTTTCAAAGTGCCATGATTTGCGGACTTCTCAATCAAATTTTCACCTACATTTGTCTTTTTGTGAAGAGTAAAAAACCGACTGCATCCTTTTGTATCTACGACACGGTTTCATACAACAAACCGCAAAGCGAGATTGCAGGAAGGGTGGCACTTTCAATTTCTTTTTTTGATGTTGTATATTCTTTTATTCTTTCGCTCATATTAACAAAGAAACAAAATACGCAATAAGTGGTGTATTATGTTGCATACCACACAATATGTTGTGGTAGTATGCAATGCAAAACACAATAAGCGAAAAAAAGGAGATGTTATGAGAGTATACACAAACTCAACTTCAATCAACGACATGATTGCAAATGCCATGGAAAAAATCAAGACGATTGTCGATTCCAGCACGATTGTTGGCGAGAGCATTCAAGCGCCCGACGGCACAACAATCATTCCAATTTCAAAAGTGACTGTGGGCTTTGTTGTTGGTGGCGGAGAATATGCCGACCTTTCTGCAAGACGGGTTGGAAATCATTTTCCGATGACAGGTGGAAGTTCAGGCGGGATGAGTGTTTCTCCTGTTGGATTTCTTATTTTGACTTCTGATGGCGATGTGGATTTTGTTAATGTGGAGAATAAATCTCTCTATCAAACAGTTTTAAATATGTTCAATTCTCTTCTTCAAAAACTTGAAAAAGATAAAAAACAAAAAGAAGAAAAAGGTGGAGAAAATGTCGATGAGAATTAATAAGGTTTTTTCGATTTTTGTGATATTGTCTTTCTGTGCTATTTTCCTTTTTTTTGGAGTTGCAAATACATACAGTTTAAACGCAAGCGCTCTCAATCTATACACTTCCGCAAAGGGTTGTGCGGTGATTGAAACTTCCACAAAACGAAAACTTTTTGCTGTCAACGAAAACGCAAAACTTCCAATGGCAAGCACGACAAAAATTATGACGGCAATCACGGCGCTTGAAAATTGCACTGACCTTGACGAAAAATTTGAAATTTCGCCAAAAGCAGTTGGAGTGCCGGGAACTTCGCTCTATCTTCGACAAGGCGATGTCTATTCCACGCGCGACCTTTTGTATGCCTTGATGCTAATTTCTGGAAATGACGCTTCTGTGGCAATCGCTGAACATGTTGCTGGCTCGACAAGCGAATTTGTGACGATGATGAATGATTTGGCGCGTAAAATTGGGGCGGAAAATTCTCACTTTGCCAACACGCACGGGCTTGACGCTGACGGGCATTACACCACCGCTTATGACTTGGCGCTGATAACTGCCTATGCGTTGGAAAATGACACTTTCAGAGAGATTGTCGGCACAAAAAACATCAAAATCACAAAAGGCGACGGTGAAAACAGATATTTGAAAAACAAAAACAAACTTCTTTTCACGCTTGACGGGTGCATAGGCGTGAAAACAGGCTTCACAGACGATGCGGGACGCTGTCTTGTTTCTGCGATTGAAAAGGACGGAATGAGAATTGTTTGCGTGGTTCTTAATTGTGGACCTATGTTTCCAGAAAGTGCCAGCATGCTTCAAGAGTGCGCAGAGAATTTCAAACTTCACGATTTAACCGAACTTTATGACTACAACCAAACGATTGAAGTTGTTGACGGGCGAGTGGAAAGCGCTAAAATTGGAACCAAAGAAAGTTTTGTCTATCCGCTCACTGACAGCGAATTGGAAAACATCAAAATTGTCTACACCTATCCGCAAAGCGTGGAAGCTCCGCTGGAAAAAGGCACAGAAATTGGAAAAGTTGAAATATTTTTGAATAATGACTTGCTATTTTCCGAAAAAATTTATACAATAGAAGAAATCAAACCTAAGTCAATTTGGCAAAGAATGGGCGATTTCTTCAATAATTGGGCGGTTGAACCGCTTGATGAATAAAGGAGTTGTTGACGCATCTTTGTGCCGTTGCGCTGGATGTTGAAACAACTTGATTGAAAATCTTTTTAAATCCTTCTTGCTGATTGACTTTTTGATAAATTTGCAAAAAGGATTTTTTTATGAGATTAAACAAATTTCTGGCACTTTGCGGAGTGGCTTCAAGAAGAAAATGTGACGAAATCATATCTTCTGGACGCGTTATGGTCAATGGAAAAATTGTCAACGAACTTGGCACGACCATAAACGAGAAAAAAGATGTTGTCAAAGTGGACGGACAAAATGTGGTCATGCCAAAAGAATTCGTCTATCTGAAATTAAACAAACCAAAGGGCTATGCTTGCACCAGAAAGGACGAAAAGGGTAGAAAAACCATCTTTGATTTGGTGGATTGTGACGAAAGACTTGTGCATGTGGGCAGGCTGGATTATAACACCGAAGGATTGATTTTTTTGACCAATGACGGCGAGTTTGCCAATCTTGTGACGCATCCAAAATTTCACTTTGAAAAGGAATATCAAGTCACAGTTGAAGGTGAAATGAAGGAAAGCGAACTTGCTGTTCTTCGAAACGGCGTTGTGGAAAATGGCGTGAGAATGCCAAAAGCGAAAGTTAAGTTTTTGAGTTTTGACGGACGGAACACCAAACTTTCTGTTTGTATTGACGAAGGGCAAAATCACCAAGTGCGCAGAATGTTTGATTGCATAGGGCGAACGATTGTTCTTTTGAAGAGAGTGCGCATTGGGAATGTTCGTCTTGGCGGACTTTCGCGCGGAAAGACCAAGCCAATGAGTCAAGAAGAGATTGAAAGTTTCAGGAATTAAGGAGAGAAGATGATCCTGAACTTGCTGTTGATGATGAGAGCATTGAATAAAGGAAGAGATAAAAAATGAAAGTTGCAGTTGTTGGTGGTGGCGCAAGCGGGCTTATGGTGGCTGGGCTTTTGACTAAGAGCGGGCATGATGTCACTGTGCTTGACCATAATGAAAAGGCTGGAAAGAAACTTTACATAACAGGCAAGGGGAGATGCAATCTCACAAATTTGTGTCCGCCGGATGAGTTTTTGCAATCTGTTGTGTGTGGCGAAAAATTTGTGCGCTCGGCAATTTATAATTTCACAAGTCAAGATACGGTCAACTTCTTTGAAGAATTGGGGCTGAGAACAAAGTTGGAGCGTGGAAATCGTGTTTTTCCCGAGAGCGACAAGTCGAGTGATGTCATCAAAGTTTTGAAAGAACACTGCCGTGATGTTAAATTTTGTTTTAAGCAAAATGTGAAAAAGATTGAGAAATTGGGCGCCAAATTTCTCTTGACAACCGATGAACATAAGTTTGAGTTTGATAAGGTTGTTGTTGCAACGGGCGGGAAGAGTTATTCGTCGACAGGAAGTGACGGAAGCGGTTATAAATTTGCTCAGAATTTTGGGCATAAGATTGTGCCAATCGTGCCGGCGCTTTGTCCAATCAAGCTTAAAGATGATGTTTCTTCTCTTCAAGGAGTGTCGCTTAAAAATGTTTCGCTGAAAGTGAATTTTGACGGCAAAAAGAAAGAATTTTTTGGCGAGATGATGTTCACTGATTGTGGAATCACGGGGCCGATTGTGTTGACAACTTCAAGTTTTGTCAATCGCGCGAGAGAAGTGGAGTTGTCGCTTGATTTCAAGCCAGCGCTTTCAACAAAGCAGTTGGAAAATCGTCTTTTGCGCGATTTTGACGGAGCGAAGAATAAGGAATTGAAATCGGTTATGCGCGGACTTCTTCCAAAAGCGGTTGCAGAAGTTTTTGTCAAAAAAATTGGTCTTGATGGCGAGAAAAAGATAAATTCCATAACCAAGGAAGAACGAGAGAAGATTGTCAAAAATCTTAAAGAATTTCCGCTTCACTTTGGCGGACTCTATGACTTGGATGCGGGCATTGTGACAAGTGGCGGAGTGGAACTTTCGCAAATCAATCCAAAAACTTTTGAAAGTAAACTTGTCAGCGGACTTTATTTCTTGGGTGAAGTGTTGGATGTTGACGCTCTGACAGGCGGTTTCAATTTGCAAATATGCTGGGCGGAAGCGGTTTCTTGTGCAAAAAATTTTGATAAAAGGTGAGTTTAATTTCACAATAGATTGATTTTTTTGAAATTAAACTGATATAATGATATAGTTAAACTGATATGATACGGGCAAATAAATTTATATCTAATTCATATAACTATATAACTATATTTACAACATAATCATATCACAACATAAGTCCACATAATCATGTGGTCACATATAGGGGCACATATAGTTATAAAAAATATTTATGGAAAAAATATCTGGGAGAGTTGAGATTGATGTTCTATAAACTTTTGAAAGCGTTGCTTTGGATTCCACTTTCAATCATGCATCCAACCAAAATCATCGGAAAGAAAAATTTGCCAAAAGGGAAGGCGATTTTGTCAGCAAATCATCGCTCAAATTGGGATATTGTGTTATATCTTTTGCACACACGCAAAAAAGTTAAGATTTTGGCAAAAAAGGAACTTTTCAAGAACAAATTTTTTGGAGCAATTCTGCGATATCTGGGCGGAATTGAAATTGACCGCGACGCCAACGACATCAACGCCATAAAACAATGCATGAAGGCTTTGAAGGAAAACAAACAACTTTTCATTTTTCCAGAAGGCACAAGGCTTAAAAATGAAAACGAAGTGCTGGGCGAGATAAAAAGCGGGCTGGCACTGATTGCAATAAAAACAAAAACACCGATTGTGCCAATTTGGATTGAAAAGAAACCCAAACTTTTTCACCGAAGCGTCTATCACATCGGACAGCCATATGAACTTTCACAGTTTTATGGCGTCAAACTTGACGAAGAAACTTTGGAACGCGCCAACCAAATTATTCGTGAAAAGATGCTTGAACTGAGAGAAGAAAAATAAATTCTGACATATTAATTTTGTCGGTCGTCGCTAAAAAAAATTGTTGCGAGCAAAAAGCAAGCGGGCTTCAAGTCCGCCTTTTTATTTTTTTTAATTTTTTATTTTATGGTTGCAATAAAATAATTTCATTTGCTAAAATTTGTTAAAAATGCGCATTTTTGTTTTAATAAAATTGATTTTTGTGTTAAAATATAGTGAAAATCTATTTTTTTGGAGCGAATATGTCAGAGAAAGAATACAAATCAAAAGATATTGTCGTGTTGGATGGATTGGATGCAGTGAGATTGCGTCCGGGTATGTATATCGGCACAACAAGTGCGCGCGGGTTTCACCATATTTTGTGGGAAATTGTTGATAACGCCATTGATGAAATTTCCAATGGGCATGGCGACACAATTCGAATCACATTAAATCAAGATGGCAGTGCCACCGTTGAAGATAATGGTCGAGGAATTCCTGTTGATATGCATCCAACTCTTCGCAAAAGCGGGGTGGAAGTTGTCTACACAACTTTGCATGCTGGCGGAAAGTTTAACAACGAAAACTATAAGTTCTCAGGTGGTTTGCACGGCGTGGGCGCTTCGGTTACCAACGCATTGTCAAGGTGGTGCAATGTCACAGTGTGCAAGGATGGAAAAAAATATTTTATCGAATTTCATTCATATGAAGACGAAATAGGCAAAATTCACAGCGGTATTGCCAAAGCGCCATTAAAGGAAATCGGCGAAAGTGATGCCAGCGGAACATCTGTCACATTCTTGCCAGATGACAGGGTTTTTGGAAAGCAGTCGTTTAACTATGAAGTGATTTCCAGAAGAGCGCGCGAACTTGCATTTTTGAACAAAGGTTTGAGAATTGTTGTCAAAGATTTAAGAACGGGCGTGGAAGACCAATTTCATTACGAAGGCGGAACGGTCGATTTTGTTTCCTACCTTGTTGAAGGAAAAAGTCCGCTTTTCAAAACTCCAATGTTCTTCCATGCGCAGACCAAGATTATTGATTTGGAAGTGGCTTTCATCTCCACCGACAGTTACACAGAAAACACATTCTCATATGTCAACAACATTCCAACAACCGAAGGTGGAATGCATGAGATTGGTTTCAAGAGTGCCTTCACAAAAGCGTTTAACGACTATGCGCGCTCCAACAACTTTTTGAAAGATAAAGAACCAAATTTGCTTGGCGAGGATTTTCGTGAAGGGCTTGTGACGGTCATCAATTTGAAGATGAATAATGTGCAGTTTGAAGGGCAGACCAAAACAAAACTTGGAAATCCAGAAGCCAGAACCGAAGTTGAAGCCCTGACACTGCAAGAACTTGGGCGTTTGCTTGCTGAAAAGCAAAATTCGACAATGGCAGAAGTTATCGTTGAGAAAGCAAAGCAAGCGGCGAGAGTGAGAATTGCAGCCAAAAAAGCCAAAGAGTTAACGCGTGCAAAGAACAATGCGGAGAACTTCAATTTGGTGGGAAAACTTGCATCTTCCACATCACGCGACAGAACAAAGAACGAATTGTTCATCGTGGAAGGTGATTCGGCTGGCGGAAGTGCAAAGCAGGGGAGAGATCGAAGATATCAAGCCATTTTGCCACTTCGCGGAAAACCGCTTAATGTTGAAAAGAAGAGAGTTGACCAAGTGCTTGCCAACGAAGAGATAAGAACAATCATCTCGGCGCTTGACACAGGTTTTGGAGAAGATTTTGATTTGTCCACATTGAGATATAACAAGGTGATCATCTTGTCCGATGCCGACCAAGACGGCGCGCATATTCGTGCAATTTTGCTGACTTTCTTCTATCGATATATGAAACAACTCATCACCGACGGGCATGTCTTCATTGGGCTTCCACCGCTTTATAAGGTGTATAAAAAAGATTATGAAAAATATGTTTATTCCGACGCTGAACTTGCCGAAGCAGTTGCAAGCGCGGGGAAGGGTTACATGATTCAGAGATATAAAGGTCTTGGCGAAATGAATCCAGAACAACTTTGGGAAACAACCATGGACCCAGAAAACAGAACACTCATTCAGGTGACCATTGAAGACGCAGCACAAGCGGAGAAGATGATAACCACACTCATGGGCGATGCGATTGAAGAGAGAAAGGCATATATTTCAGAGCATGCAAACTTTGACAAAGAAGATATGTTTATGAAAGAATATAAAAAGATTTGATTTTTTCGAAGTTTTTTCAAGAATGTGATTGAAAATAAAAAAAGTCGAGGGCGTTTGAATGATAGATGATGAATTCGATGACAGAGAGCCAATAGAGCCAATTCCTGGGCAAATATGCTATGACGAACTTTTGCTTCCAGAACAAGACGAAGAAAAAGTTGAAGAAGACCACAGCGTTGCAAAGGGGCAGTTGGACATTTGGAGTTTGGAAGAACAGAAGGAAGAAAAGAAAGAAATATCGCAAAGCATAACTCGACAAAATGAGATTGAAAAAAATCTTGAAAATTTGACTGAAAACAAAAATTCGGAAGAAAAAAAGAATGATTTTTATGAACGACAAAACGAAAGAGAAAATTATGAAACAACCGAACTAAATCATGAAAAAAATCAAATAAATCACGAAAAAATCGAAAAAAATGAAGAAAAAAGTGAAAAAATATATGAAAATGAGATAAAAAACGAGCAAAATGACACAGAAATCACAGAATTTGAAGAGAAATTTAACGAGAAAGACGAAGATGTTGATGTAAATCACATTGAAAATGACGAAATTGACATCAAAATTGAAGAAAAACCCGAAAAAAATGATGAAAATACAGAAAAATCAATAAAAAACGATGAAAAAACTAAAAAAAATGACAAAAAAGATGAAAAGAATGAAGATATAAACATCAATGATGATGGCGATGAAAATGACGATATAGACGAGCAAGTTGAAGAAGAAAATTCAGAGAAATATCAAAAGATTTATCAGAAATATTTAAAAAGTATCGAAATTGATATGAACGATTATCAAAATCATCGTTACGAATATGAAGAAGAAAATCTTGATGAAAACGAAGAAGACACCGAAGAAGATGACGAAGAGAATATAAAACAAAAAAATGAAAATTTAAAACAAAAAAATCCAGAGGAAAAAATGAAAGAAGACAGAAAACAAGAAAATTTGAATGAAAAAATGACATTTTCTCAAAACGAGGAAATGCATACTCACGACGACAACATTCACGGCGATGGAAATTCAGTGGGTGGATATTACGGCGGGAATGGAATTTTGTATAAACCGCTTGAAGAAGTTTTACACGATTCCATGATTCCATACACCGAACATGTTGTGCTTGACAGAGCGCTTCCGCGTGTTGAAGACGGATTGAAACCTGTGCAAAGAAGAATTTTATATTCCATGCTGGAACTTGGGTTGACTCCTGATAAACCATACAGAAAATCAGCCAGAATCGTCGGTGATTGCATGGGTAAATATCATCCGCACGGCGACTCTTCTGTCTATGACGCCATGGTGCGCATGTCGCAAGATTTCATTTTGCGTGCACCGCTTGTTGATGGGCATGGAAACTTCGGGTCGGTGGACGGAGATAGCGCGGCGGCAATGAGATACACCGAAGCGCGCATGACTCCGCTTGCAATGGAGTTGCTTCGTGATTTAGAAAAGGACACTGTGCGTTGGGGGCTTAACTTTGACGACACTTTGAAAGAACCTGATGTGCTTCCGGGGCGTTTTCCAAATCTTTTGGTCAATGGAACTTCGGGTATTGCAGTTGGTGTTGCCACAAACATTCCGCCTCACAATCTTGGCGAAGTGATTGACGGCGTTGTTGCGTATATCGACAATCCGCGGATCAGTCTTGACAATATGATGAAGATAATCAAAGGTCCAGATTTTCCAACAGGTGGGGAACTCATCTTTGGCGAAGGTTTGCGTTCGGCATACGAAACAGGTAAGGGAAAAATCACTGTTCGCGCAAAAGTGGGAGTTGAGCAAAACGGTGACAAACAAAATTTGGTTATCACCGAACTTCCATATCAAGTCAACAAAGCGCAACTTCTTCAAAAAATTGCCGAACTTAAAGAAAAGAACAAAGATAAACTTTCCGACATTAGTGAAATTCGTGACGAAAGTGACAGAAATGGCATGCGCGCAGTCATTCGACTTAAAAAAGAAGCGAATGCGCAAAAGATTTTGTCTTTCTTGTTCCAATCAACAAATTTGCAGATTTCTTATGCCATCAATATGGTTGCCATTGCTGGCGGAAAGCCTAAACTTTTGAATTTGATGGAGATTATTTCTTATTACACCGCTTTCCAACGCGATGTTGTCGTTCGCCGAACAAAGTTCGACCTTAATGTTGCAAGGGAAAGAGCGCATATTGTGGAAGGGCTTTTGATTGCCATAAAAAATATTGACGCGGTGATTAAGATTATCAAAACATCTTCAAACACTTCGGAGGCAAAACACAGACTTCGAGAAAAATTTGGCTTGTCCGAAAAACAAGCGCAGGCAATTTTGGATATGAGATTGGCGCGTCTTGTGCATTTGGAAGTGACAAAACTGCAAGAAGAACTTGCACAACTTAGAGTGCGTATAAGCGAGTTGGAGGCTATCTTAAATTCCAAAAAGTTGCAACTTGATGTTGTAAGAAAGGAAATTTTGGAGATTAAAAGGAAGTTTAACTCGGACCGTCGCTCAAAAGAAATTGACAGCGCCGAAGTTAAACTTTCAAAAATTGAAGAAGTTGAAGATTCCAAAGATTATATCATCACTCTCTCGGCTGGAAAAACAATCAAAAAGGTTAGTGTGAAAAATTATAACAAATCTCTCAAAACGCTTTCAGAAAGCGCCACATTGTTTGATGTTCACACAAAACTGCTTTATGTCAAACATACAGACACAATTCTCATCTTCACCGATCGCGGAAACTGTCTTAAAGTGGCTGTGGACAAACTTCCAGAAGGCAAGTGGCGCGAGAAGGGTATGACGCTCAAGAATATAGATAAGTCGATTGACATAATGGAATTGCCAATCGCAGTGCTTAAAGTTGAAGGCGATGGCGAAATTGTTTTCTTCACGCAAAATGGCATGGTCAAGCGCTCAACTGAAAAAGAGATTGTGATAACAAAAAGTTTCTATCAAGTCATCAAACTTTCCGACAACGACAAACTTGTCAATGTTGAGCATGAAATCAAAGGAAAAACTTTTGCCCTTATGTCGTCGGGCGGATATTGCGTTAACTTCGAAAAGGGTGAAGTGCCAATTCAAGGCAGGGTTGCAGGTGGCGTGAAAGGCATAATTTTGGATGACAAAGAAAAAGTGGTCTTTGCTGGGCAAAATTTGGGCGGAGAATTTCTTATTGTCACCGACAACGGCTATGTGAAGCGTCTGAGTTCGATGCAAATTCCAATCAGTTCGCGCAACCGTAAAGGCGTGAAATATATCAACTTCGAAAACGGCGGAAAGAAGGTTTCTTTCGTTGGAATATCTGACAAAGTGGCGATTGACCAAGGCACAAAATTCACACTTTTGCAAGGTCAAAAAATAAAAATTTCTTCCGACAGATTGAGTGTTGGGCAGGAAGAGATTAATCGCAAGTTTTTGGGCGTATACAATTTTGAAGATTGACAAAGAAGATTGACAAAAAAGAAAAATGATTTTTCGCTGGTCTTGTGTGGCGAGTGAAATGAAAGATAAATGAAAAAAACAACAAAGCGACCAAAACGAAATTTTTGTGAATTATTTAAAAAAATGTAAAAGTTGTCAAAAATATTTGGAAAAAAAGTATTTTTTGTGATATGATAAATATATGAGAACGCAAATGAGTCCAAAGAAAAGAAAAATTTTTAATATTGTTGCAAGTGTTTTGCTTGCAATCGTCGTTTTGGCGATGTTTGGTTATGTGATTTTTAAGGAAGATTTAAGTTTCACAATATCCAACTTCACTTTCACAAATGTTTTGGCTTTCGGTTGTGTTTTGGCGTCGTTCTTGTTTTCACTTTTGTGTATACAAAAGATGTCAAAAAAAATTTTGATAACATTGGCGCTGGCGCTTAATGTTGTTGCCGATGTTTTCATGGTTCTTCTGCCAGGCATTGTTGAAAACAGCGTGCTGATTGCTGTTTGCCTTTATTGTGCTTCGCAATTTATTTATCTTGTCCACACCCTCACACTTTCCAGAGGAATGGGGATTAGAATTGTTAATGTTGCACTTCGTGTGGCGGTGTGTTTGATAACCTACTTTATTGCCATGCAATATGTTACACTTGACACTTTGCAAATTATTTCAATGATGTGCATCCTAAATGCATTTGTCACACTTATCATCCTTCTGTTCTATATAAAAACTGAATGGTTGCTCTTCTTGGGGCTTTTTGTGCTGTTTGCTTTTCAATTCTTCTCAATGCTTCAAGGTGGTGGCTGGTTGACAATACTTCAAATCACAAACGCTGACTTTATTGAGTTCCTTTCAAAATATGATGTTGCATTCATGTGTTACATCCCTGCACAACTGCTGATTGCTCTTGCATCCATTTGGGCAAAGAGAAAAGATTGAAAATTATATGATTTGATGATGTAAAAACATTTTGATTGATAGTGTGAACTGAACACAGCAAACAGAATTTTCAAATGTTGAGATTGGGCTTTTGCCTGGTGAGTTTTGAAGATAATGAGTTTTTTGCTTGGAGAACGAAAATGAACTATGACTTTAAAAAAATTGAGAAAAAATGGCAAGAAAAATGGGTGAAAGAAAAATCTTTTGAGGCGATTGATTTTCATCCAACAAAGCCAAAATATTATGTGCTTTATGAGTTCTATAACATAAGCGGAAATTTGCATATGGGGCATTTGAAGGGCACAATTCCTGCTGACGCTTTGGCAAGATATAAGCGTTTTCAGGGGTATAATGTCCTTTTTCCAATCGGTGGCGACGCGTTTGGACTTCCTGCTGAAAATGCTGCAATCAAAACAGGGGTCAATCCACACGATTTTGTTCGCGAAGGCATGAACAAAGTCATCACTCAATCAAAAGCACTTGGGCTTTCTTTTGATTGGGACAGAACAATTTGCACAAGTGACCCAGAATATTACCATTGGACACAGTGGATTTTTTTGCAACTGCTGAAAAATGGAAAAGCATACAAGAAAAAGGGTGTGGTAAATTTTTGTCCGCATTGTCAAACCACGCTGTCAAACGAGGACAGTCAAGGCGGAAAATGTGACCGCTGTGGCGGAGATGTCATCCAAAAAACGCGCGATGTTTGGTTTTTGAAGATGCAAGAATACAGCGAAAAACTGCTCAAAAATGTTGACCGCATAAAAATGGCGGAAAATTTGAAAGACGCACAGCGTAATTGGATTGGCAAAAGCGAAGGCATGCAAGTTAAGTTTGATTTGTTTAACAAAGATGACAAAAGAGTGGGCGAAATTGAAATCTTCACCACTTGCATTGAAACAATTTATGGAGTCACTTTTGTTGCGATTGCACCAGAGCATGAACTTGTCGATAAACTTAAAAACGAAATTCAAAATTGGAAAGATGTGGAAGAATATCGCAAGAAAACCGCGCTCAGAAGTGAGTTTGAACGCATCTCTGATTTAAAAGAAAAAACAGGTTGCAAACTTGAAGGTCTTTATGTCATCAATCCAATGAACAATGCCAAAGTGCAAGTGTTTTTGGCAGATTTTGTGATTGCGAACTATGGCACGGGTTCGGTTATGGCTGTGCCAACTCATGACCAGCGCGATTTTGAGTTTGCAAAAAAATTCAATATTCCGCTTGTTCAGGTGATTGAAGGCGATGTCAGCAAATGCGCTGTGGAAAAGAAGGAATATCTTTCCAAAAACAGCAAAATGATGAATTCGGCGGAATTTTCTGGACTTCCTGTCAAAGAAGCCAAAGTGAAGATTGCAGATAAAGTGGAAAAAATAGGTGCTGGCAAACGCGTGGTGAACTATCAAATGCAAGATTGGTCGTTCAACCGTCAGAGATATTGGGGTGAACCATTCCCTGTTGTTTTCTGTGACCACTGCGGAATTGTTCCACTTGACGAGAGCGATTTGCCGTTGGTGTTGCCTGTGACAAAGGACTATTTGCCAAACGCAAATGGTGACAGCCCACTTTCGAAAATTGAGTCGTTTGTCAAATGTAAATGTCCAAAGTGCGGACATGAGGCGAGAAGAGAAACAGACACCATGCCAAATTGGGCGGGGTCGAGTTGGTATTGGCTTCGATATTGCGACCCTCACAACGACCACGCACTTGCCGATTTTGAAAAGTTGAAATATTGGGGCAGCGTTGACTGCTACACCGGTGGCACAGAACATATCACTCGCCATGTGCTTTACGCATTTTTCTGGCAAAACTTTTTGTATGAAATTGGTGCTGTTCCAACGCGTGACCCATTTGTTCGTAAAATGGGGAGCGGGCTCATTCTTGACGACCAAGGCAAGAAGATGAGCAAAAGTTCAGCGAACGGCGTTTCGCCTTTGGAAGTGATTGAAAAATATGGCACCGATGTTGCAAGATTGCATGTTCATTTCTTGGGCGGATATGAAGACAACACGCCGTGGACATACGATGGCATAACGGGAATAACTTCATTTTTGGATAGAGTTTGGGCGCTTCAAGATATGGTCAAAGGCGACGCAGTTTCAAAAGAACATATCTATGACCTAAATCGACTTATCAAAAAAATAGGCGAAGATTTGGAAGATTTAAAACTCAACACCTGCATTTCAGCGTTTATGATTTTTGTTAAGAAAATTCGTGAAGATGGTTTCATCACCAAAGAAGAGTTGCGTCAATTTTTGATTTTGTTAAATCCGCTTGCACCACACATCACAAGCGAGATTTATGAGAAAATGTTTGGCACACAAATTTTGGACGACACATGGCCAAAATATGACGAGAAATTTTTGGTAGAAGACACCATAAGCCTTCCTGTTCAAGTGAACGGAAAGTTGAAGCAAGTGATAAAGGTTGCTTTGGGACTGTCGCAAAACGAAATTATGGAAGAAATTTTTTCCAAACATTCCAACATTTGCTCAAAAGAGGATAACATCAAAAAAATTATCTATGTTCCAAACAAAATTATAAATATCATAAAATAAAATTAAAAAATTTGCCAAAAATTTCAAATTTTTGGCTTTTTTTTTGTTTATTTTTACAAAATATTTATCATTTTTTTTAATTTTAAGATTATTTTTTGCACTATTTATTTAATTTTTAATTTGTTTTTCGAATTTTTTTTGAATATTTGATTATTTTTTTATTTTATTTTTTATTAATTTCTATAATTTTTTCTATATTTTTTCATATTTTAACTATTTTTATAGTTTTTTTATTTAATTTCTCTGATTTTTTTATATTTTCTATATTTTTTTTAATGATTTTTTGAAGGTTTGAATGTTTTTCTATTTATTTTGTCATCTGATTGATTTTTTTGTATTGATTGTGATATAATATAAACATAATGAGTTCAATGGTTGCGGTGAAAAAATCAAAAAGATTTATGGCGATCTTTGTTGCATTGCTTTTGGTTGCGATTTGTTTTTTTGTTGCATTGATTTCAATTTTGCAAAACTCGTCAAAGGATGCGCTCGCTGAATTTGAGGCTTTTAATTCCGCTTTGATGTCGATGTATGACTATGACGAGGAAATCGTTTTGAGTGAAGATGACTATATCATTGAAGACGGCGAAGTTTTGGTCACCGAAGAAGTTGCAGTTTCTTTGCAAACTTATGAAAGCAACATCACTGGGTTCTATACTTTGAAAAGTTACACCATCGAAGACAATGTTGTTGTGGCAGAAGGGGTATACAACCGACTTATTGTCTATTACGACGGCGACCTTGATTCTTGCGGGGCAATCGCCAAGGCGGAATATAACACTTTGCACATCTTTCAGTATGAAAATGCCACCGATGCACAATATGCGTATGAATATTATTCAAGTTTAAATCTTTCTGTGTCTTATGATGAAGTGGTGACCATGACTGATGTCACGGTGGAAGAAGTTTTTGACGAAGAAGAAACCGTATCGACTTCCTACACAAATCCATGGACGGATAAGACTTTCAAATCTTGGGGGTCAACTTATGTTGGCTATTCTTCTTATGTCGAAAATATGTGCGTGCGAAACGATTCGCTTAACGAAGTTATTGTCGTGGTGGTTGACAGTGGAATTAACACTTCTCATGTTCTTTTTGAAAACAGAATTTTGTATGACTATGGCAAAAATTTCACCACTGAAACAAGCACAACATCATACGAATTTGAAGATTTCAACGGACACGGCACTCATGTGAGCGGAATTATCGCCGACAACACGCTTGATAATGTCAAGATTATTCCATTGAAGGTGCTTGACAGCAACGGCTCTGGCAAGGTTACGATGATCACATCGGCATTTGAATATATTCAAACACTTGCAGAAACTTTGGATATCGCAGTTGTCAATCTCAGCATCGGTTTGTCAAGTGGGGGAACAAGCACAAATCTGAATAATGCGATTAATAATTTATATGAAGACTGCGACATTCTGTCCGTTGTTGCAGCAGGAAATGATAGTTCTGACACAAAATCTGCCTCTCCCGCAAATGCAACTAACGCGCTGGCAGTTTCGGCACTTATGTTATCAAATGGCACATTGACTTTCGCAAAATCATACAGCAATTATGGCGACGAAATCTTTCTTTCTGCACCAGGGTCAAGTGTTTACAGCGCATACATCGGCTCTTCCACGCGCTACGCCACGCTGTCGGGAACTTCCATGGCTGCTCCGCATGTCACGGCGGCGGTGGCACTTTTATATTCCAATCCAATCCTAGCAGAGAATTTGGCTGACGGGTTGACCGCAAGCAATGTGAAAACTTTATTAGCCGAAAATGCCACAGATTTGGGTGATAATGGCAAAGATATATATTATGGCTATGGCTGTGTCAACATCGCAGACATTGGTGCAACAATTTATGGCTATGTCACTTTCAGCGTGACAAGCGGAGAGTTTCAATCAAACAGCAGGACAAATGGTTCTTTCACATTGTATCTTTCTTTCGAAACAAGTTTGAGTGATTTGAAGAATAATTACACAATTTACTATTCCACAGACGACACCAGCGAAGAGAATATGGTTTTTGTTGAATATAATAATTCGGTTGGAATTAAAATCTCTAAAACAACAAAGGTTTCGGCATATGTCAAATATGACGAAGAGAACAAATATGGCTATGAACGGTCATTCATCACAAGCGAACTGTATCTTTTTGACAACTATGACATAATGAGCAACTATCAGTTCACACAGACTGACGGCGGTTATATTTTGTCGGCATATAATGGCACGCTTTCCACCTTGATTGTGCCGTCAACTTACAACGGTGAGAACATCATAGCGGTGGGTGAATATGCTTTCAGCGGAACAAATGTCACAACTTTGTATCTTCCAGACACAATCAAAACAATCAGCGCCAACGCTTTCAGAGATAACACAAAAATCGTGCAAATAAACTGCGAAAGCACAGAGGTCGTCGTTGAAAATTATGCGTTCTATGGTTGCACCAATTTGGAAACACTGAATATTGAGAATATCACCTATATTGGCAACTATGCTTTCTATAACTGCAAAAAACTTGCCGAATTATCCGCTGAGAATGTCACATATCTTGGTTCAAGGGCATTGGCTTATTGCACAAGTTTGTCATCGCTGAAACTTTATAACATCGAAAAA
Organism: uncultured Lachnospiraceae bacterium; assembly: GCA_964400145.1. Classification (GTDB taxonomy): domain Bacteria; phylum Bacillota; class Clostridia; order Christensenellales; family UBA1242; genus Caccovivens. Next base: position 67,549 of record CAYNTF010000003.1, on the reverse strand, counting down.
ATCTCTGACTATGCCATTTCTGCAACAGGTATGACGGAAATTTGGCTGGGGCAAAATATTTCTTCAATCGGCTTGCAAAATTCTTTGAGTTTGACAACTGTCTATGGGTATAGCGGAAGTGTCGCTGAAACTTTTGCTTACACGAACAACTCTGATTTTGTTGATTTGACGCTCAACTTCACGCAAAATCTCAACAGCAACACATATATCATTGTAAGCAGTTTGGATATCAGTGTTCAATACACCGGACTTCAAGTTTCGGCAACGATTTATAAAGGAAATCAAATTGTTGCAACAGTTTCATCTGATGAGATAAATCAAACTTTGACGCGCACAATCAACAGCATTCAAGATGGTGATGAAATTTATGTGAAACTTGTTGATTATTATGGAAACGAATTGAACAGCGAAGTTATGACAGTCAATGTGGTTGACAGTGATGACACTTTTTCAGTTAGTTATTCAAGTGGCAATCAAGAGAACTATTCCGTCTATGTTAACGGCGACTTGATTTCAAGCGGAGATTTGTTCTTGAAAGAAACAGATGAAACTGAAATTGTCATAACGATTGAGTCCGAAAGCGGATACATACTCACAAGTGTTCGGGCTTATGTTGGCAATCAAATTGCGTGGCAACTTGGTGAAAGTGCAACTTCCTGCCAATTCACCGTGAGTGTGGGTGATGATGTTCAAATTTATGTGACAAGTGAACTTCTTGAAGAGTTTGATGTGACATTCAACACCGACGGTCTTGCAAAAATTTATGTCGATGACAACGAAGTTGATGAAGTGTATGTCGCCAATCGTGGCGAAAACTTGACTTTCAAAGTTGTGGCAAACGCTGGCTATGATTTTTCATATGTTTTGGCTGACGGCTATTCACTCACGCTTCTTGAAGAAGGGTATGACGATGATGGAAATTGTTACAGAATATATTCAGTTGACCAAGAAATTTTAAGTGAGATGTCAGTCACTGTTGTGCTTAAATCGCGCGTCATCACCATTCAAGTCACTCACGGAAGTGGGGGAACGGTGTCAACTTCTGGTGAAGTTGTTGCATACGGCACAAGCCAAGTGTTGACAATTTCGGCAAGCGAAGGATATGAAATTGACTTTGTTTCAATCAACGGCGTTGAAGTTGAAGTGAGAAACAACACCATAACGCTCAGCAACCTTACCGAAGATTGCAATATCGTCATATCTTTCAAGAAAACAACTTCATCTTTCTTCTCTGGGTCTGTTGGGACATATTTCATCATCTTTGCAGTAATTTTTGTGTTGTTTGCAGTAGCAAAAGTGGTTCTTTATATTGTTCAAAAGAAGAGCAAAAAGTGGCATACAAGTCAAAAAGACTAACTCAGAAAATAAAAGGTGACATAAAAATTTGTAAATTTTTGCTGACAAATCGTTGCAAAAGACGGGGAAATGTGCTAGAATGGTTTTAGGAAAATATAATATAAAAGGAGATAAAAAATATGGAAACATGGCAAATTATACTCATCGTTGTCATTGCTGTTGTGGTGCTTTTGCTTGTTTGCATTGTTGGTTGGGTGATTTCAGTTTACAACAAATTGATTAAACTCAGAAACAATGTCAAAGAAAGTTACTCCACAATGGATGTGTATATGAAAAAGCGCTATGACTTGATTCCAAACTTTGTGGAAACTGTCAAAGGTTTTGCAAAACACGAAAAGGAAACTTTGGAAAATGTTATGAAGGCAAGATATTCTGCAATGAATGCCACCACAACTGCTGAAAAGGCGGAAGGGGAAAACTTTTTGACGCAGACTCTTGGCAGACTTTTTCATATAACTGAAAGTTATCCTCAACTTCAAGCAAATCAAAACTTTTTGGCGCTTCAAAATCAACTTAAAAGTTTGGAAGATGAAATTGCAAATTCGCGCAAATATTACAACGGTTGCGTGAAAGTCTACAACAATAAAGTTGAATTGTTCCCTTCCAATTTGGTTGCGCGTGGGTTTAAATTCGAAAAAAGTGACTTGTTCGAAATTGAAAACAAAGAAGAAAGAAACGCTCCGCAAGTTAAATTTTAATTGGATTTTGTATGAAAAATGCCCTTTTGAAAGTCGGTTTAATTTTGTTTTGTGTTGTTAACATATTCTTTTTTTCAGAGATTGTCGCTCTGTTCTTCTTTCTTTATGAAATTTTGGGATGGGTGCCTTATATCGATGTTTGGGCAATTCTCTTGGCTGTGGTGTGGGTTGTTGCTATTGTAATTTTTTTCATCTATTTTCGCAAGCACAAAATCAAGGGGGAAATCATCAAGCCGGTCGAATTTAACACTCCAACAGACATGACGCCAGCAGAAGCAGGTTTTTTGGTGGACGGAATTGTTGACGAGGAGGACCTGTCGTCGTTGATTGTCTTTTGGGCTGGGAAGAAATATATATCCATTGAAGGCGAAAAGAAAAAACAAAAATTAATCAAATTGGTTGACAAATTGCCGGAAGAATCAAGAGAATATGAAAAAAAGTTGTTTAGTGTCATTTTTGGTGCGGAAAAAGAAATTCTTGTGAAAAATATTTCTGACAGAATCAACAACAGCGAAAACAACCAAAAGACAGTTCAAAAGGTTGTTGATGAAATCGAAAAAGAAGTGGCAGACAAATATTTCGACAGACATGTCATCAAAATTCGACAAGGTTTCGTTGTTATTTTTGCATTGCTTTTCTATGTCACAGCAATTTTGATTTATATTTCCTCTGCAATGCTCTTGGATGAAATCGGAATTATCTTCGTCATGATTTTGACTGCACTTTTCTTGGGGTGCGCCGACTGGGTGTTGAATTATTTTGACTATCGTCACAAAAACAAATCTAAATTTGGACAGATTTTTTCTTTCATTTGTTTCATCATTTTCATGGTTCTTGCTGGCGGGGTGTGTTTCTTCATCCTGTGGGGGTCGGCGTATAGAATTATTTTTGCAATTTGCATGCTTGTGACCATGTTTTTTGTTGTTTTCTTCTCGCGAAAATTTCAAATATACAACGATGAAGGGCAAAAGAGATTGGAATTGTTGCTTGGATTTAAAGAATTTTTGGAAGTTGTGGAAAAAGACAGAATAAAGATGCTTGTGGAAGAAAACCCATCATTTTTCTATGATGTTTTGCCGTATGCATATGTCTTGGGTGTGAGTGACAAGTGGATTAAAAAATTGAATGTCATCAAAGCGGACATTCCAGAACTCAAAAATGGAAATATTTTGACAAATGCAATTATGCTCAGCCTTATTCTTGCAAGTTCAAAATTGATTTTTATCCCTATGATAAAAGGCATAAGGTTCAAGCGAGGACCACATGTTCCGGGAGGCAGAGTGGGCGGTTCACCGCATCGACCTTCTGGTCCACGGGGTCCACGGGGCCCGGGCGGTTTTGGTGGCCCGCGCATGAGAAGATAGAAAAAGGGGAAAAGAATGTATTCAGTTGGAAATGGAATAAAAAATGGCAAGAAAATGGTTGAAATAGCCGAAAAAATTTTTGAAGATAACATGAAGGACATCAACTTTGTCCATTTCGTGTTGTGTGATTTAAGAGATAGTTTTCCTGAATATTTTTCTCGGTTGGAAGAATTTTATCATTTGGATGGCAAACTTATTTTGAAGAAGTTTGACAGTTCAAAAGAAGATTTAAGAAAAATTGAAAAAGACTTCACTTCTTTGATTGACGCGGTTAACAAATTTAACGGTGACAGAAGGCTTGTGATTAAAAGAACAAACAACGAATTGATGCCTAGATTTAATCCATCAACCATTGAAATTCTTGAAAAGGGAACTTTGGAACAAAAGGTGGAATTTTTCTTACATCACATTGACCAAAGAGAAAAAGATAACGCCGACAACATTTCAAATATTGCAAAAATATGGGAAAGCAGTTCAGTGAAAAAATTTGACGCAGACATCAAAACGGTGAGAGAAAAATCGATTGGTTTTGTCAAAAAAGGATTGTTGTTCATAACAACGAAAGAGCAACAAAAATAAAAATCGCGTTTTGTTGCGATTTGTTTGATTTTTCAGTTAAAAGAAAAAACACCTTGATTTTTTGTGATTAGGTGTTTTTTTTGATGTCATTTTCATGTTTTTTGCGTTTTTTTCAAGCATTTTTGTTTTGTTATTCAATTCAAATTGTTATTTAAAATCTTTTATCTTGAATTTTTCTTGGTTGGGCGACTTTCTGATGATCGTTGTTGAAATTGCGTGAAGGTCTTTCATTTTGGAGTCCTGTGAAATCCGCTCTTTCAATGTCTAAATTTTCGTTGTTATGGTCGCCATGTTTTTCATTCATGTTGCGTGGTTTTTGCCCACGAAAATTGTTCTCATTTTGTATTGCAATTTTTGGTTCAACATTTGGTTGTTCGTTTTCAGCGATTTTTTCTTGTTTGTATGCTACGACGCGTTGGTTGTCATCATTATTATTTTTGTCAGTTTTTATTTTTTCTTTGCGTGGATATTTTTCAATCGCCAGAGCGGTTTGAGTTATTTCTTGCTCGTCATTTTCTTTTTCAAGGTCGTGATTTTCTTTCACCTTTTCAACCGTGTTATCTTCGTTCAATTTTTCAAAATCTTCCAATCTTTGTTCTGGTTCAGTTGTCACCACAACTCCGCTCAGTCCGTCAATCTCGTTCATTTGATAAGTGTCAATGTTGCGCATAAGTGGGGCGTAGGTGTCTGTGTTGCGATTTGGATTGAAACGAGTTCCATACAGTCTGTTGTATGCCACGCCATAACCATTGGCACCATAACCGTTTGCGCCATAACCGTTTGCGCCATATCCATTTGCGCCATATCCATTTGCGCCGTAATTGGTATAACCATCCGCGCCATAATTATTCACGCCATAACCGTTTGCGCCGTAACCATAGCCAGCGCCGTTTGAATTGTAAATCAAACCATTTCTGCCAACATTTCGGTTTATGCCATAAGGCGCACCATAACCAGCACCATAACCAACGCCGTTTGCACCATTTGGAAGATAACCGCCATTCATTCCATATCCACCGAGTCGGTTAATGTTGTTGCTGTTGAAGATGTCGTTCGAAACATCTTCGGCTACATTTTCAGATTTTTCAGGGGCAGGCATATCAAACTTTTTCATATTTTTTTGTGGAGCAAAGTTTTGCTCATGATTGTTTTCTGCATAAGAATAAGTGTCGTTTTTGCAATCTTCACAACCGACATATGTTTCAATTTGGTCAAGGGTGTTGAGAATGTTTTGATAATATGTCGAGCGCGCGTTTGAGTTGCACATAAGGCGATTGAGTTTGGCATTTATTTTATCCGAATTTTTGTCAACATTCTTTTTCATTGTTGAGATTGATTTGACAGTGTTGTCCATTTCGTTTTTGCTGTATGCCACAGAATTGGTGTAGCGGTTCAAACTGTTTGTCAAATCGTTGACAGCACTAATTTGCGCTTTTGAAAGTTTTAAGTCTTTGGACAAGTTGTTCTTTATTTTTGCCGTTTTGTTGAGTATGTCCATTTTATAAAACTCTTCGGTCGCCAAACTTTGTTGAGTGTTTTGCGAGTTGTTATAAATTTCGTCGCTATCACTTGTGCTTGAAGTGCCTTCAAGCATGCTTTGCGTCAAAGATATGTCCGACGGATTGACCGATTGTATGCTTGAAATTGTGTTTGCTGTTTCGTCTAGTTGATTTTCCAAACTTGTTATGGCGCTTGTTGTGCTTCCACAGCCAGCAAGAGCCACACACATAATCAGCGCGGTTGCGCCCAAGATGATTTTTTTCATTTTTTTACCTCCAATTTTGATTTTTTCTAGTTTTTGAAATTTGTTCTCTTTTTATGCATGGAAATTGTTTATTTGAAAATTTTTATGGCAAAAATAAAAGAAAAGGAGTCTATAAAACAGGATATTATGGAAGATAAGAAAAGAAATGAAGCATACAACAGATATGTCAAGGCAAAAATTCCAAAGACTAAACCTTGGCCGTCGCTCTTCAATTCGTTTTGGGTGGGCGGGCTTATTTGCATGATTGGTCAGGCGTTTAATGATATCTACATGCTCTGCTTTCCAAGTTTATCCGAACAAACAGCATGGGCGCTGACGCTGATTACACTCATTTTCTTGGCTTCCTTTCTGACAGGCATTGGTGTCTATGACCAAATTGGAAAGTTTGCGGGCGGTGGGTCAATAGTTCCAATCACAGGGTTTTCAAATTCGGTTGCCAGCCCTGCCATTGAATTTAAAAGTGAAGGAATTGTGTATGGCATTTGTGTCAAAATGTTCACCATCGCAGGACCTGTGATTGTTTTTGGGGTGGCATCAAGCGTGCTTGTTGGGGTGATATATTGGATTATTTCATTGTTTTAAAGTTGTGTTTTAAAAATCTTCAAAAAATATGTTTAAAAAACAATCTTTCAAATAAAAACGCGAATTAAAGAAAATAATGACGAAAAAATTAGGCAAATTTCAAATATTGTGTTATAATTAGATGAAAACTAAATTTTAAATAGTTTGTCAAGGTGTCATATGTTTTCTTGGTCAAATTCAGAAAAAATAGTTTTGCCAATAGCGCTGATTATTGTTTTAGTGGCTGCTTTTTTAATTTCATTTTTATTACGAAAGAGAGATGAGAAAATCAAACGCATTCCCTTGATGATTTTGACAGTGATAACTTTGGTATTGGAAATTGTCAAGCAGATATTGGGAATAATCAATGGCTATAACCTTTGGAATATTCCACTCCATTTTTGCAGTTTGTTTTTGTATTTCTATCCGCTTGCATCATTTTTCAAAGGAAAAGTCCGCGAATTTGGCTCGACCATGTGCATAGTTTCAGCAACATTATTCTTGCTGTTATTCTACACCAACCCAAGTTCCATAATAAGTTCATCATGCGACAACATTTTTGAAAGTTTTTCCACTTTCCACACATTCATATATCATCATATAATTTTGCTGTTTTATTTCCTTTTGATATTTTCTCAACTATATCGTCCGTCGACAAGAGATTACATATATAACCTTATCGGAATTGGTGGCTATGCCTTGGTGGCAATTCCAACTGCTCATCTTTTGAATGTCAATTTTTGCAGTTTGCTCAAAAGTGTCATTCCTTTCATGGAAACTTTGCGACTGAATGCTGGACAAGTTGTATACACATTTGTGATGATATGCGTTGGAGTGCTGGGCGGAGAATTGGTTGTTCTGCTTGCAAATTTGATACATAATAAAGCAAAGAACAAAGAAGATAGTTTTGAAAAGATTATGTGCGTAATAAAAGGAGGAGTTTAAAAAGTGAACGCGTTTGAGAAATTTTTGGCAATGTTGGATGGTCAAATGACAAAACCTGTGATGTTTGGTTGGTTCCACTTGATGTGGTGGGCAATCATGATTGTTGGGGCGGTGATTTTGTGCGTTTTTGCAGTGATAAACAAGAAAAAGGGCAAGGATAATTCCAAATTTGTTCGCATTGTGGTGTTGACATACGCCATTGTGAACATCATTCTTGAAATCTATAAGCAGTTGAACTATTCATTCAATTCCACAACAGGTGAGTGGAACTATCAGTGGCAAGTCTTTCCGTTCCAATTCTGTTCAACACCAATGTATGTGGCGCTCATTGCAGGTTGCTTGAAAAAGTGTGAATTTCAAAAATGGTTATACACTTATCTTGCAACATTCGCTCTCTTTGCTGGGCTGTGTGTGATGGTTTATTCTGGAGATGTTTTTACAACAACGATTGGCATAAACATTCAAACAATGGTTTGCCATGCTGGAATGGTTGTGATGGGCATTTTCCTTTTGGCAAGCGGTGTGGTTGATTTGAAGTGGTCAAGCATTTTGAAAGCCATTCCTGTTTTTTGTGTGCTTGTTGTGGTTGCGCTTATCATGAACATAATTTTCCACAGCACAGGGAACACTGCTTTGTTTAACATGTTCCATATCAGTCCATACATCCGTTGCACTCTTGTCATTCTTGGCGACATTTGGGATGCTCTTGTTCCAACATTCTACATAGTTTTCTTTCTCATCTATGTCTTGGGCTTTTCGCTTGCAGCATTCATCATGCTTTCCATTGCGATTGGAATTGACCGATTGTCAAAATTCATCGAGAGAAAAATAAATCCACATTGTGATGACAAATCAATGACAATCATCTTTAAAAATCTCAAAAACCTATCTTGATGCTGTGCAATTTTGTGACAAAGTGATGATGAATAACATTTTTTGCAATAAGTGGAACCACTTTTTGTAAAAATGCTCAAAAATGTCGATTTTAAAGGTCGACATTTTTTTTAATTTAATGATATATGAAGAAATTGATTTTTCATTGTTAATGTTTGAAGATGTGTGGCGAATCAGATTTGTTCATAAATCAGTTTGTGCAGAGATTGGATTGGTGATAGATAAATTTTGCACAATGCAACTTGTGATGTGATAATAAGTTGTGTTTAAAAATGTTTGAAAAGGAAATAATGTGTTATATCTAATAGAGGGAAAGATGAAATATAACACAATCAGACTGAAAAAACAACCAAAAATCATTGGCTCTTATTCTATTGTTGGTCCAAAAGAAGGCAATGGAAATTTTGGTGATTATTTTGATTATGTCATGAAAAATGATATTTTTGGTGAAGAAACCTTCGAAAAAGCGGAGCGTAAGATGTTGGAAACTGCCATAACGGGCGTCATTCAAAAGGCAAATTTGCAACCTAAGGATGTTGATATCTTGATTGCTGGCGACCTTCTCAACCAAATCATAAGTTCGTCGTATGCTGCGCGTGCATTCAAATTTCCATTTTTGGGGGTCTACGGCGCTTGTTCCACCATGGCGGAAAGTTTGGCGGTGGGCTCTGTTTTGGTTGACGGCGGATATTGCAAAAATGTTGTATGTTGCACGGGGTCACATTTTTCCACAGCGGAAAGACAATATCGTTTTCCGCTCGAACTTGGCAATCAAAGACCACCAACATCGCAGTGGACAATCACGGGGGCGGGCGCAAGTGTGCTTTCATTAGAAGGCAAAGGTCCACGGATTTCAATGGTCACATTTGGGCGCGTGGTTGATTGGGGAATTAACGATGTCAACAACATGGGCGCGGCGATGGCACCTAAAATGGCTATAATTGGACCATAACGGAGTGATACCGCCGTAAATATCTAATACAAAAATCTATAAAAAAGGAGGAAATCTAATGGTATCGAAATTTTTGAAAAAGTGGTAAATTTATACCACTTTTTCTTAATTATATGTTATAATAAAAGTGAGGTATATTTATATGTCAAACATTAAAATTTTTGAAGATAGGAAAATTAGGACTGAGTGGGACCCTGAAAAAGAAGACTGGTGGTTTTCAGTCCACGATGTAGTTCAAATATTAAGTGATTGTAAGGATGTAAGAGATTACATTAAAAAGATGAGAAAGAGAGATGAACAATTAAATTTGAACTGGGGGACAATTTGTCCCCTAGTTGAAAGTGTTGGGAATGATGGAAAGAAAAGAAAAATTTTAATGGCTAATACTCGTGGAGTGTTACGCCTTGTTCAATCTATTCCAAGTAAAAAGGCTGAGCCGTTTAAAATGTGGCTTGCACAGGTTGGGAGTGAAAGATTGGATGAAATTGCTGACCCAGAGAAGGCAATGCAAAGAGGTGCGGATTTTTATCGAGCAAAAGGATATTCCCCAGAATGGATAACACAAAGATTGCTCTCAATTAAAATTCGCAAAGAACTTACTGACGAGTGGAAAGAGCGTGGTATTGAAAAAGAAAGTGATTTTGCCATTCTTACGAATGAGCTTACAAAGGCTTGGAGTGGACTGGGTGTAAAACAATATAAAGCACTGAAGAATTTGAAAAAAGAAAGTTTGCGAGATAATATGACAGATATTGAACTGACACTTAATCAACTTGCAGAATTAACCACAAAAACAATTTCGCAACAAGAAAAACCGAAAACTTTTGAAGGAAGCAAAGATGTTGCTCGTCGTGGCGGAAAAGTAGCAAAAAATGCAAAGGAAGAATTTGAAAAAGCAACAGGCACAAAAGTTGTGTCTGATGTGAATGCTACAAATAAAAAATTGTTAAATACAAAACGAAATAATGAAGATAAATAAGTTATAGGGTGTAAATTTACATAATTTACACTTTTTTATTTAACAAAACTTTAAAGTATAGACTCTTTGATTAGGCCAAAAATGATAACATATTGTAAAATGTTTGACATTACTCTATTTTTTTGTTAAAATATTTTAAGTAATTGAACATATTTTATGTTATTTACATCATAGTTTTTCACCGAGTGCCATGATATTTTTTGAGGGAGGATGATACCTATGACACAAAGTAAAAGGACTATTTTTGCGATTTTTATAATTTTGGCATTTGCAGTTTGTTCCGTTTTTGCGGGTGGGCTTGTTTTGCCGAACAAAGTTGCGAATGCAGCAACAAACGCATCAGACACGCATGATAATCACGATGATTGGACAGAACTCACACAAGAAGGCTTCACAGGCGGAACACTTGCGGGGGCAAGATGACCCCACAAAATATTTTCTTGGTGGAGATATAACGCTTTCTTCTGCCAATATAACCATAAATAGTGGTTATGTAGTGCTTTGCTTAAACGGCAATATTCTCACTGGCACGAGCAGTGGTTCTGTTATTACCATAAGTAGCGGAGCAAACTTTACACTTTGCGATTGTAACACCACAACAGAGCACGGATATTATGTAAGTAGCAGTATCTACAAGTTTGACAACGACAGTGAACCAACAGGCACAATCTATGGTGGTGTAATAACAGGCGGCAACTCATCATCCAGCGGTGGTGGCGTGTATGTTAGAGGCACATTCAATATGTATGGCGGCACTATAGCAGGCAACTATGTAGTCGACTACGGCGGTGCGTGATGGTGAACGGCGGCACATTCAATATGTATAGCGGTGCAATATCGGGCAACAGGGCAGGCAGCTACGGCGGTGGCGGTGTGCGTGTATATTCTGACGCCACATTCATTATGTGTGGTGGCGAGATATCAGGCAACAGCGCAAGCAATGCTAGTGCTGTGAGTGTAAACAGTGGCAACGCCACATTCAAAATGACAGGCGGTTATCTTAATGGTAGTATTTATCAGGGCACCACAGCAACAACCACCGTATCCATAATGGGCGGTTACTTTGCATCTAGCCCTAGTAACATAGAAAGTGGTTATACAGCAATATCAACGAACGACACCACTTGGCAATATATAGTAGTAGAAAGTAGCCACGGGCATACCGTTGGTGATGATTCTGTGATATTCACTAATCATCTCGACGAAGTGACTTATGCAGGTCAAAGTTCAATCACGCTTTCGAATGCTAATTATTACCTTGCCACAGACTTAACTTGTAATATAACCATAAACGGCACGGTATACCTTTGCCTGAACGGAAAAGTTCTCACCGGTACGGGCAACAGTTCGGTTATTACAGTAAGCGACGACGCAACCCTTACCTTGTGCGACTGCCAGGAGGGCGAAGTTGAAAATAGAGTCACTGTTTATTCCGATACAAACGGTAACACCACAGAAAAAACCTTCAACAGCGGTGTAATAACAGGAGGTAATACATCATCCAATGGTGGCGGTGTGTATGTTTACGGCACATTCAATATGTATGGCGGCACAATCGCCGGCAACCGCGCAGTAGATGACGACTACGGAGAAACCTCCAACGGCGGTGGCGTGTATGTTACCTACCAAGGCACATTCAATATGAATGGTGGCGAGATATCGGGCAACATGGCAGGCTGGGGCGGCGGTGTGCATGTGATGGGTTCATTCATTATGGAAGACGGTACAATATCAGACAACACCACAACCGGCTACAGCCACGGTGGCGGTGTGTATGTGTCGGATGGTTCATTTATTATGAAAGGTGGTCAGATATCAGGTAACATCGCATACAATGGCGGTGGTGTGTATGTTTCCGGCAGCCTGTCTGCAGCAGTCACATTCACAATGACAGGCGGCGAAATATTGGGTAATGAAGCAACCAATGCCGGCGGTGGTGTTTACGTTTCCAGTGGTCGAGATTACACCAATATGTTCACTATGGTTAGCGGAACAATCTCGGGCAACAGTGCATCCAACGATGGTGGCGGTGTGTATATAGTGGGAAAAGCTTCATTCACCATGAACGACGGCACAATCTCGAGCAACAACGCATATAATGGCGGTAGTGTGTTTGTGTACGACTACAGCGATTCCGACACCACATTCACCATGACAGGCGGCTATCTTGACGGAAGTATTGCTAGTAGCGGCACAATAAGCATAATGGGCGGATACCTTTCGCAGAGTGCATATGAAACGGCTGAAGATCAAGAGGCAATAGGAGAAGGCTATACAGCGATAAAAACAGGAAACAGCATTTGGGCTTATGTCGTGATGTCTTCTTCGAGTCTTGTTCACACTCACAGCGACAGCATTGAATACACTTACATTGATGCGAAAGAGGCGACAAATAATGCTCTCACTCTTAACGGGGGTTATTACTACCTTGCCGCGGATATGAAACTTGATATCACAATATACGGCACGGTATACCTTTGCCTGAACGGAAAAGTTCTCACTGGCACGGGGAGCGACTCGGTTATCACCATAGGCGACGGCACAAGTGAAAACGCCGGAACTCTTATCTTGTGCGACTGCAAAGAGGGCAATACAGATTATGCCCACAAATATTATGTAGACGATTATCTCTACAAGTTTGACGACGGCACCATTGACTGGAACACCGCTTACGAAAATGCAGGGACAGATAATCAAGGTGTAATCTATGGTGGCGTAATCACCGGCGGAAGCACGGACTGGGGCGGTGGCGTGTTTGTAAGAAGCTACAGTACGATGTATATGTATAGCGGAACAATAGCCGGAAACTACGCAAACAACAACGGCGGTGGTGTGTTGACCAACGGTGGTGCAGTCACCATGAGCGGTGGAATAATTACAGGCAACACCGCAGACTCTGGCGACGGCGTGTATCTGAGTAACACCAAAGCCACATTCACCATGACAGGCGGATTTATTGGCGGAAGTATTTATGAAGAGTATGGTTCAATATCCATATCTGGTGGTTATTTTTCGAATGAACCTGCAAGCAGTTTCATGGTGACGGGCTATATGGTTGACCTAACAAATAAATACGCAGATTTTCCATATGAAGTGGTTGTTAAACCTCACTACCATGGTGCAATCTCATTCAACAATTTAATAACTTCGGACGGCGGCGAAATCACCGGCGGAGACCAAAACAATATGGCATATTACTACCTTGCTGGGAATGTAACACTTACCAAAAACATAACCATAGAGGGCTATGTTACCATTTGTTTGAACGGCTATATACTCACTGGCAATGGCAACGGCTCGGTTATCACCATAAATAGAAATGCAAACTTCACCTTGTGCGATTGTAGAGGTGGCGGCACAATCACCGGCGGTAGCGCCACCAGCGGCAGCGGTGTGTATGTTGGATATAACAGCACCTTCACAATGGAAGGTGGCACAATATCGGATAATGCCGCAGGAGGCAGTGGGGGTGGCGGCGTGTTTTTGAACGGTAGCACATTCATCATGAACGGCGGAACAATTAAAAATAACACTACAACATCCAATGGTGGCGGCGTGGTGGTGGGCGGCGGGACATTCATCATGACGGGTGGTACAATCGCAGGCAACACCGCAGGAAGTAATAGCGATGCAATTTATGTGGTTAATAGTGGTAGGTTCACCATGACAGGAGGATATGTTGACGGAGTTATTATCAAATATAATAACAGCGACACTGTATCCATATCAGGCGGTTACCTTTCGGAGAGCGCTTATAAGGAAGAATACATAGCGGAAGACTATGAGGGTGTATTAACGGGCAACAGCACATGGAAATATGCTGTATTGCCTGTAAGCGAAACAGAAGACCACTTTCATGAAGAGATATATTTTTACAGGTTCACTGGACTGACTAATCTTGAAGGTGGCAGAGATGAAGGAAGTATGGTTTATTACTACCTTTCCGAAAACGTAACACTTGAAGAAAATATAACAATAACCGGCTATGTAACGCTTTGCCTAAACGGTTATATGCTCACGGGCAATGGCAACGGCTCGGTTATCTATGTAAGCAGAGGTGCATACTTCGTTCTCTGCGATTGCAACGGCTCGGGTAGCACACATAGATATTATGTGAACGAAAATAGGCTGTTTGTGTTTGACGATGGCACCGATGAATGGGAAGAAGACTATGATGATGCTGGAGACGAAAATCAAGGCACAATCACCGGCGGTGTAATTACAGGTGGCACAGGCATAACATATTATGATTATGACTATACAGAGGGCGGTGGCGTGTTTGTGAATAGCGGTGCTGAATTCATCATGGAGAGCGGAACAATCGCAGGTAACAGCGCAGGCTATGGCGGTGGTGTGATGGCGTTTGGTATGTTCACAATGAATGGTGGCACAATCACAGGCAACACCGCAATTTGGGGCGGTGGCGTGGAAGTTTACGACAACGGGGACTTCATGAACGACGGCACGTTCTATATGAATGGCGGAACAATCACAGAAAACACTGCAAGTTATGACGGCGGTGGCGTATTTATTAGCCACGCTACGTTCATTATGACGGGCGGTGAGATATTTGGCAATAAAGCATACTATGACGGTGGCGGAGTGTTAGTATATAGATCCACGTTCATCATGACGGGTGGCACGATTGCGGACAACATCACAGACTCTGGCGACGGCGTGTTTGTTGAAGACAGTATCTTCAATATGTACGGTGGCTCTCTCGGCGGACGCGTTGTCAACAACAGCAGTAGTATATCTGTAACGGGCGGTTCTTTTACAGATGATGCTTATTGTTCGATTAAAAATTATATACCAACAAACGGTTGTACATATTCCTATGAAGAAGGCGAAGCGTTCTCTCACCGGATATCAGCTGAAATCCACTCACATAACGGAGAACAGTTTACATATCTCGTAACTTCAGCGGGTGGCACGCTCACCGGCGGTAAAGACAAAGAAAGTATGGTATATTACTACCTTGCCGAAGATATAACACTTACAACAAACATAAACATATATGGCTATGTAACGCTTTGTCTCAACGGTTATATGCTCACGGGCAACGGCTACGGCTCGGTTATTTGTGTAAGCAGAGATGCATACTTCGTTCTCTGTGATTGCAATGGTTCGGACAGCACACATTACTATCATATATCATATGACAAGTATGTTTTTTGTGATTATGACGGAACAACAGAAAGTTGCTCTGAAACTGAACACGACATAATCACTGGCGGTGTAATCACAGGTAGAACAGTCAGAGCATGTTATGATGATTATTATGGCGGTGGTGTGTTTGTAGACAGCGGTGCTGAATCCATTATGGAAGGCGGTACAATCGCAGGCAACACCGCAAACTCTGGCGGCGGAGTGTATGTATCCTGGTATGGCAAATTCACCATGATAGGTGGCAATATCACAGGCAACACCGCAAACTCTGGTGGCGGAGTGATTATATACAACGGCACGTTCATTATGGAAGGCGGTGCAATTACAGATAATGTAGCAGGCTCCTACGGTGGCGGTGTGGTTGCAAACGGCAACTTTACCATGACAGGTGGCACAATTGCGAGAAATAAGGTAGGCACCGATGTCAATGCTGTGTATGTGGTTAATTCTTACACATTCACTATGACAGGCGGTTACCTTGACGGAAGTATTACGAATATGGGCGCCAACGTAACCATAAAGGGCGGTTACCTTTCGCAAGAAGCATATGAATTGGCTTTAAGTTCTATAGATACAGACTATATGGCTGTCAATATCTCTGAACTTGGCATAACGCTGGACAATGATTATGACGCAAATTATCCATATGCAGTGTATACAAAATCTGCTATTCAATATGGCGTTTCAAATGTATATGATGCAACATACGGCACGACTTATGAACTTACGATAGAAGATGATTACGATTATGTAATTTATGAATGGACGGACGGGGATAGCAACACTTATGGTCTGCCTACGGACACTAGCACATACACTGTTACGGCTTACTTCTTCACGGTAACAACGACAGGAGTTGGAGAAGATGAAGAAATATCGATTTCTGTTGCCACGGCAACGTTTGACGTAACCATAAACAAGGGAACGGCGACAATTAACGTAACAGAGAATGACCTTAATAAAACTTATGACGGCAATGCGGTTGGCTTTGGTGCTAATGCGATAACCGTCGGCGATTTAGACATTACTAACGAAGCGGATGTTACCTTAGTGTGGTATAGTGTTGACAACAATGAAGAAACACTGCTTGAAAGTGCTCCTGTAAATGCGGGTAATTACAAGGTTGTTATAACCGTTGCCGATACCGACAATTACATCGGTTCGACTGAAACAATATACTTTACCATATCCAAAGCGGGACTATCCGCAGGAGCAATTGTCGGTATAGTTATCGGCAGCGTGTTGGGCGCACTTATAATAGCCTATGCGGTGTGTGCAATTCTCTTCAAAAAAGGGGTTGTCAAAGGTAAGTTTTTCGAAAAAGCCTATCCATTTATGAAGATAGAGCACACTCAAGCACAACAACAAGAAAAGCCTGCACAAAAGAAAAAATCTAATTCAAAACCAGATAATAAATGAAAATGATAAAGATCATATAATAAATGAAAATGATAAAAAAAGTTTATCCTAAGCGATAAACTTTTTTTTATTAAAAACACATATTGACCTATAAATGATGAAAGGTATTTTAAGTTTTATGGTTTAATTATTGCCAAATATTTGACATTGCTTTATTTTTTTTGTTAAAATATTTTAAGTAATTGAACATATTTTATGTTATTGATAGCATAGTTTTTCACCAAGTGCTTTGATATTTTAAAGGAGAATAATACCAATGACACAAAGTAAAAAGACTATTTTTGCGATTTTTTTAGTTTTAGCATTTGCGATTTGTTCTGTTTTTGCGGCGGGGCTTGTTTTGCCGAACAAAGTTGCGAATGCAGAAACAACCACATCAAACACGCATGATAATCACGATGGTTGGAGAGAACTTACACAAGAAAGCTTTACAAGTGGGAATTATGCATCTGGAAATCTTGCGGGGGGGGAGAAGATGACCCTGTAAAATATTTTCTCAGAGAAGATATAACTCTTTCTTCTGCCAATATAACCATATTCAGTGGTTATGTGACACTCTGTCTCAATGGTTATATGCTCACAGGTAATAACGATAGTGTTGTTATCACTGTTGTAAGTGAGGAAAACCTTATCCTGTGCGACTGCAACGGTTCAGACGGCACGCGTTACTTTTATGTAGATAGCGACAGCGGTCTGTATACCTATTGTGAAGAATACTCTGATAGTAGCACATGTAACACCCACAACGGCACTCACATAAAAATCACCGGCGGAGTAATCACGGGTGGTTCAAACATCAACGGTGGCGCCGTATTTGTTTCCAACGGCTCTACATTCACCATGACGGGTGGCACAATCACGGGCAACAGCGCGGAAATTGTCGAACAAACAGGAGTGACTGTAGAAAGCGCCACATTCACCATGACGGGTGGCTACCTTGATGATAGTATTTATGATGACGGCAGCTCAAATATATCCATATCGGGTGGCTACTTTTCATATAACCCTAGTTACATAGCAGGCGGCTATACAGCGATACAAACAGGTAACAGCACATGGAGTTATGCCGTGGTATCATCTTCGGCTCATATCCACAGTGACGACAATACGAGCGGTACATACACTTACATTAATGCGGCAGACGCAACAAATAATGCTCTCACTCTTAACAACGGTTACTACTACCTTGCCGCGGATATGACACTTGACATCACAATAAGCGGCACGGCATACCTTTGCCTTAACGGAAAAGTTCTCACCGGCACGGGCAGCAGCTCGGTTATTACAGTTGAAAGCACCGCAACCCTTTATCTCTGCGACTGCAAATATGGGGTGGAAGATAGCGAATACGCCCACAACCATTCTGTAAACGATGACGGGTTGTATGTGTTTGATGATGGTAACGAAGGCACAATCCATGGTGGCGTAATCACAGGTGGCGCCCCAAGTGCTGGTGGCGGACTAAGAGTGAGTGGCACGGTTCATATGTATGGTGGCACCATAGCGGGCAACAATGCAACCTACGGCGGTGGCGTGTATATATCTGGCACTGGCTCGTTCAATCTTTATGACGGAACTATTGCTGGCAATACTGCAACCCATGGCGGCGGCGTGCGTATGGATAGCACTTCGTGTTCGTTCAACATGGAAGGCGGCAACATAGAAAATAATACTGCAACCACTGGTGTCGGTGGGCTCTATGTAAATGGTGGAACGGTTACAATAAGTGACGGAACTATTGGAATAAACACCGCTGCAGGTTGGGGTGGCAATGTGTATGTTACAGGTGACGGCAACAGCATAACCATAACGGGTGGCTATTTTGACGGAAGTTTTAATAAGGGCAGTGGCACAATAACCATAACGGGTGGCTACCTTTCGCAGAGTGCATATGAATCAGCTACAGACATTTCGGCAATAGCGAGTGGCTATACCGCTGTTGATATCTCTTTGCTTGACGAATATGTAGAGGGCTTCCCTTATAGGGTATGTTCATATGATGAAATATTTGACGACCTAGACAGCAAAATCGCCGAGGTGCAGTCAAATCTTGATGCGGCTGTAGCTGAACTTAAGGAGTCGATAGAGAAAAACGCAGAAGATGTGGCAGACAAACTTGAAGTGTTGAAAGATGCATACGAAGCAGCAGATGCCTTAATTAACAACAATATTAACTCATTAATTGAAAAAGATAGTGAACTTGAGGGGAAAATATCTGACCTTGAAAGCGCACTAAATAATGCACAGACAACTTTACAAGGACTTATCAACGGGTTGCGGACAGAACTTAATACGGCGGTGTCCAATCTTGAACAATCGATAGCGGATAATGTAAGCGATGTAGAAACAAAACTTGAGGACTTAGAAGATGCATATATGGCGGCAGATGCAGTAATCAACAGCAGTATTACTTCATTAACTGCAAAGGACAGCGAGCTTGAAGGGAGCATATCTGACCTTGAAAGCGCACTTAATAATGCACAGACATCCTTGGAAAGTCTTATTAATGAAGTGAAAGAGGACCTTGAAGCGGCAATAGACGAACTTGAACAATCAATAGCGGATAATGCAAGCGATGTAGAAACAAAACTTAATGACTTGGAAACGGCATACAAAGCAGCGGATGCCTTAATCAGAAACGATATTACCACATTATTTGCGGAGAACGATGAACTTGAGGGCAGTATATCTACCCTTACAAACGCACTTAACAGTGTACAGACAACTTTGCTAGGACTTATTAACGGGTTGCAGACAGAACTTAATACGGCGGTGTCCAATCTTGAGCAATCGATAGCGGATAATGCAAGCGATGTAGAAACAAAACTTGAGGACTTAGAAGATGCATATATGGCGGCAGATGCAGTAATCAACAGCAGTATTACTTCATTAACTGCAAAGGACAGCGAGCTTGAAGGGAGTATATCTAACCTTGAAAGCGCACTTAATAATGCACAGACATCCTTGGAAAGTCTTATTAATAATGTAAAAGAGGAACTCGAAAATACAATAGCCGGACTTGAGCAATCGATAGAAACTAACGCAAGTAATGTGGCATCACAACTTGAAGCATTAAAATATGCATACGAAGCAGCAGATGCCTTAATCAATAGTGATATTGCAAAACTTAACACAGACCTTTCCTCGCTTGAAAGTGCATATAAGGCGGCAGATGAGGCTATATGGGCGGCAATCAACGCATTACAGGCAGATGTTGCAGCAAATACTGGAGATATCGATGCTCTTACATCCCAGCTGCAAACCCTTTCAACTATTGTGTGGGCACTTCTGGCATTTTTGGTGATACTATTGATAATTATTCTTATTGTATGGTTTAGTCAGATACGCAAGTCAAAAAATAATGAAACTATAAATACTGACGAGAATAATAATTCAATAGATACTGTTGTCGATGACAAGAATGTTGAGAATGATTTTATTCCAATGGTCAATGCAGAAGAGTTAAATGATAAAAATGTTGTGAACTTTAAAATAAATGAAAAGACTTTTGGAGAGCAATTCAATGCGTTGAGCAAAGACCAACATCGGTATTTTATGAACATTCGTGATTACGCAATGCAAAAGCCAAACGCAGAAGAACAACAAACCAAAACTGCCATTTGTGTGAAAGTTAATAAGAAAAATATTTTGAAATTATATATAAAGCGTGGAATAACGGTGGCGTCCTTTAAGTTAGAAAATGACCTTGTGAAAGGTTACAAGCGTAATACTGGAGCAACATCTTCCATGATTCGCCAAAAGGAAACAGAAATTTATGTAAATGACGATAATGCAATGGAAACTGTGTTTGGAATGATAGACTTAACAATTGAACAGCACGAAAAAGAATGCCAAGAAGCAAAAGAGCGTAAGCGCGCAAAGCAAGCAGAAAAGCGTGCACAGAAAAAAGAATCTAATTCAAAAGCGGATGATAAATAAAGAGAATAACAAAAAAGTTTATCCTAAGCGATAAACTTTTTTTATTTTTTTCTTAAAAACCCTTGCTTTTATCAAACAAATGTTCTATAATGTCATAAGTGAACGCAAGTGTTCACTTTAAATAAAAGGAGAAGTATGAGAGTTATTAACGAAACTAAACTAAATGAGGTGCTTGATTATATTAAGAACTTTCAAATGAAAGAGGGTAGGTCTCCGTCCTATCGTCAGATTATGAAAGCTGTTAAGTTTAGTAGTCTTGCACAATCTCAAAGATATGTGAAGGTTTTACAATCAAGGAATCTTATTAGTAGAAACGATTCTGGTAGGATTATAACTCCAAGCCGCTTGCTTTCAGGGAAGACAATAATTGCCCCGGTGGTCGGAACTATTGCTTGTGGAACTCCAATTCTTGCAGAACAAAACATAGAAGAAACAATTCAATTACCTACATCAATATTTGGGAATTCTGAATCAATGTTGTTGTATGTTTCTGGTGACAGTATGATTGGAGTAGGTATTAATGACGGAGATTTAATTGTTGCTCAGATTGCAGACACAGCAAATGAAGGTGATATTGTTGTGGCTTTGATTGAAGACTCAGCAACAGTAAAGACTTTACGCAGGAAGAACGGTCATATCATATTGCATCCAGAAAATCCTAATTATGATGATATACCAGCAGATGATGTGAAAATTCAAGGAGTTGTTAAACACGTAATTCATAGTTTTTAAGGAGGCAAATTTTGAATAACAAATTGTATTGTCCACATTGTGGTAGGTGTTTAGGCGAGTGTATATCAAGTGATGGCAGTGCAGTCAATAAAGTTTTGATATCTGAACCAACACGCCTTAGAAAGAAACATTTTATTCACTCTATGAAGTGTTTGAAATGTAAACAAGAAATATATATTATTATGGAATTTATAGATTAAACCAATAGCGAACCCAGCGTTCCGGTTGAAATATACAATCAATCGGTCGCTGGGATTTTTTATTTAGAGATTTCCCAAGCGAACATTTACGCTTGGGATTTTTTTATTATTTTTTCAAAAAAATTAAAAAATTTTTCCCGCATTATCAAATGGTGATAACGCGACATTGATAAGATATGCGTGTCAAAACAAAAAGAAATAAAAGGAGGTGATAGAAAGTGGATTTGAAGAAATCAAGTATAACAGCTGATATACTTAATATTTTGTCTGATAACAAAGTCCATACTTTGCAAGAAATTGCAGAAGAAATTGAAGTTTCAAAAATCACTATTCACAGACATATCCAATCCCTTTCTTATCGTTTCCCAATACAAACTTTTTGTGGTGGCATAAATCGAGGCGGAGTTTATTTAGACAAAGGATATGTTTATAAAGGACATACATTGACAAAAGATGAACTGCAAATCATCAATAAAGCTCTTAAACTTTTGCAGGAGTGTGAGAGCAAAGGCGTCAATAAAGAAATAATAAATTCTTTGTTATCAATTTATACTTTGCCAGAAGGTAAGGAGATTTAAAAATGAAAGAGCAAAATGATTTAAAACAAAATAAGAGATGACAGTAAAGAACTTGTTACAATTGATTACTATGACAGAATTCACAAAAAATGGATAAAAGTTGAAGTGACAAAAGAAGTTGCCAGATTTATGAAAACCAATAGTGAAATAACACGCAAGAAACAAAACAAATACAATTTTCATAATATCCCTTTAAGTCGTTTTGAATGTGAAAATAATGATTATGTATTTGATGTTATTGATGAAAACTCTGATATTGAAGAACAGGTTGAAAAGGAACGAATGGAAGAAATTGAAAATATGAAAGAAGATTATGAAAGGACGCTTATAGAAAATTCTTTATTTATTCTCACACCTGAACAGAGAGAAGTTGTTGAAATGGTTTTCTATAAAAATATGACTTATGGTGAGATTGCAAGACATTTGAATATTGATAAATCATCTGTTTATGCAAGAATGAAAAATGCAAAGAAAAATATACGAAATCATATTAAAAATAGCCAAAATTAAAAATTTTTTAAACTTTTTTTGAAAAAATGGTCAAAAATGACCCCACGATTTCAAAAATGCGTTGGTTATATAAGTAGAGGGGTAAAAAGTTTTCTGGATTTTATAAAAAATTCAAATCATAAAAAAGGAGAAATTTATGCAAGAACAATACACGGTTCGGGTTTATGATATCTCATTGATTGATAGAATTAAAAAAAACTATACAGCAACACCACTTGTTAAACAAATGTTTGAAAATAGTTGACAAATTTTGTTAAAATTTGTTAGCATATTAATGATAATTTGTTTAACAAATTATTTTAAGAGGAGGATTTTAATGAAAAAAGCAAAAACTATCACAAAAATTAAAATCGACAACTTAATTGATAATAGCCGTTTTTCAAAAGGCGATGGCTGGCCAAAAACCGATAATGCCTAACAAATATCAATTAAGACAGGGGGTTAAAGTCCGCTTAGAGTATTTTGGTGGAATGATAATAGACGTCGCAAATAATGTCTATTATCAGATACCAAGATATGATGCACTGGTTTTATTTTGTTTGAATTATGAATGCGATATTAAAATTATTCAAAAAGAAATTTTGACTAAATTAGGAATAAAAGAAAAGTTTTTCGATTTCAAACTATACGAAGATGAAAACTTTATAACAACAATAAAAAAAGAACGAAAAACCAGATACAATCTGAAAGAATTAATTTTAAATATTAAGGATATTTTAAGCAAAATAAAAAATATAAAGCATTTATCAGCACCATTAAACATCACAATATATCCGTCTTTTGTTTGCCAAGCAAATTGTGATTTTTGCTATGTAAAAAATTATTGTGAAGATGAGCATAAATCCTTGTCATTTGAAGATATAAAAAATTTAATAAATAATATAGAAAAAATGCAAGTCCCATATATCTCAATTTTAGGTGGTGAGCCACTTTTATTGCCATATTTTAAAGACTTGTTAGTATTTATGTCTAAAAAGGATGTTGTTTTTAATATAACAACAAATGCTTGGTTGTTAGATGGTGAAATTATATCTTTAATTAAAAAATATAAAAATATAAACCTATCAATTTCACTACAAAGTGTAGACGATTATCATACATTGTCTACAAAACTTGATTATGAAAGAGTATTAAATAATATTAGAGAAACTAAAAGTAATTGTAGAATAAATACAGTATATGTTAGACAAACATTTAAACAATTAGAAGAACTTATTGATTTTGTTCACAATGAGAGAATAGAAAGTTTTACACTAGTTTTATATAATAATATTAACCTGAGTGCAAAAGAGCAAATTGAAAACCATAAAAACTTTTTAAAAGCCAAGCAGCATTTAATAAATTATATTAGAAATAAAAAATATAATATTATATTTCGTGCAGAAGGATGTTTACAATATTTGTTTGAACAAGAGGTTAAAATTATTCCTGAAACAACCATAGAAAAAATTTTTACTAAATGTGAAGCGGGTAATTTAAAACTTGAAATATTGCCTAATGGAGATACTATTGGATGCACGGCACTGAATAATAATATTTTTAAAAGTGGAAATATTTTTAAAACAAAATTAGGTGATATATGGAACGATGATGAAAAATTAAATTTATTAAGAGGCTCTATATGTAAAGATGAAGAATGTAGAGGATGTAGATATTTTTCATTCTGTAATGGTGGATGTCCAGCACAAAGATTTTTAATAGATAACAACTTTGAAAAGGTGAGGGATAAAAGATGTTTAAAGAAGATATAAGTTATGATGATTATAAAAATTTTAAAAAGCTGTTCAATGGTTTTGTCTTAGATAAACAATGGAGATATTCTCTGATGTTTGATTGTTTTTTGAGCGATAAAATAAGAAATGAAACATTGTCAATGATAAGTTTTTTTAAAAAACAACCAAAGCCATTGGAAGTTTCAAATTATTTAGATTATTTGAGAGAGCAAAGTTTAAAACTTTTGGAAGAGAGTCAATCTCAATTAGACGTTAAAAATTCTTGGTCAAAAGTTCGAGAAGCTTATGCCTATTATGGTTTGGGTGAGATAATTACGGAAGGTTCGGTGTATAGTGAAAGTCTAATGCAAGAACTGCAAGAAATTTATGGAGAGAAATATCTGGCAGTATTGGCTAAAATTGACAAGTTGGCGCCATCTAAACTTACGAATTTTTCACAAAATAACGAAGATGTTTCTTTTGAAGAAAACGATGCTATACAAAAATATTTATTACTAAAAAAATGGCAAGACGAGCAAAACATATATCATAATGAAGAGTTATATCCTATATTTTCAAAATACAGGGATTTGTATAAGAAAGATTACATTTCTCAATTTGGAGATGTTGAATGTAGTGCCAGAGAAATGTTAATTTTATCAGATTTGCGAGAAAAATCTGTTTTATCTGTCGATACTATTGCAATTTGGGTTGATATTGGCGTTGGAAATGAATTAACTACAATAATTGGTGGGAAAAATTATGGACTTGCAGTATTGAGACAGCAAGGGTTGAGAATTCCTAGAACTTGGATATTGACTTTAAATTCAAATTTGGACGAAAGATTTGCAACAAATTTACCTGCAAATGTTAAGTATGCAATTCGCAGTTCTGCGAATGGCGAAGATGGGCAGAAAAATTCATTCGCTGGAATGTTTGATTCGATTTTGGATGTAAGCAAAAATGATGTTGCAGAAGCAGTTGAAGAAGTTAAAAAATCTTGTCAAAACTCGCGTGTTCAATCATATATTCAAAAATTCAATCTAAAACAACCAGAAATGTCAGTTGTTATTCAAGAATTTATCCCAGCCGATATTTCAGGCGTTTGGCTTGGCAGAGAAGAAAATTCCGGCATATTGGAATGGGTGAAAGGTCGTGGTGACCAATTGGTTTCAGGCAAGGTTACACCAACAACTGAAATAATAAATAACAATTCTAATAATATTGGTTTGAAGGTTGATGGCGAAGCTGTTGGAAATATCTTGTTAGCTTATCAAAAAAGATTGGGTAAAATATGTGATTTTGAATTTTGTATAAAGGACAATACCTTATATATGTTGCAATATCGTCCTGTAACAGAAATAATTGCTCAAAGCACGAAAGATGATAAGAGTGAGATAAAAGGGACTCCTGCTTCAAAAGGAATTGTTGTGGGAGAAGTATGTTTCTTGGAAGATGTGGAAGATATTGATAAATTTAAGCCAGATTCCATTTTGTTAACATACTACACAGACCCAGATTGGGTGGAAGCAATGGTAAAAGCAAAAGCAATAGTGACAGCAGAAGGTGGTTTTCTTTGTCACACTGCTATTATAGCAAGAGAATTAGGAATACCCTGCATAACAGGAATAGGAAACAAGAATTTGAGAAAGTTGGCTCAATACAAAAACATTGTTGTTAATGGGAATACAGGTGGTATACAGGAATATTCTCAGATTAAAAAAAAAGAAATAGATAAAGAGAAAACAAATGAACAAAGTATTTAAAAACAATAATGAGTATTATTACATACAAAAAGATAGTTTTATTCAATATGTAAGTATTAATTTTAAATTTGGAAGTATAAATGATAGAATTGGTGGTGAAGCTCATTTATTAGAACATATTGTAGGAACATATATATCTCAAATTATAAAAAATAATGGTATTGTTTGTCAGTGGGATGCTTTTACAAACTATCAAAATACTTGTTTTACTTTTAGTTTTTTTAAAAATGAATACGCTAATTTTAAGAATAAAATAATTCCAGCTTTGTTTTCATTAACCATAAATGATATAAGAAATATACTAAAAAAAGAAATTGATATTGTTAAAGAAGAGATTGAATATTATAAAACACAATATTTTAGTAAATTATTAGAACTATGTATGAAACATTTTTTTAAAGAAATAAAATTTGATGAATTAGGAACAAGTATTTCTTTATCAAAAATTGATGAAAATATATTGTATAAATTGTATAAAGAAAATTACAAATACGATAATTGTGTTATTGCTTGGTATGGTTCAGAGAAAAGTCAAACAGCAAAAGTTCTAAACAAAGAAATAAAAGTAGACAAAATTTTATCAAATGTAGATTTTTCTAAAATATTGGAATACAATAAAAAATTTGTTGAAACTTGTTCTTCCAGCAGAAATAATATAAGTGTAATGTGTGCATATTCAGTTAGTAATTCTTACGAATATTCGTTCTTTATAAAAATGATATTAGATTATTATTTAAGTTCTGAAAACTCATTTTTGTGGGATTCTTTAAGAGTCAATAAAGGATTAGTATATAATTTTGGTGGAGGATACATTCAATTTGGAAACAAAGCAATAATTGTTTTATATGTGGAAACCCAAAAACGTAATAAGGATTCTATAATTAATTTAATAAATAAAAACATTAAAAATTTTAAAATAACAGATAAAATTATCAAGAAAAATTTTGATAATATTCTTTTTAATTCTGTTTATTTATTAAATGAAGCGCAAATTACACAAACTATGATAAAAAACATTGATTTATTATTCTTGATGAATACTTATCTTGAAAAAAAATAGGAAATATATAAATAATCTAAAACCATATCTGGAAAATGATTAAGTAGCTTTGTTAACTATTAGTATTGTTTTCAATACTAATGGTTTTTTTCTTATGCAAAAAAGTGTTTTATGAAAGTTTTGATATATGAAAAACTCATCCTTTTAAATACATAGTGTGGAATTTAACAATTTTTACAATAAGTGGAACCACTTTTTGCAAAAAAATGCTTAAAAGTGTCGGTTTTGAGTAAAAATTAACAAATTTCTATGCTTATTAAAACAATTAAATAAATAAAAAATAAGGAGAATTTATGGAAAATAATAAATATGCAAAACTCAATTGAATATGCAGTGAGGAATTTAAGTAAAGAACAATCAAAAGAAAGTGTAAATGTTGACGAAATTCAAGAAGTTCCAGAAAGCAAGGAAGAACCAAAAAAGAAAATTTCAAAATCAAAGAAAAGACAAACTGAAAGCGAGGTGGGATAATATGTTGAACATAGGTGGAGAACTCGCTTTTATTTTACAAGATATTGATTATTCGTCTAAAAAAGATTTACTTGAAAAATTGCGCGCAATAAGAAGTGATTTAAAAAATTATACACAAGCAGAAAAAGAAGCTATACAACCAATTCTTGCTGTAACAATTCAGCAGGCATTTTATGCAAGTGGTTGGGAGCTTATGAGATATAAAGATTTTTTAAGTTGGAGGAATTCAAATGTGCAAAAAGATAAGGATACTAATTAAAAGACCAAATGAAGAACCTGTGGTTGAAGAAGTTGATGATGATTTAAAAACTTTTCAAGAAATTGTTGGTGGTAGAATTGAACTTATTGAAATGCCGGGAGTAGACAATATTGACATTTATGCTAACGAAGAGGCAATGCTTGAACAAATGCCGGGGAATATTTGGATTGCTGGAACAGGTGATTGTGTTAAAGGAACTTGTTATATGGTTGGTTGTGATATTGAAAACGGCGAAAATGTAAGTTTAACTGATGAACAAATCAAAACTTGCAAGAAATACATAAAAACTTTTGAATTGCCAGAAGGTTATGATTTGTATAAAGATTACTTTCAATTAGTGCCAAAAATGTATAAAAAAAGCGAAAAGTATTTTAATAAATCAATTACGGAGATGTGATATGAAAACAATGAGTATTAAAAGAAAAGGGTTAACACTTGAAGTGTTTGAAGATACCTATGATGACCCAAGAGAATATTACCAAGATACAAATTTAACTAAAATGATTTGTTTTCATCGAAAATATAAACTTGGAGATGAACATAATTTTTCTAGTCCAAATGAATTTGATGAATGGTATAAAAAGAACGAAGATAAGGTGGCTTGTATTATGCCACTTTATCTGCTTGACCATTCTGGACTTTATATGTCCACGCATGATTTTCAAGACCCGTGGGATAGTGGACAAGTGGGTTATGTTTATATTTTAAAAGAAACATTAAGAGAACACAATATGGATAATGAAATAGCAAGTTATGATATTTGTCGAGCAATGATTGATGAGGAAGTTGAAGAATATAGTAGCTGGCTGTGTGGTATTCCACCATATTATTCTTTTACTATTACAGACGAAAATGACAATGTAATAGAATCAATGGGAATTTTTGAACTGACGAGTAAAAAAGAAATGTTTAATGAAATGAAAGATAGAAGTAATCACAAATACGATTTTATTTTTGATGCGTTACTTGAAAGAGAAAAAGCAGAAGTTATGTAGGAGGATGTATGTCAACAAGAAGTTTAATTTGTAAGAAGTTAGATGGTGATAAATACAAGTCAATTTATTGCCATAGTGATGGATATTTAACATATAACGGGGCAATGCTTATTGACCACTATTTAGACAATGACAAAGTTGAGGAACTCTTAAATTTAGGAAACATTTCTTGTTTGTGTGAAAAAGTAAATCCAGACCCAAGCAAACCGCACTCATTTGATCATGGAGAAAGACAAGAAGATGTGGTTGTTGCTTATGGTAGAGATAGAGGTGAAACAGGACAAGAAGCTAAGATATGCACAATGTCTACTCTTAAAGGATGGGAATGGATAGACTATATTTATATTTTTAATGAAAATAACGAGTGGGAATATACTGAATATCCATTTAATAAATTTGAAAGCGTTGAGCAAGGGTTGGAAAAAGAATATAAGAAATTAGGAATAAAAAGGCCCAAAGACTTCTATGGTTTTTGGACAGATACAGAATTGAAAAAAGAGAAAGCACGACAAAGTCAGGAAGAGATGTAGGAGGATGGTATGCCGAATTGGGTGAGAAATAGGCTAATAATTCGTGGACCACAATATAAAGAAGTTATACATAAAATTACAACATTTGATGAATATGAAAAGAAGGTTGTGTTGGATTTTAATAAGATTATACCAATGCCAGAAAGCATAAGAGATATGGAATCTTCATCTAAGGTTCCGCAATATATAGAATTATTTATAAATTCAATCAAAAAGACTGATGAGTTTAAGAAGTATATTTCTGTTATTGTGCTAAATGGTGGGAATTATGTCACATTGAAAGATGATGAATACAATAAAAAGTTACAAGAGATAGTTCAAGAAAAGCGATTTGACGGAAGTCGAAAATTTAGAAACGAACAAGATGTTTTAGATTATGGAAGAAAAGCCCTTGATAATATTTTAAATTATGGTGTAGTGGATTGGTATGATTGGAGTTTGCAAAATTGGGGAACGAAATGGAATGCACACGAAACTGAAATAGAAGACAATGTAATTTTGTTTGATACCGCTTGGAGTCCGGTGCCAGAACTTATGGAAAAACTTTCTGCAATGTTTCCAGAAAATTATTTTGAATATGATTTTGCAGAAGAACAAATTTGTGTTCTTTGTGGTGAATTTGAATTTGCAAATGGTGATTGCACGAGAGAACTAATTTTTGAAGAAGGCAGTAAAGAAAGTTACGAAAAGGGATTTGAATTATGGCCGGGGACAAAAAGATATTATAAATTCAATAAAGATGAACAAACATACGAATTTAATCAATATGATGAGGAGATGTAGGAGGATTTATGGGAGATAAATATCTTATTAAGGGAGAGTTATATGACTGTATTCTTTTTGGTGATGAAGATGAAGATTGGGTAGGAGATGAAGAAAATCCAACTTGCGGTGATTGCGGTGTTCACGTGGGAGAGCAACATCTTGCATATTGTGATATTGAAAGATGTCCAAGGTGTGGACTACAATTTTTGTCTTGTGATTGTGGAGTGAAATATGTAATTCCTGCAAGCGAAATGCATAGATTGCCAGAGTTTATAAAACAACAAGAAAAAGATAATAAAGAAGAACTTGAAAGATATAATCGAATAATGAGAGATATTGCAAACAGAAAAGAGGAAAGTAGAAAAATCAAAAATAAAAAATACGATTCGGAGATGTGATATGTTAGAAGAGGAATATCAAGAGTTTGTAAGAGAACTTGATAAAGAAAACAAAGAATATAGAGAGAAAATGACAAAACTCTCAACAGAAGATTTGTATGAAAGTTATTATCAAATTCACGCACACGAGAGTTTTTACAACTTTCTTTTGAATTACGGAATTAGATATATGAGAAAAGATTTTGCCAAAACCAACATTGTAGAAGATTTGTATTATAGGTTTATGAAAACTGAATATGACTTGACACAAGATGATTTAAGAGAATTTATTTATTATGATATTCAAGATAGACATAAGAAAGAAAACGATGAGGAAATGTAAATAATATCGTGGAAGATATTGAATATGAATATTTAAAATCTAATTTAAAAAATTATCTTGAAAGTCGTGGAATAGATACAAGTCGAATGTTTAGGTGTATAAATCCTAATCATAATGATAGCAATGCTTCGATGAAATATTATGACGATAACAAAGTGCATTGTTTTGGTTGTGGGGAAACTTATAACTTGTTTGACTGTATTGCTAAATTGGAAAATGTAAATAATAAAGAAGCATTTAAAAGGGCATTACAATATTATAATTTAGGTGCTAATTTAAGAAAGATAGAAGATTACACAAAAGAAAAAATTACTAAAAACAAACAAAATGTTAAAGACTATTCAAGAGCATATAAAGTTTGGTCGAAAAATTTAGAAAATGAAAAAAGTGCAAAAAACTATTTAAAAATGCGAAAAATTGACGAAAAAACCGCAAAAAAGTTTAATTTAGGTTATAATTTGTTTAATTTTGGCGAAAAAAAGTTAAGTGCAATAATCATTCCAATTTCAAAAAACAGTTTCACAGCACGCAATATTGACACCACTAATAATGATTTTAGATATTATAAAACAAAAGGAAGTCATATTGACATTTTTAATAAGGAAGCATTATATAATGATAAACCATTTTGTTTTATAACAGAAGGTGAGTTTGATTGTTTAAGTTTGGAAACTATTGGAGCAAATGCAATCGCACTTGGAAGTGTTAGCAATTTATCAAAGTTCAAAGAATTAGAGTTGGATAAAAAGAAAGTTTATATCATTGCTTTTGATTCTGACGAGGCGGGTTACAAAGCTAGTGATGATTTAGTAAATTATTTTAAAGAGAATAAAATTAAATTTTTAATTTACGAATGTGCGGAATACAAAGATAAATATAAAGATGTAAACGAAGCATTGGTTAATGATGAGGAATATTTTAAAAATTGTGTTAACGATTTAATAAGAGTCGCATTAAAAAAAGTTAGTCAAGAAGAAATGTGTTAAGGAGTGGCTATGCAACAATCAATATTTGATATGTTGGGTAGTGACTTTGATTTTTATAAAGAAAAAGACAGTAATGATTGGTATTGGAATTTTAAAGATTATCCAAAATCGAATGGCTTAAAAGTATTTAGTTGCTTTGCTTGTGGCGGTGGTTCTACTATGGGTTATAAGCTGGCAGGGTATGATGTTTTAGGGTGTCTTGAAATAGACAAAAGAATGAATGAAATTTATCTTGCCAATCATAATCCAAAATATAACTATGTTATGGATATTAGAGATTTTAACAATATACCTAATGACGAATTACCGGAAGAATTATTTAAACTTGATATCTTGGACGGAAGTCCACCTTGCACAACATTTTCTATGGCTGGACTTCGAGAAAAAACTTGGGGAAAATTAAAGAAATTTAGAGAAGGACAAAAAGAACAAACGCTTGACGATTTATCTTTTGTGTTCATTGAAACTGCAAATAAGTTAAAACCTAAGTTTGTTGTTATGGAAAATGTTGAAGGGTTAACGAAAGGCAATGCTTGGAAATATGTTCAAGAGATATACAAACATTTTCATAATATAGGATATAAGGTTAAACACTGGCTATTGAAAGGCGAGCAGATGGGCGTGCCGCAGAAAAGACATCGAGTTTTCTTTATCGCAACAAAATTAGATATTGATTTGAATAAACTTAATATGTCTTTTTTATTTAAACCGATTTTGTTTGAAGAAGTAAAAACAGAACAGGGCAATGAAAAAGATATAGGCGATAATTTACGGTCACTTGTAAATTTGGCTGAGTATGGAGATAGAAATTTAGAGACGCTTGTAGAAAACTTAGAAACAAGAGTTCTTTTTTTAATTACTGTTTTGTTTATGACAATCAAGTCGCACCGACAATTACGGCACACTGCAATAATATTAGGTGGTGTGATAAGAAATTTTTATCTAAAAAAGATATTGTGTCAATTTCAACCTTTCCACAAGACTTTAATTTTGTTTTTAATAACTATGAAAATATTGCTTATGTATGTGGGATGAGTGTTCCACCGATAATGATAAAAAGGGTGGCAGAGAAATTGATACCATATCTAAAAGGAGCGAACAATGAATGAAATTTATGCAAGGAAAAAACTTATTAATCAATTAAATGAAGAGATAAAAGATATGGATTGTAAAAGTAAAAGAGATGTTTATATAAAAATTAGAGAGCTTATAGAAGACTTTGACGCAGAACACAACACTTGTTATTATGACAACATACGGAATATTTCCGATATATTAGATGACGACGATTTAGATTTTTGGCTTGAATCTGCGGCAAAGGACGGCGTAGACAGAGTTCGTAATTTTGTAGCGGACACATATAGTGACGATATTTATAAATTGGATGGATATAACAATCTTGCAAATGTTGAAGAGAGTGATTTTGAAAGTCTGGTTTACGACCTTACGGAAAGAATTAAAGATGATATAGAAGAATTGAAACCAAGTGAAATGTAAGGGGAGGATTTGACATAATTCTATTTATTTCGATGATTATTTTAGGAATAAATACAAATTATTATGTTAAAAATTTAGTTATGATGACAATAAATGAATTAAATATAATGAAAAATCAGGATTTTAAAACATGCGATATAAATAGTTTGGTAGATATTAGGGATATAAATATTGATACAACAAAAAGTAGGCAAGATAAACTTTTGGAGTTTATTGAAAAAATAAAGAATCCATATTTTTTTAAGGTTGGAGATATAGTTGTGAAGATTAAATTTGTTGATGACAACAAAAGTTTTCAAGAAAAAATGGAAAATTTACTACTTTCAAAGATAAAAAATTAAAAAGTTTTCAAAATTACTGTATATTTTTGAGATGATGTGTTATAATACTTATCGTATTAGATATTTACGGCATATCATCTCAATTTTTATTATGAGGAGATATGCTTATGGACAAGATTGATTTTGAAAGTAAAAATTTTGTGGGTGGCAAGGTATGGAATGCTGCCCTTTATATACGTTTATCTCGTGAAGATGGGGATAAAATGGAAAGTGAAAGTGTAAAATCTCAAAGAGAGATGTTGCGTGGTTTTTTATTAAAAAATCCAGACCTTAAATTATATGATGAATATGTTGACGATGGTTATTCGGGGACAAACTTTAATCGTGATAGTTTTGAAAGAATGTTCAATGATATTAGAGCGAATAAAGTTGATTGTGTTATAGTTAAAGATTTATCAAGGCTAGGAAGAAATCATATTGAAACAAGTAAGTATATTGAAATTGTTTTTCCAATGTTGAAAGTTAGATTTATTTCTATTAATGACCAAATTGATAGTTATCTTAATCCACAATCAATAAATAATGTTATTGTTCCGTTTAAAAATTTGCTTAACGACGAATATTGTCGAGATATCTCAATGAAAATAAGAAGTTCTCTCACAATCAAAAGAGAAAATGGTCAGTATATTGGTTCCTTTCCTTGTTATGGATATATAAAAGCCCCAAATGATAGACACAAACTTATAATTGATGATGAAGCTGCTGAAAATGTAAGAATGATATATAAAATGTTTTTAGGTGGGGCTAGTATACGGTCAATAGCAATTTATATGAATAACAATAATTATTTGACACCTAGTGATTATAAAAGAAGTAAAGGATATAATGATAGACATTTTTCTTCAACAGGTAAACCTAAATGGGACTCAATTGGAATAAAACGAATTTTAACAAATCAAATGTATGTTGGTGACTTAGTTCAAAAGCAGGCAGAAATAGTAAGTTATAAGGTTAAAATTTGTAGAAAAGTGGATAAGGATAAAAGAATAATTATTCCAAATACTCACGAAGCAATTATATCGAGAGAAGATTTTGCAAAAGTTCAATCTTTACTTGCAAGGGATACGAGAGTTTGTATAACCACCAATAAACTGGACTTGTTATCGGGTTTTTGTAAATGTGGTGATTGTAGAAGAGGTATGAATAAAAAACATATTTATCAACCATATAAAGATTATTACTATTATGTTTGTAGTACTTTCAAAAAGTCGGGAAGTAAGGTTTGCACAAAACACGCTATTAGGGTCGAGAAGGTTAAAGAGGTTGTTTTTGAAATTATTAAGCAATATATAAACATTGCAATAACAATGGATAATCTTATTGATTTTATCAACAAATGCGAGGAGCGAACAAAAGAAACTACAAAGATAGATAAAATGTTAAGAGTGAAGTATTCTGAAAGAGATGATATCAATAGATTGCTTGAAGATTTATATCCAGATTGGAAAAAAGGTTTTATAACACAAGATATGTATCTTTCAATGAGAAATAAATATACACAGAAAAAAGAGGAATTACTTCATATAATAGAAAATTTAGAAACTCAGAAAGAGGCTATTAGAAATGGGTTGACCACAGAAAATAGATTTATTGAAAATTTTAAAAAATATCAAAACATAACAGAACTTTCAAGAGATATTGTTGTAGAACTTATAAATAATATTTATATATATGAAGGTGGAAAAATTGAAGTTGAAGTTAAATTTAGAGATGAATATATGAATGCTTTGCAATATATTGAGTTCAATAAGCAAATTTATATCCAAGAGCAAAAATATCAACAGGCTCAAATTGCTTTATCTATGTAGGTGAATTATGAGTAGAGTTAGTAGATATAATAATTTTGCAGAAGTTCAATCTGAAATAATTAATTGGAGAGCAGGGCTTTATTTGAGACTCTCAAAAGAAGATAATATTATAAAAAATGAAAGTGATAGTATATCATCTCAAAGAGCATTATTAAGCAAATTTGTAGCAAACAATCCAGATATTAAAATCGATGATTTTTATGTTGATGATGGTTATTCGGGGACAAATTTTGATAGACCAGATTTTCAACGAATGCTTGCTAAAATCAAGACGGGTGATATAAATTGTGTTATAGTAAAGGACTTATCAAGATTTGGAAGAAATACTATTGAATGCAGTAATTTTATTGAAGTGATTTTCCCTATTTTAAAAGTAAGGTTTATTTCGTTACTTGATAATGTTGACACTTATCTTGACCCTAATTCGACAAATGGTCTTTTAATTCCATTTAAAAACATAATGAATGATGAATATGTTAGAGATTTGTCCATAAAAGTTCGCTCAGCACAAAAGACATATATGAAGCAAGGGTTATTTATAGGCTCTTTCGCTTGTTATGGTTATGAGAAGAGCAAAGAGAATAAGCATAAACTTGTTATAGACAATGAAGCCAGCAAGGTTGTTAAACAAATCTTTGAAATGTTTTTAGATGGAAAGAGTATGAATGAGATTGTAAGATTTTTAAACCAAGAGCAAGTTTTAACTCCATTTGATTATAAAAGAGCAAATGGTTGTAATTATAGAAATCCTAACGAAGGGAAAATATATCGCATTTGGAATCCAACTGCAATTCAAAGAATTTTATCTAATCGAATGTATGTGGGAGATATGGTGCAAGGCACACGAGAAACTTTGAGTTATAAAAATCATAAAATTGTTGAAAAGCCTAATGATGATTGGTGTATAGTTGAAAACACTCACGAACCGATAATATCAAGAGAAGATTTTAATAAAGTGCAGGTAATATTAGAGAAGAATAAGGCAAAATATATTAAACCATTTAGGAATTATATTTTAAGTGGGCTTGTAAGATGTGGCGAATGTGACAGAGCTCTCCAAACTTGTCTTTGTTCAGAAAAAAGTTTAATAGGAAAGTATTATTTTAGATGTCCAACTTATATAATGACAGGTGGGAAATTTTGCACAAAACACACTATTAGAAATGATAAACTTGAAAGTCTTGTATTTGAGATTGTGAAAAAATATATTGACATATCCATAAACATAAATAAACTTATAAAAAAAATAGATACCGAAAATCTAAGCAAAAATAAAGATATAGAAAAACAACAGATTAAGTTTGATAACGAACTTAAATCATTAAAGGATGGTTTGAGCACATTATATATTAGATTT
The DNA here is from genome assembly GCA_964400145.1 of uncultured Lachnospiraceae bacterium. Lineage (GTDB taxonomy): Bacteria > Bacillota > Clostridia > Christensenellales > UBA1242 > Caccovivens. The sequence continues at coordinate 30,642 of CAYNTF010000003.1, read as the reverse complement.
AAGGCGAAAGAAATTACAGAAGAAGAATATTTTTTACAAAAAGATATAGTAACTAATAAAATTTCTTCTCTTGAAAACAGATTGCTGGCAATTTGTAGTAATATAAATAAAAATGTCGAATTTGGGAATAATAAATTTATAACCGCTTTTGCTAAATACAAAGGTTTTACAAGTCTTACAAAAGAAATGGCAAACGAGCTTATCAAGAAAATTTTGGTATATGAAAACAAGCATATTGAGATAGAATTTAATTTTCAAGATGAGTTTGATAAGATTGAGATGTATTTAGACAAAAACTGCAAAAAATAGCCATTTTCTACTCAAGAGTGGCTATTTTGGGCAAAAATTGGTTATAAATTTATATTTTTTTAAAAAATTTATGGTCCATACTTGACAATTTCACCAGCGGCGAAGGACACTCTTCTCAATCATTTCAAGAACACAAACACAAAGCCAGATGACTATGACCTCATTCTGACAGGCGACCTTGGCAAACTTGGCAGTGAGATTTTGATTGATTTAATGGAAGATGAAGGCATCACTTTGGGAGTGAATTACGGCGATTGTGGGCAAATGTATTTCAAACGCAGGCAAGAAACCCTTTGCGGAGGCTCGGGAGCGGGTTGCTGTGCGACAGTGTTCAATTCATACATCATGGCAAAGTTGCGCGACGGGCAATACAAGAAAATCTTATTTCTTCCCACGGGTGCGTTGCTTTCCACAACATCCACACAGCAGGGCGACACAATTCCGTGCGTATGCCATGCGGTTGTCATTGAAAGTTAATTTGCGGAAGGGGTGCAGATATTTGCAAACCGAAAATAAGGAGAGAGTTATGGAAGTTTTTTTGACATATTTGATTGTGTTTTTAGTCGGCGGAGCAATTTGTATGATTGGTCAAATTCTTATCATAACCACCAATTTGACATCGGCACGCATTCTGGTGATTTTTGAACTTACGGGCGTATTTTTGCAAGCGGTTGGGCTGTATGATTACATCTCCGACTTTGCGAAGGCGGGGATAAATGTGCCAATCATTGGGTTTGGCGCATCGTTGGCAAAAGGGGTGATTGGTGCGGTGAAAACTCACGGACTTTTGGGAGTGTTCACAGGCGGACTGACGGCGACAGCGGGCGGAATTGCGGCGGCGGTTGTGTTTGCATTCATATTTGCCTTGATATTCCGCTCGCACACCAAAAAGTGATAAAGGTTTAATAGAGCAGATTTGTTTTTAAGGCTAAAAACAGTTTTTTAGTTTAAAAAAAGTTTGAAGTAATCTCAATATTCAAATTTTTTAAGAGTAATTTATGTTATTTTTAGGTAAAATTGGCAAATTTTGCTCATTTTTTGTTGATTTTGGGGGTGATTTTTTTTGGCAAAATAGGCAAATTTTGGTCAATTTTGGGCTGATTTGGCAAAAATAAGCAAGATTTTTAAAAATTTTTCTGAAAATTTTTAAAAATGCTTGCGTTCCCCCCCCCGCAAGTTATAATGGTATTGGGTTTGAAAAAAACTTAAAAAGCCAAAAGAAAAAATATTAAAGGGAGGTATTTAAAAAATGGCTGAAAATGAAAATGGTATGAGCAAAAAGAAAAAGGTGGCAATCATCACAGCGTCGGTTGTAGGCGTGGTGGCAGTTCTGTTTCTGGCAATCTTTCTTCCAATCTATCTTTCTCAAAAAAGTGAAGAAACGGTTGAATCAAACTTGCCAAGTGGTTCATCTTTGAACACATTGCTGAAACAAAAAGATGACTACACAGAAGAAGACACCACGGTGAAGAGAATTGTTTTTGATTATTATGACAAAAACGAAAGTGGTGAATATACACAAACCGAGGATGGCAACTATACCTACACCGAAAACGGAGTGAATGTTTTGGAAGGGCAAACAGCGGAAAGTTATGTTTGGAACGATGTTCAAATTGATGTCTATCGCATTTCAGACGGCGACAAAACAACAGTCTATTTTCTCTCAACCGAAGATATTGTGGCAAATGAAGATACATCATATTTATTCTACAATTTCACATCTCTTGAAGAAATTGTTTTGAACAACTTCAACACTAACAATATAACAGATAGGTCTTATATGTTTGCCATATGCAGTTCGTTGACATCACTTGATGTTTCAGAATGGGATGTGAGCAATGTGACAAACATGCAAGGAATGTTTTATAATTGCAGTTCTTTGACAACTCTCGATGTTTCAAATTGGGATACAAGCAATGTGACGAGCATGAGAGATGTGTTTGCTGGGTGCAGTTCGTTGACAACTCTTGATGTTTCAGAATGGGATGTGAGCAATGTTACAAATATGCAAGGAATGTTTAATGGTTGCACTCTTGTGACACAACTTGATGTTTCAAGTTGGAATACAAGCAATGTTACAAATATGAGTTCTTTGTTTAAAAACACTGGTTTGGAAGAACTTGATCTTTCAAATTTTGATACAAGCAATGTGACAAACATGCATGGAATGTTCTATCAAAGTTCATCTTTGACAAAAATTGTTCTTTCAAGTTTTGTCACATCTAATGTGACGGACATGAGTTTTATGTTCGCTGGATGCAACTCTTTGCTAAGTTTGGATATAACGAATTTTGATACCAGCAATGTGACAGCAATGAATTATATGTTTCATACTTGCACGGAACTCACAGAACTTGACCTTTCAAGTTTCGACACCAGCAAAGTGACACTCATGCAATACATGTTTTATGGTTGTTCAAACCTTGCAACAATCTATGTTGGCGAAGGTTGGATAACTGATGCAGTGGAAAATGGTGGACTTATGTTCTATAACTGCACATCTCTTCCAAACTTCAGTTCAAGTTCTACTAGCAAGGTAAAAGCGTATGCGGGTGAAGGTGGCTATTTGACTTTGAAAGAGAGTGAATAAATTTTGTTTGCATACCACACTGAATTTGGTGTGGTATGCATGCATAACACCACAAGATATTGTATTTTTGAAAAATAGTCAAAATTTGACAAATTCTTTCATATACATATTTTGATATGAAAAGTGCTTGTGGCAAAGTGCGTCTATATCAAAATAAATTCAAAAAAAGAAGACGCAGAAAAGCAATAATTTTGCTTACAATCTTCTTGACTTTTCTTGTTGCAGGATTTGTGTATGTTTTTTGCGTCGTAAATCCGATTGTTGTTGAAGCGACGCGTCACACAATTCTTTCGCTGTCCACTTCGGCGGTTAGTGACGCCGTCTATGATGTGCTGATTGAAGATGATGTTTCCTATGAAGATTTGGTCAACGTGGAATATGACAACAATGGCAATGTCGCTTTGATTTCTTTGCAAACCGTCACTTTGAATTTGATTGCACGAAGGTTCTATCAAGTCGCGCAGACCTATCTTGACGAAATGGGACAGACGGGAATTGATGTTGCGCTGGGCACATTCACGGGGCTTCCGTTCCTTTCTGGAATTGGTCCCAAAATCAATTTGAAGTTGACACCGATTGGTGCAATGACAGCCACTTTTGAGAGCTCTTTTTCAAGTGTGGGAATCAATCAAACAATCCATTCTCTTTACATTCGGCTCTATGCCAGCGTCAGTTTGATTTTGCCTGCTTACACCACCACGATTGACAGCGTCACCGAAGTGCTTGTTGTGGAGAGCATCATTGTTGGCGAAATTCCAGAAATTTATTTCGGCTCAAACTCCGTTCTGAGTTTCACACCAAGTTGATTGCTTGCTAACTTATTGAAAAAGTGATTGTTTTTAAAATGGAAATTTACACATGATTAAATCAAGAAAATTGATGTTTGTTCTGAACATCAATTTTTTATTTTGTAAATTGCTTTATTTGTTTTTATTTTTTCGCCTTTTTGTTGTATAATGTTTCTATCTATAATCTATTTTATTCGCAAAAAGGAAAATAAATATGTCAGATAAAAAAAATTCGACGGAAAAATCTGTAAACGATGAGGTGATGGACGCAATCAATGGGGTGGTTAATTTTGGAAAATTGAAACAAAAAAATAATGCACTCAGGTTTTTGACCGCGTTTAATAATATAGACTACACACTCAAAACGCGATATAACTTCAATCGAAGTATGGGCTTCTCTGAGGCTGTGCGTAGATCTGTGGCACTCAACTATACCGTCAGAAAGTATGAAGACGATTTAATCAGTTATGGCAGACTGCGCAACGCAATTATTCACGACAATGGGCAGGATATCATCGCTCAGCCAAACCTTGAAGTTGTGGAAAAAATTGAAAAGATTGACAAACTGCTCTCAACTCCACCGCGCGCTTTGGATACGGTGGCAAGAAGAGATGTGCTGACAGTCAACTCTTCAAAATCAATGCGCGAAGTGATTAAGCTTGTTGCGTCGTCAAGTTATTCCAACCTTCCTGTCAGCAACAAAGACAACGAAATTGTCGGCATTGCAAACGCAACAAAAATTTTGGACGCTTTCGGAAAGTTTTTAATTTCGGGCGGAAAAGTGGAATCTTTCTTAGATTCTGTCAAGATTGAAGATATGCTTTCCAAGATTGAAAACGGCGATTATTACGCTTTCGCCAACAGGGACATCACGGTGGAACAAGCGCTTATGCTCTTCCACCAAAATTCCAAACTTTTGGCAATTCTCATCACGCAAAATGGTGGGGCTAGGGAAAGACCTTTGGGCATTTTGACGGGCTCTGACGCTCTGAAAATGAACAAAATTTTGGAAGATTATTGATAATTTAACTTTAAATGGGAGAAATGATATGAAAAAAGAAAAAGCAGTTCCTAACTTTGTCGAGATGGAAAAAGATATCTTGAAGTTTTGGGAAGATAATGACAGTTTCAATAAATTGAGAAAGAAAAATGAAGGGCATGAACGCTTCAAATTTTTGGACGGCCCTATAACCGCAAACAATCGTCTTGGTGTTCATCACTGTTGGGGAAGAGTGCTCAAAGATTTGACAATTCGCTATAACGCGCTGAAAGGCAAAGATTGTCAATATCAAAACGGTTTCGACGGGCAAGGTCTTTGGGTGGAAGTTAATGTTGAAAAAGAACTTGGGCTGAATGGTAAACCAGAAATTTTGGAATACGGCATCGACAATTTCACCAATAAGTGCATGGAGAGAGTGAACTTTTTTGCCAATGAAATTACCAATCAGTCCATTCGCATGGGGCAGTGGATGGATTGGGAACATTCCTATTTCACAAATTCCGACGAAAATATCACTTCAATTTGGCACTTTTTGAAAAAATGTCATGAAAAAGGTTGGATTGTCAAGAAAAATCGTCCTATGGCTTGGTGTCCGCGCTGTGGAACAAGTTTGTCAGAGCATGAAATGTCGTCTTCTTATCATGAAGTGGAGCACACCGCACTTTTCATCAAACTTCCTGTCAAAAACAAGGATTTCAAAATTGTGGCTTGGACAACAACTCCTTGGACGCTCACGGCAAATGTGGCGCTGTCTGTCAATCCAGATTTTGAATATGTCAAGGTGAACTTTGAAGGTGAAAATATCGTTTTGGGGAAAGATAGACTTTCCGTTTTGAAGCAGAAAGATATAAAAATTTTGGAAACTTTCAAAGGCTATGACCTTGTTGGGTTGGAATACGAAACTTGTTTTCCAGAACTTTCTGAACAAAAGTTCAAACATAAGATTGTTGCTTGGGACGAAGTTGACAAGGCGGAAGGCTCATGCGTGGTTCATACCGCTCCGGGTTGCGGAACGGAAGACTTTGAATTGGGCAAAAAGTTGGGACTTCCTGAAATTTGTCCAATCAACGAACAAGGGGTTATGTTGGACAGCACAGGTTTTCTTGCTGGCAAAAAGACCACTGATGTTGTCGACGATGTGGTGGCACGTTTAAAAGCGGACGGAAAACTTCTCTATGCGCACAAATATAAGCATTCATATCCATTCTGCTGGCGATGCAAAACCGACCTTGTTTACAAACTGATTTCCGCATGGTTCATCAAAATGGACGAAGTTCGCCCTATGGCACTCAAAGCGGTGGAAGATGTTCAGTTCAAGCCAGAATACGCCAAAAAGCGTATGATTGATTGGCTGACAAATATGGGCGATTGGAACATTTCGCGCAATCGTTTCTATGGGCTTCCACTTCCATTCTATGTTTGCGAAAAGTGTGGCAAAGTTCATGTGATTGGAAGTCTTGAAGAACTCAAAAAGCGCGCAGTGAAACCAGAACTTGTTGACAAACTTCCAAATATTCACAGACCATGGATTGATGACATCAAAATCAAATGCGATTGTGGTGAAGAAATTTCCCGCATAAGCGAAGTCGGTGATGTGTGGCTGGATGCTGGAATCACACCTTTTTCCACGAAAAAATATTTTACGGACAAGAAGTTCTTTAAAGAGAACTTCCCAAGCGAATATGTTTGCGAAATGATTGAACAAATCAAATTGTGGTTCTATTCCTTGCTTATCATGAGTGTTGTGCTGACAGGTAAAGCGCCATACACCAAAGTGGTGACACATCAATATGTCAAGGACGAAAATGGTGGCGAATTCCATAAGAGCGGTGGAAATTCTCTTGATGCCGATATGGTGGCAGATGAGGTTGGCGCCGATGTCATCAGATATTTATATTCTTCTTCCAGCCCGACAAATGAAATGCGTTTTGGTTTCAACTTGACGGACGAAGCAAGACGAAAAATTTTGAGTTTCTGGAATATATACACTTTCTTCAACACTTATGCTTGCATCGACAACCCTGATATCGCACATTTCAAACCAAAGGACGACGATTTGAAAGTGTCAGACAAGTGGTTGATTGAAAGTGTCAACAAGTTTGTGTCAGACAGCGACAAAAACTATGCCGACGACAAAAACTATGTTGTTGTGCATGACTTTGAAAAATTGGTGGATGACATTTCAAACTTCTATATCCGCGTAAACCGAAAGAGATTTTGGAAGAGTGAAAACAAACACGACCAAATGACAGCATATTGGTGTTTATATCACGCCATAAAATCGCTTGTTCGTGTCATGACGCCGATTGTTCCTTTCTTGACCGAATATATTTGGCAAAACTTGGTGAGAGAAGTTGAGAAAAATGAAGTCGAATGTGTTATGCTTTCAGGTTTTCCAACAAAAATTTATGGAAGTGATTTTGGTGACATCTTGGAAAAAACGAAGGTGGCAAGAGATATCATTTCCACAGCGCAAAGACTTAGAAATGAAAATCAAATCAAAGTTAAACAACCTCTGAAAATTATGTATGTTGCTGGCGGGCAGAACACTGTCAGTGTGTTGGAAGATTTTTCGGACATAATCAAGGAAGAATTGAATATCAAAAATTTGGAAGCAGTCAAAGATGACGGCATGTTCAACGACGAATATCTTTCGGTCAACTTCAAAAAAGCAGGGGCGGTGCTTAAAGGTGATGTGCAAAAACTTAAAACTGCGCTTTCACAGTTGAGTGAAGAAGAAAACAAAAAAGCGGTCGCAGGCTTCAAAAATGGAAGCGTGGATGTTGGAGAATTTAAAGGGCTTTCAAACGAACTTTTCAATCTTGAAAAACGACCAAAGTCCGATTTTGTCATTGCGCACGAAAACGGCAACACAGTTGTTCTTGATATAAATCTTGACGAAGAACTCATTTTGGAAGGGCTATATCGCGAGTTCGTTCGTGGGCTTCAAGTTCTTCGAAAGGACGCCGATTTTGCTATTGATGACCGTCTTTATGCTTACTTTGAAACGAAAGATGAAACTTTGGCAACGATGCTTTACAACTATATGCAAAAAATCAAGCAAGAAGTTTTGATTAAACGCGCTGTTGAAAATATTGAAAAGCCAGATATTGAGCGCAACATTGATGTTGGCGATGGGTTTATCATTGTCAAATTTAAGAAAGTGGATGATTGAGAAGGTTAAAGCATGAGAGTGGCAAATTCTTGGGAAGATTACAAAGTTTTGGCAACGGGTGATGGTGAAAAGTTGGAAAGTTGGGCAGGTGTGACATTGCTTAGACCTGACCCGCAGGTTATTTGGCATAAAAAACAAGACTTAAAAAAGAATGTTGATGCAGTCTACCAGCGCAAAGACGGTGGTGGACTTTGGCATTTTAACAAAAAAATACCAGAGCAGTGGGTGATATCTTGGAAAGGGCTGAAATTCATAGTCAAGCCTATGGGGTTCAAACATACCGGCATTTTTCCAGAACAAGCTGTGAATTGGGAAATGATGCAAAAGTTAATCAAAAATTCTGGGCGAGAAATCAAAGTTCTCAATCTTTTTGCGTATACAGGCGGTGCTTCGTTGGCGTGCAGTAAGGCGGGTGCGCTTGTCACTCATGTGGACGCCAGCAAAGGTATGGTTGAGCGCGCAAAAGAAAACGCCAAACTTAACAACATTTCAAACATCCGCTTTATTGTGGACGATTGCGCAAAATTTATTGAGCGTGAAATCAGGCGCGGAAATTTCTATGACGCCATAATCATGGACCCGCCAAGTTACGGCAGAGGTCCAAACGGCGAGATGTGGAAATTGGAAGATAATTTGGCGGACTTTGTTGAATTAACGAAAAAAGTTCTTTCGCAAAAACCGCTGTTTGTGCTGATAAATTCATACACGACAGGGCTTCAACCAACTGTGATTGCAAACATATTGAAAAGCGTGTTCGGAAATGAAAATGTCGATGCCGACGAGATTGGACTTCCAACAGAAGAAGGTTTAATTTTGCCTTGTGGCGCAAGTGGAGTGAAAATATGGAAAAACTGACGGTTCTTTATGAAGACAACCAAATTGTTGTGGTGATTAAACCGCAAAATGTGCCAAGCGCACCAGACGAAAGCGGGGACGAAGACATGCTTTCGCGCGTTAAGGCGTTTGTCAAGGAAAAATATCACAAAGAAGGTGAGGCGTTTATTGGGCTTGTTCATCGCTTGGACAGACCAACGGGCGGAATTATGGTCTTTGCACGCAATTCAAAGTCGGCAAAGCGTCTTTCCGAGCAGTTCAAAACGCACGATGTTGAAAAAGTGTATTATGCCATAACCAACGGCGTGGTGAAAATTAAGTCACAAACTCTTGTCAACTATGTCAAAAAGGATGAGAAAGAAAACAAAGTCAAGATTGTGCCAATGAGCGAGAGCGGGGCAAAAAAAGCAGAACTTGTCTATAAATTGTTGGAAGATAACGGCAAAGAAAGTCTTTTGGAAGTGAAAATTTTGACAGGCAGAAGTCATCAAATTCGCTTGCAACTTGCAAATATCGGTTTTTCGCTTGTTGGCGATGTGAAATACGGAAAGGCAACGGGTAAAACTTGTGCGCTTGGGCTTTGGGCTGGCAAACTTTCTTTCATTCATCCAACAACCAAGGAGAAAATGACATTTTTGGCATGCCCAGATGAAAGCAAAGAACCATGGAACAGGTTTAAACTTGAAAAATATTTCCAAAAATATTGATAAGAAAAAATTTGAAACATAAAAATAATGCAACGACAAAATAACAAACATTAATGCAACCGATTTGAAAGGAGCAAGACAGATTTAAAAAATCAAGGGGGGGAATATGAAAAATCGCAGTGAAATTGAAGAAAAATACAAGTGGGATTTGACCAAATTTTGCAAAAATGACGAAGAATTTTATAAACTTCTTGAAAAATTATCAAATCAGGTCGGTGAATTTAAGAAATTTGAGGGCAAACTTAAAGATGACGATGTGCTTTTTGAATTTTTAGAATTTGAAACATCGGTTTTGAAAGATGCGGGGCTGTGCTGTTATGCCTTTTTGCGTCAGTGTGAAAATCGTGGCGACCGAAAGGCTGACGAAATGGTGGAAAAGCGCGCCATTGTTATGACAAAACTTTCCAGCGCAATGACGGCGGTGGACACAGAAATCGACCGTTTTTCTGTGGCGCGATTGAAAAGGTTGCAAAGCGAGCCGAGATTTAAAAACTATAAGCGCTTTTTCGAAGCAACAATTCGTCACAAAAAGCATGCGCTGTCAAAGAAAGAAGAGTTGCTTCTCTCTCAACTTGGCGAATTTACAGGTGGTTTTTCGGATAATTTTGACAAATTTTCGGATGTCGATTTAAAGTTTGACAAAATCAAGGACAGCAAAGGCAAGGAACACGAGTTTGACCAGTCAAAATATTCGCTCTATGTCGAAAGTTCAGATCGTGTTCTTCGCGAAAACGCTTTCAAAGAAATCAACGGCAAGCGCGGTAAATTCATCAACTTTTTGGCGAGCAACTATATCAACGATGTCAAAGAGAATTGTGTTTTTGCAAAAATAAGAAAGTATAAATCGGCACTTTCGCAAGCCATTTACGCTGAAGAAGCAAGCGAAGATGTCTATAATATGCTTGTCAAAAAGGTGCGCGGGGCAGTCGATTTGCAGGCGAGATATTTTGAAATCAAGCGAAAAATGTTGGGGCTTGACGAGTTTGCAATCTATGACACTTTCGCGCCTGTGACCAGTGAGAGTGCGAAAAAATTCACCTATGACGAAGCGATTGAACTTGTCAAAGAAGCAGTCGCTCCGCTTGGTGAAGAATATGTTTCACTTGTTCAGCGTGCGAAAGATGAGCGCTGGATTGATGTCTATCCAAACAAGAACAAATATTCTGGGGCTTTTTGCAGTGGAACGAGCGGGGCAACACCTGTTGTGCTTTTGAACTTTGAAGGAAATTTGGAAAGTGTTTTCACTTTGGCGCACGAACTTGGGCACGCAATGCACACTTATTTTTCTGACAAAAATCAACCAATTCAGACTTCTGATTATGTCATTTTTGTGGCGGAAGTTGCCAGCACAACAAATGAGATGTTGCTTTTGAACTTACTTCTCAAAAAGGCGAAAACGGACAAAGAGAGAATGCGTCTTTATGACCACTTTTTGAAAGAGATGCGCTCTTGCATTTTCCGTCAAACCATGTTTGCTGAATTTGAGCAGTTTGCGCATGAAGAATATGAGAAAGAGAACCCACTTTCTGCCGAACTTCTTTGCGAAAAATATGAAGAATTAAACAATTTCTATCACGGCAAAAAAGTGAAACAGATTGAAGAGATGAAATATGAATGGGCGAGAATTCCGCATTTTTATGACAGTTTTTATGTCTATAAATACGCGACGGGGCTGATTTCTGCAATCAAAATTTCTTCCAAGATTTTGGAAGACGAAAACTTTGCGAAGAAATATTTAAAATTCTTGTCATCAGGCTCATCCGCAGACCCAATTTCACTTTTGAAAATTGCCGATTGCGATTTGACCAAAGAAGAAACTTTTGATGATGCTTTCAAAGTTTGCAAAAATTATATTGAAAAATGGGAAAAATTGTTGTGATTTTTCTCTTTTTTTATGTTTTTTCTTTTTTAAATCTTTTTTTTCATGATCTTTGAGTTGTTTTTTTACTAAATTTTGTTTAAAAAGGAAATTAAATTTCACAAAGAACATCATAATTTGCTATTGACAAGGGCGAAAAAGTGTGATAAAATGTGATTGGAATTAAAAAAGGAGAAAATTATGGGAAACATCATCGATGAAATTCAAAAATTGATTAAAACGGCAGAAAACGCAGAGCAAACTTTGACTGACTACATTAAAGGATCTAATGACAAAGAACTTCTGACCGAAGAGTCAAGTGCAGGGAAAACTTTGATTGACATTGCACTAGATGAAAAGTTTGAGAATCTTTTGTGTGTGGTGCTTGAGAAGTTTCCAGAACTTGCAAAAATTCAAAATGGTAATCATAACACATTTTTGCATTGGGCGGCAGATAGAAAAATGAGTGATGTGCTTTTGAAAGCGTTTGAAGTTGATCCAAGTCTTGCAACAATTCAAAATGAGTGGGATGAAACATTTTTGCATTATGCGGCAAGAAATGGTATGAGCGATGTCCTTTTGAAAGCGCTTGAAGTTAATCCAAGTCTTGCAACAATTCAAAATTATTGTGACTGCACATTTTTGCATTATGCGGCAGATAAAGGTATGAGTGAAGTTCTTTTGAAAGCACTTGAAGTCGATAATCCAGAACTTGGACTTGCAAAAATTCAAAGTGGTAATCATAACACATTTTTGCATTATGCAGCAGATAAAGGGTTGAGTGAAGTGCTTATAAAAGCGCTCGAAGTTGATCCAAGTCTTGCAACAATTCAAGGTAATTATCGCAACACATTTTTGCATTATGCGGCAGATAAAGACATGAGCGATGTGCTTATAAAAGCACTTGAAATTGACAATCCAGAACTTGGACTTGCAACAATTCAAAATAAGTGGGGCAACACATTTTTGCATTATGCAGCAGATAATGGTATGAGCGATGTGCTTATGAAAGCGCTCGAAGTTAACCCAAGTCTTGCAACAATTCAAAATTATTGTGACTGCACATTTTTGCATTGGGCGGCAGATAAAGGGTTGAGTGAAGTGCTTATAAAAGCACTTGAAATTGACAATCCGGAACTTGGACTTGCAACAATTCAAAATGGTAATCATAACACATTTTTGCATTGGGCGGCATGTAAAGGTATGAGTGATGTGCTTAAAAAAATTTCGCCTGAACTTTTGATAAAAAACAACGAAGGGCTTGACCCGATTGATGTATATAATTGTTGTAACCATGAAAAAATTGAAGAGCAAAATGAAACTCTTTCTTCCGTTTTGAAATTGCGTGCAGAAAGTTTGAAAGACAGTGGGGCACAAAAATAAGTGATAATTTTTTTCGAAGATTAGTTAAAGTTATTGAAATTGAAAAGTTTATATTAAAAAAATGAAAAAGCAAGAACAAATGTCCTTGCTTTTTTTGGATATCATTTTTTCTTTTGTGTTTTCCATAAAATTTTCAGTTTTATGAAAGTTTTCTCTTAAAAAGGAGAGTTTTCGTGGACAAGATTTTTTTCTTTGAATAATGTTAAAAATATTTTTGTTTTAAAAAATCATAACTAAAATCTAAACAAAGTTCGCCTAAAACTTTTAAAGTTCGGTTGAAATTTATCGTCTATCTCTGTCCGCTAAAAGATATCCTATCGCAAAATAAAGGATGTTTTCGCTCACAAAATTGTTGTCACATCGAGGGGCAGGACATGACCACTGTGAGCATCGGTGTTGACAACAGTCATCAAAGTGCGGTTGACAACATCCAAATGGACGCAAATCTTGATGACAGCCGGGGCAATATTTTGTTGATATATTCCTCATTTGTTTGCTCCATTTCTTTTGTTTTGGTGAGTTGTTTCGCTCACCTATTAACATCTTATGTGAAATTTTTTAAGTTGTGCGTAATTTTTTATTTTTTATCTAAATTAAAATATTTGTTAAATATTTCTTCAAATTAAAATATTTGTTTGAATATTTCTTCAAATATTTTTCCGATTGTGTTATAATCAAATTATGAAGCGTTTGGATGTGTTGTTGGTGGAAAAGGGGATATACCTTTCGCGCGAAAAAGCCAAACAGGCTGTGGAAAGCGGGCGCGTTATGGTGAATGAAAAGGTGGTCACAAAACCTGCCTATCTTTGCGATGTCAGCGCAAACATTGTTGGTTTGCCGTTCGAGTTTGTTTCGCGCGGTGGGTTCAAACTGCAAAAGGCACTTGAAGTTTTTGGAATTGACCTGAAAAACAAGGTCGTGTTGGATGTCGGTGCTTCAACGGGCGGATTTACCGATGTTTGTCTGCAAAATGGTGCGAAAAAAGTTTATGCTGTCGACACGGGTGAAGGTCAGTTGGTGGAAAAAATTAAAGCCGACTCGCGCGTTGTGAATTTGGAAAAAACAAATTTTTTGACTTTGCCTGTCAGTGAATTTGTTGACATAGATTTTGTTTGCATTGATGTGTCGTTTGTCAGTTTGACGAAAATTGCACCAAAACTTGCAGACGATTTGCATAAGATTTTTGAACAGCGTGCGAACGCTTGTGATAAGGAAAAGAAAGTGAAAATTGTGGCACTCATCAAACCACAGTTTGAAGTTGGGCTTGAGTATGCTCGAAAACACAAGGGCGTTGTTAAGGACGAAAAAATGCATGACAAGGTCGTCAAAAACATTGTCGCTTTTTTTGAAAATCTTGGCTTTGTCAGTCATGGCGTGACCACTTCACCAATCAAGGGTGGTGACGGCAACACTGAATTTCTCTCTTACTTTTCTTTTGAGAAAGAAAAGTAAGCAAAAGAAAATCGAGTGAAACAAATTCAGTGTGTAAAAATATTCAAAAATATGAAATTTTTATTTAATCTTTTGAGAAGGAAAAATAAAAGAAAATCAAAAAAAATAAAGAAAATTTAACAAAAAAATAACAAAAAAATAAGAATTATAAAATAAAAAACAAATAAAATAATTGGGTGAAAAAATAAGAAAAAAATAATTAAAACACAAAAAATAGCCGAAAAAACATAAAAAATTGGTAAAAAAACATAAAAAAACATAAAAAAATTATAAAAAATATGAAAAAAATCATAAAAAATTAAAAAAATAAAAATATAAAGTTTATTAAAATAATAAAAAAAGATATTGCCCAAAAAGCAACATCTTTTTTTAAAAATTTTACATTTTTAATCTCATGCATTTTCACTTGCAATTTTTTCGGCAATGGAATTGTCAACACAATCTTCCCAATTTGATGCCGAGTCAATGACACCAGCGTTGAGCATGATGTTTATCAGATTTGTGAAACTTTCTTGTGTCAAAATCATGTCAGATGACCATGCGCTGATTGATTTGTATGCTTCCACTGCAATCTTCATTTCTTCCAATGTGTTGCCGTCAAAGGATGGCAAAAGTGCTTGCGCAACTTCGTCAATATCTCCGTTCATGATATAATCATAGCCTTTCATCACTGCGCGTAAAAATTTTTCTGCAACATCGCTGTGCTCTTCAAGATAACTGCTTTTTGCAATGAAACAAGTGTATGGAATTGTTCCTGTCATGTTCTCTCTGCAAATTTCACCCAAACTTGCCACAATGGTGTAGTTTGAGTTGGTGTTCACAACATTTGTTGCTGTTGGCTCAAAAAGCGTGCAATACTTTGTTCCAGATTGCTGTTCCCATGTCACAGCGGTCAAGTCAAATGCCACGCTTGTGTCTAAGTTCACTTCGTCAGAATCCGTGCCGATTGTCAGACCATAGATCTCTTCAATGATATATTGCAGTGTCATTGCAGGAAGTCCGCCAGCGCGTCCGCCGATGATTGTTTCGCCAACAAGGTCATTGATTGTGAAGTCGTCGACATTCTCTTTGGAAACAATGAATGAGCCGTCACAAGTTGTCAGTTGCCCAAAAACCACAGGTGCATCCGAGATGCCTTCTTGGTCGGTGTATACCACTGTTTCAGGTCCAGCCAAGATGATGTCCGCCGAACCCGTGAGAAGTGCGGTCATGGATGTGTCCGACCCGCCACCATTTGTCAGGGTGACAGTCAGCCCTTCTTCTTCAAAGTAGCCTTCATTTATGGCAACATAGAGCGGGGCATAGAAGATGCTGTGCGTCACTTCGTTGAGTTCAATTTTGTTGTAATCTTTGCTTTTTCCGCAACCAACAATAGCGAAGGCGGTTGAGAAAACCATCAAACAAGCCAAACTTGTGAACAAAATTTTCTTCCAAATTTTCATTTTCTTCTCCTTTATGTTATAACGAAGCAAAGTTTACGCGTGAAATTGCGTTTAGCTTCGTCCATAATCTTATTTTATGCGGGAGAATTTTTTTTGGTTTTTGTATTTCGACTTTTTTATAAATTTTATTTTTTTAATGAAAATGCGAAGTTAAAATGAAGTAAGGATGAAATTGTTTTAATTTTCTTTAAAAAATAGTTGAGAATATAGTTCAATTATGATAAAATAAGTATGCTAACTTATGAAAACAGCAAAAAATTTTTGCTGAAATGAAGTCAGTTATAAGGGGATGTTATGTTAGACAAAAAGTATAATTTTCAGGAAAAAGAAGCAAAATGGCAAAAATATTGGCAAGACAAAGCAATCTATAAATTCGACCCAAAATCAAACAAGCCAACATTTTCGATTGACACTCCGCCACCAACTGTGAGCGGAAGAATTCACATTGGGCACATTTTTTCATATTCTCAAGCCGAAATGATTGCAAGATATAAACGACTTCGTGGCTTCAATGTCTTTTATCCTTTTGGCTTTGATGACAACGGACTTCCAAGTGAAAGATTGGTGGAAAAAGAACAGGGCAAAAAAGCCAGCGAAATTGGAAGGGAAGCCTTTACCAAACTCTGCTATAAAACAACAGATAAATATGAAGCAGATTTCAAAGAACTCTTCAGCAGAGTTGGAGTAAGCACCGATTGGGATTTGGTGTATAAAACTGTCAGCCCTTCAACAATAAAAATCAGTCAAAAATCTTTTCTAGATTTGATTAAAAAAAGACATTGCTATCACAAAGAAGCACCAGCACTTTGGTGTAATGAATGTTTGACTTCAATCGCACAGGCGGAGCTTGAAACGAAAACGATTAAAACAACTTTCAACTATGTCAATTTTGAAACAGCTGAAGACGGTGAAAAGTTTACAATTGCAACCACGCGTCCAGAACTTTTGCCAGCGATTGTTTCTGTTTTTGTCAATCCGCAAGATAAGAAACATAAGCATTTGATTGGTAAACATGCACGAATTCCAATCGTTGATGTCATAGTGCCAATCATGGCGGACGAGAAAGTGGCAATAGACAAGGGGACTGGCGTGGTTATGTGTTGCACTTTTGGTGACCAAACCGATATCGAATGGTGGAAAAAATATAACCTTCCACTCAGAAACATCTTCACAAACGATGGAAAAATTGCATCTTCCGTGAAAAACTACGGCGGATTGAAGATCAAGGAAGCCAGAAAAAAGATTGTTGAAGATTTGCAAAATGGTGGCTATATTGTCAAGATTGAAGAACTTGAACATGAAGTGCAAACTCACGAAAGATGTGGCAAAGAAGTGGAGTATGCTGTCATGAACCAATGGTTTATTGACATAATGAACCACAAAGAAGAATTTTTGAAAATTGGAAATGAAATCAAGTGGCATCCAGAACATATGCATGCAAGATATAACGATTGGGTGAAAAATGTCGCTTGGGATTGGTGCATTTCGCGACAGAGATATTTTGGTGTTCCTTTTCCTGTTTGGTATTGTGCTGATTGTGGAGAACCAATCTTTGCAGATGAGAAAGACCTTCCGGTCAATCCACTGATGGACAAGCCACGAATTTCAAAATGTCATAAATGTGGATGTGACAAATTTTTGCCAGAAACGGATGTAATGGACACTTGGGCAACATCTTCCGTGACACCACTCATCAACATGAAGTATGGTGAAAAAGAAAACTTTGAAAATATTTTGAAACCGATGAGTTTAAGGTCAAACGCATCAGAAATTATCAGAACATGGGATTTTTACACCATTGTCAAAAGTTTTTATCATTTTGGAATGAAACCATGGGAAAATGTCATGATTTCAGGCTTTGTTATGGCATCAAAAGGCGAGAAAATAAGTAAAAGCAAAGGCAACAGCAAGGCTGAGCCTATTGATGTGATTAATCAATATTCCGCTGATGTCATTCGTTATTGGGCAGGTTCAGGTAGACTTGGAACGGACATTGTTTTCAGTGAAGAAACACTTGACCGTGGACGAAAACTTGTCAACAAACTTTGGAATGTTGCAAAATTCATCGAAATGCACTTGCAAGATTTCAAAGATAGAGATTTTGACAATTTTGAATATATCGACAGATGGATTCTTGGGAAGTATCAAGAGATGGAAGTGGGATTTGTTAAATATTTGGATGAATATGAAGTTGGATTGGCGCTAAACCACCTTGAAAAATTCTTCTGGAACTTCTGCGACAACTATATCGAAATTGTCAAACATAGGTTATATCGACCAGAAGAGTTTGGCGATGAGCCAAGATATTCTGGGCAAAAGACAGTGTATATGATTTTGTATAAATTGCTTCAAGATTTTTCAATTTTCTTTCCGTTCATAACCGAAGAAATTTATCAAGAGATTTATCATCAAGCAAAATCAATTCATTTAACAACAATAAAAGAATTTTCTTTTGATTTTTCAAACGAAATTAAAAATGGTGATTTGATGGTGGAGATCATAAGCTCTGCAAGAGGAGAGAAAACAGCGAACAATGTGTCTTTAAAAACTCCAATCAAGAACTTGGAGTTGAAAGCGGACAATGATTTGAAAAAAGCTATTGAAAAATCTTCAAAAGACTTCAAGGCGACACTTTTCATTGATAATCTCTGTTTCGTTGGCACTTGTCCAAAATATGAAATAATGAAAATTGAACTTGATTTGAGTGATAATAAATAACAGTTTATTCGAAAATAACAACAAAGTTGTGATGATGTTTTAGTATATTTTAATGTTGTTATATGTGTTAGACAAAAAATCAAAATAAAAACACGGTAAAAACGCCGTGTTTTATCTTTTTTTTGTGATTTTGGGTTGAAATTTTTGTGGCAATATGTTAAAATATAAATCATGAAAGGGAAAATAGTTAAGTCAAAAGAAGAAAAACAAAAAATACATAGGTTTAAAAATTTTTATAATCGCACTAAATATTCAATTTGGCCTTTTGCCATTTTTGTGGCAGTTCTGTTTCTCACATTTTTTGGAAATGAGGTGATATATTGGTTTCGTGGCGGGGACTATGCATTGCAATATCACTATCTTCCAATCGACGACCAAATTCCACTTGTTTCTTGGTTTATATATTTTTATTATCTCACTTTTCCGCTTGGCATTGTGGCGTTTTTCTATTTGGCATACGCCAACAAAAAGCGTTTTTATGACCTTTTCTACACTCTCATCATAAGTTTTGCCATATCGGGCATCATCTATCTTTTCTGGCAAACATATTTGACAAAACCAGACTTTGACCCGGTTTCATTCACGGACAGACTTGTTGTCAGCACATGGGGTTCAACCGACCCAATCAACAATTTTCCAAGCCAGCACGCATTTATGGGAATTGGCGTAATCATCGCTTGCCTGACTGCTGGAAAAGACATGAAATGGTGGTTCAAGGCGCTTGCAATTCCATGCGCAATCATGATTATCTTGTCCACATTTTTCACAAAGCAACACTATTTCATTGATTGGATTGCTTCCGTTTGCATCATGGTTCCGGCATATATCGGCGTTGTGATATACCGACGCAGGAAGGAGAAGAAGAAAGCAAAGATTGAAAATGTCTAAATTGACAAAAGATGTAAAATTGATTAAGAGATAAAATATGATATTTTAAGAAATAATGCAAAATTAAAAAGCGTGTTTAGATAAGAAAAAATGATATCCAAAAAAAGCAAGGACATTTGTTCTTGCTTTTTCATTTTTTGATATAAACTTTTCAATTTCAATAACTTCAATTTCTTATATTTCAAAAATACTTATTTTTGCGCTTCGCCATCACTTTGTTTGTCTTTCAAACTTTTTGCGCGAGATGCCAAAACGAAAGAAAGCGTTTCCTTTGGCTTTTCAATTTTTTCATGGTAACAACAATTATATACATCAATCGGGTCAAGCCCTTTGTCGTTTTTTATCAAAAGTTCAGGCGAAATTTTTTTAAGCACTTCACTCAATCCTTTATCTGCTGCATAATGCAAAAATGTGTTATCATAATTATTTTGAATTGTTGCAAGACTTGGATCAACTTCAAGCGCTTTCAAAAGCACATCACTCATACCTTTATCTGCCGCATAATGCAAAAATGTGTCGCGATAATTACCTTGAATTTTTGCAAGACTTGGATCAACTTCAAGCGCTTTCAAAAGCACATCACTCATACCTTTATCTGCCGCATAATGCAAAAATGTGTCGCGATAATTACCTTGAATTTTTGCAAGACTTGGATCAACTTCAAGCGCTTTCATAAGCACTTTACTCATTCCTACTTTTGCCGCATAATGCAAAAATGTTTTACCCCACCCATTTTGAATTTTTGCAAGACCAAGTTTTGGATTATCGACTTCAAGAGCTTTCAAAAGCACTTCACTCAATCCTTTATCTGCTGCATAATGCAAAAATGTGTTATGATTACCATTTTGAATTTTTGCAAGTTCTGGAAACTTCTCAAGCACCACACACAAAAGATTCTCAAACTTTTCATCTAGTGCAATGTCAATCAAAGTTTTCCCTGCACTTGACTCTTCGGTCAGAAGTTCTTTGTCATTAGATCCTTTAATGTAGTCAGTCAAAGTTTGCTCTGCGTTTTCTGCCGTTTTAATCAATTTTTGAATTTCATCGATGATGTTTCCCATAATTTTCTCCTTTTTTAATTCCAATCACATTTTATCACACTTTTTCGCCCTTGTCAATAGCAAATTTTGATATTTTTTCAAACTCCTGTCGCGTATTTTATAGACATAAAAACTGTCATAAAAATGCGGAATTCTCGCCCATTCATATTTCATCTCTTCAATCTGTTTCACTTTTTTGCCGTGATAGAATTGTTTGGTTCTTGAAAGATAAACAAAAAAACCGAACTTTGAAATTTCTCAAAGTTCAGTTTTTATTTGGTGCGGATGAGAGGGGTCGAACCTCCACGGTTTCCCACTTGCCCCTTAAACAAGCGCGTCTGCCATTCCGCCACATCCGCATATTCGTGACATCCTATATTTTATACTATTTGAAGCGTAAAGTCAACAATTTTTGCAAAATTTTTCGCTTTTACACAAAAAAATCTTACCAAAGCATAGTTTTTTCCATATAATGAATAATGTCAGGGGACTTATGATTGATTGTTCGGGGTGTCAAAATAATAAATAGTATAAAAATTTGACTCAAAATGATTTATTTTTGCATTTATTGTCATTATTTCTTCTCGGTGAGCGACAAGATGATAGGGATAGAGGCAGTAATATGGCGATAGTGAAAAATTTGATAGCGAGAAAGGGAAAGGCGACATAAAGAAAGATGACATAAAGAAAGATGACAGAGAAAAAAGCGACAGAAAAAATGACGGTGAAAAAATATATTTACAAACCGAGCGAAATGGAGAAAATAATGCATTTGAAAATTGTTGAAGCAAACGAAAGTGACAGAGATTTCATTTTGTTGGCTAATAGACAGATTGACAGTGTTTCTAACATCTCAAAAAGTGCACTTAAAGACAATATTGATGCCGACCTTATTCAAAACAAATTGTGCACTTGTTTGATTGCAAAATACGGGAAAAAGCGGGTTGGTATGATGCTTTTTTCGAAAGTCTATTGGGCTGACCGCGGTGAAGGAGTCTATATTTCACAGGCTTTTGTCGATGAAAAATATCGAAAAAAAGGTGTTTTTAAGGCGCTTCTTAAAGCAAGTTTTAATTTTTATCCCAACACAAAATTTGTCACGCTTTTGGTGGCAAAAGAGAATTTACCTATGCAAAAATGTGTCGAAAAATTGAATTTTGAGCATGAAAATATGTTTTCATATGTGGTCAATTTGGAAGATTTTGAATAAAAAATTTTGGATAATGCGCTTGTCAAAATTGGCATAAAAATGTCGTTTTTTGCAAAAATAAATGACATGATATATTTTTGGTGGGTTTTGGCTGGATTGATTTCTGGTGTTCTTGGTGGGCTTGGCATGGGCGGAGGCACACTTCTCATTCCAATTCTCACCATTTTTCTTGATTTTGACCAAAAATTAGCGCAGGGGATAAATTTGCTGAGTTTTTTGGTCATGGCAATTTTTTCAATTTACATACATTATCGCAACGGATATCTGGTGACAAAAAATATTTTTTGGATAATTTTTTTTGGTGTAATTTTCGCAATTTTGGGCGCGATTTTTATGGCATTTATTCCTTCAAAAGTTTTGAGAATGGCTTTTGGAGCGTTTTTGTGTGTTTTGGCGGTTGTTGAATTCGTGAAAGTGTTTAAAAAATAAACAAAAATCGTTCAAAAATCATGCTTAAATTTCCCAAAAATAGTGGACAAAAATACTTTTTTATGGTATAGTATTAATGAAGCATTGTCGCTCGGTCAGAGCAGATGTTTCTTGATTACGCTGGAACGAAATTTCTGACCTATCCAACTTCAACTTTTTGAAAGTTTGATAAGTTTTGAGTTTTGTTAAGCGGTTTATGAGGTGGAAAAATGGTTGATAAAAACAAATGTATCTCTTGCGGAACTTGCGTTGCAATTTGCCCTGTTGGAGCAATCTCTTTTGATGGCAACGGCAAAGCCGAAATTGATAAAGCCAAATGTATACATTGCGGGGCTTGTCAGGCAAGTTGTCCTGTTGAAGCCATTGATTTGGACGCATAAAAAAATTTATTGTTAGAGGTTGTTATGGAAAATATTGCATTTATCAGTTTGGATGAAAAGAAAGTTAAACTTGAAATTATTCAAAGCAGAAATGGGCGCTATCGCATTTTGGAAGAAGTTGAAAATCGTTATGATTTAACAAACGACATTATCAACGAAGCACTTTTCAGCCCTAAATCAAAAACTGATTTGTTGAAAATTTTGAACATATATCGCTTCACCATCGAAACTTTCCATGTTGAGAAAATGATTGCAACAGCGTCAAACATCATTGTTAAGGCTCGAAATTATCGTGGCTTTTTGGACGAGATATACACAAACACCGGAATGAATTTCATCATCGCTGGCGATGACGATGTTGTGAAAAATGTCTACATTTCAGCAATGACAAAAATTGATATGTCCAAGGGCTACATTTTGAATGTTGGTGCTTTCACAACATATATTCTCAAATTCACAAGACGGAATGTGGTGGAATATAACACGATACCTTATGGCTATTCCAACATGTCGTGGGAAAAATGTTCGTTTTCGGAAAAGGTCGCTCTTGCGAAGAAAGAGTTCAAAAAATTGTCGCTGATTAAAAATTATGCCGACGACTTGATTATCGGGTGTGGCAGTCCTTTTGTGGATGTTTCGCGCGTTGCAAAAAAATTGACAAGATATCCGATTGATATTGACAACAACTATGACCTTTCAATTTCCGCTTTGAACAAAGTCAACGATTTTGTCAGTGGGCTTGATGCGCAAAAAGTTAAAAAAGTCAAAGGGTTGTCGTTTGACGGAGCAGAGAGCATAAATGGCGGGCTGGCAATCATCAACGCTTTCTATGAGTCTTTGAACATTGAAAAAGTGACCGTTTCAACGGCAAATGTTGTGGAAGGGTTGGTGCAGTCAAATCTTGTTGGCACTGCAAATGAAAAATATTCTGACATGCTACAAAATTGTTTGGACGGGCTTTACGAATTCAAAAAAGAAGGGCTTTCAATCAACAATCAGGTGTATGAAATGGCAATCTTGCTTTTCAAACAACTTAAAGTTGTGCACAAAATGCCAAGAATTTATGTCAAACCACTCAAAATTGCGGCATATATGTATGATTGTGGGAAGTTTATCAGTTTTGACAACAATTCCAAGCACGCATATTACACCATTTTGAATTCCAACATTGTGGGTGCTTCGCAAAAAGACATCTTGCTTGCCGCATTTGGATGTTCTTGTCAAAATTTGGACAATTTCAACTTGGTGGAAGTTATGAAATACAAAGAAATTCTGACAGATGAGGACATTGATGCCATAAGAAAAATCGGTGTTTTGGTGAATTTGGCAGTCAATTTGAACGCTTCCAGAAAAAATGTCATCTCCGATTTGTGTTGCGACATTCTCGGCGACAGCATAATCATGAAAACAGTGGTCAACGCTGACCCATCGTTTGAGATTATTCAAAGCATGAAAGTTTCCGACGATTTCAGAAAAATATTTAAGAAAAGTTTACAAATAATTTAAAAGTTTGCAGATAATATTCACAAATTATAATATAAAGAATATAATTGACAAACTATATAAATTTTACGCGCTTTGCATTGCTGTTTTGATTTAAGTTTGATTAAAAGGAAAGTATGAAGAAAAATAGCAACAGTAAAATCATTTGGATAACAATATTTGTTTTTCTCGCAATCGTATTGTGCTATATGTTTGTGGTGCTGTATTTTTTCTATATTTCTCCTTATAACATTTCTCTCAAAATTTCACTTTGGCCATTTATGTCAACAAATTCAATCGGTGAGTTATATCAAGACGCAACGGTGGAAATTAATTATTCCTATTTTGATGAAGATTTTGAATCAGTTGAAGTGAGTGTGGTTGGTGTGAATGTTCAACAAGACGGCTATATCATCGCTCCTTATGACCAAATGAAATACGCGCAAGACAGCGAAATCACAATCAACACCAACTCGGGAACGGTTTATGACGGCGAAATTTTGTTTTCAAGCGATGTTTTCAATTTGTGCATAATCAAATGCTCGACGGTTGTGGAAGGTGGCACAGTGAAAATTCCGTATGTAAACTTTTCCGCTTCGTCCATTTCGGATGTGGTTGCCGTGACTTATGATAACAGCACCGTTTGGAGCGCGGAAGTTTCTGCGATTGTTGACTATGTGAATGAAATAGAAGTGAGCGGGCGCTATGCCATCGACCTTATCGTCGAAGATTGCTATGGCATGGTCATCACCGACGAGAGTTTCAATGGCGATGTTGTGTTTGATAAAAAAGGCAATTTTTTGGGCTTTGCATATCGTGTCAACACCACTTCGGCCTATAATTATAATGTCATTCCTGTCGATTTCTTGCAACTTGTCTTTGACGATGTTGTTGCTTGCTATGAAGCAGGCGAAAGTTATGTCTTTGCGTTTGCAGATAGTTTTGTCGGGCTTGATTGGACAGAACTTTATTATCACTATTCAGTGGCAAATGATGAATTTAATGAAGGTTCTGGTGACAATGTGGTGTTCTATTTCCCAGACAGCGCCAGAGCGGAAAACGGTTGGATTGAGTGGGACGAAGACATTATAATGTTTTATAACAGCCAGATTGATGGATTTTTCCTTTTGGACGACTTTGAATATGACGGAAAGACCATTTCAAAGAACTCACTCATTATCAGTCTTGAAGTGAATGGTTATGCATATCGCATCACAAGCACGGCAGATTTCTATTGGCTTTTGTATCAACTTGATTCTGGGGATGTTGTCACTTTCAATGTTTATGAATTGTTGGGATACACCAGTCCAGAAAATATACTCACATATTTAACCCATAATGTCATAATCACGGTTTAGGAGGAAACATGAGAAAGTTTAAGTATGCCATTGAAATGGGCGGTGGACACACTTGCATTTATGTTAAAGGCGAAGGACTCGCACTCAAAGAACCAACTTTGATTGCGGCAGAGCCAACAGAAGATGGGTATAAAGTTATAGCCATGGGCATTGATGCAAAAAAATTGGCTGGTAAAACCAAAGAGAATGTCGAAATTTTCACGCCGATTGTCAGTGGTGACCATTCAAATTTTGAATATTCTGTTGTGCTTTTGAAACATTTTTTGAATAAAGTTGGTTTCAAGGCTTATGAAGACAGTGCAATTTTTGTTATACCGTGCGGGCTTTCTGCTCACGAGAAAGAGAATATATTGAATGTTTGCGAAAGTGCAAATTTGGGGCATGTCGAACTGATTCCTTCTGTGCTTTGTTCTTGTGTTGGCGAAGGGAGAAACATTGACACTTCAAAGGTGAATATGGTTGTGGACATCGGCGGAACGACAACTGATGTGGCAGTCATCAACCTGTCAAGCATAATCAAGGGGGCAACATTGGGCGTTGGCGGAAAGAGAATTGACGCATCCATTGTCAACTTTTTGGCTTATGCGGAAGGTTTTGTCGTTGGTTTGCCAACAGCAGAGATGCTTAAAAACGAAGTTGGAAGTTTGTATACCAACGACACTCTCAACATGGAAATAACCGGCGTGGACGCACAAACCAAAACTCCAAAAACCATAGTTGTTTTGTCGAACGATTTAAGAAAAGCGATTGAGCCGTTTTACAGCGAAATTTTGCGGGTAATAGACACCACAATCAATGCACTACCGCCAGAAATTGTTGCAGACATCATCAACAATAAGATTTTGGTGGTTGGCGGATGCTCAAAAATGCAGGGGCTGGAAGACTTTTTCAACAAAAATTTGGGCTATCCTGTCGAAATTTCCGAAGACCCAGACAACACCACCATTCTTGGTGCAGGAAAACTTCTTTCCGACCCACAACTTTTGCAGGCAATAATTGAAAAATTGTAATAAAATCGAAATTTTTGTTGTCATCAAAACAATAAAAAATCACAACAAGCAAGTTTTTTGACTTGCTTGATTTTTTTATAATCTAAACACATAACTCTTCCAAAAAATATTTTTTTGCTTAAACCTTATCAGTGTAAGAGCGAAATTTTAAGATTCCTATGCAAGACGACTTTTTAATGCAAGCATATAAAATTATTCAATTATTTTTGCCAAAATAAGACAAAAAGCGTGCGTTTATGGCTTGTTCGCGCTTGGGAATTTTTCGTGTTTTGCAGTAAAATTGTTTTAGGAGCAAAATTTATGGCACGAAAAATTGTTGTCACAAGTGGTAAGGGTGGAGTTGGAAAAACCACCGTTTGTGCAAATTTGGGAGTCTATCTTTCAAGACTTGGCTTTCGAGTTTTGTTGATGGATGTCGATATTGGGCTTAACAACTTGGATGTCATCATGGGGTTGGAAAGGCAGGTTATCTTTGATGTCACCGATGTTGTTGCGGGAAAATGTCGCGTTAGACAAGCACTTATTCAAGACCCGAACTATCCATCGCTTTATCTTTTGCCGTCTTCGCACACATATTCTTCCAGCAAAATCACAGGCGAACACATCAAAAACATCACCGACATTGTCGACCATTCGTTTGACTACATTCTTATTGATTGCCCAGCTGGCGTTGAAGCGGGCTTTCACCGTGCGGTATATCCAGCAAGTGAGGCGCTTGTGGTTGTCACACCACATCTTTCGTCCATACGCGACGCGGACAAGGTGGTTGGCTTGCTTACAGAATACAAAATTGAAAGCAAAGGGCTGATCATCAATCGAATGCGGGGCGATTTGTTGCTCTCGGGCGAGATGATGAACATCGAGAGTATTGTCAAAGCCATGGGCGTTCCGCTTTTGGGCGTAATTCCAGAAGATGATGTTGTCGGGAAGATGTCGTCGGACGGACACATCATGACCGACGGCGAGAGTGCAAGAGCCTTCACGTTATTGTCTGAAAACATACATAACGGAAGCAAAAAAATTTATGACTGCACTTACAAATATCGCGGTTTGGTGGGCTACTTGAAAAGAAACATCAAAAAAATGGTGTGAGAGAGTTGTTCTCGAAGTTGAAAAAATATTAAAAGTTGAAAAATATTGTTAAAGTTAAATTATTATTGAAGTTGAAAAATATTGTTTAAGTTAGATAGTATTATTGAAGATGAACATTGTTGTTCTTGAAGTTGAAAATCGTTTTAAAAAGGAGAGAAACGAAAGTTTCAAATAAAACATGGAGCGAATAAACGAACTTTTGATTAAAGATAAATTCAAAAATTTGGAGCAGGTGGCGGAAGTATTAAAAGAAGAAATCACGCCGATTGCACGCAATTTTTTCTTGTTGGCGGACGAACTTGTGGTGAGATATCGTCGGGTGGGCGACCGCTATGTGTTTGATGTCGAAATTGATGTTGCCAGAGTGAAACCATTTGGCAATCGACTTTGAGCATAAAAAAATAAGAGAAAAAATTGTTCACTTTGAAACTAGCAAAAAAATAGTGGCAAAATTATACCACTATTTTTTATTATTTTATTTCCAAATGAAATCCTGAAAAACTGTTCAAATATTGAAAATCATTCAGTCATTGTCACCGACAAGGTCGCTCGCGTATTTCTCGCTGATGTCGGTCAGATAGCCATACTTTTCCAACTCTTCGTTATATCCAGCATAAGCGTATGTTTTGTCAGTGACCCTTCCATTTGTAATGAAATTTGTAAGAGATAAGCACTCATCAAACATTTTTCCGTCCTCGCCTTCTTCCACTGCATCAGTTGTCCAACCTTCGCCAACATAGATTGTTTGAAGGTTTGTGCAATCACGGAATATTCGACTCATATTAGCCACTTTGCTGGTGTCGAAACTTGAAAGATCAAGTTCTGTGAGTTCCGTGCAAGCATAAAACATATAACCCATGTTTGTCACATTGCTGGTATCAAAATTCGTTATATCCAAACTTAGCAAAGAGTTGCATCCAGCGAACATAAAACTCATGTCCGTCACATTAGATGTGACAAAACTTGAAAGAACAATTTTTGTCAAAGATGAACTTTGATAGAACATTCCATGCATGTTTGTCACATTGCTTGTATCAAAATTTGAAAGATCAAGTTCTTCCAAACCAGTGTTTTTAAACAAAGAACTCATAATTGTAACATTGCTTGTATTCCAACTTGAAACATCAAGTTGTGTCAAAAGAGTGCAACCGTTAAACATTCCTTGCATTGTAGTCACATTGCTGGTGTCAAAATTTGAAACATCAAGAGTTGTCAATGAACTGCACCCAGCAAACACATCTCTCATGCTCGTCACATTGCTTGTGTTGAAGTTGTTGAAAACAATTTCTTCAAGAGATGTGAAATTATAAAAGGTAGCCTCCATATCTTCATTTGCAACAATCTCTTCGGTTGAGAGAAAATAGACTGTTGTCTTGTCACCGTCTGAAATGCGATAGACATCAATTTGAACATTGTTCCAAGTGTATGACTCTGCTTCTTGTTCTCCCAGAACATTTACATCGTTTTCGGTGTAGGTATAGTTGCCATCCTCGGTTTGTGTATATTCACCGCTTTCGTTTTTGTCATAGTAGTCAAAGACAATTCTCTTCACTGTGGTGTCTGCTTCTGTGTAGTCATCTTTTTGTTTCAGCAATGTGTTCAAAGATGAACCACTTGGCAAGTTTGATTCAACCGTTTCTTCACTTTTTTGAGAAAGATAGATTGGAAGAAAGATTGCCAGAAACAGAACTGCCACCACGCCTACAACCGACGCTGTGATGATTGCCACCTTTTTCTTTTTGCTCATACCATTTTCATTTTCAGCCATTTTTTAATAACCTCCTTTTTAAATTTTTTCTTTTGGCTTTTTAAGTTTTTTCCAAACTCAGTGACATTATAGCATGCGGGGGGGGAACGCAAGCGTTTTTAAAAATTTTCAGAAAAATTTTTAAAAATCTTGCTTTTTTTTGCAAAAATCGGGTGAAAATCACCAAATTTTTCTCATTTTAGCGCAAAAATCCGAAAAAATTAAAAAATAAAAAAGAGTATATTTTAAGACAAAACTTAATTTATACTCTTTTCTTTTTATAAAATTCTGCTAGTTTTAAAATTGGTTGACCAAATTCTCTTATTTTTCAAGATGTATATTGACAAACTAGATCTAAATGCGAATTTTAAATTTTCTTCCATTTGAAGTTGCTTTTCGCATAAGTGCGGGTGCAATATAAGTGACATTTCACACAAAATAAACCATTCCATAGCAGTTTGGCCCAGCATGAGTGCCGACAACGCATCCAATTTCGTGAACTTCAACTTTGTCTTTGTTGACATCAAGAGTGGCGGCGTATTTATTCAAAAAGTTGGTAACCAGTTCTGGGTTGGCGGAGTGTCCAAAATAGATTGGATAGTTGCGGTCGCGCTTGTTGGCAAGTTCAACCATAAATTCGTTGGCTTTTTCACCAATTTTCTTTGCAATGTTGTTGACTTTTCCACCTTCAAGAGCGATGATTGGTTTGATTTTCAATGCGGTGGCGGCAACATATCCAGCAGCAGACAATCTTCCGCCTTGTTTCAAATATTTCAAATCGCCAACAACGGCAATAAGACGAACTTTTTCTTTCAGGCGTTCAAGTTCGGCAATCACTTCTTTTGGCTGAGCGTCTGGGTGAGATTTGATATATTTCACAATCTCAATGATCAGTGCGCCTTCGGCAAAAGTTGTGGTGCGACTGTCGCAAACATATACATTTTTCATTCCCAAACTTTCCACCGCGTTTTTTGCCTGGGCGATGGTGCCTGCAAGGTCGGAAGAGATGACGATTGTCAAAACAAACCAATCTTCTTTGTTGAGATATGGCGTCAAGGCGGTTTCGAACTTATATTGATTTGGCTGACTTGTTTTTGGAATGATTCCCGTTTTCAATTTTTCATAGAACTCACGATTTGGCAAGCCTTCTGGGAAAAGTTCTCCATTGAAGTTCAGTTCAATCGGCAAAATTGTGATGTCATTTTCTTTGACAAATTCTTCTGGCATATCAACTGACGCTTCGGTGACGATTTTATATTTCATAAATTTCTCCTAATTTTGTTTGTTAATTTATTTTATCAAATGTCCACCATGTTTTGCAAACAAAAAGGGAAACATATTTCAAAATTTTTAATAATTTTAAATCTTTTCTTTCGTGTCATCTTTTGACAAAGCATTTTTGAGATAGAAATCACCACCTCGTTCTTCAATGCGGTCAGCGAACAATTTCCTTTGCTTGTCGTCAAGAAACAGTTCTCCTTTCACTTCTTTCAAATTTCCAAGGTCTGTGATTTTTGAATCTCTGAAATAAGCATTTCTACCAATATGTTCCAAATTTCCAAGGTTGGTGATTTGTGAATATCTGAAATAAGCATATCCACCAATATGTTCCAAATTACCAAGGTTGGTGATTTTTGAATTATAGAAATCAGCATCTCCACCAATATATTCCAAATTTCCAAGGTTGGTGATTTGTGAATCTCTGAAATAAGCATTTCTACCAATATGTTCCAAATTTCCAAGGTTGGTG
>CAYNTF010000002.1:0-234106 GCA_964400145.1 uncultured Lachnospiraceae bacterium | reverse complement strand
TAAAAATGCTTGCGTTCCCCCCCCGCATGCTATAATGTCACTGAGTTTGGAAAAACTTCAAAAACAAAAAGCCAAAAAAAGAAAAAATATTAAAGGGAGGTTATTAAAAAAATGGCTGAAAATGAAACAAACAAAAAGAAAAAGGTGGCGATTATCACGGCGTCAGTTGTGGCAGTGGTGACAGTTCTGTTTCTGGCGATTTTTCTTCCAATCTATCTCACTCAAAAATCAAGCGAAACGGAAACTGTTGAATCAAACTTGCCAAGCGGTTCAACTTTGAATGAGTTGATTAAAAGTGACAATTATGGAGAAGCAGACACCACAGTGAAGAGAATTGTTTTTGATTATTACGACAAAGACGAAAGCGGTGCCTATACACAAACCGAAAGTGGCAACTATACTTACACTGAAAACGAAGTGAATGTTCTGGAAGAACAAGAAGCGGAAAGTTATGTTTGGAACGATGTTCAAATTGATGTCTATCGCATTTCAGACGGTGACGGCACAACAATATATTTTCTTTCAACCGAAGATATAGTGGCAAATTCGGATATGTCATATTCATTCTATAATTTGACCTCTGTTGAAGAGATTGTTTTCAACAATTTTAATACAAGCAATGTGACAGCTATGAATTCTTTTTTTCGATATTGTGCTTCTTTGACCAAACTTGATGTTTCAAACTTTGATACAAGTAATGTCACAAATATGGATTCCATGTTCAATGGATGCAGTGTTTTGTCAGAACTTGATGTTTCAAATTTTAAAACTTCCAATGTGGAAAATATGAGATATATGTTTGCTAATTGCAGTGCTTTGACAGAAATTAATGTCTCAAATTTTGACACCAGCAATGTAACCGGCATGCAAGGAATGTTTAACGGGTGCACTCTTTTAACAGAACTTGACCTTTCAAATTGGAATACAAGCAATGTAACCGACATGCAAGGAATGTTTAAGAATTGTAATGCTTTGACAACACTAAAAATCTCTAATTTAAATACAAGCAGTGTAACTGACATGAGTTGGATGTTTCAAAGTTGCACAAGTTTGTCAACGCTTGATCTTTCAAATTGGGATACAAGCAGTGTGACTACAATGGCGGGAATGTTTTATTGGTGCACAGGTTTGATCACAGTTGATTTAAGTGGTTTCAACACCAGCAAGGTGACGAATATGACTAGAATGTTTACTTCTTGCTCAAACCTTGAAACAATTTATGTTGGTGAAGGCTGGACGACAGATGCGGTGGAAGACGACAATGACACAAACATGTTTTTTGGTTGCACATCTCTTCCAAACTACAATTCAAGTTATGTTGGCAAAACATACGCCTATGCTGGATACCGCGAAGATTTGCAGGCTTATGGCTATTTGACCGATATAAATGAGAAAGACGCTGGCAACCTTGTCGGTGACAATGACTGAATGATTTTCAATCTTGATCAGTTTTTCAGGATTTCAGTTGGAAATAAACAATGAAAATAAAACAATAAAAAATAGTGGTATGATTTTGCCACTATTTTTTATTTTGGTTCAAAGGAAACCTTTGTGCTTTGTTATCTCTTGCCGTTCATTCCAGCAAGCGTTTCAAGTTGACGATTGTTTTCAATGATTTCAAGCCTGCCAATATGTTCGGTGCGAATTTTTGCGTTTCCAAAACCAAAACACCTTCTTCAACGATGGAATTCACACAGAATTATCTCGGGAGTTTATATATGTCATTACCTTTTTATATTTAGTTAAAAAATTTCGACAAAATCACTGTTGAAATTTTCTTTTTATTGAAATTTTTCTTTTAAAAGTGATTATAAAATTTCATAAAATGTTTTTATGATAATCGTTGTGGAATATGTTTTGATTGAGAATTTTCTCATCAATCTCATAATTCTTAAAACAACATCCATGTTGACCAAGGAAGGTGGCAGATGGCTCTTTTTGTCGGCGTTTTTTGGGGCATGTTTGACGGTTGCCATGCCAGCGATGTATCTTTCTGCGATTGGCAGTTTTTTGGTGGAAGTGGGGGTGGCGATTGTGTCGATTTGCATTTCGTTTAAGTTTAAAAAGATAAAAAAATTTGCAATTCTGTTTTCGACCTATTTCATTTCAGCGTTTTTGTATGGTGGTGCATGCTATTTTTTCGAAAGTTATTTTGGGATAACATCCTTAATTGTGATTTTGGCGATTGTGGTTACGCTTTTTGTTATCGTAAGGTTTGTGATAAAAAGGATTAATCGAAAGCGGGCGGTGGAAAAATTTTGCTATGAAGTCACTCTTGTCAGCGACGGACGAGAAACAAAATGGAAAGCATTTTTGGATAGTGGAAACCTGCTCTTTGACCCGCTCACCAACAAACCTGTGACACTGATAAATTTCAAAGTCTTTTCTTCGCTGTTTGTAAATATTGAATTGGAAGATATTTTGCGAAAAAGCGACAAGTTGAAAAATTTAAATCTGGCACATTATATAAATTTCAACACGCTTGGGAAAGGGAGTAAAATTTTGGTTTTTCAAGTTGACAGTTTGATGGTGGGTGAGAAAGTTGTGGAAAAAGCAACACTTGGACTATGCTTCCAAAACTTCAAGGAAGCGTTCGACAGCGACATCATTTTAAACGGTGATTTTGCTTTAAACTTACAAAAGTGCTGATATGAATTTTGGTTATTAATTAGTTGTTTTATAAAAAAAATACAATTAATAAAATATAAAAAAATAAAGAAGACAAAAATACAGAAAAAATCAAAAAATCAAAAAAAACAAAAAAATATCAAAAAAATGCGGAAAAATTCAAAAAAACATACAAAAAAACGAAAAAAATGTGAAAAAACAAGAGAAATAAAAATATTTTTGAAATTTTTTTAGGGGGGGGAGAAAATGAATTTTATTATAAAAATCAAATTGCTTCTTTGGAAAATTTTAAACAAAGTAGACATAAATGATGCTGAAAATATTGTTTGCTATATTTGTGGAAACAAGGCACTTCCACAACCATTGCCTGCCGAAGAAGAAATGGTGCTTTTGGAAGAACTTAAAAACGGCAATCAAATGGCGCGGGACAAACTTATTGAACACAATTTGCGTCTGGTTGTTTATATTGCTAAAAAATTTGAAACTTCTGGAATTGAACTCGAAGATTTGATTTCAATCGGAGCAATCGGCTTGATTAAGGCGGTCAAAACATACAGTCCTGACAAAAATATCAAACTTGCCACCTATGCCAGCAGATGTATTGAAAATGAGATTTTGATGCAACTTCGCAAGAACACGCGCTTAAAAAACGAGATTTCTTTGGATGAACCTTTGTCGTCAGATTGTGAGGGCAATGAACTTTTGTTGGCGGACATAATTTCGGTCGATGAAGAAAGTGTTTCAAAAAACATTGAGACATCGGCAGAGAAACAAATTTTGATGGAAGTGATTTCCAAACTTGACAGTCGCGAGCAAATGATTATGTATCTTCGCTTTGGGCTTGGTGGAAGCGAAGAAAAAACTCAAAAAGAAGTGGCGGACATGATGGGCATAAGTCAAAGTTACATTTCGCGTATTGAGAAAAAAATTCTTTCAAAATTGCGTAAAAAAATTGAAAAAACAACAGAAATTTAAGAAAAAAGCGAATTTTTTGCTTTTTTTGTCGAAAAAAAATCGTTTTGCATAGTTTTTAACAGTTAAGGGCAACATATCTCTAACATAAAATGAGAGGTATGCCATGTCCAATAGGGTTGTCATTTCTGGGGTGAATACATCCAATTTGCCAAAACTTAACAATGAAGAAATTATGCAACTGTTGAAGCAGGTTAAAAGCGGAGATGAATTTGCTCGTGACAAATTTGTCGTTGCAAACTTGCGATTGGTGCTTTCAGTTGTTCAGCGTTTTGGCGGACACGGTGACAAAGCGGACGACATGTTTCAGGTGGGTTGTGTTGGACTTTTGAAGGCGATTGATAATTTTGACGAAACACTCAATGTTCGTTTTTCAACATACGCAGTGCCAATGATTGTTGGAGAGATTCGTCGCTATTTGCGCGACAACAATTCAGTGCGCGTCAGTCGTTCCATTCGAGATACGGCATACAAGGTTTTGCAGGCGAAGGAAAAGTATATCAAAGAGCATAACGCCGAACCAACAATGGAGCAGATTGCCAAAATTGTTGAACTTCCTGTTAACGATGTCATCTTTGCGCTTGACGCAATCAGTGAAACGATATCTTTGAGCGAGCCGATTTATAATGACGGCAACGAAACCATTCGCATTATGGACCAAATTGCTGACGACAAAAATTGCGACGACGACATTTTGGAAAAACTGTCATTGACGGACGCAATCAAAAATTTGACTGAAAGAGAGAAAGAGATTTTGCTTATGCGATATTATGTTGGAAAAACTCAAATGGAAGTTTCGGAAGAAGTTGGAATTTCTCAAGCGCAAGTTTCGCGACTTGAAAAAAATGCTTTAAAGACGATAAAAAATTTTATTGAATAAAAAATTTTTCAACTTTTCTTTAAAAAACATTAAAGATAGGATTACAAGATATTGAAAATAAAACATTCAAATCAAAAATTAGAATTTTAAATATAATTAAAAACCAAAAAATTAAATAAAAAAATCTATTTCTTTAAAAGAAAAGAATATTTTTGCATTATTTGACAAAATGCGACATATTTTAGAGCATGGATACATCGTTTTTGGAACTGAGATGCAAAGAAGTCGTCAATGTTGTGGACGGGCGTAGACTTGGACATATTGTTGATGTGCTTTTCAACATGGAAAATGGTTGTCTTTTGGGAGTTGTTGTTCCAGGCGAAAAAAGTTTTTGGAATGTTTTTAAAAGTGGAACAGAACTTTTTATATCACTTTCTCAAATTGTGAAAATCGGGGAAGATGCGGTGCTTGTGGAACTTGTGGCAAATCAAAATCCGAACCCGCCATACATCACCACCGCAAGCGCAAGAAACAAGAAAAACAAGTGAAAAATAAATGATTTTTAACAACTCTAATCAGTATAATTTTTACTTTGTGTTGGCGGATGAAAGAAAATGATGACACCCGACTTGTGATTGAAAATGTTAAATGGATAAATCAATCAGAGTTAATTGTTTGAAAGAATGCTGAAATAAAAAAGAGTGGATTTTTATAATAAATTCCACTCGTTTTTTTACTTATCTTATTGGCTTTTTAATATCACATCTCTGTGATGAGTTTGATGAAGTTTGTCACATCTTTGAATTGGCGATATACTGACGCAAAGCGAACATAGGCAATTTCGTCAGTTGCTTTGAGTTTTGCCATAATCATTTCGCCGATTTCTTGTGATGGCACTTCCTGTCTGAGTGAGTTTTGAATTTGCTTTTCAATATCTTCTGCCATTTGGTCAATTTGTGCGGCAGAAACAGGGCGTTTTTCGCACGCTTTGATTATGCCGTTTTTAATTTTATCGATGCTGAATGGCTGGCGACTGCCGTCTTTCTTAATAACCAAAATTGGCACCGTTTCGATTGTTTCATAAGTCGTGAAGCGTTTTCCGCAAGAAAGGCATTCTCTTCTTCTTCGAATGGCATTGGTTTCTTCTGTGCTTCGTGAGTCGAGCACTTTACTTTCTTCATGTCCGCAATAAATACATTTCATTTGTTCTTCTCCTTATGGGAATTATAACACAAGATGTGGTGTTATCACAAGTGATTTCACACAATTTTTTGTATATATTTTCACTTTTTGTCAGTCACTCTCAAATTTTATAAAAGATTTTCTGAATATATGGCTTGGCGAGCGCGTAAAAATATTTTGATATGACTTTGAATTTGGGAAAAGTGAACGAAAATTATAAAATTGTTGGCTTCAACGGCAAGTTTGACAGCGTTTGTCGGCGGTTTGTGGAACTTGGTTTTTCGGTTGGAGAAAAAGTTAAAATTGTGTCGACTTCGTTGCAGAAAAAAGTCTTTTTGATTGAAATTCGCGGATATTTGCTCAGTGTTCGTGCAAGTTTGCTTGAAAAAGTGAGGGTGGAGTGAAAAAAGTTTTATTGGTCGGGAACCCCAATTCTGGCAAAACGACGCTCTTTAACAGTTTGACAAATTCCAACGAGCATGTTGGGAATTGGCATGGCGTGACTGTGGAAAACAAGGAAAAGGTTTTTGAAGCGGGGGATGAAAAGTATGCTTTGATTGACACGCCGGGGATATACTCTCTTTGTCCGCTGTCTTTTGAAGAAGAAGTTTCTGTCAAGACAATTTTTGAAAATTCAGACAAAAAAATCATCAACATTTGCGACCAAAATAATTTGCAACGAAATTTATATCTGACGCTCTGCTTGCTGGAAAGTGGATGCGATGTTGTGCTTGCTGTCAACGAGATTGACAAAAGGGCGATATATAAAATTGACTACGCAAAATTAAGTCACGAACTTGGTGTGGATGTTGTGGCAATCAATGCAGAGAAAAAGGTTGGATTGGACAAGTTGAAAAATGCACTGTCAAACCAACGCCGTGCGGTCAATTTGACATATTTGAAACAACTGAATTGTTCGCTTGATGTTCATTCAAACACAAAATTTTCAAAAGAATTTGTTGCTGTGAAGGCTTATGAGAAAGACGAAAAGTTTTTTGAAAGTTTGGAAGTTAAAAATTGCGACAAACTATTTTCAAGCGTGCCAGAAAACAGTGAACAAATTTTGAGTAAAATGAGATATGACTTCATCGATGAAATATTGAAAAAATGCGCGGTCAGAACAAAGGCGGTTTACGGCAAAAGCAAGTTGGATGAAATCTTCTTGAACAAATGGTTGGCATTTCCGATGTTTTTGCTTATCCTTGCGGGGATATTCTATTTGACATTTTTCTCAATCGGCGCGTTATTGTCTGATTGTTTAAGTAAACTTTTGGAACTTTTGACTTCGCCAATTTTAAGCATGATTGAAAGTGCGTTTGGACAGTCGCCAATCTACGATTTTTTTAATGTGGCGATATTCGGCGGGGTGGGCACAGTGCTGTCCTTTCTTCCGCAAGTGGTTCTCCTATTTTTCTTTTTATCCATTTTGGAAGACAGCGGATATATGTCTCGCATTGCCTTCATTTTTGAAGATATTTTGGGGAAGATTGGACTTTCAGGGAAAAGCGTATACACACTGCTGATGGGCTTTGGTTGCTCGACAACTGCCATCATGACTTCGCGCAATATGGACGATAAAAACGCTAAAATCAAAACGGCAATTTTGTGTCCATACATAAGTTGTTCGGCAAAAATTCCGATTTACACAGTCATTGGCGGAGCGTTTTTTGGCGCAAGTAACATTTTTGTGATTATGGGGTTATATTTTCTTGGCGTCATTGTGGCAATCACAATTTCCAAAATTTTGGATGTGACAGTGCTTAAAAGTCAAAAGCAGACATTTATTTTGGAGTTTCCGCCATATCGAACAACTTCTTTGAAACGCGTGGGCAAAATTTTGTGGAAGAATATCAGGGAATTTCTCATTCGTGTTGGGTCGGTTATGGTGGCAATGAATGTCATCATTTGGTTGTTGTCATCTTTCAGTTTCAAGTTTGAATATGTTGCGGGTGGCGACGGCGCAAGCATGCTGGAAAGCATAGGTCGCACGCTTGCACCAATTTTCGCACCGCTTGGTTTTGGAAATTGGGCGATTGTGTCCGCACTTTTGGCAGGGCTGGTGGCAAAAGAAGTGGTGGTGTCGTCCATTGCAATGTTCAACGGCATTGATGCGGGCGCCACAAAACTGATTTCGCAGTCGCTGTTGCTTTCGTCAAGTGTGGTATATTTTTCGTCAAATGCAAGCGTGATATCTTTTCTCATCTTTTGCTTGTTATACACCCCTTGCATCGCATCAATTTCAATGTTGTTGCAAGAAGTGGGCAAAAAGTGGACAATAATATCAATCGTAATTCAACTTGTGACGGCGTATATTGTTTCATTTGTGATTTACAACATTTTCTTCGCTTTTGAAATTTTTGGTTTTCTCAAAACTTTTGTTGTGATGTTGACAACTTTTGCAATTTTTGTCGCATTTTATTTGGTTTATAGGCAAATAAAACGCAAAAAACTCTGCGGGCACTGTGACAGTTGTGGCAGGTGTGGGAAGAAATAGAAGATTATAAAAAATCAATTCTTATGAATGGTAAGAATTGATTTTTAATAAAAATTAAATGCTAATTTCGTAAAAATTTGATTGATTTTCTATTTATTTTTGTTTTTTTGCCAATAATTTTAATTTTTTAAGATAAATCACTAATTTCAATCAGTTTATTTCCGACAATGTCGCAAGAAGTTAAAAAATAGGTTATTCCATTCTTTTCCAGCACAAGATTTTGTCGGCAATATGCATGAATATGTCCATACACCACTTTGTTGACGCCGTAGCGTTCCAAAAGTGCTGTCACTTCGTTGTCTTCTTCACGGTTGGTGTATGGGGGATAATGCAACATGCAAATCAGTTCTTCGTCAGCAGTTTGCAAAGCCTTTGCTTGTTGCAAGGTTAATTCCAATCGGATAAGTTCGCGCTTATAGATTTTTTCATTCTCTGCACTCATTGTTTTGCGTTCGTCAGGCACATTCCACAAACGAGTTCCGCAAATGATGACATTTTCAAACTTGATTGCGTCGTTTTGAATGGCGTAAAAACCTACCGGCAAAATTCCACGCACCGCGCTTATGCTCTTCCACCAAAAGTCATGATTTCCGCGAATGATAATCTTTTTTCCCGGCAAATCTTTCAACATTTCAAAGTCGGCGATGCTGTCTTCCAACTTCATTGCCCACGAAAAATCTCCTGCCATCAAGACAATGTCCTCGTCGGAGACTTTCGCTTTCCAATCGGCGAAGATTTTGTCCAAATAGTTCTCCCATGTAACTCCAAAAATGTCCATAGGTTTTGGATTGTTCACCGACAGATGCAGGTCGCTTATCGCAAAAATTTTCATAAACTCTTCAAAACCTCTTGAACAAGTTTCATATCAACTTGCCCGTTGTAGTTCGATTTAAAATATTTCATCACGGCGCCAATGCTTTTGTCTGGCAATGACAAAATGATTTCTTTGATTTCATCAGCGGTCAACATTTTTGGCAAATATGCATTTGCAATTTCAATTTGTCTTTCAATGTTTGCGCATTCTTGCGTGTTGCCAACTTTTTTGTAGTTTTCTTTCTCGTCGTTCAACTC
The DNA here is from genome assembly GCA_964400145.1 of uncultured Lachnospiraceae bacterium. Lineage (GTDB taxonomy): Bacteria > Bacillota > Clostridia > Christensenellales > UBA1242 > Caccovivens. Next base: position 224,939 of record CAYNTF010000002.1, on the reverse strand, counting down.
TTTGATCACCTTTTGAATGATGTTCGAAACATCAGCATCGGCAAGCATTTCGTCACGCTTTCCTTTTGCAATCTTTTCAAGAAGGATTTTGTTTATCAAGACGCTGTAAAACGCTCGCGCAACGGTGTCTTTATTTTTCATGGCTTCAATATTTGCTTTTTTAATTTGTTCTTCAATCATATCACATCTCCTTGATATTAAGTATAATAAAATTTTCCTTCAAATGCAAGAAAATTTGCGGGTATTTTTTTCGGCATTAACAAAAACGCTTAATTTTTTCAACAAAAAGTGGAAAATAAAAGTATAATTTCCGTTCTATATAGGGATAAAAGGGGTAAAACTTCACATAATGGAAGTATTTGTCATGTTTTTTTGTGCAAAATCGTTGACTTTTCGAATTTTATGTGATAAAATGTTGCTTGTCATGGTGATGTAGCTCAGCTGGTTAGAGCGTATGGTTCATACCCATAAGGTCGGTGGTTCGAGCCCACCTATCACCACCAAAAACAAATTGTTCTCACCAACTTAATTTTGCGCGAAATTGCTTTTGAAAAAAAGACTTATCAAAGTCTTGTTTTTTTTGAAAATAAGTGGTAAAATGGCAAAGTGATTGAGAACACTTTGTTTTTGATGTGAAAGCTATCAAAATGAACAAACATGATTTTGCTTAAAAAAGGAAGTTGAAATTGTATGGAAAATGTAAATATAAGAAATGTGGCAATCATTGCCCATGTTGACCATGGCAAAACATCGCTGGTCAATGAAATGCTGAAACAAGGGAATGTGTTCAGAGATAATCAAGTGGTGGAAGATCGTGTGATGGACTCTAACGCGCTTGAAAAGGAAAGGGGCATAACTATTTTGTCGAAAAACACCTCTTGCTTTTATGATGGAGTGAAGATTAACATTGTTGACACACCAGGACACGCCGATTTTGGTGGCGAAGTTGAACGCGTTTTGAAAATGGTGGACGGAGTGCTTTTGGTCGTTGATGCTTATGAAGGTCCAATGCCTCAAACGCGCTTTGTTTTGGAAAAAGCTCTTGCGTTGAAACTTAAAGTTGTGGTGGTGATCAACAAGATTGACAGACCAGATGCACGCATAAAAGAAGTTGTGGACGAAGTTTTGGAACTGTTTTTGGAACTTGATGCCGACGATGACCAATTAAATTCACCATTTGTTTTTGCTTCCGCAAGAACGGGAATTGCGTCGACGGATGCCAATGTTGTTGGAACTGACTTGAAACCGCTTTTTGAAACTGTTTTGAAACATATTCCTGCACCGCAAGGCGAAATTGACAAACCACTGAAACTTCTTGTATCTTCTGCGGAACACAATGACTATGTCGGCAAACTTGCGGTGGGAAAAATTGAGCGCGGGAAAATTAAAGTTGGGCAAAGCGTTGTTGTTTGCAACTATCACGACACAAGCAAGAAAGTTCGCTCAAAAATTGTCAGCCTTTATGTCTATGAGGGTTTGAAACGCGTGCAGGTTGAAAGCGCTGGTGTTGGAGAAATTGTTTGTGTGGCAGGGCTTGATAATGTGACGATTGGCGATACGATTTGTGACGAAAATCTTGTTGAACCGATTGAATTTGTTAAGATTGCCGAACCTAGCGTGGAAATGACTTTCATGGTGAATGACAGTCCTTTCGCTGGCAAAGAAGGGAAGTTTGTCACTTCAAGACATTTGCGTGATAGACTTTATAAAGAAGCGGTCAAAGACCTTTCTCTTCGTGTGGAAGACGGGGACACAGCAGAGAAGTTTAAAGTTCGCGGACGCGGAGAGATGCATTTGTCAATCTTGATTGAAAATATGCGCCGTGACGGTTATGAATTTCAAGTTTCTCAGCCAAAAGTTTTGATTAAAGAAATCAATGGAGTCAAGTGCGAACCTATTGACAGATTGTTTCTTGATGTTCCAGAAGACTGCGTGGGTGTTGTGATGAACAAAATGGGAGTGCGTAAGGGCGACCTTCAAAACATGACGCCACACGGAAAGCGAATGAAAATGGAATTTCTCATTCCTTCTCGCGGACTTTTTGGATTTAAGTCGGAATTTTTGACCGATACGCGCGGTGAAGGAATTATCAACTCCATCTTCTACGACTATGAACCGTATAAGGGCGAAATAAATCGACGAGAATATGGTGCACTGATTGCACATGAAAATGGAAAAGCGATTGTCTATGGGCTTTACAATGCACAAGAGCGCGGGGAACTTTTCATAGGGGCTGGTGTTGATGTCTATGGTGGCATGGTTGTTGGATTGAACCCAAAAGGCGGAGATATTGTTGTCAATGTTTGCAAGACCAAGCATCTTTCGAACTGTCGAGCATCTGGAAGTGACGACGCTTTGCGTTTGACTCCACCAAGACAGATGAGTTTGGAAGATTGCATTGAGTTTTTGGGTGATGATGAATATTTGGAAGTGACGCCAAAGTCAATTCGAATAAGAAAAATCATTCTCGACCACAATATGCGACTTCGCGAACGCGGAAAAATGCTTCGTGGCGAAATTTAAAAACAAACAAAACGGATGAAAAGAGTTGCAGGCAAAATGCAACTTTTTTTTGTTTTATTTTTTTTATTACAAAAGGTTTGGTGACTGTTGGCGATGTCAGTGTTTAAATAAATTCTTTTGATATACTTAAAAAATTGACAAAACCGATTTTTGCTGGTATAATCGTTCTATGAAAAACACCGAAAAACAAGAGTTAAAAAGAAAGTTAAAGCGAGTTGGTTTGTTCATGCTTGTTGTGTTCATTCCAATTCTTGTGGTTTGCGTCGTTTTGATTTATGTTGGCGCATCTCAACTTTTGAACATCTTTGTGTTGGTCATCTTGCTTTTCATTCTCTATTTTCTTTACGCGTGGATTTGCACCAAACTTGACAAGAAAAAAGAAGAACGGTTGAGCAAGAAAAAAGACCCGTTTTCTGATTAAGGGCACATTCGATTTGGTGTTATGACTTTATACTAATGCAAAATGTTGGAGGACAAAATGGCAGATTATAAGATTTTACCGAACAGTTTGGAGGCAGAACAGTCGCTTTTGGGTTGTGTGCTTTTGGATAACGAAGCGCAAAGGGATATTTTTGACAAACTCACCAGCGATGATTTTTATTCTGATGCTCACAGAAAGATTTTTGACAGTATGACCAAGATTTATATGAAAAGTATTCCTGTCGATTTTGTCACTTTGACAAGTCAACTTGAAGTGGACAAAAGATTGGAAGAAATCGGTGGCATTGATTATATCACATATCTGACCAATGTTGTGCCGTCGGCGGCAAATTTTAGGCATTATCTTGATATTGTCAAAGACAACTCCGTCAAGCGTAATTTGATTTTAAAATCGCAAGACATCATCACAAACACATTTGACAGTTCAAATGGTGATGATGCCATGGAGTATGCTGAAAAGACAATTTTTGAACTTTCTCAACGCGGAACTTCATCCGACCTTGAACTTGTTGGAAAACCGGGTGGAACTCTTGCCAATGTTTTGAAGCAAATGCAAGAACTTGCCGAGAATAAGGGGCGATTGCGTGGTGTTCCAACGGGCTATAAGGAATTTGACGCCATGACGGGTGGTTTGCAGAAAGGTGCGTTGATTGTTTTGGCGGCGCGCCCTGGTGTTGGAAAAACTTCACTTGCCATGAATATTGCTGTTCATGCCGCGACCGAAGAAAACAAAAAAGTGGCGATTTTCTCTTTGGAAATGTCAAAAGAAGAACTTATGCAAAGGGCGCTGGCGTCCGTTGCCAGAGTGAATTTGTCGAAAGTGCTCAGTGGCAGAATGGATGAAAACGAATGGAAAAGAATTTGGACAGCGGAAAAAAAATTGGCAGAAAGCGGGATTTATGTTGACCCATCGTCAGAGCCAAATCCTTTTGAAATAAGGTCGAAATGTCAAAAATTGAAAATGACCGACGGACTTGATTTGATTGTGATTGACTACCTTCAACTTATGGACATGAAATCGGATAAAAACAAAAGTCAACGATTTGACAGCGATGTTCAAAAAATACAGGCGATAACCAGAGCACTTAAACTTATGGCGCGGGAAATTGGTGTGCCAATCGTCGTTCTTTCGCAACTTACCAGATTGAACGAGCGCCGTGATGGCAAAAACGATGGTCACAAGCCTGTGCTTTCCGACCTTCGTGGTTCAGGGTCGATTGAACAGGACGCTGACATTGTGCTCTTCTTGTATAACCCAGCAAATTATAACGATGTCACAACAGAAGATGAGCCGGGCATAGTCTATCTCATCGTTGCCAAGCACAGAAGCGGAAGCGTTGGAGAGATTAAATTACGCTGGGTGGGAGAATATACAACCTATCTCAATTTCAGCGACAAAATTCAAATTGAAGAGCAGAATTAAAACGGGGGAATCATGAAAAAAAAGTGGGTCTTTATCATAGTCTTGGTGGTGATAATCGTTGCAGTCATTTTGACGATTGTATTCATAAATTTGTTCACTGCAAAAACCACCAAAGATTTGGCGGAAACGGTCTATTCTGTCACGCAAAATGGTTATTTGAATGAAAATAACGAAAAAACATTGGCGATTGAAGATTATCTTTCCGACCTTTCGGTGAACAGTGAGTTGTCATCCGAGCAAAAAACGACAATAAACAACTATGCGAATGTTTTGTCAGCATATCAAGTGGCTGGGGAATTTTTCAATAGACAAATTGTTTTTTCTTCATATACAAGTGTTTATAAAAGCAATAGAAAGACGATAAAGAGCAACTTTAACAAAGCGCAAGACGCCGTTGATAGTCTTTATTCATATCTGCAAACCAATCTTGACAAGGTTTCGCCAAGTGGTTATTGGCTTGCTGAAACATGGACAGATTGCGAAGAATATGTTGTGGAAATAATTGAATACACAATCGACGCCTTCACAAAACTTGAAGAAGTCTATCAGTCATGCGTTGATTCGGAATTTATGAACAACAGCATGTCAACAATCATATTCGAGCAAATGGACAGGTATGCGACAATAATTTTGAATGAAGAAGATGAAAATTACAGCACTGCTGGTGCAAGTTTGTATACTTTTGTCAATCAATATTTGACGGACGAAGAACTCATCCTTGACTATGTCTATGACGCAGATGGCATAAAGACAAAAGCAGATGACATTTTGGAAAAAGGTGAAGAGTCAGCGTATTATAACTCATTTTTGTCAGGCGCGTCGGCATTTAGAAGTGCAGTCGTTGTTGAAGAAAGTGTTTCTGGAAGTGAAATTGTTGGGGAGGCGGTATGAAAAAGATTAGAAAAATAACTCTTGGGATTGTGCTTTCTTGTATCTCAATTTTCACACTTTTTGGCGTGGCAGGATGCGGAAGTGTTTCGCTGTCCACATTGAGCACGAATTTCGAAAAATTGGATGAATGTTACGCAGATAATTCTGATGTTTTTGTTGGCAACTACAAAAATGGCGATTACAGCATAAGTTATGGCGACATTGTTGACAACTATATTAAAATTGCAAAATTGGTGAAAGAAACAAACGCTCTATCAAGTGAAGTGCTGGAAGAAAATGATGACCAAGACACCTCAGGTCAAGCCACATATTATTTTTATCTTGAAAGCCCTGTTTATTACAACCAAATCACAGAACCAACTTTGCCAACAACTGTCAGCATTTCGGAAGACAATTATACACGCAACACAACGATTGCAACATACACGGTGATATATTCAAATGTGACATACAACTCGCCTACGGGGGAAAATTCAATTAGAGTCGAAACTTCATCAATAAGTGTGAATGTGACGGCTGAAATCAAGTCGATATTGCCGGGATACAGATTTTATTGTTGGGCAGTGATGACGGTTGTTGAAGACTCTGAAAATTCGTATAGTTATGAAGTTAAATCATATGACCCAAGTGCAACTTTTGACATAACTTGCACAACAAGTTCGGATAAGATATACAACTATATAATACCGGTCTTTTATTTAGGTAACGACGAAACTGACTATTCTGACTATCTTGAACTTGAAACGCTCTACAATGAAACCTTGTCAATGGCTTTGGAATATGTGGACTCCAACCGCAGTTATGTGCTTGGTTTGGATGAAGATACCATGTCAAGTTCAACAAAAAGTGCGATTAAAACATTAAATTCAAGTTTGACAAGTTATATTGACAGCATTGAAGATTTTGTTTCAGCGCTCAACACAATGAAAAACTATTTCACTCGCCACTCAAATTCTGACAGTGAAGCGGTGGTTTTGCAAAGGTTTAAACAATCATATGGCGAAATGGTGTCAAAAGCAGTCACGCTTTCAGTGAGCATGGAAGAAGTGATTGCTTCATCTGGTATATATGAAATGCTGACCAAAGTTGAGCCTGCTGACCAAGATGCCGAAACAATCAAAGATTATATTTGCGCAAAACTTCTTCCTGTGTTCAGCGAGTTTAAAATCTCGGAAGTGGCAAGCGTGATGAAGTGGAGTTCAACAAAAGATGGCGATTCCAAAGAAAGATTGCAAACTCTTATGGACGCACTTGACGAAAACTTTGAAATATACAAAACTCTTGCATCGACCATAGCAAATCGACTTGACAGTGAAGGGATAAATCAACTTTTTGAATATGCAGAAAAGTTTTTTGTGGAAATGGACGACTACTTTGAAGCATTGTATGATTTGGATTTGAGGTCTTTGTCTGTGACATACGAAAACAATTTGGAAAACTATTTAAGTGAAAACGCTTTTGCGGAAATATATTTGAAAAAATTGGAACAATTCGTCAACAAAACCTTGCCAGATTTTATGGCAAAGGTGATGGAAATAATCACGACCACAAATGTGTAAAATGCAAAAAAATATAAAAAATGTCAAAAAAACATAAAAAAAAGACAAAAAACATGGAGAAAATGTTATGAACAACAAAAAATTGGCGGAATTATTGTTTCCGGACAACAAACTTACTGTTGAAGAAATTGAAAAAAAATATCCAAAAAGAGATTTGAAAGATGGTGCGCAAGTCACTCGTTTTGCGCCAAGTCCAACAGGTTTTATGCATTTGGGTAATTTTTTCCCCGCTTTGATTGATTGGAATATCGCAAAGCGATCAGGCGGAATTTTCTATCTTCGCATTGAAGACACCGACCAAAAACGCGAAATTGTTGGGGCAAGTGCTGTGATTATGGACATTTTGACGGGCTATGGCATGACACCAGATGAATATCAACTCAAAGGCGGAGTCACTGTTGGGAATTATGGTCCATATTATCAAACCGAGCGAAAAGAAATCTATAAAGCGTATGCAAAAAAACTTGTGCAAGAAGGTCGAGCTTTTCCATGTTTTTGTCGCAAGACAGAAGGACTTTCTGATGTCAAGGAGAAGAGAGAAAAGCAGTTTGCAATGGGAATTGTTGTTGAAAAAGACCCTTGCCGAAATTTGACATATGAACAAATTGAAGCAAACATCAAAGCGGGCAAAAAATTTGCTATCAGATTGAAAAGCGAAGGTGACGGAACAAAGAAGATTAAATTCCAAGACGGTGGCAGGGGTGAGATTGAGATTGCCGAAAACGGCAAAGATGCCATTCTCTTAAAAAACGATTTGATGCCAACATATCATTTTGCACATGTTGTTGACGACACTCTTATGGGCACAACGGTGGTGGTGCGAGGCGAAGAATGGTTGCCTTCATATCCGCTTCATGCTGAAATTTTTGAAGCATTAAATTTTTCACAGCCGAAATATATTCACACTCCACTCATCTATAAATTTAACGAAAAAGGTAACAAAAACAAACTTTCCAAGCGAAAAGACCCAGAGGCTGACATGCGCTTCTATGACAGGGAAGGTTATGATAAGGGCGCGCTTGTGGAATATTTGTTGAATCTAATCAATTCGAATTTTGAAAGTTGGCGCAGACAAAATCCAACTGCCGATTTAATGGAATTTCCTTTCAACGCTTTCAAAATAACGGCGAACACACCAATTTTTGATATTGTCAAACTTAACGACATTTCAAAAGAGAGAATTTCTCATTATTCTGCCGAACAGTGCTATGAGAATTTGCTCTATTGGGCGAAGAGTTATTCACTTGAAAATGTTGACTATTTGGTTAAGGAAAAAGATTATGTCACAAAGATTCTGAACATAGACCGAGAGAAGCCAAAGCCACGAAAAGATTTGTATAAGTGGAGTATGTTCTTTGAATTGTTTGACTATATGTTTGGTGCTCCTTCAAACTTTGAAATTAAAGAACAGGATGACAAAAAATGCAAAAAAGTGATAAAAACTTATCCAAAATATCTCAATTTGTCTTCAAAAGAAGTTTGGTTTGAGAATGTCAAAAAAATGGCATCCGAACTTGGTTACGCAACCGACAATTCTGAATATAAGAAAAACCCAGAAAAATTTGAAGGGAATGTGGCGAAACTTTGCGAATTCATTCGTGTGGCAATCACGGGGCATAAAAATTCGCCAGACCTTTATGAAATCATGACTTTGCTTGGTGAAAAAGAAGTGATAAAAAGATTGCAAAATTTTAAGAGATGACATTTATGATAAACAAATAAAAAATAAAATCAAAATAATAAGAATATAGAAAAATAATAAAAACACTCAAAAAATCATAAAAAAATAATAAAAATTGCAAAAAAAATATATTTTTTTAAAAATTAAGTGAAAATTAATTAAAAAATCTAAAAAAATCCATTTTTTCGAATGAAAAAATGTTTAGAAAAACATTAAAAAAATTATTTTTAAAGTGTTTTTAAGTATTTTTAACATATTTTTTAAATTATTTAAGCAAAATTACAATATTTTTATCAAAAAACAAAAAAATAAATAAAAATACAGAATTTTTATTGTTTTGAAAATAATCCAAAAATAAACAAAAAGTGAGAAAAATATGAAAGAGAAAACAAAAAAAATAATCTTGACGGGAGATAGACCGACGGGCAATTTGCATATCGGACACTATGTTGGCTCGGTCGCAAACAGAGTGCGTTTGCAGGAGCAGAACGATTATGAAAAGTTTTATATCATGATTGCCGACACGCAAGCGTTGACGGACAATGCAAACAATGTTGATAAAGTCAAAAACAACATCATTCAGGTGGCGATTGACTATTTGTCTGCTGGCATCGACCCAAAAAGAGTGAATATCTTCATCCAATCGCAAGTGCCAGAACTTGCAGAGATGACAATGTATTTCATGAATTTGGTTACGGTTGCAAGACTCAATCGAAATCCAACAGTCAAGGATGAAATCAAGCAGCGCGGATTTAATGCTTCCATTCCTGTTGGTTTCATGTGCTATCCAATCAGTCAGGCGGCAGACATTTTGGCATTCAACACCACTTGTGTGCCTGTTGGTGAAGATCAACTGCCTATGATTGAACAAACGCGAGAAATCGCACGAAGTTTTCACAGCGCTTATGGCAAAGATGTTTTTGCGATGCCAGAGCCACTTCTGCCAGATAACAAAGCGTGTTTGCGTTTGGTGGGAACTGACGGCGGTTTGAAGATGAGTAAGTCTGCGGGTAACTGCATATATTTGAAAGACGAGCCAGAAGTTATCAAGCAAAAAATTATGAATGCATACACCGATCCAAATCATATCAAAGTCACCGATCCAGGTCGCGTGGAAGGAAATGTGGTGTTTGCATATCTTGACGCCTTTTGCCGTGACGAACATTTTTCGCGTTATTTGCCAGAATATAAAAATTTGGACGAACTGAAAAATCACTATCGCAAAGGTGGTTTGGGTGATGTTAAAATCAAATTATTTTTGAATAACATTTTGCAAGAACTGCTTGCGCCAATCAGAGAAAAGCGTAAAGAACTTGAAAAAAATGTCGATGAAATTTATCAAATGCTTTTCGAAAATGGCAAAAAAGCGCGCGAAGTTGCGTCTGCCACACTTGCAAAAATGAAGGATGCTATGGGCTTGGAATACTCAAAATTTTTATTAAAAAAATAAAAAATGCGAAAAAATCGCATTTTTTTTGAAAAAAACAAGTAAATTTTACTATTTTTTTGATTTTTTTAAAAATTAACCAAAAATTGTAGAGAAAAAGAAAAGAGAATAAAAAAAAGAAAAAATAGAATAAAAATGAGAAAAATTAAATAAAAACAATTTGAAAAAACTCATATATAATTGATATTTTCCAAAAGTTTTTTTCTGGGCAATATTGCAGAACTATTTTGATTATGATGAACTTTGAAGTCTTCAAGTTTTGAAGGCTTTTTTGTTTATTTTTTGCCGTTATATATATAATAAATATGGATTCTTAAAATATGCGGTTTTTGGTTGATTTTTGGTTGCGATTAATGCTACAATTAAATCATGAAAAAGTAAAATAAATTAAATAGGCGGGAGAGCAAATGAGAAGAAAAATTTGGCTGTTTTTGTCTTTAATAATTTTTGGATTTTGTGGGACGATTGGAACTCTCAGTCTTTCTTCTGTTGCGGAAGCGTCCAGCACCACAGCACTTGTATGGACGGGTGGTGTCAGTGGCAACACTTATGTCGACTCTGACGGCAGCACATTGACTATATCCACTTCGGATTTTTATCAAAACGGAACGGTGTGGTATATTTATTCCGCAAAAGGCTTGGCGTATTTTGCCAACCAAGTGAACAGCGGAACTTCTTACAGTGGCAACACAATTCAGCTTATGACCGACATTGATTGGGATGGTGAGAGTTGGATTCCAATCGGAACAAGCTCACAAACTTTTGCGGGGACTTTCAATGGCAACGGGCATTATGTATACAACATCAACATCAACACAGCAAACGGAAACTATGCCGGATTTTTCGGCTATATCGGTTCAAGTGCGGGCGTGGTTGATTTGCATTTGAGAAATTTATCCGTCACCGCTTCGGCAACATATATTGGCGGACTTGTGGGGGCCTTTACAACAAGTGGAAGTGTGAATATTGAAAACTGTTCAGTTAAAGGGGAAATAAACATCTCGACTTCTTCTGCCTCAACTCAGTATGTTGGCGGTTTGATTGGTCAGGGAATTTCAAGCGCACGATATGTTTATGTTGTTCAAAACAGCATGACGGATGTTGAGATTTCCATATCGGCTTCTGGTAGCACGAAATACATCGGCGGAATTGCAGGATCATTTTCTGGTTATATGGTCACAAGTTACAGCACAGGAAGCATAACAAGCACATCAAATGCCGTTTCGTATGTTGGCGGACTTGTGGGGGCTTCTTCCAGCATTTTGTCAATAGGCAATTCATACAGCACAAGCGTAATCAACTTTTCGGGCACAGGCTCAAGTGCAGGCGGTTTGGTTGGTAGTGTTTATAATTGCAACAGTGTCACTGTGACAAATTCCTACTACTATGGAGAAATCTCATCATCTTCAAGTGGTGTGTATATAGGCGGACTTGTTGGTGACGGAAGAGTGAGTTCGTCTTCTTCCATTCAAAACTCTTTTGTGATTGCAACTTTGACAGCAACAAACACCACATCAAATGCGGGTGCAGTTTGTGGCACAAGTTCAAACCTTCAAATCAATTCAAATGTTTATTATGAAGTGAGCATTGCAGGAAGTTCAACATCGAACGAATGTAATCTTGACGGACTGTCGGCGCTTGCGCGCACACAAGGATTTTATGTAAATTCAAACTATTGGTCAACAATTTGGTCGTCTTCTTATTGGAGTGTAAGTGCAAGCATAAACGATGCTTTGGCGTATCTTGATGTCAGCGGGAATGCAGACAATGACAGCGAATTAAGTTCTGAAAGTGCACTGAAAGGTGAAGGAACGGCGCAATCACCATATTTGATTGAAACGGCTGGAGATTTGATATATGTTTCTTTGATGTATGCAGAGTCAAATTCTTCTTTGGAAAACAAAATCTTGTATTTCTCTCTCCAAAATGACATCGACCTTTCAGGAAAAACTTGGACGCCAATCGGGTTTGAAACATCTTTTACGGGCGTTTTTGACGGAAACAATCACACGATAAGCGGATTGACTTGCTCTTTGCAGTTGAATTACAGTTATTATGGGCTTTTTGCAAAAACAAGAAATGCGGTGATTAAAAATTTGATTTTATCCGACGCCAGATATGTTGGAAGTGAAACTGACGCAAACACAAACATATATTATGGAACGCTTGTCGCTGCGGCTGGTGACGGAACATACATAATCAACTGCCGTGACGATTCAAGTGTTGATGGGGTTAAGTCTGTCAACATCGTTTCTTCTTCATCTTACAATCCTGTCTATATTGTGTATGGAAAGAACAACTTAAATTCAACGGGTTCGACTATTCTTTCTTCTTCAATCACAATGAATGGAACTTATTCAACCGGTTATGATGTTGCAATCGACTCTGATGGCGGAATTGTCTACAAAACAGGCGTCACAGATTTGACAATAACAACAGACAACATCTATCTTGGGGAATATCATCTTCTTTTGACAAGCAGTGGCGGGTTGCTTTCTCAATCGATTGACTCCACTTTCGGAAAAACTGTTTTTCCAAAGAGTTACATCGTTGCTTATAGAAGTGGTATGAGCGAGGAAGGTTCGCTTTATGACTTCATGACAAAAGAAGGCTATTCGCTTGATGGATACACATATTCATATAACGGCACAACGGTTGATGAAAGTTCTTTAAATCTCGTTTGGGCAATAAACGGCTTGGTTGCTTCTTGGGAAGAATTGACCATCACAATCACGGTGGTGTATAATCAATACGAAATTAAAAATTTCAATGCAGAAGGGTCAAGTTCAAGTTATATTGATAGTTCTGTTTATGACGCCAGCGGAAATGTTATAAGTGGCTCAACATTCCAACTGAGCGGAGATCAAGTTTATGTCAACTATTATTTGAGATATGGCGCAAGACTGAGTGCTTATTCCTATATCTTTGACACACCATATTACAGAACCACTTCTGGCACTTATGTTGCTCTTCGTGGAAGTAATTATGTTGTTTCTGGAATTTATAGTGACAGCGATTTCAAAAATTCTTGGGGGAGCGACTTGACAAGCGTTGTTTGTGAAACTTTGGAAGGTGTTGACGATTTGAATTTGACTGCAACTGTTTATGCAAGGTGGGAAGGAACGAACAACAGCGAAGGAAATTCGGTGACGATAAAATTTGAAACCAACGATGAAGTGGATGTTGATGTGGCAAACATTGTGAAATCAATATCAATGTCATATGTTTCAAGTGACACTGTCACAGGCTCTGGAACTTGGGTGAGTGCAAACTTGAACAACGGAAGCATCACGATTGACTACACAGCCATTCGCAGTGCCTCAATCAATGATGCGGTTCGATTTGTCATCAGTTTGGACGACGGATATGTTATAAGCGGACATTCCATGAGTTTGACGGGTTCTCGGGATCTCAACTTTGGAGATTATAGTGAGATTTATTATGACGGAGATAACACTTTTGACTATAAAAACCTTGTTGGGCAATACACGCTCACAATCACGATTGAAAAAGGTGAATACACTGACAAAATCAGCATAAGTAAAAATGTTTATTTTGGACTTTCGCCTTATCAACTGTTCAATGTGACTGAATTGAACGGAGTTTATTCTTCCAATGTTCAAGTGCTGGTGACAGGTGGATATACCGACATTCTTTATGCTTTGGGTTGGATTGACACCGATGGCTATGCCACAGCAACAGCAGAAGCGTTGACTTATGAATATAACAGCGCAAGCGTCAATGTTCTGAGTCTTTTGGCGGCAACGGGCGAATGTTATTTGACATATGACTATTATAAAGAAACATTCATCTTTTCGGTGAGCAACTATTATGTGAGCGCGTCATACTCTCAAACAACTTATTCTTCAATTTATCTGCTTTATGATGAAGGCGAAGAGTCGCAACATTATTATCGTATTCAAAAAGTGTCAAATGAAGATGGAGAAACGGTCACACTTTATGACCTTGGTTCTGACAATTCTTCGGGAACAGCACTTGTGCAAGTGACTCTGGCAGAAGCTGAAAGTGGTTTTTTGGAAGGTGAGTTCACTTTCAAAGCAAGAAATTCCTTTGTCATGCTTTTCTCAACAGAAATGGATGAATTGCAGTTCTCTTTCAAATATGATAATGCACCATCAAATGCGCACTTTGAAAGTGCAATGGATTCAACAAATTCAAAATTCTTCAAGGTTTTGGAAATTTTTGATGATGTGACAAAAAGTTCAAGCGTGAATGGTGAGTTGACGATTGTGACAGTATACACCGCAGCCATGGTTGATTTCAACATTGTCGATGAAAATGGCTACCCGATTGACACGAACAGTCCAAAGGCACTTTTCAGTGATGGCACTTCTTTGAAAACTTACACCACAGGCGCAAGTGGACAAATTTCGTTCTATGTTGAATCAACGGAATATTACAAATTCAAATTGGTTAACAACGGCGTGGTTTTGGGAGAAAATGTTTCCATAACTGTTGAAGGTGTGTTGGACGATAACGGCGATGAAGACACGGCATATTACAGCAGTTTCGAGAGTGTAATTTCAAATTATATCAACTCTTGCACTCTTGACGGATTGACAAATCCGGGAACGGAAAGTGATTATTTGCGATATAACATCACTTTGGGGTTCACAAATCAGTTAAAAAACGGGCACTACACAATCACAATAGTCTGCGAAGAAATTGAGTATTCTGTTGATTATGGCACATGGTTCTATGATTACAGCGATATTCAGTCTTATATTTCATCAAGCGGAACAATTTCGGATTCAAGTGGACTTGCAGATTACATAAACGATAACAAATCACCAAACACAGAAAGCAGTGATGATGTCACAACAAGCGTTTGGCAGGTGGGCAATGTAGGGGGGACAACTTCTCTCAATTATGACGACCAAATATACATGACAACATCTTCAACCGACAGTGGATATGTCTTTTTGGGTTGGTTTGTTTACAGTGCAGACAACAGCAATCAATATTCCTTTTTCAGTGATAACGATTTTGAAAAAGTTTATGGCGATTTGTATGGAAAAGCAACATACAATGGTGAAGGTTCATATCAGTTGACATACGGGCTTTATGCTTATGCTGTGTATGTCAAAAAATCAGCAACTTTCACCACATTGAACAATTCTTGGGTTGATGTTGACAATGTCAATGGACAGACAGATGTGACGCTATACACAACTGCTGGCGGATTGGAACTTTCAATAAGCATGGAAGCGGGATATTATGAATACAGCAGTTCACAAGTCGCCATTGAAGATTTGACAATGACCATCACAGGAAGTTATGTTGAAGGCTATTATGCGGTCGGGTATCGTATATATTCAAATTCGGGGCACAGCGCAGAAAATATGATGCAAGAAAGATATTTTTCTGACAAAGTGTTCTCTTCTGATGGAACAATGACACTCACAATTTCAGGATGGGCGGACTTTTTGATTGATGCTTTGACAAATGGCGACATAATGAGCGATGTTGTGTCCGGAACATTCTTTATTGTGCCAATTTTGGAACAAAAGGCTGTCACACTTCAATTCCACTCTGGAACGGGTCAATCAAACGAGTTCACCGATGGATTGGCGGGTAATGTCTATGATGACAACAATCAAGAAACAACCGATTTGTCGTATGAATATAGCGTGAAAATATATTTCAATTCTGATATATCTTTGAGCATTGATTCCATTGTGCCAGACGGAGAAAGCAGTCAGATTTCTTCCTTATACTCTTATCGAACAGGTTATTATAAGCGATTGTTTGGATATTGGATGTGGCAAACAAATAACGGCTCAGGAACTTTGACTGACGATGTTTTTGAATCTTCAAATGTGGAATATTTCACAACGCAAAGCGTGGAAAGTGTTGTGCACCTTTACATCACTTGGACAGCAAGCACAACATTGTTGACTTTGGACCACAACGGTGCAACAACTTATGATGCAAATTATGTCACAGCAACCTATGGTTTAAGCGCTCTTTCTTCTGATGTAGAAAATCCAATAAGAACGGGATATATTTTTGCTGGCTGGACTCTCTCACAGGACGGCAACGACTTTATCATTGATGCAAATGGTGTGCTTGTGGCTGATGTTTCGGGCTATACAAACAGTTCTGGAGAATGGATTTATGACCAAAGCAAGATATATTCTGCCATCGACCCATACAGCACAATCACCATTTATGCAAGTTGGACGGCGGATAGTTATCAAATCGCACTCAACGCCAATGGTGGTTTGATTGATAGCAGCGACCTTGCAACATATTCAATCTATTACGATTCCGATTTTTCCACTCTTAATGACGGAGAAGGATTGCCAACCCCAATTCGTGATGGCTTCGAATTCGCTGGCTGGTATATCATATATGGCAACACAATGTATGAAGTGACAAACGACACAGTCTTTTCACAAAGTTTGCTTTCGATTGATTTCAACACAACACCTGTGTTGACACTCTATGCAAGGTGGACGGCGTTGTCGGATTATTATTCTTTGACATTGGATAAAACCACCATTGACGGACTCACATACAGCGGAACAGACCAAACGATTTACCTTACTGACTTCTTTGAGGATGATAGCGGAAAATATTACACTTCTTCTGGGTTTGACATTTCCGTGAGTGACCAAACTTTGACAATCAACGCTTTAAACTCAGACATGCAAGTTGATTTTAATGTCACCACAACAAGTTCAAGTGAAATTTCGCAAGATTATCAATCTTTCACAGTCAAAAATGCAGGAAATTATTCCTATACTTTCACTTTGACGGTGACAGACACTGCGTCATACATGAACAACGGCACAGTTTTCACTGTGACAATAACAATCTTTGTGGTTGTTTCCAAAGCAGATTTAAATTTCTCTTATAACGACATTGATGATGATACGCTTGAAAACTTCTATTTGTCGAACATCAGGCGAATTATGGAACCATTTTTGGATGAAACGACAAACACAGCGTTGTCGCAGGTTTCTTCGTTGTCAGGGTTGTATACCTTTGCGGTGAACACATTGAATGAAACAATCTCATCAAATTTAAGCGGAACGGCACTTTATGAAGAAGTTTACAACTATCTCATGGTGAAATATTATCTTCTTATGCACACCAATGACGGAACAGAAAGTTACACATACAAAAATTGGACTTATCAAGATTATTTAACTTTTGTCAGTGAAAATGAAGAAGAAGTGCAAGAAATTGAAGAAAACATCAAAATGTTTGTTTATTATGACCATGCAACAAGCGTATATACAATCAATCTTAATGAGTATTATTCAATCAGTGCTGTGAACGGAGTTGGGAGTGATTTAATTTCAGTTTCGACTGTTCTTCTTACAACTTCATCATCCACAGTGAGTGTGACCGCAAGGGCAAGTTATGAAGTTAGACTATATTTTTCAAATTCAGAAGTTTTGAGCAACTATAATATTTTGTCTGACGGAAGTTTGAACTATATTGTCCTGGGCGATGTCTACGCTTATGTTATGCCAGAAGTTTTGTCGGTGGACAACCTTGAAACTTCATCATACTATTCTTCGGAATACGCAAACACAACCAGAGAAGTTACATGGCAAGGGGCTTCTGCCTATGTTGAAATTTCAGGAAGAACATATTATAATGTCGTTGACAATTTGTATGTCTATGCCGAACTTTACACTTCAAATGGCGGGCAATACAATGCCAACACAGAGTTCTCTTTCACAGATTTTGTCAACTATCTCTTCTTCTCTGATGTGAGAGTGATGTATCAATATACATACCAAGAAGAAGATGCGTATGTCGACATCTCAACTCGCTTCAAACTTGTCACTTCGTCAACTTACACAATCATGAAAATTGATGACATTGTGAGTGTCACACTTTTGATGCAATATTTGACCATAACAAACAGTGTGCAAACCATTCAAGACATGTCATCTTTGGATATTGATGTCGATTTGATTGAAGTTCAAGGGGTTTATTATGATATTGGCGACGGCGAAGTATATCAAACCATATCACAAAATGGCGAAGATGTGACGGTTGGAGATATCATTCTGCTTGAATATGTCACGCAAGGAGATGGACAGTTGTCGCTCTATGTCAACAAATTTGTCACAAGAATTGTTTTCAATATGCCAAAAACAGTGGGTGAATATATCGGGCTGTATAAATGGCTTGATGGCGAATATGACGAAGAAGGCGTTGACGGCACCATGGAAAGCAGTTCCAACATGACACTCATTCTGGATTGGGATGGCAGTGGTGGTGTTGAAAGTTCTGATTCGATTTCTCATTACATAACGGCAACAGTCACAACGGAAGAAAATGTTCTTTCCACAGTTGAACTGACCGCTTTATACACCGATTTGGTGAGAGTGAACTTCTCATACAACTTCCCGGCATCCTACACAGCAAGCGTCATTGACCATACATTCATCAAACTTGGCGAAACAACTTTGGACACTTTTGAATATCCAACCGATGAAAATTTTGGAACGGCAGTTTTGACAGTGAATGGAGTTGCGTTTGAAAATCTTTTCTCGTCCGGAGGGGTTTATGAAGGATATTATGATGACATTTTCACTCAAATCTATGCGGATGCCAGGTGGAATTTGACCGCACAAATAAGTGCAACTCAACTCACTTACACCTATATGGCGGCAGTTTCGACAGTGACTTATCTCAATGTTTCCACCATTGCTTTGATGCATAACACAAACACGACAATATATGATTATTCATACGAGTGGCTTAAATTGGATGGTTCAAGTTATGTCAGCATGTCAAGTGGTGAAACTCTTGTTTTTTCAAACGGGGGCGGAACTGATGATTCAGGCTCATACAGACTTGTGGTGACGGTCAGTGTTAAAAGTGAATTTTTGAACTGCCTTGATTCCGCAAGTGTCACAACGGCTTCACGAACTTTTGACTTCACAGTGGAATTTTTCAGATTGAATGCTGTGCAGTTATCAAGTGAAGTCGATTCAGTGACATATTCAAATGTCAACTATTTGTATTATTGGACAGTAAATTTGTCTTATCAAATTTGGGACAATGAAAGTCAGTCTTACGGCAGTGATATTGAAACAGTAAGCATTGGATACGGCGAAATTTCATTCATTAATTTTGAAGTTCTATATCAAGATCAAGTGGTCACTTCCATGACTGATGCTGGTGTATACACCATTCGTTTCACTTTGGATGAAAACATTTTCGATTTCGATAATTTGCAGTTGTCGGGAATTTCATATGCCGAAGGCTATTATTACTTCACTTTCACCATTCTTCCGCGTGAAGTGGAACTTTCAAATTATAACTTAAATTCGTCAAAGGTTTTCAACGGATATGAAGATTCGATTGATGCAACAATCTATGTCAGCGACACATACGAAAATGTTGAAATCTATTTAAATCGAGAAGAAGGGGAAGATGTTGGTGAATATAAAATCTATCTCTCTCCTCAACAGAACGGGAATTATATTTTCTTGATGAACAGTGTTGTTCTCTTTGATGGCACAAGTTTGACAGAAGATGCCGACGACACGCAAGTTGGAACTTTCACAATCACCGCAAGTTCAATTTTGAGATTGAGTTTTGAAGGCCCTGTGATTTATAAGAACTATAGCACAAGTGGCTATTCTGTCACCTTGACAGAAGATTTTAAACTGCGAATAACAAGCGGTAGTCAGACATGGGAATATACACTCACTCTGTATGATTACAGCAAGGGCGAAACAATAACTGACGGAAAGATTTTGGACATAATCAAACAATATTTCACTGAAATCACTGCCTATTTCTATCAAACCGAAAAAATCTCAACGGCGATAAACTCTGGCACATACACTTTTGAATTTGATGCCAACTCATTTGCAAGTTATTATACCACTGTGGAAATGTTGCAGACTTATCAGTTTGTCATTGAGCAGATTGAAATTGACATTTCCAACATGACCTTCTCAAAAGTTTATGACGCCACCAACACAGACACTGTCGATGTGGAAGGGTATGAAGGCTTGCAAATCTTGGTCACATATGCGTCAATTCATGTGGGCGAGTGGGATGTGAGCCTAAGACTGTATTCACAGTCTGATTCTTTAATAAATTCTGGCAACTTCAAACTTTCCACTTCTGTGGCAAAGGGAACAATCGAGAAAGCGAATGCCACATTGAGTTTTGAATTAAGTCAAAGCGTTGCAGAAGAAGACGGCACTTATGTGTATGGCACAATTTCGACAAATAACTATCAAAACTACATCACAAACATCACTGTGAAAGATGGAGTTGGCAACGACATAACATCAAGATTGTTGTCGGGATATTATTCCATGTCATATTCACTCTCTTCAATTTCGGCGAATGCTAATGGATATCTATATGTTGGCACTTACACAATCAGCGTGGTCGACAGTTGGTTCAACGACTTCAATATGACGATTTCCAGCGTTCAATTTGAAGTCAGTCCTTTGCAAATCGATGCACAAGTTCCAGAGAATTATATAACCATTTTGACAGGAAATCCTGTTGAAGAATATTACACTTTGGATCAGACTGTTGCCAGCACAGGTGACCAACTTGTCATCTATCTTCAAGTTGTCAACAATAGTGGAATTGTCAGCGCTGGAACAGTTTTGGGAAGCGGTGTTTATAACTTTGTGCTTGACGAAACTCAAACCAAAGAAAACAATGTTTGCGTATCAAACGGCAGTGTGATTATCACAGTTTCAAGTGATAATGCTGGTTTGTATGTCGTTGACGGCACAAACATTCTTTACATTCAATTAGATGAAGACGCACTTTCTTTGATTTATGACTCAAAGTCGCATACAATCTCAACAACAACGGGCACAAATCCAACATTGATGATTGACGGCAAAGAAGTGGAACTCACTTTCCTTGATGAAAATGGAGCAGAAGCAACAGGCTTCACTTTGACCGAATTTTCAGTATATTACAGCACCAATATCACAACATTCACGGACGCAGGAACTTATTTCCTGAGTTTGTCGGCATCTGGCACGGCTTCGGGTGGGGGAGCATTCACAACAATTTTGTTCAGCGATACATATTATCTCACGATTGAAAGGGCGACGATTGAAACAAGCAGACTTGTTTTCTCAAAAACTTATGATGCAATTTCAACAATGACGGTGACAACATATTCCGACAGTACTTTGATTGCACTTGGGTCGGATGATGTCGGCGTTTATGGCAGATTTAATGACGCATCAGTTGGCACTAATAAGACTGTCACCTTGTCGCTTGTTGGAAGCAACGCTTCAAACTATCAGTTGGATAACGATGAAGTTTTGGGCTCAATTTTGCAAGCGACCGCGACGATAACTCTCTCCAAAACTGAGTTCACATACGGCGAATTGTTCTATCTTGAACAAGTGTTGAGTGGAATTTCGTCATACATTTCTGTGAAAAGTGGTGACGATGAGATTTTGTCTTCTGCATACAGCCTTGAAATCAAAATAAGCACACAGTCGGGCAGTTCGGACATTGCTTCGTCGATTGGTTATCTCAATGCGGGGAGTTACACAATCACAATCACCAACACAGCAACAAATTCCAACTATTACATTGAAGAGTTTTCTGAAATAATCAGCATTTCTCGATACGAGTTCAGTTTGACATTCACCATTGACGGAGAAATCTCTGTGGAATATGGCACAGAATTGAATGGCGCGGAAGTTCCATACACTGTGATGTCACCACTTTCTGAAAACATTTCGTTGACACTGATAAGAGATTCGGCTTCAAAAGATATCGGCTATTATCACATTATTGACGATTCATACAGCACGCAAAACTATGTTGTGACTGTCACTGACACCAGCACAAGTGGTGCTTTTGCAATCACGGGCGTGCAAAGTCAAATTTTGTATGCGTTCTTTGCAGGTTGTGAAGAGGACGACATTCCAACCATAGTGTATGAATATGACGGAAATGAATACACCGAAGTTTCTTTGGAATACAACGAATCATATGGCTGGATGATTGTTTTTCGAACGGCAGACTCCAGCTCAGCCATTGGTTATGTTCTTTCATTCTATACCTTGGTTGATGGAGAGTATGTTTACTATTCCAATGGGTCAGAAATCACCGACTTAACTTCAACTCTTTCGTTTGTGTCCACAGGAAAAGATGTTGGAACATACTACATTCGTGCCACAAACACATATTCTTCCACTCATGAAGTGCGTTTGGGCAAGGCAGACACTCTTTTTGCTTACCTGTTTGAAATTTCTGTGAAAAATGTATATTTCACAACAAGCACCATTGTTCAACAATTCAACAACCAGCAAGCAATTTATCAATACACCGATTTGAGCCAAATTTTGACGGGCATTCTTGACAGCGATGTCTATTTGGAAGTTAAGTTCTGGGACGGTCAAGAATTGGCGTTCAATACAGGAATTGGTTATGCCGTCACAGCCGAACTTTATGGCACCGGAACGGGAAATTATAACTTGATTTTGTCAACGGCAACGGGTGGAACACTTTCTGGGCAGATAACTCGAGCATCAATCACTGTTGTGATTGACACACAATACTTCACTTATGGAGCATTCTATTTCAGCACAATAACATGGTCTTATGTGGCTGATTTTGATGTTGAAGAATACATCTCACAAAACCCTTCTGACGCGCTTCAACTTCTGTTTTCTAATGCTTCATATTCTGGCACAGGAAACTTGAATGCTGGCGAATATCAACTGTATTTCGAATATTCTTCCAACAACTTTGTTATTGAGCAATATATTGTTGACGGAAACCCGCAAACAACATGTGCAAAATTGATTATTCTTCAAAAAGAATTGACAATAACCGCAACCAACGAAGATTTGCAAACAATCTTCACAAAAAGATATGACGGCACAACAGAAGTTGACATTTTTGACAGCGAGAGCAATTTGCGATTTGCAATTTCAGGTCTTTTGAGCGGTGATGATGCCAAACTTGCAAGCGCGACATATTCCAGCGAAGCAACAGGCACAAACAATGCAATCACTTTCAACCTTACAGGAACAGATGCTGGCAACTATACAATTTCTTCATATTTTTACGGAGAAATAACCGCAGTCAAAATTGTTATAAACTATGATTACAACACCAGTGAAGAAGTTTCTTCTGGCGTGTCCGACGAAATTTTGCAAGCGATTGCGTATCCATTCACTTCGGTTTCCAGCCTTTCGGCAAATGCTTATTCTTCATCTGCAAGCAGTTTCCCTTCTTCACCTGAGCTTGAAGGATATAAATTCCTTTATTGGACAATAAATTTTGAAGATTTGTTTGGCAGCTTAACCGACAGACAAAAGGCATTTTTGGATAATTTGATTTCCAGATTGTCACTGACAACGGTGGAAGAAGGCGCATATAACATCGTTGTTGGCAACAACGAGCAGACAGTAAGTTTGCTTATGGCACTTCTGGAAGATGAAGATAATTTGTTTGGGTTGTATTTCGCAAAGGACGACAACTTTGCTTTGGACAGCGACGAGCAGTTGTCACTTTCGGTCACTTTCACTGCAAATTGGGAAGTTAACACGCACAGTTTGACGGTGACAATGCAAGATAGCAATGGGGATGATAACGACAGTCTTGGCGAAATTGAAATCTACATTGTTGGAGATGACAGCGAAGAAAGTGTTGACTTGGAAGAAAACAACATTTTCGTTTATGGCACAAAGTTCAAAATTGTCGCTTCCGCAAATTCGCACTATTCATATTATGGTTTCTATGACGGCGAAACTTCGATAACCGATGTGGCCTATGACGGAAACACCTACACGATAACCTTCACTTTGACCAAAGACACAGAAATCTTTGTGAGATTTGCTGTTCAACAGGTGAATATATACATCGATTTGTCGAATGCGACCGATGCAATTATTAACAACACCAACTTCGTTTGGGTGAGTGACAATTTATATTTGTGGTCGGTGGACTACTTCACTTTGCAAAGTTACACACTCACAGCGCTTGACATTGAAAGATATGGTTATAACTTTGTTGGGGTGATGAATGGAAGTCAAACAATCAGTTTTGAAGATTTTGCTGAAAATTTCCTAACTTCATTCATTGCAGAGTCGGAAATTAATGAAAGTTATGTCAACATCACATTCACACCTGTGTTTGAAGCCAAAGATGTTGTTGTCTACCTTGACGCAAACGGCGGAACACTGACAGACAGCAGTGTCACGATTCCGTTTGGCGCAAATTATCTTGATTATCTTCCAACGCCAGAATGGTTGGGGTATGAGTTCCTTTATTGGACACTCAATGACGAAATAATCACTGATGAATCGGTGGTTTCCACAGAAGACGCACACACACTTGTTGCACGGTGGCAAATTCAAGAGTTCACTTTGACATTAATTTCACCAAACACAACGGTTGAGAGCAACCTTTTCACATACGATTCTCAAACATCAACCTACACGGCGCAAATTGAATATGGAGATACAATATCATTTGATGTCAGCGCAAAAACGGGATATTCGCTCATCACCGACATCGACGCTTGGGGAGAAAATTTCAGCATTGTATATAACAATTCTGGCGGAATCACTGTTTCGTTGACCATGCCAGCACAAGATGTTGAAATCACCATTCCTGTTCAAGCCAGAGAGAATGCTTTGACGATTAACAGCGCAAATATTGAAAGCGTTTTGGTTTACAAAGTGACCAGCGATGGCGACGAAGAAATTTCAATCAACAGTGGCAGATATATTGTTGAAACAGGCACGACAATCAAAATTGTTATAACTGCAGAAACAGGGTATATTGTTTCGGATGCTTATCAATATTTTGGCAGTGCAGATTTGAATATCAGCGAAGTGTGGAGCGACGACGACAAGGTTTTGACTTTGACAATTTCTGGCATAAATCAAGACACATCGTTCAACTTTGAAGGTTCACCAAACGGAAATCAAATCACTTTGAACTTCTCTGATTTCTCTATTGTCACACTTGTTGTTGACGGAAGAACTCAAACAACCACAACTTTTGTTGTGTTAACAGATTATGAATTTGAATTCTATGTTCAATATGCGTATGGCTATGAATTTGAATCTTATGACGCTTATGAAACATTCACAGTCACATGTGAGTATGTCAACGAAGGCACTTGGGCGGGTTATTATCACTTTGTGATCAGCGACATCAAGTCGGACGGCATTGTTGATATTAACTCCAAGGCAATGACATTCACAATCACGGTTGAAGTGATAACATATGATGAAGGTGGCGCAACAATTCAAACAGAAGGCAACACTGCATACATCAACACTCAGGGCGTAACATCGTTGGAAGTTTCTTATGGTGAATATGTTGAACTTTATGCAAATTCAAACTATGACACTTTTGCAATTTGGAGTAAGAATGGAACTGATGAGTTGAGTTCGGAAAATCCGTTCTCTTATCAAGTCACACAAACTGAAACAATATATGCAATTTTCTCTTCAAATGGAGAGTTCTCCATTGAATTGTCGGCATATATATACAGCCAAGTGTATGACGAAAGTGGTGCTTTGGTTGACAGATTTGTTCTGCTTGAAACTGAATTCTATCAAAACAATCAGCAAGTCACTTCCATTGAACTTTATTATGGTGTCAGTCGCACAATCTCTTTTGAACTTCCAGAAGGTTATGTTTATTATGGATACGGCTATGAAAATGACGGCGTCTTTGAATTTATCGTCGAGCGTGACATAAAGACGGACACTCTTGTTGAAGTGACAATCAGTTCTTCTGATATTGAAAAATATGCAGTAACAAAAATTTATCTGGTTGTGTGGTCGCAAGAAGTGTCAGTGCAAGTGTCAACCATGATTGACATTGACGGAACTTATCTTGAAACGGACAGTGTGGGCGAACTCAGCCTTGTTGGTTCAGACGGTGAAAGCGTCAACAGTTCAGGCTATGTCATTGGCAGTGGTGTGCATTACAGTTCATACACTTCGGCACAAAATTTTGAAGTGATTGCATACACGAATGAAATCATTTACATCAAGGTGACTGCCGAAATTGACGGCTACACTTTCTCCAAAATCATCTCCAATCTTGAAAATGTCATTCAAATTGATTTGGTGCAAACGGGAAATAACTTCTTCATATACTCCGTCAGTGGACTTATTGGAGGAATGAGCGGAATTGAATTGACCGTGTTCTATACGCCAAACATCAACAGCATCGACATTGTCTTTGAAAATGGTTCTGGTGTTGTGAATGGCGGAAAATTTGAAGTGACTTATTCCACTGAATTAAGACAAGTTTGGACATCGGGGGATGGATATAGTTCTGTCACTGTCCTTGCATACACAGACAGCACTTTTGTTGTGACGGCATACATCGCAGTTGGCTTTAACGGCGAAAACCTGAGAATAATCGGTGAAAATGGCGAAGATTTGACAGATGTTGTTGTCTTTGATTTGACCTATGAAGCGCTTTCAGTGACAGACACCGGCTATTCTGGAAAAGTCACCTTCACTGTCAGAGATTATGTTGGCTGTGGGTATATTCGACTTATCTTAACACCAGAAACATACACTGTGGAACTTAAAGACGGCAGTGATGTTCTTGTGCGAATAACTAATGTGGAATATATGTCAACTCTTGATATAACCGAAAGCAACAGAGATAACATTCAAATTGTTGACAGCAGAATTACTTTTGTGAACGGCAAACTTAACCTTGTTTTGTCCGATTCGACACACAATTTCCAAGGATATTTCACATATCAAAATGGTGCGGGCGTGCAGTATATTGATTCGTCAGGTGAAGTGACGAGCAACTGGATGGAAAATGGTTATACACTCAACTCAATAACAAGAAAATACGAATTAACCACAAACGCCAAAGAACAGAATGGAACATTGATAATTTCGCTCTATCTATATCAATCATATCTCAAAACGCGCATCACTTTTGAGTTTGTGCCAAGTGAAATCACAACCATCACGGCGCAGGATATGATCAGTGGGGTTGACTACACAAATTCGTGGTTCTATTCTTCTTCACCATACTACATTGAAGTTGCCTACAACACCGATATATACATCACAGCCCCAGAACTTGAAGGTTATAAATTCTATAAATTTGTTATAAGTCAAAAAGTTTCGGATGGCACTTGGCTTTCTGATGTGACTTCATATTCTGAAAGACTTTATTGGTCGACAAACGAATATGACAATGTTGTGGAATGTTATGTGCAAGTTGTATACTTTGCCGAAGTTGATGTTCGAGTTATGACGGGCAATGCAACCTATGTCATCACGCAACAAGTTGATGATTCAAGTCAAGCGCGCGCTCTTCTTGAACAAGGATATGTCGACACCACGACAAGTTTCCAAATTGAAGCAGTTGCAGGAGATGGCTACACATTTTCAAGATGGGTGAACACCACAACCTTGCAAACGGTGACAAATTCTTCACTGACGCTGTCCACAACGAAAAAGTTAACTTTGTTGTTATATCTCGAAGGGTTGCCTGTCACGCTGAACTTCTCTGACTATGACACCACTCACGGACAGATTGTGGCATTGCAAACAACCTCGGTGGACGGCTCAATCTCGTATTACACGCTCGGGCAAACGGTTGACGACTCATTTGTCAAAACGCGAGAGAATGTCACAGTTGCAGTGGGCGATGTTGTGACACTGATTTTGACGGTGGACTATGGCTTTGCTGTCACATGGGATGAATCTCTTGGTATTGTTCTGGAAAACTATGCCAATGGGCAATATTATTTCACTTTCACGATTGACACGAAGTATGCAAATCAAACAATCAATATAATTCCAACATTTGATAATGAAGTTTTGCAGATATATTTCTTCACTTCAATCGAACCTGAACTTGACACAGCCGTGGATAACAACAACGGAAGTATTGCAGGGTATGTCACAAGCAATGGTTCTCGCGTGACGCAAATCGCGGTTGCACGCGGGGAAGCAATCAGTCTTAACATGGTGGTGAACTCTCGCTATGAAATTGTCAGCGTTAAACTTTTAAACTATGGGCGCACATTTGATGTTGAGTTTGAAGATGGACAAATCTTGTTGTCGGAAACATTCCTTAACGACAATGACATCGTCGGCACAATGAGCATTTACATCACTTTCGCTCGTCTTATGTGGGAAGATCATGTTGTTGAAGAATACTTCCAAGGAAGCGGAACAGCAAGTGACCCATATCGAATCTATGACATTGATGATTTGATTTTGATGATGCAACTGTGTAACAGCGGAGAAACAAGTTCAAACGGGTTGAAATATCGCGACTGCGCATATATCGTCATGGCAGATATCAATCTCTCGGAAGAATTTTGGACACCGATTGGCACCGAAGAAAATCCATTTGGTGGTTCATTTAACTTCAATAATCACACCATCTCGGGCATTTATTTGGCAATCTTTTACAGTCAAATCGCGTATTCTGGCTTGTTCGGCGTGCTGGCAAGTTACGCAAACATAACAGAAGGAGAACCTTCTTGGTGGTGGATTATTCTTATCATTGCAATCATTTTGCTTTTGATTATCATCTTGGTTGTCACAATCTATGAAAGCAAAAAACGCAAGAAAAAGCGTGAAGAGTTGGCAAAAAGATAGGCGTTTGCAGATGTTATGCAAGTCGGACGATGAATGCATTGACCGAATATAAACAACAAAAATTAAATAAAATAAAGCAAGGGGGTTTCATGAACATCACTCTTGCTTTATTTTTATTGGGGCTAATTCAGGGGCTCACTGAGTTCCTTCCTGTTTCTTCTTCTGGACATTTGGTGCTTTTTTCCAAGATTTTTGGCGTGGAAGAAAGTTTGTTCATAAGCATTTTGCTTCATGTTGCAACACTTCTTTCCATTTGTGTGGTCTTTTATAAAGAGATTTGGCAGATGATCAAACATCCTTTTTCCAAAGAAACAATTTCGCTTGCCATTGCCACCATTCCAACTTGTGTCATTGTTCTGATTTTGATGCCACTTGTCAAAATGTCGTTTGCAGGTTCAACCTTGCCGTTATGTTTCGCTGTGTCGGCTGTGCTTTTGGTGTTGTCAGAGATTTTTTCCAAAAGAAAAGCGCCATATTCAACACAATTTAATTACAAAACAGCATTTTTCATGGGTGTTGCACAGGGTTTTGCAGTTTTTCCTGGCATATCGCGATCTGGCTCAACGATAAGCGCTGGGGTTGTGTGCGGAAAAGATAAAAAGCAAGTGGCAGGATTTTCTTTTTTGATGTCCATTCCAATAATTATCCTATCTCTTTTCATGGAAATTTTTGACATTGCAACAGGCGAAACGGTTTTAAGTGGCATACCTGTTTTGCCAGCAATATTATCTTTTCTCACCGCTTTTGTGGTCGGGGTTTTTGCCATTAAGGTTATGATCAAACTGACTGTCAAGTCAAGTTTAAAATGGTTTTCGGTATACCTTGTCATCATTGCGATTTCATCACTTTTTGTTTTAATGTGAAACTCAAAATTTAGACAGTATTATTTTAAATCTCTCTTCAAATTTCAAGAAATT
Organism: uncultured Lachnospiraceae bacterium; assembly: GCA_964400145.1. GTDB lineage: Bacteria > Bacillota > Clostridia > Christensenellales > UBA1242 > Caccovivens. The sequence goes on along the minus strand of CAYNTF010000002.1, from coordinate 195,443 downwards.
CACAATTTATTTTCAAAATCGTCAAACTTTTAGACTTATTTTCAAATTTTTGTCGAATTTTTGTCGAAAATGCATAAAGTTGGACAACACTCTCGTATCATACGGCAGGAGAAGTTGTGGAAGAGAAATATTACCAATCATCTGTCGATGAATGTTTGAAAAAATGTCGTTCAACAAGTGCTGGGCTAAGTCTGGCAGAAGTGGGTTCGCGTGTGTTGGATGCGCAAAAAGTGCAAATTAAGGCGGACAAAAAGCAGTCTTTTTTGGCGAAATTTTTCACGCAAATCAAAGAACTTATGGTGCTGGTGCTTTTGGTTGCTGGCATTGTTTCCATTGTGATTGGCGTTGTGGAAAATTCTTCAAGCGAAATCATTGACGGCGTTATAATTTTGGCAATAGTCGTAATCAATGCACTTTTTGGAGTCTATCAAGAGCGGAAGAGCGAAAAGGCGATTGACAGCCTGAAAAACATGACTCAACCTGAAACCAAGGTGCTTCGTGACGGAATGATACACAAGGTCAAAACTGTCGATTTGGTGCATGGCGACATTGTTTGTTTGGAAGCAGGAAGCATTGTGCCAGCAGATTTGCGATTGATTGAAACTTCAAATATCAAACTCAATGAAGCGTCGCTTACGGGAGAAAGCGAACCTGTGGAGAAATATGCTGAATATGTCTATGACAAAGAAATGCCACTTGCAGAAAGAAAAAACATGGCTTTCGCTGGCAGTGTTGTGGAAAATGGACACGGCAAAGGCGTTGTTGTTGCAATAGGGCAACAGAGTGAAATTGGCAAAATAGCCGAAAGCATAAAGAGCACCAAAAAGGATATGACGCCACTTCAAAAGAGCATACAAGGTGTTGGAAAGGTGTTGACTTACATCATCTTGCTGATGGCTTGCATAACATTTATTTTGGAATCGATTGCCAATCCAACGCAAATTTTGCAAGCGTTTTTGACAGCCGTCGCCATTTCTGTTGCGGCAATTCCTGAAAGTATGCCTGCTGTTATCACAATCATAATGAGTCTTGGCATTGCAAAACTTTCCAAGCAAAAGGCGATTGTAAAGCGCATGCATGCAGTTGAAACGCTGGGTGCGTGCGATGTGATTTGCTCCGACAAAACAGGAACTATAACGCAAAACAAGATGAAAGTTGAAGATTTTTTCACTTTTTTTGATAAAAAAAGCGAAAATTTTGAGATTTTTTTGAATTCTATGGTGCTTTGCAATGATGCGCAAGTTGGTGAAAGCGGATATGTTGGTGGCTCAACAGAAGTTGCGCTTGTGAATTTTGCAAAAAACTTTGGAGTGGAAAAGTGCGAAGCGGAAAGGAAATATTTGCGTTTGGACGAGATTTCTTTCAATTCAGAGCGAAAGATGATGACAACCCTAAATCGTGTCAATGGCGAAGGTGTGTGTTTCATGAAAGGCGCGCTTGATCGAGTTCTTCAATGTTGTGCTTTCTATCTCGACAACAACAAAGTTAAACCGATTGATGAAAGTGTCAAGAAAAAGATTTTAAATCAAAACAAAAAGATGTGTGACCATGCGCTCAGAGTGATAAGTTTTGCGTTTAAACGCGATGATAAAATCAAAGAAGAAGGGTTTGTCTTTTTGGGACTTTGTGGATTGCAAGACCCACCGCGACCTGAGATTGAAAATGCTGTCAAAAAATGTCGCAAGGCGGGCATGCGACCAGTGATGATTACGGGCGACTATAAAGACACCGCTTTTGCCATTGCAAAAAAGGTTGGAATTGCAAAAAATATTGATGAAGTTGTTTCTGGCGAAGAAATTGACAAATTTTCGGATGAAGAATTTGCAAAAATTGTTGAAAAGAAGTGTGTTTTTGCAAGGGTCAGCCCGCAACATAAAGTAAGAATTGTGGAAGCACTCAAAAAGAACGGACATATTGTTGCAATGACGGGCGATGGTGTCAACGACGCACCAAGTTTGAAAAAGGCAGATATAGGAATTGGAATGGGAAAAACGGGGACAGATGTCACAAAAGATGTTGCCGACATTCTGATAACAGACGACAATTTTGCAACAATCATTGTGGCGGTGGAAGAAGGACGGAAGATATACAGCAACATTCAAAAGACAGTCAAATATCTTTTTTCGGCAAATATGGCAGAGATTTTGTCACTGTTTTTACTGACAGTGTTCTGTCCGGGAATGACCTTCCTTTTGCCTGTGCAAATCTTGTTTGTCAACATCATAACTGACAGTTTGCCAGCAATCGCGCTTGGAACAGAGCCTGTGGAAAGTGAAGTTATGACAGAAAGCCCACGCAAAAAAGATGAAAGTTTGTTTGGCAGTGGAATGGGGGTTTCTCTCTTTGTTTTGGGAGTTGTGCAGACGGCACTGACAATGGGCGCGTATTTCTTTGGACTTTTCATGCAGGGCGAAGCAGTTGCAATCACCATGGCGTTCTACACTCTCAATTTCATTCAACTGTTTTTCATGTTCACTGCGCGAACAAAAGAGAGTTGTTTCAAGAGCAATCCGTTCAAGAACAGGTTTTTCACAATTTCGCTGGTGTTTGGTTTTGCACTGTTGATTCTGATGGCTTGCACAAATTTTGGCAGTCTTTTGCAACTTGAAAAACTCAATCTTTGGAGTTGGATTGTCGTGATTATGCTTTCTGTTTCAATCATCTTTATTGGAGAGATATATAAATGGATTGAGCGAAAAATAAGAAAAAGGAAGATTTAAGGATAATTTGCTTCAAACAGAAAAAAAATAGCGGTAAAATTACCACTATTTTTTATTGTTTTATTCCCGTTGTTTTATTTCCAAATGAAATCCTGAAAAACTGTTCAAGATTGAAAATCATTCATCTTCACTTCCACTCACTTTCAAAGTCAAATAGCCATAGGCTTCCAACTTTTCGCTATATCCAGCATAAGCATATTTGGAAGTTGTATCACTTCCGTTTTCAGTGAAATATGGAAGAGATGTGCAACTAGAGAACATTGATGAATCAGTTTCAACTGCATCTGTTGACCAGCCTTCGCCAACATAGATTGCTGTAAGTTTTGAGTTGCCAGCAAACATAGCACTCATGTTTGTCACCTTGCTGGTGTTCCAACCCGACAAATCTAATTCACCAGTTTGACCTGTACTTGTCCAACCTGAATACGCAAACATCATATACATATTTTCAGCGCTGCTTGTGTCCCATTTTGAAACATCAAAACTTGTCAATGACCTGCAACCATAGAACATTCCTTGCATGCTTACCACATTGCTCACATCCCAATCTGAAAATTTAATTTCTTGCAAAGAAGTGCAACTATTGAACATCCAAGCCATGCTTGTCACACTGCTGGTATCCCATTTTGAAAGATCAAGAGATGTCAAAGAAGAGCATCCTGAAAAAAGATTCCACATTAAAGTCACATTGCTGGTGTTCCAATTTGAAACATCAATTTCAGTCAAAGAAGAACAATTCAAAAACAAAGACCCCATGTGGGTCACACTGCTGGTGTCCCAGTTGGAAACATCAAGAGTTTCAAATGCACAGCTGCTAAAAGTTGTCCACATGCTTGTCACATTGCTCACATCCCACTTGGAAACATCAAGCGTTTTCAAGGAAGTGCAATTTGCAAACATATAATCCATGTTTGTCATACTGCTTGTGTTGAAATTGTTGAAAGCAATCTCTTCAACAGATGTAAAGTTGTAGAATGAATATCCCATATCTTCATTTGCAACAATCTCTTCGGTTGAGAGAAAATAGACTGTTGTACCGTCGGCGTCTGAAACACGATAGACATCAATTTGAACATCGTTCCAAACATAACTTTCCGCTTCTTGTTCTTCCAAAACATTTACATCATCTTCGGTATAAGTATAGTTGCCATCTTCGGTTTGAGTATACGCACCACTTTCGTCTTTGTCGTAATAATCAAAAACAATTCTCTTTACTGTGGTGTTTGCTTCTTCATAATTGCTGTCACTGCCTTTAATCAACTCATTCAAAGTTGAACCGCTTGGCAAGTTTGATTCAACAGTTTCCGTTTCGCTTGATTTTTGAGTGAGATAGATTGGAAGAAAGATTGCCAGAAACAGAACTGCCACTCCTAAGACAACCGACGCTGTGATAATCGCCACCTTTTTCTTTTTGCTCATACCATTTTCATTTTCAGCCATTTTTTAATAACCTCCTTTTTAAATTTTTTCTTTTGGCTTTTTAAGTTTTTGCATAACCAACTATATATAAGTTCATTTTGTCAGTTTTCACTGATTTCAATCCGACTCGCAGATTTCAAACTTTGACGAAATATATATGTCAGTTTTCGCAAACCCAATACTATTGTAGCATGCGGGGGGGGGAACGCAAGCGTTTTAAAAAAATTTCCAAAAAAAATTAAAATTTTTTTATTGTGATTTATTTATTAAACCTTTTTAAAGCTTTGATTTTTTATTAAATGTGTGATAAAATCATAATATGGATATCACACAGATTATCAAAAACCAAGAGTTTTTCAAAAACATTCGTGAGAAAAAAGAAAGTGGAACACTAAAAAATTCACTTCTGTTTTTCTGCGATGACGAACTGACGAGCAGAACCGCGCTTGTTTTAACCGCGCTTTTGTTGGAATATCCGACCTTTGAACTTATGAATGACAAAAGTGCAGAGTTTGTGCGCATTGAAAGCGGTGTGGATTTGGATGTGAAAGTATATCCAAAAAATGGCGAAAAATTGCTGGTGGCGGACAGTGGGGAAATTGTGGCAGAAGCGTTTATGAAATCTGTCAATTTGCCTTATAAGATTTTTGTGATTAACAACATTGATGTTTCCACGGATGAAGCGCAAAACAAACTTTTGAAAATTTTGGAAGAACCACCAGAAAATGTCTATTTCTTGCTGTCGGCAAAAAGCGAAGAGAAAGTTTTGGCAACGATAAAATCACGCTGTGACAAAATCAGAATCAAGCCGCTTTCCAAAAACGAAATCGAGAAAATTTGTCAAGATACTCTTGCCGTCATTTTGGGCGGTGGATATATTGGCAAAACGCTGGAACTGAAAAAGAACGGCGATTTAAAAAATATAGCAAATTTTGCCGTAAGTTTGATTTGCGAATTGAAAAACAGCAAGGATGTTATCAAATTTTCCAAAAAATTTCTTGACCAAAAACAGAATTTGGACCTTATTTTGCAAATTGTTTCGCTTGCAGTTGAAGATATTTTGAAGATTAAGTGCGAAAGCGAAAATCTTTGCAAATTGACGCCATATCTTGATGCGCTCAAAGATGTTGAAGCAGAGTTCTCTGTTGAAGCGCTTTGTGAGATTTTCAAACTTATTTCACATGTCCGCGAAAGGTTGGAGTTTAATGCAAATTTGACGGTTTTGGTGGACAACTTTTTGTTAAAAATTTTGGAGGTTAAATATTTATGCAAATAGAAACAGTTGGAGTTAAATTTAAAAACAGTAACCATGTGTATTCTTTTTCGCCAAACGACATGAAGTTGAAGTTGGGCGACTATGTCATTGTGGAAACGGACAGGGGGCAAGATTTGGGCGTTGTTGTCAAGGAAAACGAAATGATTGACCCATCCACACTTATGTCACCACTAAAAAATGTCGTGCAAAAGGCAACTAAGGAAATTCTTGAAAAGGCGGAAAAGTATGACCAAGAAGCAACCAAACTTTATCCGACCGTAAAAAAGATTGTCAAAGATTTTGGGCTTGACATGAAAGTTGTGCAAGTTGAAGCAAGTTTTGACAACAGCAGATACATCGTCAATTTTACAGCGGAAAACCGCGTTGATTTTCGCGATTTAGTCAAAAAATTGGCTGAAACAATGAAAAAAAGAGTTGAACTTAGGCAGATTGGCAGTCGTGATGAAGTGAGAATGCTTGGTGGGTTTGGACCATGTGGAAAAATTTGTTGTTGCGTGCAAAATATGGGAGAGTTCGACCATGTTTCCATGAAAATGGCAAAAAATCAAAACTTGTCGCTCAATCCAAATTCAATAAGCGGTCTTTGCGGAAAACTTATGTGTTGCATTGCGTATGAAAACGGCACATATCAGGAAGCGTTGAAAATCATGCCAAAGGTTGGAACGCAAGTTTCCACAAAAGATGGAAAGGGAACTGTGGTGTTCAACAATTTGCTTGACAGACTTGTTGATGTCAAAATTGAAAAAGGCGATGATTTTGAAATTAAAACATATCAACTTGCCGACATAAAATTCAAAAAGGAAGAAAAATGACAAACACAAAGATGCCAAAAAAAGTTGAAACTGCTTGCATAAAAAACAACAAGCAAGAAGCGCTAAAACTTGAAAATGGTGAAAAATTGGAAGATTTGCAGTGTGGCGGGCTTTCAATAATTCAAAACAAAGATTTGTATTGTTTCACTTCGGACAGCGTCATCTTGGCGAATTTCATCAAGTTGAAAACAAGCGAAAATGCGGTGGAAATCGGTGGTGGATGTGGAGTTGTATCCATTCTTGTCAGCGCCAAAAATAAGTTTAAATCAATAAAAATCTTCGAAATTCAAGAAAAATTGCAAAAATTATGCAAAAAAAACATTATTTTGAACGATTTATCTGAACAAATCACTTTAATCAAAGATGATGTTAAAAATTTTAAAAAATATTTTTTTGAAGGGGCGGTGGATGTTGTTTTTTCCAATCCGCCATATTTTGAAGTTGATGATTTGCCATGCGAAGAAAGTCGCAAGATTGCCAGACAGGAAGTTAAGTTGAATTTGAAGGAATTGATTGAAGTCACTTCGAAAATGTTGAAGTTTGGTGGGCGGTTTTATTGCACATATCCAGCCGAGCGTTCGGCGGAACTTTTGGCAAAGTGTTATAATCACAACCTTGCGGTCAAGAAAATGTTTTTCACCGAAAATGGGAAGGGCAAAGTGACTCTTGTGGTGATTGAAGCGGTTAAGGGCGGAAAGCACAAAGTTAAAGTGTTGCCAAATTTAACAACCAACAAGCAAGATGGTGAATTTTTGGAAGAACTTAAAACAAGGTCAATGTTAAATTAAAATTAAATGCAAAATTCAAAGTCAAGACAAGATTTGATTATGTCAAAATTGAAAAAAGTAAAAAAGAACGAAATATAAACTATTTCGTTCTTTCATTGTTGTTTTGTTCAAAAATTTTTGGGGTTGTGAAAGATGGTTTAATACTTTTTGTGGTGGTAATCTTTTGGCTTTTTTCAAATTCGTTGTGATAATACTTCAAATACGCGTTTGCGATTATTAAATTTTTTGATGTTTCATCCAAATGTTGATTTGTTCTTTTGGATATTTTTAAATTACTCTTTTTCCAGTCCAACAAGTCAGCATTGGTTTGTTTCAGTTGAGATTCAATCTTGTCAAACATCTTTTTTATATTTATCAGATTTTGTTGTTGAATATGTATGGAGTGAAAAGATTCGCACGCATTTTGGGTTATCAAATCCATTAAAACACCCATATAGTATCGACATTTTGCAATATCTCTGTCTATTTCATGCAATGTTTTATTCTTTTTATCAAAATTTCCCATAAAATCTCCTTATTAAATTAGGCCATGTTATTATACATAAAAAAAACAAATTTGTCAAATTTTTTGGAGTTATGTTGAAAAATCATCACACACAATGAGTTGAAATAATTTGTTGTGAATGTTGTGAAAATATGTCGTGGAGAGAAGAAAAAGGTTTTCAAAATTTGAATAAAAAATGCTGGATTACTTTCCAGCATTTCTGTCTTCTCTTTTAATTTCAGATATTGCAGTGAATTTAACTGCTTGCAAGCCTTTGAATTCATCAGTTGCTCTTGTTAAATCTGGATAAAAATTTTGTTTTTTATCCATTGCGATGCTTTTGTCAACTTCTAAAAGATAGTTTTGTCTGTCTTCAACAACATTTTTTAAAAGTTGTGGATCAAATTTAGCACACTCTTTTTTGAGATCATCTTTTAAATTATCAATTTGATTTGTGATTTGTGCTTCTTTTCTTTTAAATTCCTCATCTGAAATTGACAAATCTTTGTTGAGCTTGTCTTCCTCTCTTTCCAGAATTGCAAGTTTTTCGCCCATTTCAAACACTTTTTCATAAGGAGAGTGTTCTTTGCAAACTCTCTCTGCACTTACAAGCAAGTTGTAAGTTCTTTGGATTTCTGGACCATAAAAAACAGACTTTTTACCATTTTTCAAAACATCTGCTTTTTGGTTGTTATAAATTGTTGCAAGGGCAAGTTTTAATTGTTCTATATTTAATCCGCGTTCAACAGCAGTTTGAAAAGCCTGTTGAAATTTTGGCATATCTGTTGATTTCAAATTTTGAGAATCTTGACTGTAACTTATACTGTCATGTGCAGAAACAAGGAATTCTGCAACCCTTTTTGGATCGAAAGGGGCGTTTTTAGAAAAATCTTTTGTATAATCCACATCTTCGGAGTGTGGAAGTGGATAAAAATAGAAATCAGGTGCGTATTTCATTTCGTCGAGAAAATTTTTGCGCTCTTGGTCGATGATTGATGAATCGATTGATGAATCAATCCACTCTTCCCGCTCTTCCTTGCTTGTGAAAACCATATCTTCTGGATATTGTGTGTAATAATAACTTCTCATTTCTTCCTCCTTGGTTGTTTTTCGTATTATAGCACGGGGGTGGGAGCTTGTCAATAGAAAATTAAAAATTTTGATATATTTTTCAATTTTATAAAATTTTAATATTGATTTTTATAAAAATTATCTTTATTTTATTGTTTTATTATAAAAACATATACTTTTAAATTAAATATATGAAATTACATTTTATATATCTTTTTATATGATCAGACCTACATCACTTTGCAAATCAAGCAGGCAAGAATTGTTCCAACCAGCGAGCACACAAGCGCCACGGGGATGGCATAGAAGAGTTTTTTCACCTTAGTTTGAGAGATATACACTGTGGCGACATAGAAGATTGTTTCACTGCACCCCATAATCACACAGGCGCAACGGGAGATGTAACTGTCTGCGCCGTATGTGTTGAAAATGTTCTCCAAAATGCCATAACTTCCACTTCCTGTGAACGGGCGCAAAAGCACAAGTTCCACAAGTTCGGTGGGAATGCCCAGAGCGTTGAATATTGGCGAAAGAATTTGCGCAAGAAAGTCCGTTATGCCACTAACTCGCAAAAGCGCCACAGCAATCAAGATTGACGCAATGAATGGAAAAATTTCCACCACAAGTTTGATTGCGCCTTTCGCACCTTTGACAAAGTGGTCGTAGGTGTTGACGCGCTTGTATATGCAATAGCCAAACAGCAGAACAAAAAGAATTGGAAGGATATACACACTTGCACTCATGTTTTTACCTTCTTTTTGCGATTTCTTCTTCCACGAATGATTTTGTCGATTGTATGCACCAAAACAATACCCAAAATTGTCGTTATGAATGTGACAATCAGTGTTGGCAGAATGATATCGGCGGGGTTCTCACTGCCAGCGCTCGAACGCAGTCCAATCACTGTGGTTGGCAGAAGTTGAATGGATGTTGCATTAAGCACAATCAGCATAATCATGGCAAAGTTTGCCTTTCCTGTGCCGTCATCAAGCGCTTTCATCGCCTTTATTCCCATTGGCGTGGCAGCATTGCCCAAACCCAACATGTTGGCGGACACATTCATTGCGATGAGATACTGCGTTTCGGGATTTTCCACCTTGAAAATCTTTTTTATGAGTGGGCGGAGCAGTTTGGCAAGTTTTTCGCCAAGTCCGCTGGCATCGACGAGTTCAATTATGCCCAACCAAACGGCGTAGACAGCGCAAAGTTCGATGCAAAGAGTTAGTGCGTCAGTTGATGCAGAAATCATCTCTGACAACACAGCGCCAGGGTTGACAATCAAAAGGACAAGAATGCTGGCAAGCATCATCATAAGCCAAAAAATGTTCATCACAAATATATATGCGAATATGCGCGAAAAAAGCATATTTTTCTCAATATGTGTGAAATCTTGTTATGAAAATTCATGGTATGCATGATTTTGACTTCATGTTCGTCTTGACAAAATGAAATAAGAACAAATAAAATTGACAAAGTTGGCTGTGATTTGATATAATAACGCCATGGAACTTATTGATGTGCATGGGCATCTTATGGATGCGCAATATGACGAAGATGTTGAAGAAGTGATTTCGCGAGCGGTGGAAGGTGGTGTCAAGGCAATGATTTGTGCAGGCACTGATTTAATGACATCGCGTCAGGCGGTGGAAATGTCTGAAAATCATGACAATGTTTTTGCTGTGATTGGCATTCATCCCGAAAATGTTACCAACGAGCAGAACTCTTCGCTTGAAGATACTCTTTGCGAACTGAAAACTTTGGCAAAAAACAAAAAAGTGCTTGGAATTGGTGAGATTGGGTTGGATTATCACTATATGCAGGGACTTTCTTTGGAAGAAGTGCAGAAAATAAAAGATTTGCAAATGCGAATTTTTGTTGCACAAATTGAACTTGCAAACAGTTTGAACTTGCCAATCGTTGTGCATAGCCGTGACGCTATGGGTGACACGCTGGAAATTTTAAAAAATCATCCACTCAAAAAGAAATTTTTGCTTCATTGTTACAGCGGAAGTTTGGAAAGTGCCAATGAATTGATGAAATTGGGAGCATATTTTTCTTTCGGCGGGGTTACGACCTTCAAAAACGCCAAAAATGTTCAAGAGGTGGTCAAAAATCTGCCTTTGGAGCGCATTATGCTGGAAACTGATTGTCCATATCTTTCGCCAGAACCATTTCGTGGAAAACGCAACGAACCAAAAAATGTTGTGTATGTGGCAGATGCCATCGCAAAATTGAAAGGAATAAAAATTGATGAAGTCGCTTCTGCCACAACTCAAAACGCCTCACTTTTCTTTTGGAGAAAAGAAAAGTAAGCGAAAAACATCAATAATTTGGATATGCACTAAAAACAAAAACATACAACAAAGCGATTTAAACACCAAAAATGCAAAAAAGGAAGTATATGGACGATTTTAACTTTAAGAAAAAATTTGGACAGAATTTTATCAGCGACAAAAATTTGTTAGGCGCAATTTGTTCTGATGCCGAAATCGGCGCGGATGACTGCGTTTTGGAGATTGGTGCAGGGGCGGGCAGTTTGACGCAGGTGTTGAGTGACCGCGCAAAAAAAGTGGTGGCGTTTGAGATTGACAAAGAATTGAAATCACAACTGCTTTCGCTTGAATTGAAAAATGTAGAATTTATCTTTGCTGATTTTTTAAGCATAAACTTGGATGATGTGGAAGATAAGTTGGGTGAGCAGTATAAAGTTGTTGCCAATTTGCCGTATTACATCACTTCTCCAATTCTTTTCAAACTTTTTGAAAATGCCACTCGTCTTGCAAGCGTGACGATTATGGTTCAAAAAGAAGTTGCCGAACGCGTTTGTGCAAAGGTGGGCGGAAAAGATTACGGCGTGCTTTCAGTTATGTCAAAGTTCTATGGAGAGCCGAAAATCACTCGCATTGTAAATCGCCAAATGTTTCATCCTGTGCCAAATGTGGACTCTGCCGTTTTGCACATAAAACTTGACCAAAAATTTCCAGAGATTGACAAAACATTGTTTGGAGATTTTGTCAAAACTTGTTTTTCGATGCGACGCAAAACTCTTTTAAACAACCTTTCTGCAATATATGATAAAGATTTTTTGAAAGTAAAATTCGATGAAAACACGCTCAAAAGGCGCGCAGAAACACTATCTTTGGATGAGTTTGTGGAAATGTTTAAAAAGATAAAGCAAAAAGGTTGAATTGATAACATGAAATTTGGAAGGAAGTAAGAACATTTTTTTTCGCTTTTTAATATAAGAAAACATGGCATGCAGTGATGAAGAATTGGTGCTTTTGGCAACATCCATTGCCATGGAACTTGCAAAGGACATGAGTGAAGATGAGATTGTGGATTTAAGAAACTTGATTAATCAAATTTCTTGTTCTTTAACCACGCTGATAGGTTGCAGGGTGGGTTCAAAAAGAAATTATAATAACCAAAAAAAATGACAAAAATATATTGAGATAAAAATAACAGCATTTAAACATTTTTGAAATTTTAGTTTTGTGATGCAAAAAATAATAAAAATTACGCAAAATTTGTAAAAAAATAAGAAAAAATAAAAAAAATTTGAAAAATTGCTTGATTTTTTGTTAAATTTGTTGTAAAATACAGATGTTGCAAGTTGGAAAACACAACAAACAACTGTCATATATAATAGTGATTTTTCACTCTTGCACAAACATAAAATATAAATATTAAAAAGCATTTGGTTTAATTGGAAACGAAATCTTTTAAGATTCGAACAACACAAGGCCAAATGCTTTTTTTGTGGAGGGAATTATGCCAAAAAATTTATTTCAAGATATTGTTTTTTCTGTGATTATGATTATTGTTATGGTGTTCGGCATGTCGTGCTATAACATCGCAATTCAATTTGGTGGGCTTTCAAACGACACCTTTCTTATGGCGCTTGAATGCTTGTGGTATATGGGGCTTATTGCATTCGCGGTTGAGTTTCTCATCGTTTCGCCAATCGTCAAAAAGTTGTCCGCAAAAGTTTTGGGGAAAGATAAAGTCCATCCACTTCTTGCATCACTTGTTTTTTCGGCACTCACAGTGTGCTTTATGTGTTTCATCATGACCTTTTTTGCAACTTTGATTGAAAAGAAACCAGAAGCCTCCGAATTTTTTGTTACATGGATTCAAACTATGATAGTAAGTTTTCCTATGGCGTTGTGCTGGCAAATTTTTGTGGCAGGCCCGCTTGTTAGACTTGTTTTCAAATGTATTTTCGTATACCCACAAAAGTTAAAAGAAAAAAAGAATGCAAAAAGTGAAACTGTGGTGGCTGCTGCTGAAAATATTGAAAGCCAAAGTGAGACTGTGAACGCTGGGGATGTAAATGCATTTGTTGGCGAAGAAGTGGCAAACACAGAAGCGCAAACCGAATTAACTGAAAGTGTGAAAAGTGATGTTGTCGAGAAAGTAGAAACAACTGATAATGTTGAAAGCAAAAAGAATGCTCGTTCGCGTAAACACAAACACGCATAATAAAAACAACAAAGCATACAACGACAAAATAAAAAAAATTGTTGTTTTATATAAATAAAAAGTTTAAATAAAAAATTTTAAGGGTTGCATAAAGAAAAAGTCAGACATAGTGCCTGACTTTTTTTGTTTGATTTTTCTTTTTTCATCTTGGAAAAAATATGATTTTTTTTGTTATCTCGTCATACATGAAACTTTCGAAACATCTTTTCATCTGTGATTTTTTTGTTACTAGTTGCAAGCCCTGTTATTTTTCAAAATTATTTGTTATATGACGAAATTTTTATATTTGAAAGTTTTTCGCACACTTGTTCGGTCATCATCATTGCTTCTTCTGGGCTTTTTGCTGTGTTTGTTTCTGTCAATGCAGAATAAAAATCGTGTCCCTTCAAAATAAGTTTTGTAAGTGCGTTTTTGTTGAGCTCTTTTCCGTTGTCGTTGACAAGATTTTTGTTGTTGAAATAATCGTTTACGCAGGTGTCATACATTCTTTTAAGTTTGGAAGTGTCAACTTCAACTCCAACAGAGTTTAAAATTGGCTCCAAAAACAAAAGGTCGGCAGTTGCTTCTTTCCAGCCAATCATTTCAATCGGAAGGTGTTGATATTTCTTTCCTTCTCTTCCCTGTTGAGAAAATTTCTTTGCATTGTCATAAACCCAAGCATCATGAATGGAAGACAACACACTAAGAGTCATTTTTTCAACTCCTTCAACTTTCTTCATTTTTGACGCGATTTTTGACAAGGTTTTCATTCCTTTTTCTGTGACATTTGGGCGGTCAGTGCCCAAAACTGCGTTCAGAAAATCCATAGTTTCATCTTCACTTAATCTTAAAATATCAGAAATTGAAACAACAGCTTGAGTCATTGATCCCTTTGCCCAAATTTGAGATTCAAGGTCATCAAAAGTGGAATTTTCCACTTTCTCTTCCGCTTCTTTTTCTGACAAACCATTCCAATCCGTCTTCATCAGTGCATTTTTCGCAGCAATTCTATAAGGTGTTCTCATATTTTTTAATCCTTTTATTATGATATAGCATGAGAATTATATCATGCCAAATCAGCTTTGTCAACGATTTTTCAAAAAATATTTTCAAATTCAAAAACACTCACACAGAGCGCCAACAAGATTTTTTCGCTCTGCGCTGGAAAGAAATTTATATATGTTATCTTTTTGCAATTTGCATCTAAAATTCAAGCATAAAACAGAAAACTGCTTTTTATAATGCTTGCACTTCGACAGTGAATTTTGCAGTGATTTCCGGATAGACGCGGGCGGTGACTGAATATTTGCCAACACATTTGATTGACTCTTTGATGTCGATTTTTTTCTTGTCAAGTTTAATGCCTTGCTTTTCGAGTTCTTCGGCAATTTCTTTGGAAGTTATTGACCCGAAAGTCTTTCCGTTTTCACCACACTTGATTTTGAGAACGATGTTTTTTCCTTCAATCTTCTTCGCAAGTTCTTTGGCGGATGAAATTTCTTCTTTTTTGTGAAATGCCTGCGCATCTTTTTGAATTTTGTTTTCGTTTATTGCCGAATTGTCAGCAACTCGCGCAGAACCATTTTTAAGCAAAAAGTTTTTTGCAAAGCCGTCTGCAACCTCTTTGATTTCACCCTTTTTTCCTGTTCCTTTCACATCTTTCAAAAGCACAACTTTCATTTTTTTCTCCTTTATCTTCCTTTTTAGATATTTTACAGCATTGTTGTTTGAAAAGTCAAGAGTTAGGGAATAATTATCAAAAATGTAGGGAGTGGGTGCATGGATATACGATGCAGAAAGACAACTTGCAAGTTTAATGACAGATACACTTGCAAAGCCAAAGAGATTTTGGTCAAAAAGAATTTGATTTGTGAAAAATATGAAAAAGGGGACAAACCGAAAGAGGACAAAACACAGCGTATTTTTTCGGATGAGCCACCCGTTTATGCGCCACAGCGTGACTCCAAAACGATTGAGATTGATTGCAAAGCGCATTGTCTTTTCAACTGTGACGGCAAATGTGTGGCGAACGGAATAACTTTGAATGACTTAAAAGAAAAACCGCTTTGCGTCACTTTTCTGAGAAAATAAGTTTTTTTATCAATTTAAACGCCATGAAATGCGATGTTTTTGACCAAATTTTTGTATGGTATGAAAGAAGATTGAATTAATTTGAATGTAAATTTCAATAAATTATTATTTTAAGTCTTGCAATATTGACGAAAATGTTGTATAATCAAACTATGGCAAGGAAAAAGAGAGCAACTGCGAAAAAGAAAGAGAGTTTCGGTGTGGTTAATCAACCGGAAGGAGTTTCTTCGTCCGAAAAATTGGATTTGGTTGCCATTGAAAAAGAATTTGTTGAAATTTTGAACTATCAGCGCAAGCAAGAAAACAACTTACTTGGAAGTTTTGTTGAAGAGAAATACGCCATTCCTGACAATATTGTCAAAGAGTTGATTTCCATTCCGAAGAAATTTGACCATTTTGAAGATAATATCATGTATTGCGCAACAGTTTTGGGCGAGTTCGTGCTTAATTTCAAAATTGAAATGGACATTTCGCCAGATTATTGCTCTGCAAAACTTTATATCATTGAAACGGAAATGGATGTTGCAGAAAACATCAAGCATGTTTCTCTTCTTTCTGAAATTGTTGATATGTATAAGTTCGAATTTCGAAAAGAAGTGGAAGAGAGTTGGAATGTTTATTACGACGACGATGTGCTGACCAAAACTGATGCGACCACTGCAATATATAACTATCTTCACATGCAAAGCGAAGACTTTTTGTTTAATCGTGAACTTGTTGAAATTTTGTCACAGTTATATCTCGTGCGCATGTTGGCGCTTTTGGACAAAATGGGTGATGTTGGCGATAAGGTGCGTTTGGAATATAAACTTCTTATGGAAAAGTTTTTGGCAACAGACCCAAGTGTCGCACAAAACTACACTTTTCAAAGACGAATTTTGAACCATGTTTTGAAGTCGCAAAAGGCGTTTGAAACTGTTTTGAAAACAGAAGAAGGTGCAAAAATTTTGAAGGGATACAGCACACCATTGAAAAATGTTCGCGACAAGACATATCCAACCGTTTTGACCGAAACGAAAGCAAAAACGCCAGCAAAAACACCAGAAAAAACAAAAGACGCCAAGTCAAAGCCGTCTATCAAGAAAAAGTCCGCACCAGCAAAAAAAGCATCAGGCAAAGCGATTGACCCATGGCAGAAATATAAGGCAACAGTTTATGGTGGCTCAGCGCTATCAAAACCAAAGCCAGCGCCAGCCAGACAACAGGCGACTTCTCCGCAAAGAGCGCAACCAACACCGACAGGGCAGTCGCAACAGCCAAATTCTCAACCACAACGAGAGCAAGTTAATGTCGACAAGCGCGAAAATGATGATAGGCGAGAAGTTTTTGTGAACCTTGACGATATATTCTCAGGAGAGAATGTGGTCAATGAAGGAGAAAAAGTTGATAATGCGAAAGATAATACATTGGGAGATTATTCATTAGGAAGTGGTGATGTGTCTGGTGAAAATGAAAAAATAAATGAAGAAGAAAAAGAACGAAATAGTGCAGAGAAGAGTTTTTAGATATATAAAAAGAAGCGGTCGTCATTTGTTTTTTTTAATATCCATTAATACACAATAAAAAATAGTGGTATATCTTTACCACTATTTTATATTTGTTAATTTCAAAAGTTTTGAGCCTAAATCTTTTTTTATTTTTCTTTATTCTTATTTGAAAACTTGTCTACATCTTCAATCTTTGGATAAGGTATGCCATGTTTTTTCGCACAAAGTTCGTTCATTTCCGAGCAAACTAAGATTGATTTTCTGTATTCCAAAGTGTTTCTTTTAAGTTCTTCGTCATAAACATTTGGGTCTTCTATTTTTCCAATTCGTTCATACTCTTTTTGGAAATATTCATAATCAGGAAGAACGACAGGCAAATGTTTCAACATTAAGGTTCTTACCAAAGACTTCATTTGCATTCTGAACAAAACTCTTTCGTCTACAAATTTGTTATAATCATTCTCGGAAGTCATTCTCAGCATTTCGTTTCGGTATAACTCTGGCAACACTCTGCCTTCTTCCTTCTTTTCGAACACCAATGCGATTACCCCATTAATTTTATCAACGAAATCACTGACATCATACAAATCTTTTGCACTGTTATCTTGAATAATCATAATATGATAGTTATTATCTCTTCTGAACATGTTTTTTTCTCCTTTTTAAATAAGTTATTCAATTTATCGCGATTATTATAACATAGAAAACAAAAATTGTAAATACCCTTTTTTATTTTTTTTGAATATTTTTGAATTTTTTTTTCATGATAAGTTTAAATTTTCGCAAATTGTTGATTGTTTGAAATTGGGAGATTTATGAAAAAGATTAGGTCAAAATTGGGAGTGAGTGCACTTGTTTTGCTTGTTTCGGGTGTGGTATGCAAGGTTCTTGGCGCGTTGTTTAGACTTCCACTCACAAATTTGTTGGGTATTGAAGGGATTGGAATTTTCCAACTTGTCATGTCGCTCTATGCCTTTGCACTTGTGGTCACTTGTGGTGGGGTGACAAGTTCTCTTTCCAAACTTATTTCTTCCGCGCGAGCGCGTGGGGAACAAAGTCGTGTGAGTTCCTATCTCAAACATGCCCTTTTTGTTTCGGTGGGGCTGGGACTGCTCATCGGGCTGGTCTTTCTTGTGTTTTCAAGTTACATCTCCGCTTTTCAAGGCATTGATGCGTCTTATTCATATATGATTTTCATCTTCCTTTTGCCATTGGGGGCAGGACTTTCGGCACTGCGCGGAGTTTTTCAGGGTCATGAAAACATGGTTCCAACTGCTGTCAGTCAAATTATTGAACAGGTGGCAAAATTTGGTTTTGGACTTTTGTTTGCGTTCTATTTCAGCAAACTTGGCGTTTCGCAGGGCGTTTTTGGGGCGTTTTTGGGAATTTTGAGCAGTGAAATTGTGGCAATTATCTATCTTTTTGTTTTGTTTTTCTTCAAAAATAAAAACATCCAAAGAGTGAAAGATTTAAAGTCAGTCAAATTTGCGCGTCAAGAGTTCAATAAGGCGAATTTTCCGCTTATGCTTTCGGCGTCAGTTTTGCCTTTGGTTAATGCTTTTGACAGCCTGATTATTGTGCCAAGACTTATGCTTGCAGGCTTTGAAAACAGTGTTGCAACACAATTATATGGTTTGCAAGCAGGAGTTGTGGGGGCGATATTAAACTTTCCGCTGGTTATTTCAATCGCTGTGACGACCACACTTCTGCCAAACATTTCCTATCTTATTTCCCGCGGATTGGGTGGTCGACATATCATAGAGCGTGGGCTCAAAATTCTGCTTTTTCTCATTCTTCCAACAACTTTTGGATTGGTGGCAATATCTCGGCAGGTGTTGGCGCTGGTCTATCAAGATTTGACAAAAGATTTGCTTAATATCGCCTTTTTGCTTATGCTCTACGGCGGATTTTCAACAATTTTCACGGCACTTATGCAATATCTGACAATGCTTTTGCAGGCAAACGGACATTTCAGATTTATCTTTCTCATCACGGCGATTGGTGGAATTTTCAAAGCGCTCTTTTCCTATCTTTTTTCAGCGTTGCCAAGTGTCAATATCTTTGCTCTGGTGCTGGGCAATATCGCTCTTTCGGCGGTTGTTTGTGTGGTGGCGTTGTGGAAATTGAAGAGAATAATCAATTTCACCATCCCATTTTTTGACCTATTTCTTGTGATTTTGGGAACATTTGCCATGTTCTTGACGGTCTACACCTTCGTCGCGTGCAACTATTTTCATGTTGTTGTCAACTTGATTTTGGCGGTGATTTTGGGCGCAGTGGTCTATCTTGTCATCACAGCGCCATACATTTTGAGAATTAAAGTGGTGTCAAAAAGGCGCCGGACAGCGTAAAACAAAAAAGTTTTGTTTAAAAATTTTCATTTATGTTTATCATAATCTTGGAGGTGAAATTATGAACAAAACAGAATTTATTTCAATCATGTCAAAAAGGACAAATTTGCCAAAATCAAAATGCGACTTGTTTTTGGAAGAGTTTAAAAACGCAATTTTGGAAGTGTGTTGCAAAGGCGAGGAAATTGTTTTGCGCAACTTTGGCAAATTCACTTTGCAAGAGAAAAAGGCGCGGAAATTTATAAATCCGCAGACCAAGCGCTATTATATCTGCGCACCGAAGAAAATGATTGCGTTTAAGGGGTTTAAGAATTTCAAATATAATGTCAAATAGTGTATGCTTTGGAAAACGGTTCGCAAAAGTCGATGTCAGAATGTCTTTTCGCAATTTGTTAGGCACGCAAAAAATGCGTGTTTTTTCTTTTCACTGTCACAATTTTATTGACAAAATTTGAAAGAATGATTTACAATTATAACAATACAAAAAAACAAGGGGCATAAGAATATGAAAAGGACAGAAATAAGAGATTTACAAAAAACTTTCGAAAAATTTGGCGGAAAGCAAGTGACTGTCTGCGGTTGGGCAAGAACGGTGCGCGATTCAAAGAATATTGCTTTCATTGAACTTAATGACGGCGCATTCAAGAGTGTGCAAATTGTTGTGGAAAAAGATAAGACTCCAAATTTTGAAGAAGTGACAAAACAAAATGTTGGTGCGTCATTTGAAGTTGTGGGCAAAGTTATTCTCACACCAAATGCTCAACAGCCTTTTGAGATTAACGCTGACAAAGTGACAGTTCTTGGCGAGAGTGCAACCGATTATCCTTTGCAGAAAAAGCGTCATACTGTGGAATTTTTGCGTTCCATTCCAACAATAAGAGCGCGCGGAAATCTCTTTAACGCTGTTTTTCGCGTGCGTTCTGTTTCGGCATTTGCCATTCACAAGTTTTTCAACGAGCGTAATTTTGTCTATGTTCACACACCAATCATCACATCGAACGATTGCGAAGGTGCGGGCGAGATGTTTCAAGTGACAACTTTGGATTTGGACAAACTTCCAAAGAAAGATGGTAAAGTGGATTATAGCCAAGACTTTTTTGGCAAAAAAGTTTCTTTGACAGTTTCTGGGCAACTTCACGAAGAAACACTGACTCATGCTTTTGGAAAGACATACACTTTTGGACCAACTTTCCGTGCAGAAAATTCCAACACATCGCGCCATGCGGCAGAATTTTGGATGATGGAACCAGAGATGTGTTTTTGCGATTTGAACGAACTGATGAATAACGAAGAAGAAATGGTCAAGTATGTCATAAATTATGTCATGAAAGAGTGTCATGACGAACTTGCCTTTTTGAATAAGTTTGTCGATAATGGACTTTTGGAGCGTTTGCAAAACATCGTTGACAACGATTTTGTGCGTTTGGACTACACACAAGCCATTGAAATTTTACAAAAAGCGAAAAAGGACTTTGTTTATCCTGTCAAGTGGGGAGTGGACTTGCAGAGCGAGCACGAGCGATATCTCACCGAAGAAGTATACAAAAAGCCTGTCTTTTTGAAGAATTATCCAAAGGATATTAAGGCGTTTTATATGCGTCAAAACGACGACGGAAAAACAGTTGCAGCGGTCGACTTGCTTGTGCCAGGCATTGGCGAGTTGATTGGCGGAAGTCAAAGGGAAGAACGCCTTGACAAATTGACTTCGCGCATCCACGAACTTGGATTGAGAGAAGAAGATTATTCGTGGTATCTTGACACGCGTAAGTATGGCACCAATGTCCACTCTGGTTATGGGCTTGGTTTTGAGCGACTTGTGATGTATCTCACAGGTATTTCCAACATTCGCGATGTTGAAATTTTCCCAAGAACTGTGGGGAGTATTTTTGGTTAATTTAACAATTTTAGATTGGAAATTATGAATTTTTTGATTAAACAGCAATCAAATCTTTTTCTGTGACTGCAATCTTGCACATAAAATGTATGTGAGAAATAAAATGATTTTAGGTGGCGGGTTGAATTTTGGGATTAAAATATATTGTCACAAAACGCCGTCACCTAAGGAGAAAAATATGCCAAGAAGAAGATTTAATTGCTGTATTTTCAATCATCCTTGTCCAATTCAATGCTCGGCGTTTAATTTTTCTTGCACAAATGATGTTGTAAATCCAGATTTTGATAATGATTTTGGATTTTTTAACAACACCGTTTTGTCCACTGTGGACGCGGGTGCTGTCATTCCTGTTGTGCTTGTGACAAGTGAAGGTGCTTCAATAACATCAAATGGTGCAGGCGGTGTCACATTGCTTGCAGGGGCGTATGAAGTCAGTTATCTTGCAAATGGAGTTGTTCCAGCAAGCGGAACTTTTGCGGTGAGATTAGATTTGAATGGTGCGACAATTTCCGGTTCACCAATTTCAATCACACAAACTGCTGGAAATTCTGTCAATTTGACGCAGACGATGATAATCACGACAAACGGCACCAGCACCTTGCAGTTGGTCAACAATTCGGCTGAAAGCGTCAATTTCAACTATGCGAGCATTTCAATACGAAGGATTTAAAAAAAGTGCCAAAACATAAAAAGTTTTGGCGCATACATATTTTTCTTTAAATTTTATTAAAAAAAGTTTGATTTTTTAATTTGCTATGCTAAAATTATTATAGGACGGCACAGCGAGAAATGTAAACTCTTTCAAGTCAAAAGTTGTGAGTCTTAAAGTGGCTTGTCTTAAAGTGGGCTTTAAGAAGTGAAG
Source organism: uncultured Lachnospiraceae bacterium (assembly GCA_964400145.1). GTDB lineage: Bacteria > Bacillota > Clostridia > Christensenellales > UBA1242 > Caccovivens. The sequence continues at coordinate 173,727 of CAYNTF010000002.1, read as the reverse complement.
TGTTAAAGAATTTTATATTCAAAATTGCACACCATATGAATAGGAGGCGTTTATGGCAGGGTTTGATGATATTTTTGACAAACTGACTTGGACGATGTTTAAAATGTCAGAAGGCAATCCATATCTAATTCATGATTTGGTGCAAAAACGCAACAAGGAGCGAGAAAATCAAGGCGGAAAAACCCGCTGATTGTTCTCTTTGAGCAGTTTTCGTGTCGGTGTAATTAAGTAAAAGTAAACAAGTTGAAATTATAAAAAAACGAAAAAGAATAATAAAAACGCAGAAAAATATTGAAAAACGCAAAAAATTGTGTAAAAAAATCAAAAAAAGTCATATTTTTGCAAAAAAACTAAATTTTTTTTAAAGAATATAAAAAGGAAGAAAATGTCGCAAAAGATAAGAGCGCTGGTTATAAAGTCATCTGATAAAAAAGAGAAGGATTCAAACATTCTTCTTTTTTCTCTGGAATTAGGCAAAGTTTGGGCAACACTTAAAGGCGTGAAAAATCCAAAGGCGAAGATGAAATTGGCAAACAATCCTTTCACATTCGGCGAATTTATCTTGGAAGAAGGCAGAAGCGGACAAATTGTCACGGGATTTGACCTTATTGAGAATTTCCATGAAATTTGCGAAGATGTTGAAAAATATTTCGAAGCATGCGCAGTGTTGGAAGTGATTGAAAAAATTGATTTTGCATCAGAGAGTGAAAGGGCGAGTGCTTTTGTGCTTGTTCTCAAAACTCTCAAAAGCATTTGCTTTGGAAAGTGTAAAAAAACTTACAGTTTGGACAAGTTTTTTATCGAACTTTTCAAAATTTGCGGGTTTCCGCTCTATTCCGACAAATGCACATGTTGCAAAAGCACGGCTTTTGACAGGCTTTATATTGACTATATGGACGGCAGTTTGATTTGCACCGCCTGTCGAAATTTTTCTTGTGAAGAAATTTCCAAGACGGCTTATGTTGCCTTGAAATTTCTGAATTCCACAGAGTTTGAAAGGCTTTCCACATTGAAACTTGCAAAGCAAAGCGAAGACGATTTGCTCAAAATTTTGGTAAAAAATTTTGAAACTCATTTTGATTGTAAATTGAAACTTATGGGCGTTTTATGATTTTTGTAGAACAGTCCATTTTTTGTTTTTTTATAACAATTCAACGATGATGTCATTCACAAAATTTCCGCTCATATTGAACTTGACAAACTTCTTTTGTTTGTCGTTTATGGTGACAAACTCCGTTGTTGAAAGTGGCAAAAAGTTTGAGAAATTGCCAAAAAATTCACGCATTTGGGCGTCATCGATTTGATTTTTGAGATTTTCACTTAAAAATGAATAAGCAAATTCAAAATCCTTTGCTCTGATGCTTTCCATAAATTTGTAAGGCACCAATTCGTTATGCAATTTGTCGTGCGGGTTGCTGGAATTATGAACATAAGATTCGTTTTGCAAAGTGATGTCGTCTTCAAACTTATAACTTGCCCGACGCTCTCTGTTTTCGCTGTCGAAAAACTGCTTTGTCAAGGTTAAAACTTCGCCAGCAACATCCATTTTGCCTGAAAAATGTGACAATTTGTTTTGTTTAATGGAATAGGCGTAAAGGTCATCGTCAAATTCGATGCAGGCAAAATCTTTAATCTTAAAAATTTTATAGTTTTTGCAGGAATGTGGGCAGATATAGTCCACTCTTTTTTCATCGTCTTCAAAAGATATTTGCCGTCCGTGAATGGAAACGGCACATTTTTTGCCGTTTATATATAGTGTTTCTTTGTGGCAAACTTGAAAATTGTGAAAATTTTCCAAAAAAAGAAAGGTTTGCCCTTCGTGATTGATTATCGACAAAAAGTCACTTTCTTTCGGCGCTTTGAGATTGATATAAAAAGGAATACGACCCGGCTCTTCTGGATAGACGAAAAGCACATCTTCGTCAATAATCTCCAAAGTTTCATTTTGGTCAAGTTCGCATTCTTCACTTCTTGTTCTGACAAGACAAGGATAGGTTGTTTTTAACAAATATTTCATAAAAAATTATATGTCAAAAATTGGGATATTAATGCAAATTGGCAGAAAATTTTTCGCGTTGACAAAAAAGGACATCATTCACAAAGACACATATGTCTAAAAAGCAAAATATTTGGCAACATTTTGTTTGGAGGAAATTATGAAAAGTTGGAATGATAAAGAAGTTAAGGCGCTCTTTTGCGCAGTGGAAAATTGTAAAGCGAATGGGACTTCTCTCAAAGGAGCGTTTTCTGCGCATGCAAAAAGTTTTAAGAGAAAACCTAATAGTGTGAGAAATTATTATTATCACGAAGTGGATAATCTTGTCAGTGATGCAGAGCGCACCAAAAGGTTAAATATTGACCTTTCGAAACACAGTAAAACTCATTTTAAGGGGTTTGATAAGACGCAAGAAGGTGAACTGTTCGAAAAAATCGAGAAAATGACAAGTGACGGTGCGTCGGTGCGTTCGGCTTGTCTTAAACTGAGTGGGGGAGATTTGTCGCTTATGACGCGTTTGCAGAATAAATATCAAAATATGAAGCGGAAATTGGATAAAAAAGACAATATTATCCCATTTAAACAAAAAATTTTGACAGAAAATGATATAAACAGTTTGTTTTTGGGACTTGTTAAACTTATAAAAAAGACCGCCCTTGAAGAAGCGAGAAATAATGCTGGAACAAACGAACTTCTTAAAAAAGCGTTTAAAGATTTGGCGCAAAAAGAAGATGAGATTGTCAAACTTAAACACGAAATTGAAAGACTTAAAGTAGAAAACAGGGCGCTTTCTGCAAAAAATGGCAAGCAAGAAGCACTTAAAAAACATCTTTCTTCTTCAAAGTTAGATGCGGACAGATTGAAGAGAATTTAATTTTTGAAAAGGTTTTTGTGACCGACAAAACGGTTAAAAAGGTTAAAAAAGCATTTGATTTGTTTTGATTTTTGTGCTATTATTATCTTATGGAAATCAAACTTATCACAGGTGCAACTGCATACGAAGCGGGAATTAACACAATCAAGAAAATTGATGTCACGAACTTGGATTTTCAAAACATAGTTGTCGTGCCAGATGCTTTTTCCATGCAGGCAGAAAGTTTGATTTTTGATTGTTTGAACATCAAATCCACTTTCAATATCGAAGTTGTGGGAGTGTCCAGACTTGCCAGCAAAATACTCAGGCAAAACAACATCGCTTTTTCTCGAATTTCTTCGTTGGAAGAGATTTTCACGGTGTTCAAGGCAGTTAAGATTGTCAAAGACAAAATGACTTACTTTTCGTCTTTCGGCGTTGATATGTGCCAAAAGATTTTGCAAATAATCAAACAATTCAAATCTTGCAAAATTAAACCCGAGCAAATTAAATCGGTTGGCGATGACAATCTTGACAGGAAAATGCACGATTTGAAGTTGATTTATGAGCAGTATGAAACCATCTTGGGCGAAAAATTAGATTTGTCCAAATTGCTCGATTTTTTTGTTGAAAACGCTAAAATTGCGCTTGATTTGTCAAAAATCAACCTATTTTTTGTCAATTTTGACAGTTTTACGCTGGAAATTAACAGTTTTATTTGCAGTTTGGCAAAATTTGTGCATAGTGTTTACATCGGTCGAGCAAAACCTTTGTCAGTCAAAAATGCATACATTTATGAAGATGACATTTTCAAAAAAACGACTGCGCTTGCAAAAGAGTTTGCTTTGTCAGTTGCAGAAGAAAATTATCCGACAACTCTTTCTGGACCATCGCGAGCTATTGTGGAAAATTTGTTTGCTTTTCAAATTGATAAGTGTGAGAACAATCATTATTTTTTAAATGTGCTGGCAAAAAATCGGCGTGATGAAGTGGAATATGTTGCCAAATACATAAAAAATGCCATTTTTTACGGCAAAAAATTTAATAATTTTGCTGTTGCAGTGGCAAATTCCGACTATTATGATTTGATAAAAACATCTTTTGCTCAATTTGATATTCCTGTCAACTGCGACGACGCTGTCGATTTAAGTGAAACAGTTTTGGGGCACTTTTTATCTAAAATTTTGGAGATTGCCAAAACGGGCTTTGACAGGGCTGGGCTGGAATATTTGGCATCAAGTCCGCTTGTCACAAAAGATGAGCAGATTTTGAATGGTATTTCTTATTTTTGTGTTGATGATGAAAAAGAGTTTTTGGAGCGTTTTCCACAATTCGAAAAACTGATTTTTTCAATAAAAAGCCTTTCAAAATGCAAAAAAATGCGAAATTTTGTTGAAATTTTGAAAGATATAATGCTTTTTGTGGCAAAAAATCACCAAACGCTTGTTGAAGAGTTGGAAGAAGAAAGGTTTTATCAAAAACAGAGTGAGAACAAACAGTCAGTCGAACTCTTTTTGCAAGTTTTGGATAAACTTGTGGAACTTGGCGTCAATGAAGATTTTTCACTTGAAGATTTTGAGAATGTTTTTTCCTTGGCACTCAAATCGGTCAAGGTGGAAACCATTCCTTCATACATCGACGCTGTTTATGTCGGCGATGTAACGGACAGTTATTTTGAAGATGTTGACACGCTTTTTGTGCTGGGGGCATCTGCGGGTGCACTTCCGCGAACTCAAAATGATGTGGGATTTATTGATGATGAAGATATAAAAAAACTTAAACTTCAATTTGCGCTCGAACCAGAAATCCGAGTCTTGAACCGCCGAAATAGGCTCAAATTGTTCGAAGTTTTGCAACATGCAAAAAAGAAACTTATTGTTTGCTTACCAATGAGCGAAAATGGAAAACAAAACACGCGAGCAGAGTTTGTTGAAGATTTGAGAAAGATTTTTGGCGGAGAAGTTTTGCACACGGTGGCATTTGAACAATTTGACATCGGGCTTTTATCAAGCGAAGAAAATTTGGATAAATTGATTTTTTATGTCGGTTGCAACGAGAACTTAATGAATGCATACAGCAATTTGAAAGCGAAACAAAAGTTGCCACGAGAGTTTGAAAGCGCGCTTTTCTCTTTGCTGAAAACCAAAATTTATGTTGATGAACCTTTTGAAGAACTTGTGTATGAACGGGCGAAGAAGACAATCTCTGCTTCCGAGTTGGAGAACTTTTTTGCTTGTCCATTTAAGCGATTTTTGCGCTATGATTTGGGTGTTGACGAAAAAGTTGATATAACACCAAACAAGCGCCTTTTCGGTGTTTTTATGCATGAACTTTTGAGGATTTTTTGCAATGATAATCAAAATCTTGGATGCTTGACGGATGATGATGTGGACAAATTTTTGAAAACAAACATGATGCCTGTTGCTCAAAAATTTTACGATAAAAAAGTTTTAGAAAAGATATATTTTGTCAAATTTTTGACAAATGAAAGCAAAATTATTTTAAAAAATGTCATAAAAGAGCAAAAAAACAGTGATTTCAGACCAATTATGTTGGAAGAAAAAATATACGAACCATTTTTTGACGGGTTAAGTTTGGTTGGGGTTGTGGACAGAGTGGACAAATGTGGCAACTATTTCAGAGTTATCGACTATAAGACGGGCAAGACTGACAACATCAAAAAAGACCTTTATTATGGCAACAAACTTCAACTGTTTCTGTATGCAAGCGCAGTCGGCAATCGCACAAAACTTGATTGCTCGGGTGTGTATTATTTCAACTGTCAAACAAAATATTCAAAGGGCAACGCAAAGACAAAGTTGTTCAACGGCATCACACTCAAAAGGAACGAGATTGTGGAGATGTCGGACAAATCGCTTGTCGATGGTGGCAGAAGTGAAATTTTGGGCGTTAGTGTCAAGGCAAGTGCGAAAAGTGGTGAGTTCAGATATAAATATGGCTCTGTTGAAGAGAATTTGACAAATTATTTTGACTATGCGCGCGAAGTTTCCAAACAGGCTGTTGGCGAAATAAAAAGCGGATATGTTGCCATGAAACCGCTTAAAAACAAATGCGGGATGTGCCCATATCTTGCCATTTGCAAACATTCGCAGGCACAAGGATACAGAGATATGAAAAAGGAAGGAGATTGAGATGTTTATTCAAGAACAAGAAGATGTTTTGAAAAATGACAAAAAACATCTTTTGGTCAGTGCTTCCGCAGGCAGTGGCAAAACCTATGTTATGATCAAATATATAATGTCACTGATTTGTGACAAGTCTATTCCTGTGCGTGAAATTGTGGCGCTGACATTCACAAAGGCGGCAGCAAATCAACTTAAAGAAAAATTGGCGAAAGAGTTGAAAAAGCGCGAGCCGTCGCCATTTATCGTGGAACAAATTGACGCACTTTCGACATCAAATATTTCCACGATTCACTCATTTTTTGAAAAAAATTTAAGAAAATACGCAAATTTACTGAATTTAAGCGAAAATTTTTCAATTTTGGATGAGAGCGAAGCGCAAAAACTTCGTGAAAACGCTTTTGAGTTGGCTTACAAAAATTTTCAAGATGAACAAGTTTTTTTGCAATTTAATGATGTTTTTAAAAATGACAGACAGAAGATTAAGGGAATCATTTTCAAAGTGGAAGAACTTTCCAACTCTGTTGCCTTGAAGGAAGATTTTTTGCGCACCAATGTTGAAAAACCAGAGATGTATTTTCAAAGTGCCACCGATTTTTTGATTGAGAATACCAAAAAAGTTTTGTGGAGATATTTGAAAATCGTGGAGAAGTTGCATGTCGATGATTTTTATTACAGTCTTTACGAGAGTTTGAGAAACATAATGGCAAGCCCAAACTTTTTTGATTTATGCATCGCCTGTCAAAATTTCGCTTTTCCAAAACTTCCGCTTAAAAAGAGTGTCGGAGAAGAGATTATCGAAAGATTACAAAAGATCAGGAAGTCTGTCAACAAAGCCATTGACAAAATCAAAGGGTTGAATATTGTTGATAAAGAGAGTTTTGATTATCAAAAAAGTGGCGAACTTGAAAAATTGGTTATACATTTGTTTGAGTTGTATGAAAATCAAGAAAACCGCTTAAAAAGAACGAAAAATGCGCTTGATTTCTATGATTTGGAAAAATATATGGACAAACTTTCATCGAAAGAAAATTTGTTTGATGGAATTAAGTATGTCTTTGTCGATGAATATCAAGATACAAACAAAATTCAAGAAAAAATCATCAAAAATATTGCAAAAAACAGCAATTTTGTGGCAGTTGGCGATGTCAAGCAGGGGATATATGGTTTCCGATTGGCAAGCGCGGAAATATTTTTCAAAGACCTTGAAAACTTTCAAAAGGAAGAAGACGGCGATGTTAAATTCTTAAAATATAATTTCAGGTCCAATCAAAAAGTGTTAGACTTTGTCAATAACATCTTCGAAATTTGTATGACAAAAGATTTGACAGGTGTGGATTATCATGCAACTTCCATGCTGAAAAGTCCATATGATTATGTTTTTGATGGAAATTCGCCTGTGAATATTGACTTGGTGGACACTTCGCCAAGCATTAAGGAAGAGTTGCCAAAGATATATTCTGTCAAGAATGCCAATATTTACACCGAAAACCAAAATGAAATTCTTTTGAATGACATAAGGCGGAGAATTTCGGAAGTTTTATCTTCGCAGATTTATGATTCAGAAACGGAAACTTTTCGCAGAGTGACATTTTCAGATATTGCCATTTTGTCGCGCGGTCGCAATGATTTTTTCAATGAACTTGAAACATATCTTCAAAATCATGGCATTCCAATCATATCAAATTCGCGTAAAAAACTCTTGGAAGAGCCCGAAATTATGATGCTGTTGAACTATTTGAAACTCGCTTTGGTCATGGATGATGATGTTTGCTGTTTGAGTGTGCTTGCGGGGCTCTATCACATCAGTTATCAGCAAATTGTTGAGCAGAAGAAGGATGATGGAAAAAGTTTGTGTGAAATTGTCGTTGAAGACAAGAGCGGGATTTTTTCACAATTTAACAAAAATTTGCAAGATTTTCGCAAAAATTCGGCAATTTTTGGTTTAAAAAAGGCGTTTTTAACCTTATTTTCAGAATGCAACTATCGCTCATACATCAATCTCAACAAACCAGGTGTGAACATTTTTGTTGATAAATTTTTGGAAGAAGTTGGCAAATTTGATTTTGATTTGCCTTCGCTCATTCAATATCTCTCTTCTGTAGAAATCATCGTGACGGCAGATGTTTCGGTGGTCGAAGACTCAATTTTGCTTACAACCATTCACGACAGCAAGGGGTTGGAATATCCGATTGTCTTCTTGATTAATTGTGACGCAAGTCTGTCGAAATCGGGAAGAAGTGTGGATGTGGCAATCAATGAAAGGTTTGGGCTTGGTCTTAAAATTTATGACCAAGAAAACAACAGTGAAAAGATGAGCGCCAGAATGTTGGCAGTGAAAGAAAGTCAAAAGAAACAAAATTTCGAAGAAGAGATGATGATTTTCTATGTGGCGCTGACTCGTGCAAAAAACAGGTTATATCTCTTTGGTCAATATCGCGACTATTCAAAAACTGATATCTTGGAATGTGATACATATTTTGACCTTGTCTTTCACGCGCTTGCAAAACCGTATTCTCAATTTTTGAAGGAAGATAAATTTCAAAATGATATCTTGTGCATAACGCATGTTGAGAATGTGGAAGAAATCGTTTTTGGCGAAAAACAAAATTTGGAAAATATGGAAAAATCACAAAAGGTTGTGGATAAGATTGAGAAATATTTAAGTTTTTCATACGATTTCAGTGAAAATCAAAACTATCGGCTGAAAGAAAGTGTGACAAGTTTGAACAAAAAGACGCAAGAGGATGAATTGGAAAAATTCAATAACGACAATTTTGTTTTCAGTGGAAACTTGATTGAAGTGGGCAATGCCTATCACACTGCACTGAAAATGATAGACTTTGAAAAGGTGACTGATTCTGAAAGTTTGGACGACCAACTTTCAAAGTGCAAAAATTTGTTTGACTTTTCTTTGCTTGACAAATCAGTGTTATTGAAAAACATTCAAGTCTTGCAATCTTTGACCGCTGGGGCAAAGATTTATAAAGAAAGAGAATTTATCATGAAAGAAAAAATTGGCAATCTTTTGGACAATTCATATCAAAACGAAATCTTGGTGCAAGGTGTGATTGACCTTTTTGCTGTCAAAGAAAATGAAGTCATTTTGGTGGATTATAAATATTCTTCAAAGACGGATGAGAATTATTTGCTAAATAAATATAAAAACCAATTAAAATTATACAAAATTGCGCTTGAAAATGCCTATAAAATTCGAATAAATCAAATATATCTTCTGTCATTAAAAAATGCAAAATTAATTAAAGTAGATTTTTAAAAATAAGGTTTTTGCCTTATTTTTCGGGCGAAAAAAATACTTTCAAAAAAAATTAAAAAAAATATTGAAAATTATTAGTAAATATTTTTTCAGTTGTGATATACTATCTATGTGAAAATTGAATTATTCATATAGATTTCCTATTTTATGCTTATGTTCAATTTCAGATAAATCAAGTTTAGATTAATTTCTTTGGGAGGGAGTTATGCTCTGCACAATCGTGGACAGTATCACAAGCTTTTTTGTGGATATTGCAAGTTCAATCGGAATCGATGTTATTTTTTTCATAGCACTTGCCGTTGAAGCGGTGTTAGTTTTGTTTTTTCTTTTTAAGTCACTGCTTTCATATGAAGCAAAACTTAATCGTTCGCTTGAAAAAATCAATATGTGGCTTTTTGAAAAGAAGATAGTCAGCGAAGACAATATCAAGGAACTGAACTATCTGTTTAAAGCAAAGTCACCAAGTCGGTTGTGCTATTTTTGGCAACAATACATATTGTTCCGCGAAGGCACTCCATCGAGTTATCTTTCCACGGACAATTTGATTGAAAAGCCATTGAAAACAAGTTCGTTCAGCGCCAACATAAAGAATTTGACAATTCTCACTGTGATTTGGTCTTTGATTTCTGCATTTTTGGTGTTTGTTTGCTCAAATGTTCCTGTGGCTTCAATGGATGTTTTGGATGCTGCTGCGGCGATTTGCGTTCCAATTTTTGTTTTGATTATCGGCATCGTTTTCATCATCTACATCCGCCACAGAAAGAACTCCACCTTGAATTCTCTTTATCAAAATGTCAGCCTGTTTGGGCGCTTTATGGATAACGCTTGCATTGATTTGCCTTCTTATATTGACTATCAACTTCTCTTCACTCCACAAGAAATTGAAAATGGACAACCTGTGCTCAGAGAATTTTTGGACTATAAGGCAAGAAAGGAAAAAGAAGAATTCAACAAAGCAAGGGAAGAGAGTTTTCAAACGGAAGAATATGACTTCTCAGCCACGGGTGTGGACGGCTCGGTTGTGCTTGACCGTGCGATGTCAGAAAGCGAAAAATACTTGAAAAAGAAAGAGAAAATTTTGCTTAAAATTTCGCAGTTTGAAGCAGAACTTGACACTCGAAGAAAGAATTTTGATAATATTCAAAAAGACTATCAAACCAAAATTCAAGCGTCAAAAGAAAATGTTGAAAGACTTCGTCAGATGCAAGAAGAAACCACAAACAGAATTGAAAGCAACTACTATCGCAAACAACAAACGCAAGAAATTGGCAAGCAAGAGCAATACGAACAAGAGTTTGAACAACAACGCACAAAATATATGTTGGAAAAGAAAGAAGGCGAAGATGAAATTGCAAGACTCAATGCACAACTTGAAGCGGATAAGGTTGAAGTTGAAAATGCAATGATAAGTGAATATAAAACATTCTTCAACAAATTCTGTAAGAGTGCCGAGCAAGTTGTTTCAAAAGTTTTTGGAGAAAGATTTAACGAGCTTCGCACAGAGAATGACAACGACAAAGAACTGATAACACAACTTCAAATTCAAATGAAAAACAAGCCAGAAGGCGACTTGGAGCAAGGAAATTACGACGCCGAAGGGAACTATGTTTATGCTGACGGCACTTATTATGATAAGGAAGGCAATTTCCATGATGTTGAAGGAAACATATATTCGCAGGATGGAAAACTGATTGCCAAAGCCGAAAAGAAAGATGAAGAAAAGCAAGTTGTAAATTTTGACGATTTCAATGTTTTTGACTTCTTGACTGATGTTTCGCAGAAGGGTGATGTCTACGGCGTTGCTGAAAATGTTGTTAAAGATGTTGACGATTCGATTGAAGTCATCAACAACACCGAGCCTAATGACCCAATGAAAAACAGACCAACGACAAACGAAAAAATTGAAGAAGCAAAAAATGACAGTGAAGAAAAGGCGGAGAGCGAAAAGGTTGATGAGCAGGTTGCGGATGAAACTACAAATGTTGAGCCTGCAAAACCTCAAAAGAAAGCAGGTCGTCCAAGACGAGTTGTGAATAAAAACGAAACGGACAAAACCTCAAAGAAGAGGGGAAGACCTAAAAAGCAAACAACAACTCAAACTGCAACCACTCAGCCAAAGAAAAAGGCTGGGCGACCAAAGAAAATTGTTAAGGAAGAAGCAACGCAAACTCCGGCAGTTAAGCGTGGAAGGGGTCGACCAAGAAAGACGACCATTGAAGATATAAACAAGCGCCTTTCAGAAGAAGAAGCAAGAATAAACGAGTTGCGTTCAACATTGAATAAAGATTTGCAGAATGCCATGAACGGCATGAATGGAGATTCTGTTGATGAAACGATTGTTCGTCGCGACCAACTGATTAAGGAAATTGAGAGTTTGCAACAAGAAGCAAAAGATGCGATTTCAAAAAATGAATCAGACACAAAGATTGCGGAAATAAACAGTCGACTTGAACAACTTTTGGATGAAGTCAAAAATTTGAATTAAAAGAAAAATCCATGTGACACATGGATTTTTTTATGAAGCAAACTATGAATATTCAAAATAAATATTTCACGATAAATATTTTAACTTGATTTTAACCCTAATTTTTTAAGTTAAATTTAATCGTTTTTAGTTTGATTTGTTTGCATGTTTTATTGCATTGAATTTGTTTAGATTTCAAAATGAATGCCTGTTTGAAGATGGCAATATTTGATAATTGGATAAACAATCAGTTAAATAAAGTGATTTCACCCGTAACAAATCCATAAACTAAAAGTGTTATGGAAAGCGCAAGGGCAATAAGTCCAAAGATGTAACTGATAACTTTTGTCGACTTTGAACCTTTCTCATTTGAGTAGGCGCCGTTATAAAAAATTGCGAGTGCGATGAAATATAAAACATAGGTTGCGCACAGATAAGTGCTCATTGTTGGAATGATGTCAAAATCATATAAAAGCGCAAAAATAACTGTCAGTGCACAAAAGACAATTCCAAAAATTAAAAATCTTTTTGCTTTTTTTGATTGCATAACAAACTCCTTACAATTAAATTGTAATTTTTTTCGAAAAATATGTCAACAAAATTCAACAAATTTTTCAAGATTTTCAAAAAAACTAGTCAAAAAAGTTTGGAATAAACTGAGTGGAAGCGCTGTCAAAATCCTGTATAAAACCGTTTTCAAGCCTCAAATTCTTTGCGTGTGCGAGCACGGTTTTGTATTCAATCGCTGTCAATTTTCGGTTGAGAGAACTTTTGCCATTCGGCGTAAATTGACTCATCAAACTTATCATTCTGTCAGGAAAATTTGCTTTTATCATATCCAAAACTTTAAGCGAGTTTGTGACATAATTTGGCAGAACCAAGTGACGAATGATGACTCCTTGTTTCATTATGTTTCCGTCAAAACGGTCTGGTTTGAGAGTGCACATTTTTTTTGTCGCCGGCAGAACACTGGCGAGATAATTCTCACATTTTGAAAAGGTTTTGGCAAGGTTTTCGTCGGCATATTTGAAGTCTGTGAGAAAAATGTCGACAAATTTGCTGATTTTTTCGATGTTTTCCACCGTTTCATATCCGTTTGTGTTCCAAATCACAGGCACTTGTTTTTTGATTTTTTCGAATGCTTCACACAAATTTTCTGAAAAGTGCGTTGGGGTGATTAAGTCGATTGAAGAATGTTCTTTTTGTTCTTTTTCAATAAGTTCACAAAACTCTTCAACAGAAAATTCTTTTCCAACGCCACCACGAGAGATTTCGTAGTTTTGGCAATAATCACAGCGCAGATTACACCCAGAAAAGAAAATGGCAAGAGTCCCTTTCTCGTCGGCAAGGCAAGGTTCTTCCCAAGAAAAATGCTTGATGATTTTTGCAATTTTGATTTTTGCGTTCTCATTGCAGAAACCGACTTTTGTGTTTCGGTTCACATGACAATGTCGGGGGCAAGTTACACACAATATATTCATGTCTAGAGTTTATCTAAATCCAATCTTTTTGTCAAGTTTTTGAACTTTGCGAACAAAAAATACAAAGCAAAAGATTTCGCAGAAATTAAATATTTCGTCCTTCTCCGTCCAATTCTTCTTTTTCTACCAAATTTTTCTTATTTTCCAAATTTTCCTTTTCTTCCAAAAAACTTACGGTTGCTTCAAACCCTTTTCCAACGCCATAACTTTGTTTGGAAGATTTTATCAAAAGACATTTTGTTAAACCAACTTTTTCAAGAATATCTTTTCCGAGCGAAGAGTTTAGCGGAAAAGATAATTTATATTTTGGACAGTTAGGGGCAAAATCTTCTTTCAATTTTCCACTATTTGCCAAAATCATATATTTTTCTCTGTCGCCAACATCGGCATCAAGCATAACAAGGTCAAGGTCTTTGCTGTCACCAACAAACACGCAAGTGGAAAATTTTCCAGATTTGTCATAGTTTGTCAAAAAGGTTTCCACGCCCACTTTTTTGCTTCCGTCGAGTTCTGAGAGTTGTTTTGTGTTTGAATAGACGGCAACATCCCCATTGAAATTTATGGCAGAAATATATCTGCAATTCTTCTCAATGAGATATTTAAACTTTTCGCGAACTGTTGAAGGAAAATAAGTTAAAGTCAGTTTCAAATCGCTTTTGATATCTTGTTCGTAAGGGGAACATGGTGATGCAGAAATCACCACAATATCAACTTCACCTTTGAAATGTGAAATAAATTTGCGCAAAGAATAAAACAAAACATAACCTTTTCCGTTTTTTATATCGTCAAAAGTGTTGTTGTAGTCCATAAAAATGATTGCTTTCTTTTCCATGGCATAAATTATATCCCCGTTTTCAAAGTTTGTCAAATCTTTAATCGATTTTTTATGTTTCTTGTGATTTAATGGACTTCTTTTTAAAATAAAGATAAATTTTGATTATTTTGTTGTGTTTTTTGTTAGTTTGTGGTAGAATAGATACAGCAAATTGAATTATAAGGAGAAAATAAATGAACCCAGAAGTTGTAATCAAACCACACCTTGTCAAACCAATGCTCGAAAAAGTTGTGTATGAAAAAATGCAGTTGCCACAACAAAATGCAATGATAAACATCAAGCCAGAAGACTCGATTGATGTTCGCAAAGTGACAGAAGAAATTGTCAGGGTGACAATGGAGCGCAAACTTTCAGTCAGCCCTGCAAATTTGTTGAAAGTTGCAGTCACAATGAGCATTGACATCCCTGTGGATAGCATCGAATTTGGCAAACTTGCCGATCCAAAAGAATATATCAGAAACAGTCAACCAGTGAGAATTTTAATTTCATATGTTTCCAATCTCATCACAGAACTGACAATGAACTCAATTCTTGGTCCAATCATCACACCACCAAACATTCAAGAATGATTGTTGTGAAGTGGAGTTGTTTTGTTGTGATAATTTGAGAATTATCAAAGACCTTAAAACAAAAGTGTGAAACAGCGAAGATTTTGTTGTTTACCTGAAAAATTTTCAAAAATTTTGCACCATGAGCATGGTCAAGGTTATGCTCGCGCTCAACACTGTGAAAATGACAATTTGAAGTTGACGCGAGAGATTTGCGGGCGTAGTACATCGGTAGTATGCGAGCTTCCCAAGCTTGAGAGGTGGGTCCGACTCCCATCGTCCGCTCCATATTGTGTTTTGGCAACCATACATAATATATTGGCTAGTTATTTATTTTTATTGACTTTGTGATTTAATTTGTGAAAAAGACCAACATTTCGTCAAAGAAGCCTGTTATGGTTGCAAATTGTTTTATATTTTGTCGACAAACATCAACCATGATTATGTAAAAATGTTTATAAAATCTCAAAATTTATATTGACTTTTGTGTAAATTATTGGTAGACTTTAATTTAAAGGGAGAAGATTATAATGGTCAAATTTTTAACAAGTGATGTTGGAGCAAGTAAAAAGATAAATGGGGTTAGGATTGTTTCAAAATTGAATAACACAAATCGTTTTGTTGAGATTTTGCAAAAGTATATAACAACAGGAGAGAATTTTGTTTTTATTGCAAGTAATCCAAGCGCATATTCAAAAACGGACGCTTATGCAAAGTTAACTTTTGATTCTTTCAATATGTCAGGATTTAACTTCAAAAATTTGCAAGTTGTGGATGATAGAACCAGTGCAGATGTTGAAAATATCATTAAACATGGAAGTATAATTTATCTTGGAGGCGGTGACACTTTAACTCAAATGAATTTTTTTAACAAGATAGGGCTTTCATCAGTTTTGAAAAAGTATGGGAAAATAGTGATTGGTCAAAGTGCAGGGGCTTTAAATCTTGCAGATGAAGTTTATTGTTCTCCAGAAGACGAGGAATGGGATGAGTCAAAAAAATATTTCAAAGGTCTAGGGTTAACAAAAATCAACATTGAACCGCATTACAACAATTCTCATTCATCATTTTCACAAGATGCACTGCATAAGATGCTTTTGCAAGATAGTCGTAAAAAATCTTTCATAGCAATCACTGATGGAAGTTTTATTGTTGATGATGGAAAGACACAAACGCTTTTCGGTGAAGGATATTTGTTTTCAAATGGCGAGTGTTCTCAAATTTGTAAAAACGGAGAATCTTTTGATGTGACAAAATTACTGGATAAAAAACAAACAAAAAACAATGTGAAATAGATTGTTTTGCAGTTACATCAAGGAATGGTGAATATGAATAAAAGAAATAAAAAACAAAAGGAAAAAAGAAAAAAAATTAAATTAAGTGACTCTTTTGTTGTTACTTTCTATAACCCAGACAAACCAGAAGAAAAGGTAAGACTTTTGTATAGCAAAAAAGGGTTTAAAAAGAGAAAGATTAGGTCTAAAAAATGAGATATGATAGTTAAAAATAAAAAATCGCGACCCTAATTAAGGTTCAAATGTTCTAAGGTTTTAATATTATAAGTTTTGAAAGGAGGATCAATAAAAAATATAAAAGTTTATTTCGCCAAAGATCACCGGTAATTATCTTTTTTATTATATATTTGAATAATTTTGAGTAGTTTGCAATTTCAGGCGCTCATTATTACAATAATGGATCTTAAATATATAAACAACAAAATTGACAAAACGAAAAGAAGTATGCATAATTCAATAATTATCATACATAACCAACCTCTGAAAAATGTTTCGCGCGAATAAGTGCCGTCTGGATATAACATAAGCCCAGCAATTAGTCCTAAAACACCGCCAAAGATAGCAAAGAGAACTCCGATAAATGTTTTACTTTTGTCGTGTTCGGTGTATATGTTGTGCTGTTGAGATTGATAATTTTGTCCTTTTGCTTCTTCATTAGCAACTTTTTCTTCTGTCATAGTTTTTTCTCCTTTTGTTAATCTAATACTAGTATAATTCCCCCCCCGCAATGTCAAGCGATTTTATAAAATTTTTTAAAAAATTTTTGTATTAAACACAGAACTTCAATAAACTTTGACAAAAATCATAAATGTTGATATAATTAAAGCACAAAAGGATTTGATATGAGTTTTTTGAAGTTGAGCGAAGTTTCAAAAGAATATAAAACGCTGGCGGGCAGGTTATGCAATCACAGACGGAAGCTATATTGTTGATGACGGAAATGCACAAACTTTGTTCGGTGAAGGATATTTGTTTTCAAATGGCGAGTGTTCTCAAATTTGTAAAGACGGAAATTTTCTTTGATATAACCAAATTGCTTGATAAAAAACAGACAAAAACAATGTAGAAAAAATGGAAAATAATGGCAAGGATTGCTTGCCACTTTTTTATTTGCTTTAACGACGCCAATGAAACCGAGCAAGAAGTAGGTTCAGCAAAACTCCGTTTTGCAAAAAGCCGAAAGGCTTTTAATCCTGCCGAGAATGATAAAAAAAGACGACCGATATAGTGGTGTCCTTAATTAAGGGGGAGTAAACATGTGGCAGGGGTGGCAGGATTTGTTCCAGACAGACATTTACAGAAATGGCTGTCGACGACCCACGCATACTTCTTCGGCTAGGGGTCGAGCCTACGCGGGCGTAGGTTCATGCGAAAGGCGTTCGCAAAAAGCCGAAAGGCTTTTAATCCTGCCAAAAATGATAAAAAAAAGACGACCGATATAGTGGTGTCCTTAATTAAGGGGAGTAAACATGTGGCAGGGGTGGCAGGATTTGAACCTACGCATGCACGAGTCAAAGTCGTGTGCCTTACCGCTTGGCTACACCCCTACAAAGCAACTCAATCACATCAGTATGATTTCAAATTGCCGGTTGTGAAAACAAAAATTTCACATGGTGGCTCGCCCGGGATTCGAACCCGGGACCCCTTGATTAAAAGTCAAGTGCTCTACCGACTGAGCTAGCGAACCATAGAAGATTAAATTTAATTTTTTGTGCCACTATTCAAATGGCTGGGGTGGTAGGATTCGAACCTACGCAATGTTGGAGTCAGAGTCCAATGCCTTACCGCTTGGCGACACCCCATCGACCCCAAAAGGGGTGTTAAAGTGGGGTGATCTAAGGGGGTCGAACCCTTGACCTCCAGAGCCACAATCTGGCGCTCTCCCAACTGAGCTAAGACCACCACAAATGGTGCTCCCAGAAGGATTCGAACCTTCGACCTCCGCCTTAGAAGGGCGTTGCTCTATCCAGCTGAGCTATGGAAGCAGTGGAGCAGGTGAAGGGAATCGAACCCTCGCAACCAGCTTGGAAGGCTAGTGTTCTACCACTGAACTACACCTGCAAATGCTCTCATAGTTTAACACATAGCAAAACAAAAGTCAAGGAAAAACGAAAAATTTTTGAAAAAGGTTATAAAAATCATCAAAAAACATTCAGATAAGACTTTTGGTGTGGACTGAAGGTATAAGCACGAACCTTGGGACTCTAATAAAGCAGAATTTATCTGCTTTTCGGTTTCTATGTTTTCTTCAATTGTGAATTTCGGTTTGTCTGGTGAATTTGCGTAGTTGAATAAGATTATGATTTTATCCTTGTAGAGATATACCGCTTTAACAAATGTGTTTACAAGTAGTTTGCGGATTTTTATATTTTGCGTGTCTTCGAAAACTTGTTTTCGTAAAAATTGTTCAATTTCTTCTTTTGTCAGAAGTGAGTTATCTCTATATTTTTCTTTTGTTATCTCTATATCAATTTCGGCAAGTTCATTTTCAAGTTGCAATAAGCGAGATTTGGTCATATCCGTGATTATTCCTTGCTCAATGGCTTTCAAGATGTTTTGGCTTGTCTAATTGCCTTCATAGTGCAAGGGAATCTTTTCTTTCTTTGTGAAGCACAAACATAGTAGTAGTGAATATCTTTTGTGTGACTTGTTCCACTTTCGCCATACATTTTGTGTTTACATTCGCTACATATAAGTTTGCCAGATAGAATATAGTCAAAAATCTCTTTCTTTCTGCCTGGTGCAAGTTTGTTTTCTTCGTTTATTGCGTTGACTTTATCCCAAATGTTCTCATCAATAATTCGTGAAAAGATTTTGTCATACTTTATACCGTGATGTTCAACAACTCCTGTATATCTTGAATTGTGGAGTATCCAAAGTACATATTTTTCATCAAACTTTTTGCCATTGCTTCTGTGATAACCAAATTCATTCAAAGTTTCGGCAATAACTCTTGCTCGGTAATCACTTGCATACATTTGAAATACTTTCAAGATAATCTCTTTTTCATATTCGTTTATCACATATTTTTTGTTTACAATGTCATATCCAAAAACTTTTTGTCCGCCAGTTGCATTTCCTTTAAGCCAACTCTCATGAAGTCTTCGATTTACTTTTTGCGTTAATTCTTCACTGAAATATTGATTGAAGCCTTCAAGTAATGTTTCCATAAGTGTTCCTTCTGGGGTGTTTGGTATGTTTTCCATACATGACACAAGACTTACTCCATTGTCTTTTAATGTTTTCTTGTGGATAACACTTTCATATTTGTTTCTAGAAAATCTATCTAGTTTGTAGACAAGCACGATTGAAAATTGATGATTACTGCTATCTTTTAACATCTTTTGAAAAGCAACGCGGTTATCATTTGTTCCTGTCATTGCTCTATCTATGTAGGTGTCAACAATGACGATATCATTTTTCTCTGCATAGTCTTTGCAAACATGAATTTGACCTTCAATACTTTGCTCCGATTGACTGTCCGAACTATAACGGGCATATATTACTGCTGTTTTCACTTTTATTTTCTCCTTTTATTCTATTTTTCTGTCTTTCGACAGGGGCGAAACAAACGGAAACGAATTATTGTTTTTTAATTTTAAGTTTTCCAAGTTTGTGCCCTATAATTTGCAAAGAAACAAACTTGCTTTTTGGACTAAATCGTAAGCATCTGAATAATTGTATAATTCACAATGATGATATATATCTTGTTTTAATAGACTTTGTAATTTTTCAACTTTAGGTGTTACACTATATGCATATTTCTTTATACTTTTTAATGCACAAAGCGCAAAACATTGAGATAACTTTTCAATGTTTTCTAAGGTGATAATCATGTTGTTATTCAAAATTCCTTTTTTCTTTTTAACTTCTTTCATATATAACTCCTTTTATTTGCCTTTTGGCACAAACAAAAAGAGCATAGTTTGAATAAGAATTTGTAAACATTAGAATTTCATATACAACAAGTCAAGGAAGAAGAAATATATATTTTGTGCAAAGAGAAAGACTAAGGTAGCACCTTAATCTTAGCAGTAAACTAAAATATATATTTCCCTTGAATTGTTGTGAGAACTATGCCACAAACACCAGCCAAAAGGCGAGGAAAAGGAGTAAATGCAAAAAACGGCATCGTAAAAAAAATGAGAAGGCGTTGGCAAAGTAGGTTTACCTTGCCAGCCTCTCATTTTAGATGCCGTTTGTTTTTGGGAAATGTGTTTTTAGTTTTTGTTGTTTTTGCATTAAATTGGGCTGTATCAAAGTTTTTATTTTCTATTCAAAGATTGACAAATTTAGTTTTCTGGCGTGTGCTTGTCTGGCGGAGCAAATCGGGGTTCCCCGAAAGTGCTTGCACTTTTGGGGTGATAGCTTCGCCACTTGTATCAAGACAAGCACACGCCAGGATCTCATTTTGAAATTTTTATTAATATTTTATCATCTATTTAGTTGACTTATTTCCTACAATTAGATAAAATATAGGAGATAATATAAGAAGGTAGGAGATATGAGAATTTTTGATTATTCTAAATTAGAATTTTTGCAATTGGATTCTGATATTGTTTTCTTACTTGGCAGAATTCATGAAGCAAAAGGGAAGCAAGAATTTTTCCTTTTACAAAAGCCAAAAGAGTTGGATAAACTTATTGAAATTGCTAAAATTCAAAGCACTGAGGCATCAAATGCCATTGAAGGTATAAGAACGACAGACACAAGGTTAAAACAACTTTTAACTGCAAAAACAACTCCCAAAAATAGAGCAGAAGAAGAGATTACAGGATATAGAGATGTCCTAAATGTTATACACGAAAATTATGAATATATTTTATTAACTTCAAATTATATACTTCAGTTACACAAAATACTCTTTGCAAGAACAGGTATGGAATTTGGTGGGAAATTTAAAAGTGTGCAAAATTATATAAGTGCAGTGGATAAAGATGGAAAAGTATATACATTGTTTACTCCACTTGCGCCTTATGAGACTCCGCAAGCGATAAAAGATATTTGTGAGCAGTTTAATAAAGCAATTACAGAAAATAAAGTTGATCCACTAATTTTAATTCCTGTGTTTATTCATGATTTTCTTTGTATTCATCCGTTTCTTGATGGAAATGGAAGAATGAGCAGACTTCTCACAACATTGCTTTTATATAAATGTGGATATTTGGTAGGTAAATATATTTCGTTAGAGTCAAAAATTGCACAAGATAAAAATTCATATTATGATGCACTTGCAAAATCTCAAATGGGTTGGCTTGAAGGTAAAGATAATCCAACTGCGTTTATAAAGTATTTGCTGGGTATTATCGTTTCAGCATATAGAGATTTTGAAGAAAGAATAGATATTGTAAATGTTAAGACGAGTTCACTTGATATGGTAAGAAAGGCGATTTCTGGCATTATAGGTAAATTTACAAAAGCCGATATTGTTAAAATTTGTCCAAATGTTAGCGTTAAAACAATAGAGAAAAATTTAAAAATATTAGTTGATGCTGGTGAAATTGAAAAAAATGGTTCTGCTAGAGCTACATTTTACACAAAAAAGAAATAGAGGATATAAAAAAGGGAATTGTGGTGAATAAATTTGACAAATTTGAAGATGTTTGTAAACATATTGATAATATTTATGCAAAAGAAAATAAACACATTTTACTTTATGCATTTAATGCTACGGGGAAAACGAGATTGTCGTTAAAATATGAAAATGATGACATAATAGAATCAATAAGTTATAATGCGATTGTTGAAGATTATTTTTCATGGGATAATGATTTAAAAATTTTATCATTTATTAAAAATACTAGGCTTTTAAATTTTATTAAAAGCGAGGGTTTGGAGAAAGATATAGAGACCACATTTAATGAATTTAATGATAAAAGGATAGAAACAATTATAGATTTTGATGCTGGAGAGATTAAATTTGAAACTATTGATGAAGATAAGCAAAAGAAACAAATAAAAATTTCAAAAGGGGAAGAAACACTGTTTAAATGGTCTGTATTTTATGTGGCATTAAGAAGTGTTATAGATATTTTAAATGAGAAAGAAGAGAATAGATCTACAAGTGATTTTGATAGCCTTAAATACCTTATTATTGATGACCCAATTTCTTCACTTGATGATTATAAAGTTTATACATTGTCAATGCAAATTTTAAATCTTATAAAATTTGTAAATGAAAGGCAAATTAATGTAAAATTTTTAATTACAACACATCATATCTTGTTCTATAATATTTTGTATAACACCATGTATAGAAAAAATAAAAAACAAAAGAAATATTGCTTTTATTTCTTATTAAAGCAAGATGACCAATTTGTGATTGAAGATATAAATTCAAAACATCCACTGGTATATCATTTGCAAATTTTAAAGGAATTAAAAAGAGCAATTGAAAGAAATACAATTAAAAAATATCATTATAACATTTTTAGAAGTGTTTTAGAAAAAATGTCTATTGTTTTAGGATATAATGATTGGCAGGATATGTTTAATAATTTTAAAGAAAAGGATAAATTAAACAAACTGATAAATATGAATAGCCATGAAAGGTATGATACATTAGAAACGGAGTATTTAACAAATGAACAGATTGAAATTATAAAAAATGGTTTTGATTATTTTGTAAAAGAGTATAAAATTAAAGTATAGTAATGTAAGGAGTAAGGTATGTCAAATTTAAAGAGAGAACAAGAAAGAGAAGAATTGCACAAATCAATTTGGAAAATAGCAGATGATTTAAGGGGAAGTGTTGATGGTTGGGACTTCAAGCAATATGTCTTAGGTTTTATGTTTTACAGATTTATTTCTGAAAATTTTACCAACTACATAAATAAAGGAGAGCGTGAGGCTGGAAGTTTAGATTTCGATTATGCTCAGATTGCTGATTCACAAGCTGAAGAAATCAGAGATAGTATGCTTAGGTCAAAATATTTTTTTATTTTACCTAGTCAACTTTTTTGCAATATAAGAAAAGCTGCTAGAAGAAATAAAGATTTAAATGAAACACTTGAGCAAGTGTTTAGAGCAATAGAATCTTCTGCAAAAGGAACAGAAGCCGAGAAAAATTTTGATGGACTTTTTGCTGATATTGATGTTAACAGCAACAAACTTGGTGCGACTGTTGATAAGCGCAATGACAAACTCGTCAAACTTCTTGATGGTGTTGGAGATATGAAACTTGGAAACTATCAAGACAATACTATTGATGCTTTTGGTGATGCTTATGAGTATTTAATGAGTATGTATGCATCAAATGCTGGCAAATCTGGAGGAGAATTTTTCACTCCGCAAGAAGTTTCAGAATTACTTGCAAAATTGACAGTTGTAGGAAAAACTGAAGTAAACAAAGTTTATGACCCAGCTTGTGGCTCCGGTTCTCTCCTTTTGAAATTTGCGAAAATTTTGGGAAAGGATAAAGTTCGTCAAGGTTTCTTTGGGCAAGAGATAAATTTGACAACCTATAACCTTTGCAGAATTAATATGTTTTTGCATGATATAGAACCTGATGATTTCGATATTGCGTGTGAAGATACTTTGATTTCTCCACAACATTGGGATAATGAACCTTTTGAAGCGATTGTTTCAAATCCACCTTATTCAACCAAGTGGGTGGGTGATGACAATCCAATTCTTATAAATGATATAAGATTCTCTCCTGCTGGGGTGCTTGCACCAAAATCAAAAGCAGATATGGCGTTTATTATGCACTCACTTTCTTGGCTTGCAACAAATGGGACTGCGGCGATTGTTTGTTTTCCTGGAATTTTTTATCGCGGTGGCGCAGAAAAGAAGATAAGACAATATTTGTCTGACAACAACTTTATTGATTGTATAATTCAATTGCCAGACAATCTATTTTATGGTACATCAATCGCAACTTGCATCATGGTTATGAAGAAATCTAAAAAAGACAACTCAATTTTGTTTATTGATGCGTCAAAAGAATTTGTTAAAGTGACAAACAATAACAAATTGAGCGATGAAAATATTCAGCATATTTTAAACACCTTTATTGAGCGAAAAGATAAAGAATATATTTCACGCCTTGTTTCGATTGAAGAAATTGCAAAAAATGATTATAATCTTTCAGTTTCTACATATGTTGAAAAGGAAGATACAAGAGAAAAAATTGATATCAAAGTTTTAAACGAGCAAATTAAAGAAATTGTTGAAAAAGAAGAGATTTTGAGAAAAAAGATTGATGAGATTATTGCGGACATTGAGGGGGATAGCAATGAGTAAAATAGAAGAATTGATTGAAAAATTATGCCCTGATGGTGTGGAGTATAAGACGCTTGGAGAACTGGGCAATTTTTATAGTGGCTTAACAGGTAAATCAAAAGATGACTTTAAGGATGGAAATTCTAATTTTATATCTTATATGAATGTGTATAAAAATCCTGCAATTAATCTAAATACTGGTGAAAAAGTAAATATATATTCGAATGAAAGACAAAGAAAACTTGAATACTGTGATGTAATATTTACAGGCTCATCTGAGACTCCTGATGAATGTGCCATATCTTCTGTTGTTACTAAAATACCCAAAGAAGATTACTACTTAAATAGTTTTTGCTTTATATGGAGATTAAAAGATGTTGCTATATTTGAACCTGATTTTTTAAAACACTTATTTCGTTCAGAATCATTGAGAAGAGAATTAATTAAAACTGCTAGCGGAGTGACTCGTTTTAATGTTTCAAAGGTTAAAATGGCAAAAATAGAAGTCCCTGTGCCTCCGATGGAAATCCAACGCGAAATTGTTGAGATACTCGACAATTTCGCGGAGCTTTCAGCGGAGCTTTCAGCGGAGCTTTCAGCGGAGCTTCAGCTCCGTCGAAAGCAGTATGAATTTTATCGTGACAAACTCTTAACATTTGAAGAACCAAAAATTGAATGGAAAACACTTGAAGAAATATTTGATATAAAAGGTGGATATACTCCTTCAAAATCCAATCCTGAATATTGGGAGAATGGAACAATACCTTGGTTCAGATTAGAAGATATTAGAACGAATGGCAAAATTTTAGTTGATGCAATACAACATGCAACTCAAAAAGGAGTAAAAAAATCAAGCTTATTTAAAAGAGATTCAATAATTGTTTCAACAACAGCAACAATTGGTGAACATGCAATGGTAAAATCTGAACACTTATGTAATCAACAATTTACAAACATAAGCATTAAAAATAATTTTATAAAAATGATATTACCTAAATTTGTGTTTTATTATTTTTATATTATAGATAAAAAGTGTTTTGAAGTAGTAAATTATAGTGGTGGCATCCCGATTGTAGACATGAATAAATTTAGAAAGATAATTTTTCCAATCCCACCACTTGAAATTCAAGAAAGAATTGTAAATGTACTCGATAACTTTGACACAATATGTTCTGACCTTGGAATCGGGCTGCCGGCAGAGATTGAGGCAAGACAAAAACAATTTGAATATTATCGTGAAAAATTGTTGACATTTGATTCAAGACCGATTACAATCTTTACAGACAGACAGACAGACAGACAGACAGACAGACAGACAGACAGACAGACAGACAGACAGACAGACAGACAGGGCTGATTAGGCTTTTGCAGTATGTGTATGGGTATGTGAACATTAGGCTTGATGATGTTGTTGATTTTGAAAATGGCAAAGGACATGAAAAATCAATCACTGATATAGGAAAATATATTGTTGTTAATTCAAAATTTATTTCAACAAATGGGTTGGTAAAAAAATATTGTAATGAGCAAATTTGTCCTTTATATAAAAACGATATTACAATGGTGATGAGCGATTTACCAAATGGGCGGGCATTAGCAAAATGCTATCTAGTTATGGATAATAATTTATATACATTAAATCAAAGAATTTGTGCACTTAGAATCAAAGATAAATCATTTGTTTGTGCTAGATTTCTTTTTTACATTTTAAATAGGAATAAGCAGCTATTAAGATTTGATAATGGTGTAGATCAAACAAATTTAAAGAAAGATGATATATTAAATATAAGCATCCCACTTCCATCAATTAAACAACAACAAGAAATTATTGATATATTAGACAATTTTGATCAGTTAGTAAATGATTTAGCAAATGGATTGCCAGCTGAAATTGATGCAAGGCAAAAACAGTATGAATTTTATAGAGATAAACTATTAGAATTCAAGAAAAAAATTAAAAGGAGAAGTTAATGACTTTTTATAATATTGTTGCAAAGTCTAATGAAAGTACTGTTGTCACAGAGTATAAATCAGAGAAGATTCGTTCTGATGCATATCAAAGTGAAGCTGAACTTGAAAGAGAATTTATTAAACTTTTACAGGAACAAGGTTATGATTATTTACCAATAAAGATTGAAAAAGATTTGATTGTTAATTTGCGTGCAAAACTTGAAGAACTCAATAATTTAAAATTTACTGATTCTGAATGGAAAAGATTTTTCAGTGAAGAACTTGCCAACGCAAATGATGGTATTGTTGAAAAGACAAGCAAAATTCAAGAACAAAGTAGAATTGCTTTTAAAATGGATAATGGACTGAGTAAAAACATAACTTTGATTGACAAAGATAATATTCATAATAACAAATTGCAGGTTATCAATCAGTATGTTAACAATGATGGCACTTATGACAACAGATATGATGTGACAATTTTAGTCAATGGGTTCCCGCTTGTGCATATTGAGTTGAAACGCAGAGGAGCTGCAATTCGTGAAGCGTTTAATCAAATTGACAGATATCAAAGAGAAAGTTTTTGGGCGTCTTCTGGACTTTTTGAATATGTACAAATTTTTGTAATCTCAAATGGAACAAACACAAAGTATTATTCAAATAGCACAAGATTCAATCATGTTAAAAATAACACGCAAAAGATTAGGAAAGATAAGACAAGTAACAGTTTTGAATTCACTTCTTTTTGGGCAGATGCAAATAATAAAATGATTCCTGATTTGATTGATTTTACAAAAACATTTTTCTCCAAACATACAATTTTAAGTATTTTAACAAAATATTGTGTTTTCACAAGTGAAAAATTGCTTCTTGTTATGCGTCCATATCAAATTGTTGCGACGGAGAGAATCTTAAATCGCATAGAAATCAGCAACAATTATAAAACTTATGGAACTGTTAAGGCGGGTGGATATATTTGGCATACAACAGGAAGCGGTAAAACTCTTACCTCTTTCAAAACCGCAAGGCTTGCAACAAAGCTATCTTATATTGACAAAGTTTTGTTTGTGGTTGACCGAAAAGACCTTGACTATCAAACAATGAAAGAATATGACAAGTTTGAAAAAGGGGCGGCAAACAGCAACACATCAACGGCAGTTTTGAAAAGACAACTTGAAAATCCAAATGCTAGAATTATTATCACAACGATTCAAAAACTTGATGCTTTTATTAAAAAATATAAAGACCACGAAGTTTATAACAAGCATGTCGTAATTATTTTTGATGAGTGTCATCGTTCTCAATTTGGTGATATGCATGTTGCAATTGTTAGACACTTTAAAAAATATCATTTGTTTGGGTTTACAGGAACGCCAATTTTTGCAGTTAATTCAAACTCTGGTGCAAAAAATCTTAATTTAAAAACTACAGAACAGGCTTTTGGCGATAAACTTCATACATACACAATTGTTGATGCTATCAATGATAAAAATGTTCTGCCTTTCCGTGTTGATTATATCAAGACAATGGACAAAGAACCTGACATTGATGATAAACAGGTTGCTGATATTGACAGGGAAAAAGCATTTCTATCACCAAAGAGAATAACAAAAGTAGTTGAATATATTTTAGACCATTTTAATCAAAAGACATATTGTAATGAAAAAAGTTATTCGTTTTATAAACTTATAAATATAAATGAAGTTGCAACTGCTGAAGATAAAAATGCAATCGAAGAAGTTAAGCAAAAATTGAGATTAAGCGGATTTAATTCTATTTTTTGTGTTTCTTCTGTGAATGCTGCAAAACTATACTATAACGAATTTAAAAGGCAAATGGATGAAAATCCTTCTAAGAGATTGAAAGTTGCCACTATTTTTAGTTATGGAGCAAATGAGGAAGTTGATGATGTGCTTCTACCAGAAGAAAATTCTGAGGATGCATCAAACCTTGATAAATCATCTCGTGATTTTCTTGAAAGTGCTATTGAAGATTATAACAAAATGTTTCAAACAAATTATGATACATCAAGCGATAAATTTCAGAATTATTATAAAGACATTTCGCTTAGGATGAAAAATAAAGATATTGACCTTTTGATTGTTGTTAATATGTTCCTTACTGGATTTGATGCTACAACGCTTAATACGCTTTGGGTTGATAAAAATCTAAAACAACATGGGCTCATTCAAGCATATTCAAGGACAAATCGAATTCTGAACTCAATTAAAACGTTTGGTAATATTGTATGTTTCAGAAACTTGCAGAAACGTACTGACGATGCTATTGCTCGTTTCGGCGATAAAGATGCAGGCGGTATATGTCTTTTGAAAGGTTATAAAGATTATTATAATGGCTACAAAGATGACAAGGGTGTTTATAGACCAGGGTACAAAGATTTAATTCAAGAATTGGAAGAAAAATATCCTTTAACTGAACCTGCAATCATTGGAGAGAAAGCACAAAAAGATTTTATAGGTTTGTTTGGTTCAATTCTTCGTATGAAAAATTTATTGTCATCGTTTGATGAATTCATTGGTAATGAAATTTTATCAGAAGGGCAGATGCAAGATTATTTGAGTCGTTATAATGATTTATATTTGGAGTGGAAAAAATATAGAGAAGAGCATGAAAAAGAAGATATTAATGATGATATTGTTTTTGAGGTTGAACTTGTTAGGCAGGTTGAAATAAACATTGACTATATTTTAATGCTTGTAAAAAAATATCATGATAGCCACTGCGAAGATAAGGAAATCTTAGTGTCTATTAACAGAGCAATCGATTCAAGTTTGGAACTGCGGAGTAAAAAAGCTCTTATTGACACATTTATTGCAGGAATAAATGATGTTGAAGATGTTTTACTTGAATGGCGTGAATTTGTTGCTAAAGAAAAAGAAAAACAGCTTAAAGAAATTATTGACGAAGAAAAATTGAAGCCAGTTGAAACACGAAAATTTATTGATTATTCATTTCGTGATGGTATAATGAAAACAACAGGTACGGATATTGATAAAATAATGCCACCAATGTCTCGATTTGATGGTAACAGAGAAACGAAAAAACTTTTTATCATTGAAAAATTAAAACAATTCTTTGAAAGATTTTTTGGAATAGGTTAGTAAAGGGCTAATAATTTTGTTTAATTCCGAACCAATCTTTATTAAAAAACAAAACGAACTTTGAGTGAGAGTTTTTTCTCTTTCAACGTTCGTTTTATTCTTGCTTGGTGTGGCTAACAGGACTTGAACCTGCACGGTTGCCCACTGGAACCTAAATCCAGCGCGTCTGCCAATTCCGCCATAGCCACTCATCGTTCAAACAGAACAGTTTTAATTCTTAAAAAACTTTTTTCGCCACAATAACTCAATTTTTTGCAAAAATTTTAAACATTATCTCGCTTCACGGGCATAAGTATAATACATCAAAAAAAATAAAAAGTCAACTAAGTTTGCGCACAGGGAATTTATTGCACCGATTTGTTTGTGCACAAAAGTTGTTATGGGGGGTAATTATGCCATTTGTTATCACGGAGCCACAAAGAATTGAAGGGACAAAATTGGGTTTTGCTGTATATTCATACCACTTTTCTTTTGACGATAAAATAAATTTTGAGCAAAAATATGACCGAAAACTGATGATTTTCAAACTTAAAGACACACCATTCAACGAAGTTGATAAAATTTTGCACGAAGAGAAGTTTCTTTTCAACGAAAATATGCGTGGAGATATAAACAACTTTTTGCAAGATTATGTGAAAGAGAACAGCAAATATGTCACAGATTTGCGAAAAATGGCTGAATATTTCGCTCGGAGCAACAACTATTATCTTAAAGGGAAAAGTGAAAACGAATTGTCGCGTTAAAACGAAAAACACAAAAACAATCAAAAAAGTGCAGAAAAATCATTGTTTTTGATAAAAAATTAAAGAAAATTATCGTTTTTTGTTGAATTAAGATTGTTCAAAGGCGATGAAAGGTGTGGAAAACACAAAAGTTGAGCCTTTAATATGTGCCAAGGTCAAGAAAAAATCAATCCTATTTGTTGAAAAGTATGTTTTCCAACAAATGTTTTTCGCCTGCATATAATGAAAAAAGGAAAAATTATGCTATTTTTCGGATAATTTTCGAGAAAAAACGAAAATTTTTTAAAAAAAAAGATTGAAAAATGTGATTTTTTTTAGAAAAGGGTATTGACAATGGAGCGCATTTGCGTTATAATATGGACAACAATAAATGGAGGTGTTTTATGACTATAAAAGAATTTAGGGAGTTGGCTGAACAAAAAGGAAGTTATTTAACTAAATATACGGCTAATAATACACAGGAGTATGAAATTCTTTTCACGTCGGATAACAAAGTTTATGTTTTAGATGGAAAAGTAAAGCAAATAACAAAATTTAAACACGATAAAAAAGACGGACTTTTGAAACTTAATGATTCAAATGTGCCAGGTATTCCTGTTCAACCAAATTTCAACCAAAATTTGATTGAGCTTGTTAAGACATGTGTTACTCCATTAATGGAAATAAAGAAGGCTGCACGAGCAGAACAGGCTAAAGAGAAACCTAATTACATGTCGGAACTTAGTCGAGCAAATGAAGCTCGTAAAACTGCAGAAAGGAATACTGAGACAGCTGTTAACAATCTTTGGGATGTTAACTCAATGCGTGTGATTGCAGAAACTGAGCGTAAAGAATTAAACCGCAAAGTTAAAGAATTAGAACGCAAAATTGAAGGATTAGAAGAGAAAGAAGAAGAACGTAAAGAACGGATGAACAAGGTTGGAGACGCAACTATAAATCAATATTATGCTTTAGGTGCAGAGCGTGATGGGTTGGAAAAAGTGGTAAATAATACAGATTCAAAAAAGAAACATGGAAAATTAAAAAAGTCTATTGCTTGTGCGATTGCTGCTGCAGCGGTTGCTGTTGTTGCCTTTGTAGGTGGATGCCACCTTATAAAATATGGAAATCATGAAAAGGTTGGTAATAATGACATTAATGTAAATGTAACTATAAATCAAGATGGTGGAAGTGGAGATCAAGGCTCAACGGGGGATACAACAGAAGAACCAACAGTTGATAATCCTACTGTTGATGACCCAACAACTGATGATCCAACAGTGGAAGATCCATCAATTGGTGGAACAACGACTGACAAAGCAACTCTTGAAGAAACAGTCAATGAAGCAGTTGGTGAAGAAGTTACGATAATTTATCAAGAAGAATTGAGCGATGAAACGATTGTTTATGCCACAAACGAAGATTCTTCCAAACTCTACGAAGTTTCAGTGGTTGAAGTAGACGGAATGTATGACGCCGTTGTCGAAAAAACATCAGTGGAATTTTCAACTTACTTTGCAGGATATTTGGATGACGCTTTGATTGAGAAAGCAGCATCAAGATTGAGTAAAAACTATGGTTCAGATTCTTCTTCCACTTTCTATATCGACTCAACCGTGCGTTCTCCACTTTCCACAAATGGAAGAGTTTATTATGGAGTTGATGTTGACACAACTTGCGTTAACTATAATGAAAGCGGAGAAGTGACATCAATCAACGACATTGATACATTAAGTGCTGTCACAACAAATGCAGGATTTGACTCTTTGGATGCAACTGCTGCTTCTGTTTTGAAACTTATCGGCGGACAGGGTAATGTTTCTGGTTCATACACATATATTGACCCAGAAGACAGTATTATTTTGCAAGATTATTCAAAATAATCAAAATGGGAATAAAAAATAAGCCTTTTGGCTTATTTTTTATTGTTTTTTTGATTTTTGGTGCGGTCGGTGGGAGTTGAACCCACACGATGTTGCCATCACAGGTACCTGAAACCTGCGCGTCTGCCATTCCGCCACGACCGCATTTTTGTTTTATCTTCCATCATTTTTTTTGAATTTTGCACAATTTTGACTAGGCTTTTTTGCGATAGTACAACTTATTTTACATTAAAATTTTGTTTTTGTCAATAAAAACGGTTAAATTTTGTGTTCTTAATTGATTTATTTGGCTTTTTGTGTTAAACTTATAGCATTAAGGAGTTGTTATGAGTGTTATTCATTACACTGAACTTGGTCAGATGTCCAGAAGAGAAATAAGACGGTTGCAGGAATTGGTCGATGAATGTGATATGATTGAAAATAAGTCGTTGTCGTCTTTGATTAGTCCGCAAGATTTGAAGTCGGTTTTTTGTGCTTACAATCAAGATGATGAAATGTGCGCGTTCTTAACGATTGAAGAAACGGATATGAGTTTGGATTTGAATGAACTGTTTGTGGATTATGCATCGCGAAAACAGGGTGTGGGCAAAGAAATTCTTGCTGAAGCGAAGAACTATGCAAAATCTAAAAATTTTCCAAAAATGGCGATGGCAGTTGGGATTGATAACAAAGTTGCAAGATATTTGTATGAAAAAGAAGGCTTTTTGTATTCTCGAATTAACAGAAATAAGGTTGTCATGCAAAATTTTGTTGATGAAAACATTGACAAGACAGCCCGTATTGTTTTTGAAACTTTTGGGAATGGTGATGCTTCGGAAAAATCAATGGGGTCATGGGAAGAAATTAAACAAAGTGTTGCGGAAGCCGTTGAGTTGAATGAATCGCTTGACTCTTTGCGTAAAAGAGTATGCGTTGAAGAAGTTGAATGTCTTTTAAAACAAAACGAATTGGTCGAAAAATTGAATGTCGGAAAGACATTGTGAGATGGACAATGAGTGAAATTGTGGATATTTTTGATGTTTCATACGAGGGCGCGGGCGTTGGAAAAATTGACGGTCAAGTTGTCTTTGTGCCTAAAACTTTGCCAGGAGAGCGAGTTGCTGTTGAGATAATCAAAAAAAGTGAAAGTTTTTTGATTGGTCGGGTGGTTGAGATTTTGCGTCAAAGTGTTAAAAGATGTCTGCCGTTTTGTCCATACTTTGAAATTTGTGGCGGATGTGCTTTTCAGCATTGTGGATATGATGAAGAAATATCATTGAAAAGTCAAATTCTTGCCAAAGAACTGAATAAGGCTGGGTGGAGCGAGAAGGTTGATTTTGTCAAATCTCCAAACAGATTTTTTTATCGCAATAAAATCAAATTGGAAGTTTGCAACGGAAAAATTGGTTATTTCAAACCAAAGTCACATGATTTTTTTGAAGTTAAAAGTTGTCCTATTGCGGGTGAAAATATCAACAAAATCATTCCGTTGATTGAAACATTTATTGCGGAAAATGATTGCCAAGGATTGAAAAATGTTTACATAAAAGAGATTGGTGGAAATGTTGCGATTTGCTTTTTGTTTGGCAAAAATGTCAAAAAAGTGCAAAAAAATATCAAAAAAATGCAAATTTTTCGCGATTTTTTGGTATTTTTCGCTTTTGGCGAAGTTTTAGAAAGCAATCGAACAAAAGTTTTTAAAGTGAATGGCACAGAAAATTTGTGTCAAAATTTTGGAGATTTTGTGGCAGATGTTGAAATTTCTGCATTCAATCAAGTGAACGACGAAGTTGCAAAGTTGCTCTACGATTTTGTGCTTGATAAGGTGTCGGGGAAGGTTGTGGTGAATGCATATTCTGGGCAAGGGGTTTTGACGCGACTGATGACCAAAAACGCTAAATTTGTCTATGGCGTTGAAGTGCAATCTTCGGCACATGAAAGCGCGGAGAAATTGGCAAATTCCAAAATGAAAAATATTTGCGCGAAAGTGGAAGATGTTTTGGATGAGATTTTAAGTTCGACTGAAGTGGACACGATTGTGCTTGACCCAGCGCGAGAAGGGTGCAAAAAAAGTGTTTTGGAGTCAATTTTGAAAAAAGACATCCGCGAAATTATTTACATCTCTTGCAATTTTTCCACTTTGGTTCGTGATTTGAAGATTTTGAGTGAGAAATATGGCTTTGACAGTGTGACGGCGTTTGATATGTTTCCTTGCACTTCAACGATTGAAACAGTGGTGATTTTGCAAAAAAAATAAAAAAATATGATTAATTTTTGTGATTTTTCTCGTTTTTTTTGTGATTTTTATGTTTTTTTCAACGAAAAAATTGCTATTTTATTATTTATATTAATTCCTGTTTTCCAACGGTGTTAGATTTTTTCGATTTTGTTAATTTGTTAATACAATAAAATTGTGTGATGCGAAATTGGATAAGCGCTGTGAGTTTTTATGTTTTCATCCGGTCCTCTTTGTGCTTAAACATTTGAGATTTATGTGGTTTTAAATGGTTTTTATGTGGCATAAAATATTTAAAAAAATTTAACTAATTTTAGTTGACTTCATATATCGTTTTATGTTACTATAAATACAGTAATCTTCATTGGAGATGCAAGAAGATACGAAGGGTTTGGGATTTTTTTCATAAACCTATTGAATTAACAGAAAAACGCGCTTGATATAGCAAGTGTTAAAGATATAATTTGTTGGTCAATTAAATTCAAAAGATTGGAGGCACATGGTGTCTAATGTTGTGATAAAAACATTTTCGACAATTTTAATCTTTGTCATGTCTTTGGTGACAGGAGTTTCTATTGGAAAAATTTATGTCGATAATCTTGAAGTTGGAACGATTATAAGCGCTGTGGAATCGGACCTTCGAGAGTCATCTGACACTGTGGAGTCACTTGTTTCGCAAGGGCTGAGTTCCACGCCGGACAAATTTTCGGCAGTGGAAGTTTATCTCATTGCAGAATACAATCTCAACAACAGCGAAAATTATTGTAAAATCATGACGGGAACGGTGTATGCAACAGCAGGAGTGACACAGAAAATGAAATCTGTGCATTTGAAGAGTGGAGATGTTTATGTTTATGATAAACTCAGCCCATCGTTCATTTCGCTTTCTCCACAGATTTGTTCTCGGATTATATATGATGCCACTGACGAAGACAGCGTTTTGGTCTATTCAACAGGCACGATTTTGGACAAAACAACGGGTGTTGCGCCAACAAAGAGCAGTGTAAATGCAGAAAACCTTTATGGCGTTTTCAGCGACAACGACCTTGTTGAGTATACAATGGATGAGTATAAAGAAATCTTCAACACTTCACCGACAAACACTTTGCCATATATCATTTCGTCAATAACTTGTCAAGGCGCAACATGTTCGGCGGTCACTGCAAACGGTGATGGCACATATTCTTTCTCAATCACTTTCAATGACACGACCTACCTTTCGCTTGCAGCGCTTAACTATTCTTATGAAATCAAATATTCTTCTGGCATGAGTGATGCACCATTGTGGGTGTCTATGAGTATGGATGTTGTGGTTGACAGCAACTTCAACTTTGTCAGCATTTCATATAGCGAAACCTACAAAATGAATGTAACTATCATTGGTTGGACTCCTGTAACCGACGAATTTGTGGACTATTTCTATTTCGACGAAAGCGACATTGAAGAATATTTCAAGGAATATGAGGAGGTGCTCGGTGGCTGAAATTAAGAAAACCAACTCAATTTTCCCAAAAATGTTCAGAACTTTCACAACCTACATCTTCATGACACTTCTTGTTTTCTTTGCGTATGTCCAAATTTTCGGCAATGTTTCGCCGTCGGTTATTTCGTTGCCAACGGGAAGTGCAGGAGCAGAAGAAACGAGTGTTTTTGGCTCTTTTGTCAACAGTATTATGGGCTTTGAAAATATTGATGCAGACTTTGAACTTTCTTTCTCAAATGCTACGAACCCTAATATTGCAGAAGAAGACAAGGTGACACTTTCTTTGAACGGAAATGTTGTCTATGACGAAAGCGGGATTTCTCTTTCTCTTCAATTTTCTTTGAATGAGAAAGAATATTCCGCGCAGGTGGTTTATGTTGGCTCTTATATCTTCCTTACTCTTGAAAACGAATTTGAAGGCGATGTGAGTGCGGAAAGCACTTCCGAAGAAATTTCTTCTTCGACGACCTACATGTTTGACGCGTCAGCAATTTCAAGCGACATGGATATCGTTGAACTTTTCAACTTTGTGGCTTCTTATATTAATGTCGATTTGAGTTTTTTGGATGATATTGCATCAAATTTTGGCATAGATTTGGATAATTTTGATGTCACAAGTTTGGTTTCACTTTTGGATACATCAAAATCTAAAAAGTTGGATGATGGCGGTTATGAAGTTATCATAAACATCAAAAATGTCATTGAACTTGACATTTTGTGCGACGAGAATTTTAACATAATTTCGGCGACAAGCAATCACATTAAAGTGAATTATAACGAAATTTATCTCAATGTCAATGTCAATAAAATGAATGACACGGATGTTGCCACAGGTGAAGAAAGTGAAGTTAGGGTGGACTACGAAATTTCAGGCGAAGAGATTGACTTGACAGGTCTTGCGATTTATTCGGACTACGCTTTGAAATTGCTTAATAATGACCATGTCGTTGCGAATTTCTACTTGAAAATTAATGATGAAAACCTTGACGGAAAGATTTATCTTGACAACGAAGATGAACTTCAAATTGCTTTTGTTGCAGAGATAAATGGCGCTGAGTTGCAAATTGTTTATGTTGACCAAACCATATATGTTGACATTGACGGTGCACGAATTTCCTTTGATGTCAATGACTTCGAAAGTTGGAAAGATGATGTTTGTGCTTTGTTCGACCAATATTCTGACCAAATTGCTGATGTTTTGAAGGAAGTTTTTGATGAAATTTATGAGCAGGTGAAGTCTGAATATGAAATTGAAGAAGACTTTGAAGATATAATTGAAAACTTTGACATTCTTCAACTGTTGGAGAAAGTTTTGTCTGAAAACTTCACAGTGACAGACTCATTGCCAAGCAAATCAGAATTGTTCGAAAATTCCTATGTTTTAACTTGGAAAAATGGACTTAGAGTTGAATTGATAAACAGCGAGATTCAACAAAAGAATGTTTTAAGTCAGGTCAATGTGACTTATGGTCAAAATTTTGAACTTGAAATTGAGTTTGAAATTGCTGACAGTGGCTATGTCTTTGGAATGGAAGACGAAGATTTCTATGACTTAATGTCCAATCAAAATGGCACTTTGACTTTAACATACACTGAAAATGAGGAAAGCGCGCAATTTGTGTTCAATATTGAACTTGGTTTGGAAAGCGACTTCTATGCCCGCATCAACGGCACCGTTTTGGGTGAACAAGTTGAAGTTGTTGTGCTTGAAAATGTGGTGTATGTCAAACTTGGCGACATTTGTGTTTCGGCAGACCTTAGTGATATCGACGAACTTATCGACCTGTTCGATATGTTCTGTGGCGGGGAGAGTTTCTTCAATCTTGAACCTGCACAAATGATTTTGGAGATTTTGCAATTCTTAAAGTCTTATGAAACGAACAGCATAACTTTTGGGCAAATTGATGATTTTGAATATAATATCACGGCGGATACAATCACATTTGTTTTTGATGTCAATTCAAATATTTCAATCAATTTGGAACTTAATGAACACGCTGAAATTGACAAGGTTAGCGCGCCTGTTGTTACCGATGAAATTGAAAGCGTTGCGACCAAGATTAAAAATTTATATGACCTTTTTGAGAGCGGGAAATTTGCTTTTGATTATAGCGTGAATTATAATGGGCTTGTTTTGACCGGAACATTCATCTATGTTGACGGCGATATTGAAATTTCGGTTGATGACTTTTTTGGTGAAAGGGCTGTTATTAGATTTGTGAACGACATGATTTATTTGCAGTTCGGCAACTATATGAAGTTTAAGTTCGACATGCCAAGCACTGACGGAAGCACAGACATCATATCAGTCATCGAAAAGGTTTTGGCAGACGAACTTGGCGTGACAATTCAACTTGGCGTGTTCGAAAATCTTGCTGAAATTTTGACAACATACACGCTTGAGGACTACATGAAAAATATGAGCATCAATATTGAAGGCTCCTTGCAAAATATGACAATCACTTTGTCGCAACTTGGAAAACTCACCAATGTGGCAATCATGGACATCTTGTCTTTGAACTCCACCTTCGACAACGACAATCTCAGCACGATTGCTTTCAGCATTTATGATGTTTTGACAGGTAATGCAAAACTCAACACTTCAATCAATTCTCTGACGGAGTTTGATGAAGAAGAATATGTTTATTATAACACCGATTTTGCAGAAGTGATTTTAAGCAATTTGGAAACAAGTGAAGGTGTTATTGCCTTTTCGAGCGATTTGTCAATCAGATACAGCAACAACACTTTTTACGGCGAACTTACCGCTCTGCTTATTCCAACCGAGGATGAAAACGGTGAAATGACATACACGCCAGCGGTTTCGCTCTACACCACATCTTTGGGGCTTTCCACTTACATCTATCTCATTGACAACACAATCTATATTGATTTGAACGGCTTGCAAATTTATGCTGATTTAAGCGAAAACACAGTGGAAGAAATTATCGACTTCATTTACGAAAATTTTGGAGAATTTTTGGAATCTGAAGATGGCGAAACTGTGGGCGACATTCTTGAAACCATCGAAACAACAACCGACGCTTTCAAAGTTATTTTGCCAGCGCTTGACCAAATTTATGGAACTTGGTTGACAGTTTTGACAGAAAATGGAACTTATAACGGCATTCAAATCAACATTGGAAAGACGGTTTCTCGTGAAAACATTGTCAAGACAGAAAGCGTTTATAACGAAACAACGGGCGAGTGGGAAACTGTGGAAACATACTCAACCGACATCGCGGACTACGGCGGGCAGGGAAATGTTTTGCAGTATGGAGAAAATTATTGGTTCTATAACATCGTTTTGCAAATTTTCATGCAAGAGGGAAGTGGGCAAACGATATTGCCGACAAAATTGATTTTGGGGGCAAATATATACGACCCTAACACCGTGCTTTATTCTGATTACAGCGAATATTTGCTTGATTGTGAAGAGAGTGTGACAGCAAACCTTAATTTTGCAGTTTATTTAACCAACATTTCAGTCGGCAATAATGTCGAGAATTTGGATAAGTTGTTCATCAGTGAAGCTGGCGCAAATGATTTGAATTCTTTCCAAAATATCGTTGCTGTGAAGTCCAACACTGCTGTGGAAAACAGCGACGGTTCGACAAGTTATCAAACTAATTTGGAAGATTTCAATTCATACGCAACTCTTCTTGAAATCATTGAAACAACAAAAAATTACGCTTGGTCAAAAACTTATCAATTCAACTTAAATGGCACAATCAGTTCACAAGATTCAACATCGACAACTGAAATTGACGGAGAAGTTAAGGTTAAGGTGGAAGAAGTTGAAGGTGAAACAAACGCTTCTGGAATTGACCTTTTCGACGGAATGGCACTCACTGTTCAAGCGACAGATTTGGATGTGGTGCAAAAGACAAACGGCACAGCCACCGCCGAACATTTGATCAATCTTATTTATGAAAGCGATGGTGAAGGACTTTTTGTGACTTACACTCATGATAACCTTTCCGATGATGCAAGTGGCGTGACAACAAACAATAACATTGGAAGCAACTATTTTAGAGCGAAGATTGGAAACTCAAATTTGAGCGAAATAATCTCCATGCTGGTTGCGTTGTTTAACATCAATCTTGGCGACAGTTTGACGCAGGCGTTGAGTCTTGACGAAAATCCAAACACCACAGATTTCACTTACTTGCAGACACTTCTTGGCATCAGCACAACTTCGGAAAGTGTGGACATTTCAAAAGCCGACCAGGTTTTAAGTTCGGTTGAAAACATGACAAAGATGCTTAAAAACATCAAACTTGACAAAGTTTTGACGGATGAAAGTCAGGGGCTATACACAACAACACTCACAATCACTTTGGACTTCAACGCAAATGATGAAGAAATGGCAGGGCAAGACTTTGCAACTCTGGAACTTGTCTTTGAGCAAGAGATTGAATCTTCAAGCGTGGTTCAAAAACTCAGTCAAATTTCCATACAAAATGTGGTGATTGGTGAAAATGTAATGAATTTTGTCATTGATATTGAAGATTTTGACGACAATTTTGATTATTTTGACAACAATCCAAAAGACGAACATATTGATTTCAGCGAACTTTCAAATTTTGTTGATGTTGCAGTCAGCACTTTGAACACAAAGACGCTTAATTTCAAAGGGACAACAAATGTGAGTATTTTGGGGTTGAGTGCGATAAGTGTTGGTTTTGACATCGAAGTTGGTTTTGACGAGAACAATGAATTTTATATGTATATGGAACTTGATGTTGGCGCAACAAGAGAAGTCACTTGGACGGCTGTTGCGGGAAATTACACCTACACAACTTATAATGTTGTTGCATTAAAAGATCCTTGGTCAAAGAGAATAACAACGATTGAATATAAAAATGACACTCTTAATATTGTCAACACATCTTATAACAGTAGAACGACGGACCTTTCATCTGCTAAAGATATTGTCAAAACATACACATATTCAAAAGACGAAATTGGTTCAAACATTATGTTGATCATCACGCAGGCTTTGGGACTGACAGATGCCACTTATTCCATCATAAAATATGCGATTAATCGAATTGAAGCGTATCCAACCATTGAGCAGTCATTGATAGGATTTGAATATGATGGTTCAAATTATAAAATCACCATAAATGCAGAGAATTTGACCGGCATGAGTGGAATGAAAGATATAACTTTGACCATTGGCACAAGTGATGTTTATGAAACGCAACTTAGTTCTGGTTCAACAAAAAGTCTACTTTTCATCGACAGCATAAGCACACAAATTGTTATTGGAAGCGAAAGTTTGATTTCAATTCCATTGGAGTTGAATTCTGTCACAGGAACGAGTTATGTTTCGGGTGACGGCAAAACTATGTATACCAACGACTATTATCGCAAGCAATACATCAGTTCTGTCGGACAGTTAATCTAAACAAAAAACGGGTCAGTTAATCCAAATAAAAAAAGAGCAATTTTTGCTCTTTTTTTTAACTTTTTTGCAAACTTTTTTGCTATTAATTTTTTAACAAACAATTTGTTTTTACTATTTTTTTGTTTTCTGATATTATTTATGCAACTTTGTTGTTTCTAATTTTTTAAAGCACCAGTTTTTTTAACTAACTATTCCAATTCTGCTTTATATCTTTCGATTGTTTCGTCGTCTAAGCGGGCAAAGAGAGGTTTTGGCAGATTGACTTTATGTGTTTTTGCAATGTTGATTTTGGAGGCATCCTGCCACATTTCTGGGGCGTTTGGCGCTTTGTCAAAGTTAAGTTGTTCTGTCCAAATTTCTGCTGTTCGATTTGGTAGGATTGGACTTGCCACAATCGCAAGCGCTTTTGCCATGTTAAGACAAAGGTAAAGCACTTTCTTTGCGCTGTCAAGGTCACCATTTTTGATGAGCGTCCAAGGGGCAGTTTTTTCAAGATATGTGTTTCCAATCGACGCAAAGTTCATGATTTCTTTATAAGCCATACGGAACTCAGTCTTCGCAAACAAATCGGCAATTTTTTCTGGGAAAGTTTGAATTGCGTTTATCATTTCTGCATCGTTTTCGGTCAAATTGTTCTTGATGTCATCAAAATCAATGCCAAGCGCGCCAGCGAAGTTTTTATTAATCATGTTCAGTGTGCGGTTGAAAAAGTTGCCATATTTGCCGACAAGTTCGGAATTGGTGTTAAGTTTGAAACCTTCATAAGTGAAATCGCTGTCTTTATTTTCTGGGAAGATTGAAACAAGGTAGGCACGCAACGCATCAATGTCCACATCGCTGTCAATAAGTTTGTCGCAAAAAATTCCAACATGATTTGACTTCGAAAATTTTTGTCCTTCAAAATTAAGGAAGTTGAAGCCAACGACATTTGTTGCAAGGTTATACTTCTTGCAAGCAAGTTCCATACTTGGAAAGAAAACGGCGTGGAAGTCAATGTTATCTTTGCCAATGAAGTTGTATATTTCACATTCGTCGTTTTGCCAGCGGTCTTTCACCATCTCATCACCACCAAGTTCTTTGGTGATGGAAATATATCCGATTGGGGCGTCAAACCAAACATAGAAAACTTTATCTTCAAAATCTTTGAGTGGCACTTTTATTCCCCATGGGATGTCGCGGGTTATGCAACGCGGGCGCAAGCCTTCTTTAAACCATTTGTTAGTCATGCTGTATACATGTGGGCGCCAGATGTCTTTTCTGCTTTCAACCCACTTTTGCAGTTGAGGTTGAAGTTTGTTCAGACTGATATAGATGTGTTTTGTGTCCTTTTTAACTGCATTGTTACCACAAAAAGAACATTTTGGTGCGATTAAATCGTCAAGTTCATAAGTCTTTCCGCATTGGTCGCATTGGTCGCCATATGCCTTGTCATAGCCACAATATGGGCAGACCCCTTTCACGAAACGGTCAGCAAGGGCGATGTGGTCGTGCTCGCAATATAACATGTGACTTTCATGAACTTCGGTGTATCCATTTTTGTAAATTTCGTTGAAGAAATCGGTTGTCACTTCTTCATGTGTTTTTGTGTTTGTTCCACTCCAAAAATCAAAATGTATCGAAAGTTTGTCAGCAATCACTTTCATTTTGCCATTCATTTGTGAAATGTATTCTTCTGGCTTCAATCCGATTTCTTTTGCAGAGATGTAACTTGCAGAACCATGGTCATCCGTTCCGGTCACATAGATGGCGTCATTGCCATAAGTTTTGTGAAAGCGCGTGAAGATGTCAGCAGGAAGCCAGCAACCCACAACATGTCCAAGGTGTGGAAGTCCGTTGACATACAAAAGTGCGGCGGTGACTAATATTTTCTTTTTTTTCATTTTTTTATCCTTTTTTTGTTAATTTTTTTGTTTTTTGTTAAATTTTTATTATTTTTTGTTCGATTTTTTTATTTTAACGCGTTTTTAAGCAATTTTTAAGAATTTTTTATGACTTTTATAATTTCGTCAAGTGGTTTTTTGATTTGTTCGCCTGT
Organism: uncultured Lachnospiraceae bacterium; assembly: GCA_964400145.1. Classification (GTDB taxonomy): domain Bacteria; phylum Bacillota; class Clostridia; order Christensenellales; family UBA1242; genus Caccovivens. The sequence continues at coordinate 130,789 of CAYNTF010000002.1, read as the reverse complement.
TTCCATATTTTTCAAAGAGTAGTTCTGAGATTTGACTTCATCTTCGCCAACAATCATAACATATTTGATTTTTCTTCGATTTGCTTCTTTCATCTTTGATTTGAAAGATTTGTTTTCATAAAAACAATCGGCTTTTATTTCTTTTTCTCGCAATGTTTGCATTATTGTGAGTCCGTCACTTAAAGTTTCGTCGAAAGGAATGATTGCAAGTTCGGTTTCGTTTGTTTGCGACAAGTCAAAATAGTTGTCTTGAAGAAGTAGGTCAAAAAGGCGGGTGATTCCAACGCTCATGCCCATGCCGGGCATCTTATCGTTGGAGAAATAACTGCAAAGATTTTCAAATCTTCCACCGCCACCAACAGCGCCTGCATGATTTTTCAAAAATCCTTCAAACACTGTGCCGGTGTAGTAGTCATGCCCACGAATGATGGAAAGGTCGTAGGTCACTGCTTTTGAACCCAAACTTTGCAAGAATTTGTCCACTTCTTGAAGTTCTTTCAATCCTGTTTTAAAGATTTCATTTTGACAAAAGTCTTGCAAAATTTCGGTTATTTTTTCAATATTTCCGTTAATTTTTGCCAATTTTATAATTTTTTGACATTCTTTTTCACTTAATCCAATTTCAAGTAATTGTTTTTTTGCATCTTCTTCGGAGATTTTTCCCAATTTATCCAGCACGGTTAAAATATCGGTTGAATTTTCTACTTTTTTTATTTCATCAATAAACCCAGCAAGGATTTTTCGATTTGAAACTTTGATAATAATAGGAAGATTTAGAGCCTTAAAACATTGTTCAAAAAGATACACACATTCAGCGTCTGCAACAAGCGAAAGTTCGCCGTCACCAATTATGTCCGCATCGCATTGATAGAATTCTCTGAAACGGCCTTTTTGAGGGCGCTCGCCACGATATACTTTGCCAATTTGATATCGTTTGAATGGAAAGTTAAGTTCGTTCTTGTGCATAGCCACAAATCTTGCAAGGGGCACGGTGAGGTCATATCGCATACACATATCTGTTTCGCCCTTGCTGAAACGGAAGATTTGTTTGTCAGTTTCACCACCACTTTTTGCAAGCAGTGCTTCTGAATATTCCAAAACAGGCGTATCCAAAGGGACAAAACAATTTCTTTGAAAGACTGTTTCAATTTTGTCCAAAAACGCTGAAAAAAGCATTTGTTCCTTTGGCATCAGTTCCCAAAAACCTTGAAGTTTTCTGGGGATGATAAGTTTTTTGTCGTTCATAATTTCTCCAATTTTTAACCTTTTAATTAATCTATTTTTCTTCTTTAAAGGAAATTTTAATACAAAATTTGCGCTTTTGTCAAGCATATTTATACATTAACTTCTCCACCTTTTTATTCCACTTATCCACAAATTTATAATTATTCATTTGCATTTATTATTATTCAAAGGGGATTTTTGCTTAAAAATGTGAGAAAACCACATGAGTTATCCACTTTTCCACATTTTTGGGGATAACTTTTTCAAAATTGCACTTTCTAAACCTAAAAAATTGTAAATTATGTTTAAAAAGCAGAAAAAATGTCCTTGTTTTTTTGCAAGCCTCAAACGCTTAACAAAAAAGGGGTTTGGGAAATGTCTGGTTTAGGTGGTGTTTAATAAACATTCTTTGCATATTTTTACATTTTGTTTTTATACATATTTTTGTATATGGAATTGGCTTTTGAGTTTCAAATTTATGCAAACTTTTGCATATATTATTCATTCATATAGAACAAGGCGCAAGACTTTCTATCATTTCTTATTTTGATTTTGTTTTTCATTTTGTTTTTGCTTCTTTGTTTTAACCAAAAACTTGCTTGGTTTTTCATCGCATAAAAAATATAATTTGTGTAGTGCGCGAGTGGAAGCAACATAGAGCAAATTGCGGTCAAGTTCATTTTTATAGTTTTTGTCATTGGCAAATGGGATAATCACACAATCAAATTCCACACCTTTTGCTTTTGCTGGGGTGGTGATTATCTTCTTTGATTTTATTTCGTTGCCATTTAGGACTTTGAATTTTTTTATCTCAGCGCTTTCTTTTTGAAGTCGTTTGATTTCTTCAACCGTTTTACAGATTATGGCAATGCTTTGTCTTTTTCCACTGCGCTCTTGCAGAATTTTTTCAATTCGCTTTGAAACATTTTTTGTTTTGATAAATTCCACATCTTCGCCGTTTCGGTTGACATTATTCGCCACTCGTTTGCCCAAAATTCTTTGCGAGAAAACGGATATTTGCATGGTGGAACGATATGATTTTGTCAGATATTTGATTTTTGCTTTTGTCAAGTTGGCAAGGTCTTTGAGATAGTTTTCAGGAATTGTTCTGTCTATGCTTTGGTTGATGTCACCAAGGTATAGTTTTGGTGCTTTCCAAATCTTATCAAAAAGATGAAAATGGCAAGGGGTATAGTCCTGCATTTCGTCGACGATGATATATTTGGCGTCATAGGTGTTTTTAAGTCCAAACAAATTTTCTTTAATCAAAAGCATTGGCGCAACATCATAGGAACCAATCTTTTCAATAGTTTTAAGTTCGACGCTTTCCAAAAAGAGATTGTAAATCTTTAAAATGTCGCTTGTCAAAAATTTGTTATATAAAATCTTTTTGGCGCGTTTGGTCAAATCAGGGCGATTTGCCGTGGAAACATTGAACTTTTCTGAGATATAATCTGCCAAAACATCAATGCGTTTATAAATCGCAAGTCCGTTTAGTTTGTTGAAGTATATGTCGCTCAACTCTTCTTTGGTGATGACAACATCGCCAAAAACCATCGTCTTTGGTATGAAAAGTTTGCACAATATTTCGTTAAGAAAAGTTTTCAAATCTTCCAAAAATTCAAAACTTGCTTTTATGGCAATTTCGTTTAAATCTTCCTGTGATTGTTTTCCGCTCACGCGGTCAAGCATGTCTTCTCTGCTTTCAAAATCCATGCCCAAGAGCCTTCTTGCCATTTCTGCGAATGTTGTTGTGAAAGATTTTTCTTCTCCAAGCGATGGAAGAACTTCGCTGAGATAATTTGAGAAAAGGTCGGATGGCGAAAGAATCAAAATATCTTCGCTTTTGAGTTTGTCGCGATATTTGTATAACAGATACGAAACGCGGTGCATTGCAATGGAAGTCTTTCCAGAACCAGCCACACCTTGAACTATTATATTCGAAAAATCGTCGGCACGAATGAGCACATTTTGTTCTTTTTGAATTGTCGAAACAATTTCGTGCATTTTTGATGTGGCATTGCGAGAAAGTTGTTCCATCAAAATGTCGTCGTCGATGACCAAATTGCTGTTGATATAATATTTCAGCGCACCACTTTCAATTTTATATTGTCTTTTTAGGGTGACTTCTCCGCTAATTTCTCCATCGGGGCAGGTGTATGCTGTTTTTCCGATTTTATCGTCGTAGTATAGAGAACAAATGTCTGCACGCCAATCGTAGACGAAATTGTTTTTGTCTTCGTCTTGAATAAGTCCCAATCCGATGTAATATTTTTTAGGTGAGTTGTCTTGAACACTTTGGAAATCAAAACGGCCAAAATACGGATTTTTTTTCTGCCTTTTAAGTCTGTCTGTCAGTCGCTTTAAGAGAATGTTTTGGTTTTCTAAATTTTCAATTTGTAAATTTATTTGTGCAATCTCATCGTCCGCTTCGTCATCTTTGATATCATAATAATTCTCGGCGAAAAACTCCTTAAAAGATTGAATTTTATCTTGATTTCGTTTAAGTTTCTTCTTGTTTATATCTGCATTTTCGTCAATTTTCACAAAAACTTTGTTTAAATATGCCTTCTCTTGTTCCAGCACTTTTTTATCCATATATTCTCTCCAAAGTTAGTGTTTTTTTTGATTTTTCTTTTTGTTTGGAATGCTTTGTGAAACAACCGCTTAAAAGGATTGTTGGTTATTCGTTTTGTTCATCTTCTTTATTGTCGACAGTCATTTCGGCATTTTGTCCATTTTCTTCATTGTCGATAGATAATTCAACTTCACCATTCTCTTGTGAGTTGTCTGCTTCAATAATTTCTGATTCAATGTTGGCGTCAGTCAATCCTGAGTTTTCGTCAGCGTTCACTTCTTTATCTGTCAGTGCCACGCAGGTGATTTGCGCGTCGTTTTTCAGTTTCATAATCTTCACACCTTGGCTTAGGCGAGAGAAGTGGCTGATGTCGTCAACAGGCGTTCGGATTATCACTCCGCTGTTGGTTATCACCAAAAGGTCGCATGGATATTCAATTTGCATTAAGGAGTTAAGTTTGCCTGTCTTTTCGTTGAATACGCCGGCTTTTATTCCCATTCCGCCACGCTGTTGAAGTCGGAATTCGTCAACTGAGCTCAGTTTGCCATAGCCCTTTTCGGAGATAGTCAAGATTTCTGTTCCATCGTGCACAATTTCCATGCTGACAACAAAGTCGTCGCCAGAGAGTTTTATGCTCTTTACGCCTTGACTGTCACGACCAACCGTTCGGACATCTGTTTCGATGAAGCGTATGCACTTGCCGTTGTGTGTGGCAATCAAAATATCATCACGACCTTGCGTGATTTTTGCAGAAATAAGTTCGTCACCTTCCAAAAGTTTGATGGCGATTTTTCCGCCTTTTCGTATGTTTTCATATTCTTTGAGCGGGGTCTTTTTGATAAGTCCGTTCTTTGTTGCTAAAACAAGGTTTCCAGATGCATCTTTTTTCATAGGGATGATTTCGGTCACTTTTTCGCCAAGAGAAAGTTGCAAAAGGTTGATCATTGCGCGACCTTTTGCTTGTCGTTGTGCTTCTGGAATTTCATACGCCTTCGCAGAATAAACCTTGCCCAAATTGGTGAAGAAGAGCAGGTCATCATGGGTGGAAGCAACATACATTCGAATGACAAAGTCTTCATCTTTGGTTTTGTGGGCGGTGATGCCAACTCCACCACGATGCTGAGATTTATATTCGTCCACTGACATGCGTTTAATATAGCCTTCATATGTCATGGAAATTATGACATCTTCTTCTGCAATCAGGTCTTCAATATCAATTCCGCCCATTTCCATGGAAATTTCTGTCTTGCGGGCGTCACCGAATGTGGTTTTAACGCTTTCCAAGTCGTCGCGAATGATTTTAAGCACGCGTTCTGGCTTTTCAAGAATATCTTTAAGGTCAAGAATTGTTGCTTCAAGTTGCGCCAATTCTTCTTTCAATTTGTCCACTTCCAAACTTGTCAGGCGGGAAAGTTTCATTTCCAAAATTGCATTGGCTTGAATTTCGTCAAGTTCAAAATTTGCTGTCAAATTCACGCATGCTTCTTGTCTGTCTTTTGACTGCTTGATGATTTGCACAACTTCGTCGATGTTTGCAAGTGCAATGACAAGTCCTTTGACGATATGCTCGCGCTCTTGCGCTTTTCTGAGGTCATATTTTGTCTTTCGAACAACAACTTCTTTTTGATGTTCAAGATAGTAATATAGCATCTCTTTGAGATTTAGCACTTTTGGAACGCCATTGACGAGCGCCAGCATAATCATTCCACTGCTTTGTTGAAGCATGGTGTGTTTGTATAACAAATTGAGAACAACTTGCGCATTGGCTTCTTTCTTGATGTCCACAATGACGCGAAGTCCGTCGCGGTCACTTTCGTCGCGAAGGTCGCTTATTCCTTCAATTTTCTTATTTTTCACAAGGTCGGCAATTTGTGTTATGAAGCGTGCTTTGTTGACGCCATAAGGAATTTCGGTGATGACAATACGCTCTCTTCCTGACGAAGTTTCTTCAATTTCGGCGCGACCACGCACCAAAATTCCGCCACGCCCGGTTTTGTAGGCGTGTTTAACCGCTGTGCGTCCCATGATTATGCCACCCGTTGGATAGTCTGGGGCAGGGATGATTTTGATAAGTTCGTCAATGTCGATATCAGGATTGTCAATCAGGGCTTGAACGCCGTTGATGACTTCTGTTAGGTTGTGTGGTGGAATGTTTGTTGCCATACCAACAGCAATGCCGTCTGCACCATTGACGAGAAGATTTGGAAATTTTGAAGGCAAAACAGATGGTTGCATGAGAGTGTCGTCGAAGTTTGGATAGAAGTCCACCGTTTCTTTGTCGATGTCTTGAAGCATAAGCCCAGCAATCTTTGAAAGACGTGCTTCGGTGTAACGCATTGCAGCGGCAGGGTCGCCATCCACAGAACCGAAGTTACCATGTCCGTCGACAAGTGGATAACGAATGGAAAAATCTTGTGCCAAGCGGACAAGAGCGTCATAAATTGAACTGTCGCCATGTGGGTGATACTTACCCATAACTTCACCGACAATTCTTGCCGACTTTTTGTGCGGGTTGTTATAGAAGTTGTTAAGTTCGCCCATGGAATACAAAATTCTTCTGTGCACAGGTTTCAAACCATCTCGCACATCTGGAATTGCACGGCTGACATTCACTGCCATGGCATAGGCAATGAAAGATTTTTTCAGTTCGCCAACAACTTCCATTGGTTGAACTTTCTCTTTTTCCAAAACTTCTTTCAGATTTTTTCTTCTCTCTTCTTCGTCTTTTTTACTCATCTTTTATCTTCCTTAATTTGTTTTATTTTCATAAATCACACATCGAGGTCGGTGACAAGAGTGGCATTTTCTTCAATAAATTTTCTTCTCAAATCCACATCTTCACCCATAAGTTCAGTGAACACTTTGTCCGCTTCAATGGCGTCTTCCATGGTGATTTGAAGAAGTATTCGGTTCTCTGGGTTCATTGTCGTTTCCCAAAGTTGTTCTGGGTTCATTTCACCAAGACCTTTATATCTTTGCAAGGTTGTGCCTTTTCTGCCATTTTCGTCGAACCACTTGTTAAGTTCGTCATCGTTATAGAAATAGAAATCTTCTTTGTTTCGCGAAACTTTGTAAAGTGGTGGCTGTGCCGCATAGACATGACCTTTCTCAATCAGTGGGCGCATAAAGCGGAAGAAGAATGTCAGAAGCAAAATGCGAATGTGTGCACCGTCGACATCGGCATCGGACATACATATGATTTTGTTATATCTCAGTTTGCTCTCATCAAAATCGTTGCCTGTGCCACAACCAAAGGCGGTTATCATTGCACGAATTTCGGCATTTTCAAGGATGCGGTTAAGACGCGCTTTTTCAACATTCAAAATCTTTCCGCGAAGTGGCAAGATTGCTTGGAAACGGCGGTCACGACCTTGTTTTGCTGAGCCACCAGCCGAATCTCCTTCCACAATATATATTTCACATAAACTGCTGTCTTTTTCGGAACAGTCAGCAAGTTTTCCAGGCAGGGTGGTGCTTTCCAAGACACCTTTTCTTCTTGTCAGTTCTCTGGCGTTGCGGGCGGCGTCACGAGCGCGTTGAGCGGTGATTGATTTCATGATTAACTCTTTCGCTTCGCTTGGATGTTCTTCCAAATAGTCACCAAATGCTTCTTGCATTGCTTTATACACAATGGTGCGCATTTCGCTGTTGCCAAGTTTTGTTTTGGTCTGTCCTTCAAATTGAGGTTCTCGGAGTTTGACGGAAATGACGGCAGTTATCCCTTCACGGCAATCTTCGCCAGAGAGTTTTTCGCTCTCTTTGATAAGTTTGTTTTTGACAGCATAGTCATTGATAACTTTTGAAAGAGCATTTTTAAATCCTTCCAAATGAGTTCCACCTTCTTCGGTGTTGATGTTGTTGGCATAGGTGTTGATTATTTCGTTGTAACTGTCGTTATATTGGAAACAAACTTCCACTTCATTGACAACATCGCCCTTTTCGTTGTGGTTGAATTTGTTGAAGTAGACAGGGTATGAAAGCAGTGTCTGCTTGCCTTGATTGAGATAGTTGACAAACTCAATGATTCCGCCCTTAAATTCAAAGCGGTCATTTCTTTCCTGTCCTTCGCGCTTGTCTTCCAGCGTGATGACAAGTCCTTTATTCAAAAAGGCGATTTCACGGAAGCGGTTTTTGAGATTGTCGTATGAAAATTCCACCGTTTCAAAGATTTCTGGGTCAGGATAGAAGGTGACAGTTGTGCCGGTTTTGTCCGTTGAACCAATAACTTTCAAAGGCGCCAAAGCGCGTCCGCGAGCGAACTCGATGAAATGGTGTTTTCCACCTTGATATACATCCACTGTCAATTTGGTTGAAAGTGCATTGACGCAGGATACACCAACGCCGTGCAATCCGCCAGAAATTTTGTAGCCTTCGCCACCAAACTTTCCGCCAGCGTGAAGTTTGGTCAAAACAACTTCAACAGCGCTTTTGCCTTCCTTGGCGATAATTCCCGTTGGAATTCCACGACCGTTATCTGAAACAGCGCAAGAGCCGTCAGCGTTCAGCACAACATCAATTTGTGTGCAATAACCTGCCAGCGCTTCGTCAATGGAGTTGTCCACAACTTCTTGCACAAGGTGGTGAAGACCATGCGAATCGGTTGAGCCAATATACATCCCCGGGCGCTTACGAACAGGTTCAAGCCCTTCCAAAACCTGAATTTCGTTGGCGTCATATTTTGTGCTTTTTGAGAGTTTTTCTCGCTCTTCCGATTCAGCATTTTCGATAATCGCGTCTTGCGTGATTTCGGAAGTTTCGGTTACATTTTCCTCCACTTTGTTTTCGATGTTATTATCCATGTTTTCCACATTCTCCATACAAAATATTCCCTTTATATATATAATATATACTATATTATATCATATATATGAAAAATATGGAAGTGTTTTTCTCAAATTTTTTCTAATTTTGACGAAAAGAATTGTCAATTTTATAAGTAAGAAACAGAATTTGACCAAGAAACAGTTTGGTGATAGAAAAATTTTGAATAAGAAACAGAATTTTTTAAAAAACTTTGAAAAAATGAAAAATCGCCATACTTTCGATTTTGCGAGTGTATAGCGATTTTTTTAATTTGGTTGCGAGGACAGGATTTGAACCTGTGACCTCCGGGTTATACTTCGTGGCGTTCGCAATAACTTCCGTTATTGCTCGGCAGGAGCTCCGGCTCACTTTCGCCCGCCGGGCACATAACCCTGTAAATTAAAAAAGCCAGACGCTTTGTCTGACTCCGTTTTGGTTGCGAGGACAGGATTTGAACCTGTGACCTCCGGGTTATACTTCGTGGCGTTCGCAATAACTTCCGTTATTGCTCGGCAGGAGCTCCGGCTCACTTTCGCCCGCCGGGCACATAACCCTGTAAATTAAAAAAGCCAGACGCTTTGTCTGACTCCGCTTTGGTTGCGAGGACAGGATTTGAACCTGTGACCTCCGGGTTATGAGCCCGGCGAGCTTCCGAACTGCTCTACCTCGCGATGCACTTTCATTATAAATCTTTTATATGCAGTTTGTCAATAGTTTTTGCAAAAAAAACGAGATTTACTCTCAGAATTTTCATGATAATTTTTTTTGTTTGTTTTTTGCGTCGATTTTTTAAAACAAAACTGTGGCAAAGAACAGAAACATAGCCACGAAATAGGTCAGGTGGTTGAATTTGGAATTTTTCGCAAACAGCTCAATGACAATATATGCGATATACATCAAAGAGCCCAGCACAAACAAAATGCTGGTTAGGTTGATTGAGTATAAAAGCACAAGCAAAATTGATGAAATAAGCAGTCCGACGCTTAAATAATAGAAAATTCTGTCCAAAAATATTCCCCAAAATTCGCTTCGATGTTTTTTGTATTCCTTTTTGACAACGATTTCAAGAAAGGTTGCGCTCAATCCAAAAGCAAGGGCAAATAGCATGCCAAAGAAAGTTTCTTTTCCAAGGTATAATCCGCAAAAAGCAAGGGCGATTGTGGACACAAAAAAGCCCAACCCTTTCAAAAGGTTGCAGGTTTTGATAAATTTGATTTCTTCTGGTTTTTGTGTTTTTTGGATTGTTTCTTGTTCTATATTCTTAATGTCTTTTTTTAGGCTGAAATCTGCTTCATAACGCCCAAACAGAGTCAGGAAGATTGGCAGAACGCTTATAATCAAGAGAATGGAGTAGCCTGAAAAAGAGTTGTTATACGCGGTGCAGGTCACTCCAAGGCAAACCAATGCGATGAGAGCGAACATGAACATAAAAAGATATGAGAATTTGTTTTTGTTGACGAAACAGATTCCCACGGACAAGATTATGCATGCAACGAACAGTGAAATCACTGTGATTAACATAAACATATTTATATTTTAAACAATTTTCACAAAAAAGTCCAATAAAATAGCCATTATGTTTGCAATATCAAAAAAATTCTCACATCTTTGTGCATCTTTGCGTTGAAAATTGAAATTATAGGTGAGTTGAAGGTTTAAATTATATATCCTTTGGCATTTTGAAGCCGTCTTTAAGGGTTATTGTGCGGTTGAAGATGAGTTGTTCCTTTGTGCTGTCTGGGTCAAGCGCAAAATAGCCATTACGCACGAACTGATAGCGTTCTTTTTCGTTGAACTTTATATCTTCAACATAGCAACTGTTAAGTTCAGTAAGCGAGTTTGGATTTATCTTTATGCCGTCAGTGTCTGCTTCGTTGCCTTCCACCGCTTCTTCATCTTCTTCCATAATCAAGTTCTCATACAGCCTGCAAGTCACTTTTTGGGCGTGTTTTGGGTTTATCCAATGAATCGTCCCTTTGACCTTGCGATTGGCACCTTCTGTTCCACTTTTTGTGCTTGGGTCATATTCGGCATAGATTGTTGTCACATTGCCATTCTCATCTTCGTCAAAACCAGTGCATTTGATGATGTATGCGCCTTTAAGTCGAACTTCATTGCCGACAAACAAGCGATGGAATTTTGGAATTGGATTTTTAAGAAAGTCGCTTCTTTCCACAAAAAGTTCTTTGGCAAAATAGTGCTTGTGAGTTTCATTATTTCCTTCAATTTGTGGAAAATCTTCCGTCAAAATTTCTTCTTCGCCGTTTCCATAGTTTGTTATGACAAGTTTCACGGGGTCAAGCACGCACATCACGCGTCGCGCTTTGGCGTTGAGAGTTTCGCGAATAAAATAGTTCAAATAACCTTGTTCCAAAACTGCGTTGTTGACTTTGGTTAATCCCGCAGCATAGACAAAATTCACCAAACTTTCAGGCAAAACTCCGCGTCTTCTCAGCCCAGCAATAGTGAACAGGCGAGGGTCATCAAAACCATTCACCTTGCCTTCGTTGACAAGTTTTTTGATGTTTCTTTTGCCCAAAATTGTGCCTTTGATATAGAGATTTGGATATTCAATCTGTCGAGATTTATTTTTGAGTCCACTGTTTTCAACCACCCAATTATAGAGCGGGCGGTGGTCTTCAAATTCTGGTCCGCAAATGGAGAAGGTCACACCTTCCAAACAGTCGTCAAGCGGGTGAGAAAAATCATAGGAAGGATAAATCTTCCACTTGTCGCCAATTCGGTGGTGATGAATGTATTGAATTCGATACAGAACAGGGTCGCGCATGTTCATGTTTGGGCTTGCCATATCGATTTTTGCACGAAGACATCTGCTTCCTGCTGGAAATTTGCCTTCTTTCATTTCTTCAAAAAGGCGTAAATTTTCTTCAACAGAACGATTGCGATAAGGACTTTCCACGCCGGGTTCAGTCAGACTTCCGCGCGATTTTGAAAGTTCTTCTGGCGAAAGGTCGCACACAAACGCTTTGCCTTCTTTGATAAGTTTCACGGCAATTTCATAGTTTTGTTGGAAATATTCCGTCGCGTAGTGAATTTCATGCCATTCATATCCCAACCATTTCACATCGTTTTGAATGGCATCAACAAACTCTTGACTTTCTTTTGTTGGGTTCGTGTCGTCATAGCGCAAGTTGCAAATGCCACCGTAACGCAGTGCAGTGCCGTAGTTCAGAACAATGTTGCGAACATGTCCGATGTGAAGATAGCCACTTGGTTCTGGTGGGTGGCGAGTTTGAACATATTTTCTCACACCACTTCTTAAATCTTTGTTGATTTCTTCTTCAATGAAATTTATAGGTTCAGGGATTTTCATGCGCATTCTCCTTAAATGATATAGTTTCATTTTAGAAGAATTTGCAGAGTTTGTCAAGTTAATGTGGACAGATGGGGAAATTTTTTCAAAATGCGAAAAAAGTTATTAAGAGTTCAGACTTTTTCTCAACTTGCTTTTAATTCGAGAAAGGCAGTTGTCGATAGATTTTTCGGTTATGTTCAAAATTTTTGCCATTTCGCGATAGGAATATCCTTGAAGATAAAATTTCAGAACATTAAATTCAAGTTGGGACAGCGTTTTGCGAATTAAAATTTTCAAATTTTCATAGTTTTCCTTGTCAATAATTTTGTCGGCAGGGCTGTCACTGACAATCAAATTCAGCGGTAAAAAATCTTCCACAGAATCAATATTTTCGTTGAAAGATTGAAAAGATATCGCGCGTGAAAGAGTTTGATTTCGTTTTGAATTTGCTTTTGTGATTGCGGCTTGAATTTGGTGTTTGATGCAGGTGATTGCAAAAGTTTTGAATTTTGCATCTTTTCGAGTTGTGTCATACGCTTTCAGTGCGCGATAGAAACCAATCATACCTTCTTGAATAAGGTCTTCAAGTTCGCCGCCAACTATGTAATAACCACGGGCGATTTTCATCACCAAATCTTTATAGCGAAAAAACAATTCTTCTTCTGCCTTTTCATCGCCAGATTGCATTTGTTTGATTAGCTCTTCATCTGTGATGTTTTCATAGGTTTTCTTTTCCAAATTTTTCTCCTAAGAAAGATTTTATCAGAAATTTGCATTAAAGTAAAACAGATATTAATATTTTTTCAAAAATCAAACAAATCGTTTGGAGTTATATTGAACAATTTGCATAAATCAACAATTTGCTGATAATTTAATTCAAAGATGCCGTTTTCAAATCTGCTATATTGTTGTTGGGTCATATGAAAAATTTGAGCCACTTGTTTTTGGGTGTATCCACTCATTTTTCTTGCTTCTTTTAAGTTTTCTCCAACAAACTTAGTTAAGTTCATAACTAAAATATATCACAATATGATGTAAAATACTTGACATACATCACTTTATGATGTATAATTTTTGCAAAATATAAGGAGTTATAGCAGAAACTTTGTAAGTCTTTTGTTACTTTTGATGATGAAACAACGAGGGTATATGACATCAAAGAAAATTCAAAAGAATATGCATTTCTTATGAAACATTTTAAATCAAAAAAGAATTAATGTTTTTATAATTAATGTTTTTATAATTTACTTCTTTGTCGCAAAATTTCATAAATACAGATGCCGGCGCTGACGCTGGCGTTGAGCGAATTGACTGAGCCGTGCATTGGCAGGGTGATGACATCGTCGCAATATGAGAGCAGTGATTGCTTTGTGCCTTTGCCTTCTGAACCAATCACAATTCCAATCGGGCCTGTGAGATTTTGTGAATATATGTCTTTTCCGCCAAGTTCGCAGGCGTATATCCAAAGTCCATTTTCTTTCAGTGTGTCAATGGCATTTTTCAAGTTGCTAACGCGGGCGATTTTCATATGGGCGACTGCGCCAGCGCTTGTGCGCACAACTGTTTCGTTCACTTGGCAAGCGTGCATTTTTGGGATGATAATTCCGTCCACGCCAGCACATTCGCAAGTTCTTATGATTGCACCAAGGTTGTGCGGGTCTTCAATGCCGTCCAAAAGCACCACAAAAGGTGGTCGATTTTCTTCCTTTGCTTTGCCAAGAATATCTTCGACTGCGCAATATTGAAAGTCAATGGTTTCGGCGATATAGCCCTGATGATGACCAGTCACTGATTTTGTGTCAAGAGTTTTTTTAGGCAAAAATTCCACTTTAATTTTGTTTTTTCGAGATAGGTTTATGACATCGTCTTTCCGAGAAGCATAATTTTTGTCGATCATAATTTTGTTGATTGTAACATCGTTTTTGATTGCTTCAATCACTTGATTTTTCCCTTCAATTTGCATAATTTCCCCCAAAAATTTGATTTTTTTGTTAATTTTCTGTGATTTTCATTGATTTTTCCAATATTTCTTCCAATCTGTCGGTCTTGTTGTTTAAATACAACCAGCCAATCAGAGCCTCAAAAGAGGTGGCTTTTTTGTATGTTTCTTCATCAAAATTTTTTGCACCATGTTTGTTGTGAGTGTTTCGCGTTTTGCGCACGACATCTTTTTCTTCGTCCGTCAAAATTGATTGCAAATTGTCAAGTGCGTTTGCTTGGGCGCTTGCGTTACAATGTTTTTTTGCAAGGTTGTTGTATGTGTTCAATGGTTTTCGCTCGCCATCAAGGACTTCTTTTCGAATGTATGCAGTGTGGATGGCATCTCCCAAAAATGCCCATGCAAGCGGGGATAAGTCATTTCTCATTGGCACTCCTTATTTTTTTCAAAAAGATATATTTTGTTAAAAAATATGATTTTTTCTCAAAAAACTGCAATTTTTTTTAATTTTTTTGAGTTTTTTAATTTATTTTTTAATTTATTTTTGATTTTTTGATGTTTTTATTTACTTTTTATTTCTTAATATGTTTTTATCGCTTATCACTTGAAATATTTTTCTAAAAAGATTTTTCTATTTTTTTTAATATTATTATTTCGACATTTTTTTTATTTTATATCTTAATTATTAAATCTAAAAAGCATGACATCTCCGTCTTGAACAACATAGTCTTTGCCTTCCATTCGAACTTTTCCTTTCTCTTTCGCTTTCAAAAAACTTCCTGCTTCCACCAAGTCGGCGTATGACACCACTTCTGCTTTTATAAATCCCTTTTCAAAATCAGAGTGAATTTTTCCTGCCGCTTGGGGTGCTTTTGTGCCTTTTGAGATTGTCCATGCGCGGACTTCTTTTTCGCCGGCGGTGAGATAACTTTGAAGTCCCAAAAGGTCATAACTTGCCACCACAAGTTTTTCAAGTCCGCTTGTTGAAATGCCAAGTTCTTGTTTGAAAAGTTCGCGTTCATCTTTTTCCAAACCAACAAGTTCTTCTTCAATTTTTGCGCAAAGCACAACGACTTTAGAGTTTTCTTGAATGGCAATGTTTTTGACGGCTTTAACAAATTCATTGTCGGGCGCAGAGATTTCATCTTCGGAAATGTTTGCAACATAGATGACAGGTTTTGCAGTGAGAAGAGCAAAATTTTTGAGAAGTTTCTGTTCATCTTCGGAGAAGTCAAGCGTTCTTGCTTGTTTTCCGATTTCCAACGCTTCCTTAATTCGAGAGAGCATGGCAACGGTTGTCAAAAGCGACTTATCTTTGTTTTGTCGCGCAATTTTTTCGTTTTTATCCAAAAACTTTGTCACTTGTTCAAGGTCGGCAAGGGCAAGTTCCATTTCAATGGTTTCAATGTCGCGCTTTGGGTCTATTGACCCGCTTACATGGATGATTTTGTCGTTAGAAAAACATCTCACCACATGCACAATGGCGTCGCATTCGCGAATGTGGCTCAAAAACTTGTTGCCCAAACCTTCGCCGTGACTTGCACCAGCCACAAGCCCTGCGATGTCCACAAATTCAATGCTTGCTGGTGTGATTTTTTGCGTGTTATACATCTTGCCCAGAACTTGCAAGCGTTCGTCAGGCACATCGACAATTCCGACATTTGGTTCAATGGTGCAAAAAGGATAGTTTGCGCTCTCGGCACCTGCTTCTGTTATGGCGTTAAAAAGTGAACTTTTGCCGACATTTGGAAGTCCAACAACTCCAATTTTCATAATTTCTCCTTAAATTTGACTTTTTCACATATTATAGCATAGTTGAAATAAAATTAAAAACAAAAATCATTTGTAAAATCAAAGTAAATTTTGAAATCTATTTTCAGAAATAATAAAAAAGGAGAATTTGCTCTCCTTTTTTCAATTTTTATCTCACAGAACTCTGCTGTTTGTTGGATTTTGTGTTTGAGTGGTTGAAGCTGTCGGTTGAGTTGTCTGATTTTGATAAGTCGGTTGGATTCCTTGGGTTGCTTGTTGAGTACTTTGAGATTGCTGAGATTGATAAGTTGTCTGATTTTGAGTGGTTGAACTTCCATTCTGATTTAAATCATCGGTTTGGCTGGTGCTTTCGGTTTGTCTTGTGTCTGTTGACGGATCGCGGATGAAACCTTCACTGTTGGTGTATGCATTGATATGGTTATATGAATATTTGGAAGTTTTTTTCAGATTGTCAATTGAAAGCCCACCTTCTCTTTTCAAAATTTTGTATGCGTCTATTTTTTGGTCGATGTCTTTTTCTTCTTCCTTTGAAAGCCCACCTTCTCTTTTCAAAATTTTGTATGCTTCTATTTCTTGGTCGATGGCTTTTTCTTTCTTTGAAAGCCCACCTTCTTTTTTCAAAATTTTGTATGCTTCTATGTCTTCTTTCGTCCACAATTCTTCGATTTCGCTTTTAAGCAAAGTTTGTTGGTTTTGAAGTTTTTTAAAGTCTTTTGCAGTCATGCCGATCATGTTTCCATTGTTATAATCATTGATTTGCTGTTGCATTTTGTTGTATTGATCAACTTTTTCTTTTCTTTGGGAAATCAGTGATTCAAGTTGTGCATTTTTGTCGTATTCCAATCCTTTGCTCACGGCGTTGGAAGCCGCTGAAAGACCCTTTTCAGCCTTGCCTGCAAGCCATTTTGTGAGCCCTAAGTCTTTGGCAATCATAACAGAACCAATCACTATGGCAACAATTTGCATAAATGGCACAAGGCAGGAGATGACAACACTCAATGCAAAAAGTGCAGCAAGGGTTTTGTTTGTAAACCATTCGCCACCAAGACCAAAACGCTTACTCTCCTTTTTTGCTTTTTGAGGTTGTTGGGCAGGGCGCTTTTGCACAGGTTGTTCTTCTTGCATAACAGGATGTTCCAAATTTGGCTCTTGAATTGGCTCTTGAATTGGTTGCTCTTGCACAGGTTGTTCGGTTGGTTGGGGAGTTTGCTCTTGGGATGGAGATTGCGCAAAAGGGTCATCATTTCTTGGAGTGTAGTATGCCCAATTTTCTTGTATTACACTTGTGTCATATGGACTAATGTTATTGTTATTTGTTATGTTGTTTATATTATCCAATTCCACTGGTTGCTCTCCAGCATGCAGGGAATATTCAAAACCGTCCAATGTTTGTGGTGGGGTGTTTTGCACTTCGTTTTGATTAGGCACAACGATTTCGGCACTTGGGGACTCTTGTTCTGGCGCTGGTTCAATTATGTTTTGCGCTTCAAGTGGTCTTTCCACTGCTGTTCTGCGCATTGTTGCAATCACATCGTTGCCAAAAGATGTGGCGATTGTTTGTTGCGCTTGGCTCATGGAATAGACAGGAAGGGCTGTTCCGTCACTAAGGTTAAAATCAGATTTTTTTTCACCGCCACTTTGTAATGGGGTGTCAAACTCGGTCTTGAAGTTGTTGTATAAGGAGCTAACGCTTTGTTTGACATTTTCGTCATTTGTGGTTGGAAGTTTGACATTGAAGGTGACAGACTTATTTCCGCCTTCGTTGATGTCAAAACAAACATACAAATCATTTTGTGCTCCATTAATCAACGCAATGGAGTGAATTGGTTTGAAATTAGGAACAGTTCGATGTCCAGGTTGACCTTTTTCGTTTATATTGGCGGTTTGGACATATAAATATGACTTACCGTTTTCGCGCAAAATGTTCAAGTGCTCCATTTGGACTTGTCCACCTCGTTCAATTTGGAAAGGTATGCTTTGCAGTTGAACTTTCGGCTTGTCGGTCGGGAAATTGATTGTGATTGTTTGGTTTGGATTCGTCCTTTGGGCGTCGTTCAGAAGTCCGATGTATATTGCTGATTTAAGAACTTGACTTTCGGTTGAATTTTCAATTTTGCAGTTGGAGTTCTCTTTGTTTGCCTCTTCCATGAAAGCTTTCCCAACGGTGATGTTGAAACTGTTGTTTTCGCCACTGCGAACTAGGCACGCTCCTTCGGAACTTTTTGCTTGAAAGCCAAGAGCAGAGAAAAAGATTGAGAAATCTTGAGATGCACCTTTGATTTGAACATCTTTGATGTTTCCGTCTTTGGAGAGTTGAAGATTGGTGATTTCATATAAACCATTTTCGCTTTTAGGCAAAACTTTTTTGACATCTTCACGCTGGAGAAAACTTTCTGACAGTTGCATCTTGATGCTTTCATTTGTTCGAATGAAAGATGCAAGCAAATTTTCTTCGTTACCATTTGTTTGAGAAACAGCAAGAAGTAAGTTTTCATCAGAAGAACTTGTCATCAACTTCTGCGATGCACCCGCACCAAGTTTTTCGGAAAGTTCGATTTTCTGTGTTTTGCAAGTGAGAGTTTGTCCACTAAAAAAGTTTAAAGTGGAGTCGCTTTCAAAAGCACGATGTTTGTATTGCGTTCGGCTTAATGCGTCCAAACCTTCAATATTTTCGATATTTTGGTTGCTTGTATTCTCTTCTGCCATAATGAAACCTCCAAATATTTTCACTTGTGCCTATGCACAATTTCAATTTGATTACATCACCATTATACCATAAATTTCCTTGATTGTCAAACATTGGCGAAAATTTGCGAAAACTGTCTTTTATATTCTTATTTTTTGATTTCATTATTGTTTTTATTTGCAAAAGGTTGTTTTTTTTATTTATTTTTGCTAAAATCTTAGTGAAAATTTACATTTTGGAGATGTTTTAATGGGACTTTTTGGAAATGAAAATAAATCTCAAGTGAGAAAATTGAAAAAAATCGCCGACAAAGTTGTTGCTTTGGAAGAAAAATATAAAAATTTTTCTGACGATGAACTGCGCGCATGCACTGATGATTTTAGAAAGCGATTTCAAAACGGGCAAACTTTGGAAGAACTTTTGCCTGAGGCTTTTGCTGTTTGTCGTGAGGCGGCGGACAGAGTGTTGAATATGCGACATTTCTATGTGCAAATTCTTGGCGGTATTGCTCTTCATCAGGGGCGTATTGCTGAAATGGCAACAGGTGAAGGAAAAACTCTTGTGGCAACACTGCCTGCCTATCTCAACGCCATATCTGGCAAGGGCGTTCATGTGGTGACTGTGAATGAATATCTGGCAAAGCGTGATGCCGAGTGGATGGGCAAGGTCTATCGCTTTCTTGGGCTAAGTGTGGGCGTTATCGTTTCAGGAATGGACGAAAAGTCGAAAAAAGAAGCGTATGCCAGCGACATAACCTATTGCACCAACAACGAGTTGGGGTTTGACTATCTTCGTGACAACATGGCAATCACTGCTCAACAGCGGGTTCAGCGGGGGCATAACTTTGCGATTGTCGACGAAGTTGACTCCATTTTGATTGATGAAGCCAGAACGCCACTCATCATTTCAGGGCGGGGGATGAAATCAGGTGACAATTACATCCGCGCACAAAAATTTGCCAGAAGTTTGAAACCAGAAGATTGGGAAATGGATGAAAAAACAAAGGCGATGAACTTGACTGAAAGCGGTGTGACAAAGGCTGAGCGCTTTTATGGCACTGACAACCTTTCGGATATAGACAACTTGGAAACAAACCACTATATCAACAACGCGTTGAAAGCAAATTTTGTTATGATTAGAGATGAGAACTACATCGTCAAAGACGGCGAAGTTATCATTGTCGACGAATTTACAGGGCGTCTGATGCCAGGCAGAAGATATAACGACGGTTTGCACCAAGCCATTGAAGCAAAAGAAGGTGTGGAGATTAAGGACGAGAACAAAACCCTTGCAACCATAACTTTCCAAAACTTTTTCAGAATATACACCAAACTCTCTGGCATGACGGGAACGGCAAAGACGGAAGAAGGGGAATTTAGAACGATATACAAGTTGGATGTTGTCACAATTCCAACCAACCGAGCAAATATTCGTATCGACGAGCCAGACATTGTGTTCACCACCGAAGCGGGAAAGATTAAGGCGATTGTCGAAGAAGTTAGGCGCAGACACGAAAAAGGTCAACCAATTCTGATTGGCACAATCACCATTGAAAAGAGTGAATTGCTTTCCAAGTCACTTAAAGAAGCGGGCATCAAGCACACCGTTTTGAACGCAAAAAATCACGAACAGGAAAGTCAAATTGTGGCGCAGGCAGGGCGTAAGGGCGCTGTCACCATTGCCACAAACATGGCGGGTCGTGGAACTGACATTCTTTTGGGCGGAAACCCAGAACTTATGGCAAAAAAGAAGATGCAAGACGAAGGCTTTGACGAAGAGCAAATCTCTTACGCCACTGCGTTCAACACAGTCGACGACGAAAAGATGAATGAAGCCAGAGAGAGATATCAAGAACTTTATGCCGATTTCAAAAAGGTGACGGATGCTGAAAAAGAAGAGGTCAAAATGGCGGGCGGACTTCATATCGTCGGCACGGAAAGGCACGAGTCAAGGCGTATTGACAATCAGTTGCGCGGGCGTGCATCGCGTCAGGGTGACCCGGGTTCAAGCGTGTTCTTTCTTTCGCTGGAAGACGACCTTATTCGCCGTTTTGGAGGCGACAGGTTGAAAAATATTGCGAACTTTTTCAGACTTGAAGAAGGCACTCCAATTCAACTTAAAATTCTTTCCAGACAAATTGAAAATGCACAGAAGAAGATTGAAATTCAAAATTTTGCCATGAGAAAAACCGTTTTGCAGTTCGACGATGTCATGAACGCACAAAGAGAAGTGATATATAAAGAACGCAACAAAGTCCTTGACGGATTGGAAGTGCATGAGCAGGTCATGGGAATGTTTCCTGGCGTCATTTCAAAGTTTTGCGACAAATGTGTTGACGATGAAAAGCCGTATTTTGAGTGGGATTTCGACAGAATTAACATCGAACTTGAACGCGGGCTTTTGGAAAAAGACAAGCATGTGATAACCGAAGATTTTTGTGAAGGATTTGACCGCGAAGATTTGGAAAATGCAGTGTTGAAACTTGTTGAAAGCAGGTATAATCAGCGCATGACCGAAGCGGGCAAGGTTGGAATAAATTTTGAAATGGTGGAGCGCTTTGTGCTTTTGAAAGTTGTGGACAGCAACTGGATGAATCATATTGATGACATGCAAACCATGAAAAATGAGATTTTTGCACGCGGATTTGGTAACCAAGACCCAATTCTTGCCTATAAGAAAGAAGCGTATGAGATGTTCGACAACATGATTGAGAAAATCAGAGAAACAACATGCACAATTCTTCTCAACACATCCATTGAAGTGAAACGCCCAGAGCCGAAACCACAAAAATATGAAGAAACGCGGGTGTATAATGCGCCAGAGCGACCACAAGAAGTGAAAAAACAGACCACAGTGAAGAATGATAAGAAGAAAGTTGGTCGCAATGACCCATGTCCATGTGGAAGCGGAAAGAAATATAAAAATTGCTGTGGAAAAGATAATTGATTTTTATCAAAATTTTTGCCAAATTATTTCTTAAACAGTATTGACAATCAGAATGTTTTGTGTTACACTCCTTTCAAGGAGTGAAAAATGGAAGAAAACAAAAAAGTTATTTATCAAACAGCAAAGGTGGCAGCAAAATGGTGGGCTGACAGAATTGACGGCACAATAATTGATGTGATTTGGAGTAAAGATTTTGTTGCTGGAATGAAAACTGTGTTTGAATTTATAAGACATCCAGAACTTGCGGAAATATTCGATTCTGCTGAAAATGTTGAAAAATACAGACTTTTGAATATTCTTGAAAACGAAACCAAAAATGTTGATAAATTGCATATTGGGTTTATAAATGATTTTGTCAATGAAAGAGAACGAAAAATCTACAACAGAACCGTTTTTCCTATGCAAAGGGAAAGATTTGAAAGAATTTTGACAGAACTGATTTCTGAAAAACTTGACAAAAATGGCTGTGCTTACTTATGTTCCAACGGAAATGGCACAAGTGCAAATCCTGTGAGTTTTGCGGCAGAAAAAAGTGAGATTGAAACGGATGAAAAAGGTCCTTTCATCTTTGGAGATTACATTGAAATGTATGTTGAACGCGATAAGATTGTGGCGCGTTTTAATGAAGAAGACTATCCTGAAACGGTATATTGCCCAAAAGAAGGGTGGGAGTATATCAACAAGAAAATGGACCAACAAACACAGAGCAGAGAAGAGTTGATTGAAGAAATCATCGGCAAACCAAAAAATTCTGATGATGAAAAGAATAATTCTGACGGCAAAGGTGGAATGTAAGAAATCTTTTCAACAGTTTCCGTGATGACATTTTTGCAAAATTAAAAACAAAAAATGAAGTATGAAACATACTTCATTTATTTTTGCTTTTTTGCTTGACAATAAAGATTTTTTGTGGTATATTATTTGACAGCAGTATTGAAAATTTAATATATACTGTCCTTGCTCTGATTAAACAGAGCCATCAGTCCAAAAGGAGGTAGAAAAGATGAACAAGTATGAACTTATGTTTATCGTTGCCAGCGATGTGTCAGAAGAAAAGCGCGAAGAGTTGATTGCAAAGCAAAAAAGTTATATCGAAGCGCACAAGGGCACTGTTGAGGGCATCGAAAAGATAGGCATGAAAAAGTTTGCTTATCCAATCAACTTCAAAAATGAAGGGTTCTATGTTCTCATGAACATCGTGCTTGACCCAGCAGAAGTTGACGCAATGAACAAACTCATGAACATCACAGATGGCATTGTCCGTCAAATTTTTGTAAGAAAATAAACTTAAAGAAAATTTATTTTCAAAGGAGAAAACTATGAACAAGGTTATGTTAATTGGAAACTTAACACGCGACCCAGAACTTCAAACAACCAACAGTGGCAAGTCGGTTTGTCGATTTGGTCTTGCTGTGCAAAGAAGATTTGCAAACGCTGAAGGCGAAAGAGATGCCGATTTCTTCAATATCACTGTTTGGGGAGTTGCTGGCGAAAATTGCCATAAATATTTGAAAAAAGGTTCAAAATGCGCAATTTTTGGAAGAATTCAAATTTCAAGTTATGATGCAGCGGACGGTTCAAAAAGAACCTCAACCGACATCGTTGCCGAAGAAGTTGAATTTATTGGTTCAAGAAATGCGGGCGAAGTTGAAAGTGGAAGTTCGTATTCCGCACCAAGTGCACCAAAACAAAAACAAACTGCCGAACTTCAAGAAATTGATGATGACAGTTTGCCATTCTGATGTTGAAAACAAAATTTTTGTTTTCATCAATGAAAAGTCGATAAAACAACTTAAAGGAGAGAAAATATGAGCGAAAATGCTGTTAAAACTGAAGAGAAAGTGGAGAAAGTTGTCAAGAAATATCGTAAACCTGCAAAGAAAAAAGTTTGCGCTTTTTGCGTTGCTGGCGAAAAGACGATTGATTATAAAGATGTGGCAAAGATAAGAAAATATATCACTGAAAAGGGAAAGATTTTGCCAAGACGCCAAACAGGTGTTTGTTCTTATCACCAAAGAGAACTTTCAAATGCCATCAAAAGAGCAAGAAATATGGCATTGCTTCCATATCTTGGAGATTAATTTGGTTTTTGGTTGAAACAACAACAAAAAAACTAATAAAAGAATTTTGAAATCAACTTAAAAAATTAAAAGGAGATTGAAAATGAAAAAAGAAGGACATCCAGATTATCACGAAGTGACTGTTTCTTGTGCTTGCGGAAACACTTTCAAAACAGGCTCTTGTGTTAAAGGTGACACAATCAAAATTGATATTTGCAACAAATGTCATCCTTTCTACACAGGCAAAAAGAAAGTTGTCGATGCCAGCGGAACAGTGGAAAACTTCAAGAAGAAATATGGTTTGAAATAAAACAAAAAAGCGGATGATTTGCAAGTTCAACCGCTTTTTTTATTGATTTTTTCTTTTTATTGATATGTTTTCTATTTTCTTCAACATTTTCTAATTCTTATCTTTTTTTTATTTTATATTCTTGTCGTCGCCAAAATTTGCAGACTTGTCATTCCACACTTTTTCGTTGCACATTTGAAAAAAGTTGTCAAAAGTTCGATTGACACATTCTTCAAATTTTTTCGTGGCATTTTGATGATAGTTGTCAGAGAAATAATTTTTGCAAGTTTTTTCTTTTTTCACTGTCAAAGCGGCAGTGTCACGATTTGCACTTTCAACAAGAAGGTCTTTGTAGAACAAGAAAAATGCGGGCGGGGTGTTTTTCAAAGATGTTGGAATTTCTCTTTCGGAAATGTGCTGTTCTTCTTCCTTTGTGAAATTGTTGAAGGCAAAATTCACAATTTTTGTTGCGCACTTGTTGGAAAGATAGTCAACAAAATAGATTGCCAAAAGGTCCTCGTCAACATAAGGTTCTTTGATTTTGATTGAAAAGATTGGTTTTTTATTTTTGCTTACGCCTGTGAATGTGACATCATATTCGCCATTCTCTTCTTTGAGTTTTGTCACTCTCATGCCTTTGAAAATTCCATCGGCTATGATTATCTCGCCATTGTCGACAAGGTCTGAAAGATAAAAACCATGCTTATTTTTGGAAAAAGTTGCCATAATTCACTCCTTTATTCCATTTTACCAAATTATTTGCTTAATGTCAAGGTTAAATGGGCGTTTTGTTGGCAATAATTTGGGCATGGATAAAATTGCTTTTCCAACTTCAAATGGTGTCGTTATTCATTCTGGAAATAAGAAAGTCATCTCTGCAATTAACTGTGAAGGGCAGAAGAAACTTCAAAGTTATCCCGAAAAAAACAAGGTTATCTTTTGGCATTTTCCATTTGTGCGCGGTCTTCAATATTTTATATGCGGAATTTATGGCTTTCTTTCGGCTTTAATTCTTGCCTGCGATATTTGTGGTGGCAAGAAAGTTAAGCAGGCTGATTTGAAAAAACATTACACGAAAAAATTGATATATTTTGCTTTGACACTTCTTGGCGCAATAATCTTCTCTGCTGTTGGGCTGGGCTTATTGCCGGGAAAATTGGGAATTCTTATAGTTGGCTATCGTGGAAGTGAAATTTTGAGAAATTGTGTGATTATGTCAATAAAAATCGCATTTTTTTATGTTTTTTTGCTGTTTTTTCGCATTTTTCCTGTAATAAATGACCTTTTTCGTTTTAACAGAGCAAGCGATGTTGCATTATTTTGTGGAGATGTAAGTCGTGAAAAACGCAAACATTGCCCAGCCAGAGCATTAAATTTTTTGAATTATCTTGTTTTTGTTTTCATTTTGGACTTTATTGTGGTAACATTGGTTGGAGCAAGTTTTGGTTTTTGGTTCAATATTCTTTTCCATATTTGCATTTTTGCGCTGTGCATGAGCGTTGGATTTGAAATTTTGAACTTGATTGACTTATGCAAGTGGAAAGTTGTCAAAAATTTGGCATATTTGACAGCGTGTTTGGTGTATGCCAAACCCACCACCACGCATATTGAAACAGTCACGATTGCGTTGACTGAGATAAATTTGCTGATAAATCAAAAAGGACGGGAGTTTATGGCAGAAGATAATCACGCATTTTCGGTTGTTTATAACGAAGTTAAAAACAAACTTTCAAATGCAGGAATTAACGAAAAAAGTGAAACAGATTGGCTGATTGCCACAGTGCTTGGAAAAAATCGAGCAGAGATTAAACTTGTTTCCACTGTTACTGACAAGCAATATCAAGACATCATGAAAGCGACATCGCGCCGATCAAAAGGTGAGAGTTTGGATAATATTTTTGGTTTCACAGAGTTTTATGGCATTCGTTTTGATGTCAACAAAAGGGTGTTGACACCGCGTATGGAAACAGAAATTTTGGTGGAACAGGTGCTTAAAGTGGCGAAAAACTTCAAAAGACCGCAAATTTTGGACTTGGGCACAGGTTCTGGTGCGATTGCTGTTGCGGTTGCGAAAAATTGTGATTGTGAAATGACGGCGATTGATGTCAGCAAAAATGCGCTTACTGTTGCCGAAAGTAATGCCAAAAAAAATGACACAAAAATCGAATTTTTGCATTCAAATTTGTTTGAAAACTTGAAAAGAAAACGAAAGTTTGATATAATAGTGTCAAATCCACCTTATATTGCTTCTGGCGACATAAAAAAATTGGATAAGAATGTCAGAGAGTGTGACCCATTACTTGCGCTTGATGGTGGGCAAGACGGGCTGGACTACTATCGCTCCATAATTCCTTCGTCGACAAAACGATTGAGAAGTGGTGGAACTTTGCTTTTGGAAATTGGAAAGGGGCAGGGTGCGCAGGTGAGAAAACTTATGCGCGAAAATGGATTTGAAGAAATCAAAACAATCAAAGACTATAACAAAATTGAAAGGGTGATTTGTGGAAAATTTAAGTAAAGAACTTTTGCAGAAAACAGAAAAATCGAAGGCTCGTTTTGATGAATTGACGGACCTTATTTCTCGCCCAGAAATTATTGCGGATAACCGAGAATGGAAAAAATTGGTCAAAGAGAGAAACTCTTTGGAAGGATTAGCGCAGGCACATGAAAGTTTGGACAAACTTCTCTCCGATTTGGAAAATTGTCAGAAAGATTTGGCAAAAGAGCAGGACGGAGAAATGAAGGCGCTTTTTGAAACGGAAATCGCCAATTTAAAAGAAAAAATTGATGAAAAAACGGAAGAAATCAAAGTTTTGCTTCTTCCAAAAGATGAAAACGATGACAGCAATGCGATTTTGGAAATTCGTGCGGCAGCGGGCGGAGAAGAAAGCGCGCTTTTTTGCATGGAACTTTGTCGCATGTATTCTCATTACGCCGAAAAGCGTCGTTGGAAGGTGGAATATATTGATATGTCCGAAACGGAAATCGGTGGGGTTAAGGAAGCAACTTTGATGATTAAAGGCAAGGGTGCATATTCACGCCTGAAATATGAAAGCGGGGTGCATCGCGTGCAACGCGTTCCTGAAACGGAAAGTCAAGGCAGAATTCACACATCCACCGCCACAGTTGCTGTGCTTCCAGAAGTGGAAGAAGTCGATTTTGAGATTTTGGACAAAGATTTGAGAATTGATACATATCACTCTGGCGGGGCAGGCGGTCAGAATGTCAACAAGGTGGAAACCGCCATTCGAATCACATACCTTCCGTTGAATATTGTGGTGACATGTCAGGATGAGCGTTCGCAACTCAAAAACAAAGAGAAGGCGTTTAATATTTTGAAAGCAAAACTCTATGATTATTATCAAGAGCAACGCATGAGCGAACTTGAAAAGAACCGTAAAAGTCAGGTTGGCAGAGGAAACCGAAACGAGCGCATTCGCACATACAACTATCCTCAAGGACGAGTCACTGACCACCGCACAAATTTGTCGTCATACGATTTGGATGGCGTGCTTTCAGGCAATCTTGACCAATTTATTGACGCAATGATTTTGAAAGAACGAACAGAACTTTTGCAAAATGTTGAAAATTAAACCAAAAAAACATATCAAAAATCACAAAAATGATATGTTTTTTTATATTTTTATTAAGTTTTTTCAAATTATTTTAATATTTTTATAATTTTTTAATATTTTTGACGAAACCTAGAGATGGTCTTGAATAGATAATTTTGTCTATTACACAAAATTTTGGAAGCATCGACAGCCACGATTGTTATTGTTGTTGAAATCGTTATCATTGTTGAAAAGCCCCAAAAGAAGAAGCAACAAAATGTTTGTGTTGGTGGCAAGGTTGGTGTCGTTGTTGGAACTGAGAACAGAAATCAAGAACACAAATAAAAATTCTGATGTCATTATAATTCCTCCTTTTTGACAAAATTTGATAAAATAAGCGCAAAAGGTGTGTGTTTTCCTTTTGACTTTTTCTCTTTTGTTTGGCAAAATAGGATTAGAGAAAAACGAATGTGTCCGTTGTCCTAATTTGGCTTGAACAACTCAACAGCAATCTGGATAAACATGTTTGTTGCTTTCTTTGTGTTGTCGCTGTTTTTATTTATGTCGCAAAGTTGCTTTGTGTTACAAAAATAAGAATTAAAATTTTAAATAAAAAACTAAAACAGCAGAGAAACAAGAAAATTTGGAGGACTTTATGAATAAATTGTTGAGAATCAGCGAAAGAAACAAATTTGAAGTGCAAGATTTGTTGCCCAGCGATGACTGCACGAACAAGTTGGCTCTCTATTTTCAGAATTTTGCCGACCAAACACGGATTAAGATTCTGTCGGCGCTTTCAATCAAGGACTTATGTGTCAACGACTTGTCGCGAATTTTGGAAATAAACCAAACGACGATATCTCATCAACTTAAAACGCTTAAAGATCAGGGCATGGTTGACTATCGACGCGAAGGCAAAGTGCTTATCTATCGCATAAAATCGCCGACTGTCAATGAAATGATGTCGTATGCCGTGAAAGAAATGGAGTGATAATTTTCCAAGTTGATGTTTTGCTTGACAAAAACACTGTCAATCGCTTAAAATATTTGTTATATGAAAAAGTTGTTGTTGCATTCTTGTTGTGGTCCGTGTTCGACGGTGGTGATTGAAAGACTGATGGAGCAGTTTGATGTTACGGTCTTTTATTACAACCCGAACATCGAACCTTTTGAAGAATATGAAAAACGAAAAGCAGAGCAGAAGAAAGTTTGCCAACACTTTAATGTGCCATTTGTTGACTGCGATTATGACAATGACGCGTGGAAAAGTTTTGTGAGCGGGCTGGAAGATGAGCCAGAAGGCGGAGCGAGATGTGAAAAATGTTTTCTTTTTCGTCTGGAACGAACGGCGAAGTATGCAAAAGCGAACGGATATGACATTTTTGCAACCACTCTTTCTGTGAGTCCGCACAAAAACACCACAGTGATAAACCAAGTCGGCGAGCAGGTTAGTGAGAAAGAAAGCATGGATTTTTTGCCAGAAAGTTTCAAGAAAAAGGACGGATATTTGAGAAGTATCAATCTTTCCAAAGAACTTGGGCTTTATCGTCAAAATTATTGTGGTTGTCATTTTGCAAATCATAATTTAGCGAAACAATAAGTTTTTGATAGGAAAGTTGGAAGAAAAAGACTTTGAATTAAAAAAAGTGGAATAAACTTTGGAGATATATAGATGAACGATTTTAACAAAGATTTCATTCAATATAGCGACGAAAAAGTGAAAAAAGAAAAGAAAAATATTGCTTACTATCTTTCCACGCGCATTGTTGTTTATATTCTTCTGATATTTTTCGCAATTTTCTTTGCATGGTATGCGATTTTCATTTCAACCCATGCTTACTATAAAGTTGATGGCGCTTCGATGATGCCAACTCTCAACGCGCAAATCACAGATGAAGAACTGCAAAGTCTTTTGCCAGAGATGTTGCAGGAGTTGTCCTACGATGCGGTCTATATTGACAAAACAGCCACAGTTAGTGTGTTTGATATTGTGGTCATTCAAGAAAGTAACGGCAAGAATATAATCAAAAGGCTTATGGCAACGGCAGGTGATTGGATAACCATCGCGAAAGCAGTTGGTGATGACAACGAAGAACATTTATATTTCTACCGCATTGCTGATGGCGAACTTGACACAACTTCCGACGAGGAAGCGCGATTGGAAGAGAATGGCGAAAACGGATATTCGATATACAGCCACGACGATTGGGATGAGTATAGAGAAGTTTCTTCGGCTTCGGCTTCTGGGAAAGAACATGTTTACGAAAAAAATTTTTATAATAAGTTTTTGAGTTATTATTTTGCCAATCCAAATGGTGAAAATTTGCCTTACAACTATTATGTTTCCAGCGATGGACTTGTCTATGTTCAAGTGCCAGAAGGTATGTGCTTTTATATGGGCGATAATCGCGGGCACAGCACGGACGCGCGTGAAGATGGTTTTGTGGATGTGTCCACAATTCAGGGGAAAGTGGATATTATTGTGTATGACTATAACTTTGTGAATCGTTTGTGGGAAGTTATCAAATTTTATTTCAGCGAAATTGAAAAATTCTTTGCAAGATAGTGAAATTGTTTGGAAAAAATGCTTGTTTGTGCTATTATAAAAGTAGCATAGAAATGCGAAAAATATGAAAAGGAGATAAGGTATGAATAAAGGTGAATTTATCAAAGCGATTGCAGAAACAGCAAATTGCACTCAGAAGGATGCAGGAATTGTGTTGAATGCGTTTATTGACACAATCGTGAACTCACTTAAAGAAGGAGAAAAAATTCAAATTCCTGGTTTTGGGTCTTTTGAACTTGTAAGCAAGCCTGCAACAACAAAAATCAATCCTTTAACAAAGAAGTCAGTTAAAGTGGCTGCATGCAAAACACCTAAGTTTAAATTTGGTAAATCATTCAAAGCAATTTTCAATGAATAATCACTTTGAAAATAACAAAAAACACCGTTTTGGTGTTTTTTTTATTTACTTTTTAATCTTTCAGTTTAGTTGTTTTGATTAATCCTATTTTGATTAGTTTTTGATGTTTTTATTTCAATTAATTCGCTTCAATTCAATCATTTTTATTTTCAGTTTCATTGTTTAATTTGTGTTTTGACCATCCAAAGTGCGTAATTCTTTTTCGAAATCAATTATCACATATCCTTGCGGGAGTTTGCAAAGGGGACATTCTTTGTGGCTGTCTTTTGCGATTGTCACATGTCCGCAGTTGGAGCATTTCCATTCGGATGGTTTGTCGCGCTTATACATTTTCTTGGCGTGATATAGATCGGCAAGATATTCCAAAATTTGATGATGAGTTGCTTCCACATTTGCCACCAATTCAAATGCTTTGGCAACTTCTGTGAAGCCTTCGTCCCGCGCTATTCGTGCAAAAGACGGATATATGTTTGTTGCTTCTGCTTCTTCAATTTTGCTTTCTTCCTTCAAACTGTTTGAAAGTTCGGGCATTTCAAATGGATAGCCCGCTTCAATGGCGATATTTTTGTTGTTTCCACCGCTAAGTTCCAAGATGAAATCATAAAAAACCTTTGCGTGAGCCATTTCGTTTTTCGCCAAAGTTTTCATAGTGTCAGATATAAATTTTTGGTCATCTTGAAGAGCCATTTTGGACATAAATTGATATCTCGCACCAGCTTGGCACTCTGCGGAAAAAGAGCGCGCTAGGTTTGTTTTTGTCACACTTTCATTAAAATCCATGATGATATCTCCTTCAAAATTATTATTAACTAAAATTCTATGTTTAAACATTTGCTTTTTTTTGTTTTTTTGTTTAGAATAAAAAGAGGAGAAAAAAAGATGTTTTTGGGAGATAAAGGAAAACCAAGTGAATATAATGTCATTCGATATAATTATGACATACTTATTGACAATGAGCGTTGGACGATTCAGAAGATGATGAGCAGGCTTGGCTTCTACACAATCATTCCGCAGGGAAGAATCAAACAACAAGAGATTATCTATGACACCGAGCGCAAACTTTTAACGGGCGCTGGGCTTATCTTGCGCAAGAAAATTGATGTCGACAGAACATATTTTTCGCTCATAAGAGTGAGTTCCATAAAGGACATTGAGGTGCGGGAAAAAACTTCTTTTCTTGGCGAGTGCGAACTTAGGGATCAGCCGAAAGATTTTCCAGAACAGATAGCCGATGAGATTAACAAAATTTTCAAAAACCTTTTCACCATAGACCTTGTTGATGTGGTCAAACATTGCACACCATACATCGACATGAACATTGTTTCAAACAAATATAAGATTGTAAGTGGAACGGGGTATGAAGTTGAAATGTTTTTTGAAACTCTCAACATCAAAGATGTCAGAACGGGGCGCAAGGCAAAGCAAAGGAATTTTTCCATAAAGATGTTGCTGGACCCTAACTATGAGCGAGAACGACAACGCATTTTGGAAGTTATTGACAGATATTGCAAAGAACTTGTGTTGTTAAAACGCAACCACTTCGAAATTGCGGAAGTTGCTGTCAGAATTCCAGAAGTCAGCGAGGATGATAAAAAGAAAAAAGAAGCAGAAAAGAAAAAGAAGAAAATAAATCCAGAGGAAACAGCATAACTGTTTCCTTTTTTATTTTTAGAGAACAAGATAATTTTTAAAGCAAAGGTGTAAAAAACATTTTTGTAAAAGAAAGACAAAGTTCGAGATAATTTTGAAGTGCAAAGAAACGAAAGATAGGGAAAACCGATTTAAAGTGATTTGATTTCATTTTAAAAAACATTTATGTCTTGCTGACAGTTGTTTTTTGTCTTAAATAAAATTCAGGTGCATAAAATATAGAGTGAAAAAGGAAAAAAGGACAAACTCACTGGATTTCAAAACAAAATTATGTTACGGCATGGGCAATCTTGGCTATGGTTCAATGGGACAAACCGTTTCAAGTCTTGTCATGTTTTTTGGGACAAGCGTTTTGGGAATTTCAGGTTTTTTGATGGGTTTGACAATCGCTGTGACATCGTTGTGGGATGGACTTTCCGACCCGCTTGTTGGGTTTTTGTCGGACAGAACGCGTAGCAAAATTTTTGGCAGGCGACTTGGATATATGCTTTTTGCAAGTTTTGCGCTGGCAAGCAACAACATTTTGCTGTGGAGTTGCCCAATATCAAGCAGTCAGGTGTTTATGGCGCTGTGGCTGTTGATTTTCTTGCTTCTTCAAGAAACATTCAACACATTCTTCGCCACACCTTATTCCGCACTTTGCATAGACATTGCGCCAGACTATAACGACCAGACAAAAACGCAGGGGTTCAAAACGGTCTTTTATATTTTGGGGATGATTTTGCCCAGCATTTTGATGTATATTTTCATGGGTGGCACGGCAGGCACTCAGGCGCAATTTGACAGGACGGGCTATATCACCATCGCGGTTGTAAATTCGGCGCTCACTCTTCTTTGTGGACTTGCCACGATTCTCGGGACACGAAAACGGGTCAGAAGCATGCCACATTATGACCAAGCGATGATTGAAGAAGATGTGCAGGTGAAGAAAGTTGCGAGTGAAAATCAAGATGATAAAAGCGATAAAAAATCAGAAAATGTCGAAAAAAATCATATTTTTTCCAAAAAAACGCAAAAAAATGAAGAAAAAGCGTCAAAATTTTCTGAAAATCAAAAAACAGCAAAGAAAAGTGGAAGCCACTTTTTTAAGAAAATTCTGCAAGGTTATGTTGAAACTTTCAAGAAGAGAGATTTTCGCATTGTCATGTTGGGGTATTCAGTCTGCCTGATTGCAACCGTGTTTATTTCATCGGTCGGCATGCATCTTTTCACTTTTTGTTATCATTTTTCCAGCATACAAATTTCCGTTCTGATGATTTGTCTTTTTGGCGGTGCGATTGCGTCACAACTTTTGTGGGTGAATGTGGTGAAGAAATACGACAAAAAACAAACGCTTATCTTTGCGCTCTGTGTGATGCTTTTTGGAATTGCCATGACAAGCATAACCTTTCTCTTTCGGCTATACACAACGCCGGACAAAATCTTTTGGTTTGTTCTGCCGTGCATGTTCATTTGCGGGATAGGTTCGGGAGCGCTTTACTCTCTGCCACATTCCATGTATGCCGATGTTGTCACAATGGAGCAATACAAAACCGGCGTCAACAATGCGGGGCGATATACGGGCTATTACACTTTCACATACAATTTTTCCAACTCAATCGCACTGCTTTTCATCGGTCTATTGTTGGACTTGGTGAAGTTCGACTCGTCACAGCCTGTTCAGGCGCTTTCCGTGCAAACGGGGCTTGGGCGAATTGTCTTTTTGGGGAGTGCAATCGCGCTTACTTTGGGAATTATAATTTTTTCGAAATACAGCATAAAAAGGTCGGATGTGCTTAAAGTGCAAATAAAAGCGAACGAAGAGAAAAGTTGAAAATAAAAAGTTAATAAACAATTAAAAACTAAATCGGTTAAAGATTGAAGTGGTTAAAGAATAAATAAAACAAATTTTCACACAATAAAGGCATGAAAAGAGTCAAAAACTTGAAAATTTTGTTCGTCTTTGTTTGCCTTTTTGCCACATTGGCGTTGGCGGGGTGTGGCGATGTGGAGTTGGAGTCTGCCACCATAACTCGCGATGACGCACGCACGGGCGGAAGTTTGAGTTTTGTATATGATTCCAAAGAGCGCACAATTCACATTGGTGGTGAAGGGGAAGTGGTGCAATATTCCAGCGCTGACGAGAGCAAGGGGATAAGTGAAGGATGTCGAGTGGGCTTGAAGGTGACCGCGCCGGACGAAAGTCTGGATATTTCGGATGCCACGCTGGAAATGAATGGCGTAAAATATGCATCGGGTGACTTTTTGGAAACGGTGAACGGGCAGAAGCAACGCTTTTTCAATATATATCCGCTTGTGAGTGAAGATGACATGCAAGTGAATTTCATTGTCAAATGGGCGGACGGCACTGCAAAGCAAGAATATAAAGTCATCATTGTTGAAGGCACAAGTTTTGCAGACAAAGACGGCGATGTTGATTGAAACGAAGTTGAGATTTGAGTAACGAATCGGGGCAACAGAATGATAGGGACAATAAACCTTGGGGAGTAACGAGAGCATTGGGAGTTAAAATATGAACATAGAAATATAGGAATGTTAAATATAGAAGTAAGTGGTGAGCAACGAAAAATGGGCAACAAAAAAACATCGCAATTTGCGATGTTTTTGTTATTGCAATTATTGAAGTTGATTATGCAAGCAAGCACTTAACTGTGTTGGCAACTGTTGAAACTGTGCTGACGCTGGCATCCTCAGTGTCGCCGTTAACAACTGCCGAAATAATCATTGGCACAAATGTGTTGAACACAACAATCAAAACGATAACAACAACAATCGCAACAATGATGTTTACCAATCGCTTTTTGTTTTCTTCACGCGCTTCAGCAGAATCGGCTCTTGCCATTTTGATACCAACATAAACAGCATAGATTGCACCTGCAGTTCCTGCGATTGCCAAAACAACCCACAAAACTTGTGAAAGAACTGAAAGCAAATCACCAAGCCAACCGCTGACCCATGATATTTCTGCTTGATCTACAAGTTCACTCCAAGAAGAAGCAAGCGCACCCAACATACCCATAAAATTCATAATAACCTCCAATAATTAAATTTTTGCTTTAAATTATTGTCTTCAAAAGTGACAAGAATATTCTTGTCAAATTGATTACAATAAAATAATATCATATAAAAAAAATATTTCCAAACGATTTTACAAAAAAAATAAAAAAATTTTAAATTATTTTTTTATTAGATTTTTTTCTTGTTTTTACGACAAATTTTTCTTCCCGATATTTATGAAAAAAAAGATTTTTTAAATTATTTTTAAAAAAAATGAAAAAATATAAATTTTATTTATTTTTTATTGTTTTTTTCATATTTTTTTATTTTTTATTTGTTGCATTTTGGCGAACATATTCTCTTGCAATGCCACAAACATAGATATTGTTGACTTTCGGATAGGCAAGCCCAGCGCAATAGCCAACTGTGGCACAGGTTGTCAGCACATCGTCAACAATCAGAATGTTTTGACTGCGAGTTAATTTTGCTTTCTTCATCTCATACATACCGATGACATTCGCCATTCGTTCTTTGTAGGTTGAGGTCTTTTGCTCGGCGACATCCTTAATTTTTCGAAACAACGAAATGACAGGCAAATTCAAAAGTTTGCCAATCTCTTCCGCCAAAAGTTTGGATTGATTGAAAGTGCGTGATTTTTCTTTCTTCTCTGTCATGGGAATGTATGTGATGATGTCAATCTTGACATCGTCAGGGCGCATATATTCCACAATCAAACGCGCGAACGCTTTGGCGCGATAGCGTTGATTTTCGTTTTTGTATTGCAATATGGCGTTCTTGACAGCACCTTCGTATGTGAAAGGACAATATGCACGCTTGAAATTTCGTTTGCGTGTTTGACAAAATTCACAAACATTCGCTTCGTTTCCGATTGGCTGGTCACAGACCGAGCATTTGTGACCATTGTTGAATGGCAAAGTCTTTTCACAATCTTCGCAATAAGGCTTTTCATCAAAATGAGAAATGTCCCGACCGCAAAAGATACATTTGATGTCGTCGGGAAATAATAAATAATCAAGATGATGTTTCATCTTCTGCAAAAACTTATTCAGTTTCACTCTTTTTGATTCTTTTGTGGAACTCATTTTTTAAACCTAAAATCTTATCCAGAAAAATTCAACCCTTTGCAACACATTGATAATTCGATATTTTTAAACGCAAAATAACATTATTTATTTGAAAGCAAACAAAAAAACTCTTTTCGAGTTTTTTTGAAGAAAAACAAATTGTGGTGACCCCGACGGGATTCGAACCCATGATACCGCCGTGAAAGGGCGGTGTCTTAACCACTTGACCACGGGGCCACATTGACTATGTCATTATAATATAATGAAAATGACATTGTCAAGTGTTTTTTCAAAAAAATGTTGAAAATTATTTAACAAATTGCTTTTTTTTTGACTGTTTAAATCAAAACGATTGGTTTTTGTCTTTCATAGTGCTTTATTTTTCACTTCTTTTGCGACTTGATTTGTTTTTTAAACCGAAAGATGTTTTTTGCAAATGATTTCAGTGAAGTGATTATTTTTTCACTATCTTATAACCGTCTTTTGTGTCGTTGATATCATAACCAAGTGCTGAAATTTCATTTCGCAATGCGTCAGCTGTGGCAAAGTCGCGATTTTTCTTGGCGTTCCAACGCTTTTCTGCCTTTTCTTTGATGTCGTCTGGGATGACATCTTCTTCATCAAAGTTCAATCCAAGCACTTCGTTGAATTTCATCAGGCTAACATAGACATCTTGGCTTCGGCTCTCTTTCAACATCTTTTGCACGCAGGCGATTGCTTTTGGCATGTTTAAATCATCATTTATAGCGTCCAAAAATTCTTTTTCATATTCGTGCGTATCAACTTTTGCTATGCCGTTTTTGTGCTCTTTTGCAAGATTTTTTATGTTTTTCAAAGTATTTTTCGCGCTTTCAAGTGCTTCAAAAGTGAAATTTTGTTGTTTGGAATAGTGCGCCATGAAATAGAAATATCGAAAATCTTCCGCCGAAAATCCGCGTTCGGACAGGTCGGCAAGGCGGTATATGTTGTTCAAACTTTTGCTCATCTTTCCGCCGTCCACTTGCAAAAATTCAACATGCATCCAAGTTTTCACCACTTGATGACCATATCGGCAGTTGCTCTGCGCAATCTCGTTTTCGTGGTGCACAGGTTTGTGATCGACTCCGCCGGTGTGTATGTCGATTGTTTCACCCAAAAATTTGTCGCCAATCACAGAACACTCGATGTGCCAGCCCGGATAGCCCATTCCCCATGGACTTTCCCACTGCATGATATGCTCTTTTGGTGCTTTGACCCACAGCACAAAATCATATGGACTGTGTTTCTCTTCGTCGACATCAATGCGTGCGCCAGCAAGTTTTTCATTTATGTCCATGCCGGAAAGTTTGCCATATTCTGGAAATTTTTCGATGTCAAAATATATGCCTTTGCTGGTTTCGTAGGCATAACCCTTGTCAATCAAGGCTTGCACAAAGGCAATCATTTCTGGAATGACGCTTGTGGCAGGCACAATATGTTCTGGAAGGTCAATGTTCAGAAGGCGGGCGTCGTGCATGAAAACTTCTGTATAGAATTTTGCAATTTCCCATGGTGATTTGTTTTCGCGAGCGCTGGCAACAAGCATTTTGTCTTCGCCTTCATCGGCGTCGGATGTGAGATGTCCAACATCAGTTATATTCATCACTCCGTCAATTTTGTAGCCGTTATATTTCAGCACTCGGCGGATGTTATCCATGAAAAGATAGGCACGAAAATTGCCAATGTGTGGATAATAATAGACAGTCGGCCCACAAGAATACATTTTGACTACTTTGCCGTCGTGGCAAGAGATTTCGTCTTTGCTTCTTGTGAGAGAATTATAAAATTTAACCATATATATACTCCAAAAGGATTTCTGATTGAATTTAACGATTTTTTATCTTGAATTAATCTAAATATTCAACTTTTTTTAAATTTGAAAATTTATATTTGAAAATTCAAATTTTGTTTATATCTTTTTATTCAAATAAGCGCACAGAGTGTTCACTGCTTCTTTAACACTTGTTGGATAATCATCAAAATATTCATCCAATTTGTCCATAAAAGCGGAAAGTTCGGTTTTTCCTTTGTCGGTCAGCCTTATCAGGCGACAGCGCTTGTCGATTTCGCCTTGTTTTGAGTTTATCAGCCCTTCGCGTTCAAGTTCTTTTGTCATAAGGGCAAAATTGGACTTTTTTATGCCAAGTTTGTCAATAATCATGCTGACGGAAAGATTTTCGTATTGTGAGATGAAATAAAGAACCTTGATTTTGAGCAAGTTGTTTTTTGCAAAATGCTTGGTCAAGTTTTCGGTCAATGCTTCAATTTCTAAAATCTTGTCAACATTTTTCATACACTACAATTATATAGAATGAAAAAGATTTTTGCAACTTTTTTACATAAAAATAAATAAAAAGTTATGAAAAAATATATCTATTTCTTTTTTTAATATAACGCGAAGCGAGAGGCAATGTCTTCTTTTGACTGAGTGCTAAAAACAACCATTTTAATAAATGATTTAATAATGTCAATTTGGTGTAAGAAAGATAGTTTGTGTTTTTGCTTGATTTTTGTCGAGAAAAAAATTAAAATATAAGTATGGCTTTGACGGGAATTATTGAAGATATTGTCTATCGCAACGATGAAAATGGCTATACTGTCGCTCGACTTGAAAAAGATGACAGTGTTGTCACTGTGGTTGGGAAGTTTATTGATGTGCAGGTGGGCGCCGAAGTTACTTTGGAAGGTAAGTTTGAAAAAACCAAGTATGGCGTGCAATATGCTTTTTCTTCGTATCAAATGTCCGCACCAAAATCATTGGCGGGGATTGAAAAATATCTTGGCAGTGGGCTTATTCGTGGTGTTGGACCTGTGACTGCAAAAAAGATTGTTGAGCGTTTTGGAAAAGAAACGCTTGATGTTTTGGAATATACTCCACAAAAGTTGGCGCAAATTTCGGGTATCAGCGAGAAAAAAGCGGTGGAGATTGGATTTTCCTTCAAGGAACACCGTGAAGTCCAGAACACGATAATTTATCTGCAAAATTTCAACATCACCACAAATATGGCGTTGAAGATATATAATGTTTATCACGAAAAAACTACGGAAATTGTCAAAAATAATCCATATAAACTTGTGGAAGATATTGACGGCATTGGGTTTGTGACAGCCGACCGCATTGCGCAAAATGTTGGAATTCCAACCGACAGTGTTTTTCGTGTGCGGGCAGGGCTTATTTTTGTGCTGAAAACTTCTTGCGAAAAAAATGGGAACACATATTTGCCAAAAGTTATGCTCTTTGGCGAGGCTTCAAAATCGTTGGAATTGAATTTGGAAGAATTTCAGAGCAAGTTTGACGAAGCGTTCGACAGCATTTGTCTTGACCGCACTGTCGTCACAACTTGGGTGGATGGCACTGAAATTGTCATGCTTTCGAGATATCATTATTTTGAACATTCCATTGCACAAAAACTTGTTTGGCTGGCTTGTTGCCAAAAGAACGAAGAGTGGGATATTTCTGACGATATCTCCAATTTTGAGCAGAGAAACGGCATAACTTTTCATGAAGAACAAAAGAAGGCGATTGTTGGGGCGATAAATAACGGTGTTTATGTCATCACGGGCGGGCCTGGAACGGGAAAAACGACGATAATTAAGTGCATTTTAGAGATTTTGAAATCTCAAAAGAAAGAAGTTTCGTTGTGTGCTCCAACGGGGCGTGCAGCAAAGCGGTTGAGTGACAGCACGGGAAGTGAAGCAAAGACAATTCATCGACTTTTGGAAGTTAACACCATTCAAAATGAGCAGAGTTTCTTTGCGCATAATGAAAGCAATCCACTTAAAACCGACTGCGTGATTGTGGACGAAGTGTCCATGGTTGATGTGGCGCTGATGTCATCACTTCTCAAAGCGTTACCGCGCGACTGCAAGTTGATTTTGGTGGGGGATAAGGACCAGTTGCCAAGTGTTGGACCAGGAAATGTGCTTGCCGACATTTTGGGCAGTGAAGTGATTTCTTATTGTATGCTTTCCAAAATTTTCAGACAAGATGAAAAAAGTTTGATTATCACCAACGCGCATCTTATTAATGAAGGGAAAATGCCACTCATTGACAACACAAGTTTGGACTTCTTTTTTGAAAGTAAGCCTGAGCCAGAGAATATCAAAGACGCTATTGTTGAACTTGTCACAAAACGATTGCCAAACTATCTTCACATTGACCCAAAACAAATTCAGGTGCTTGCGCCACTGAAAGCGGGAGTGTGCGGAATTGAAAATCTCAACAAGGTTTTGCAGGAGAGAATAAATCCACCAAGTCCAGAAAGAAGGCAGTTGGAATTTGTCAGAACAATTTTCCGCGAGGGCGACAAAGTTATGCAAATGAGCAACAACTATGACCTTGAATGGCGAAAACACGGGCGGTTTGCAGATGAAACGGGCAAAGGAGTGTTTAACGGTGACATCGGCATGATTGAAACAATCGATGCGCAAACAGGAGAAGTTGTTGTCAATTTTGAAGATGGTCGAATTTGCAAATATACGCGAATTGACCTTTCGGATTTGTCGTTATCTTATGCCATCACAATTCACAAAAGTCAGGGGTCAGAGTTTGATGTCATCATCATTCCTGCAATCGCGGGTCCGAGCATAATTTTGACGCGAAATCTCATATACACCGCTGTGACGCGTGCCAAGAAAATGGTGGTTATTGTTGGCGAAAAACAATATCTGAAAAGAATGGTGTCGAACAAATACACAGCCACGCGTTTCACCAATCTCAAACGGCTTTTGATTGAAGCGAACGACAAAGTGAACAAGATGTTTGAAGATTGAAACGATGAAAAATATTCGGAAAATTCTCATGTTGTATATGGATGATGTCTTTTTGAATATCACCGGAAAAAATTTTGTTCAAGCCGAAAATGAAGGGTGGAATGGTGGACGGAAAGGAAGTCAAAATGGCATTTATGAAGGTTGCAATCGCAGTTTGTGGGGTGTTGAGTTGCAATCTTGCAAATTTTTTGGATATAAAACAATTTGGATATAAAAACAAATTTTTTCAGTAAAAAAAATGACAAAACATTGTCATTTTTTTTGTTATTTTTCAACAAATTTGCAAATGGTTTAAAAATTAAACGAATCAAATTTGTTCAACATCATTTGATTTATCTTTGTTTTTCTTCTTTTTTCGCTCCTTCTTTTCCTTTTTGTCCTTCTTTGTTTTGTTTTTGTTTTCAGATTTGTCAGATGAGGAGATGTTGTTCTCGTCGACTTGTATTATTTCAACACCTTCATTTTCGTTGTTGTTTTTCAATTTGAATTTTGACATAAAAACTTGCCAAAAACTTGGTTTGATGTCAATTCCGTTTGCGGTTTGATATTGGTGTTTGTTGCGATACCACTCTTGAAAATAGAACGCGCCAACAACAATCAAAATTGTGCAAAGGCAAAGTGTCAGCAGTGTTGTCATGACAGGGAAGGTGAACTCTGTGATTGCGAAGAACCGACCAAGACCTGACACGCAACCGACTATACAAATGGCGGACAGTGTGACGCAAATTGTTTTCAACCAATTAAATGGATAGCACACCCAAACAAGATTGATGAAGCCAATGCAAGTCAAAAGCATGGTGCAAAGTGAAGTGAATTCACTTGAAGTGAGTGTGGTGCTTGTGTCGTTTAAAATCACTATAATCATTATATTTAAAAACATCAAAAGCGAACAAGGGATAGATTTTTTCAAGACTTGTGGGATAAAATTTCCGCGGATAAGTTCGTT
This sequence comes from uncultured Lachnospiraceae bacterium, assembly GCA_964400145.1. Taxonomy (GTDB): domain Bacteria; phylum Bacillota; class Clostridia; order Christensenellales; family UBA1242; genus Caccovivens. The sequence goes on along the minus strand of CAYNTF010000002.1, from coordinate 89,228 downwards.
GTTAGGCTGGAATGTCAAGATGAACGATGGAAGTCCAATTATGAACATTTCCAAAAGAAGCAGTTGTTTTGGAGTGAAAGGGTAGGAAATGCGCAAAATCAAAGTTGTGACGCAAAGCATGATTGTGAAAACTGTTTTCATGAGATATAACACGGATGATTTTTGCACATTGTTGACAATTTGTCGACCTTCGTTCACAATCGCTGGCAATGCCGAGAAGTTGCTTTCCATAAGCACCAAGTGTGAGATGTTGCGGGCGACTTCACTTCCGTCAGCCATCGCGATTGAACAGTTCGCTTCTTTCAGGGCGAGTGTGTCGTTGACACCATCACCAGTCATGGCAACAACTTTGCCTTGTGTTTTGAGAGTTTTGATGATTATATGTTTTTGTTCTGGGGTCACTCGTCCAAAAACAGTGAATTTGTTGGCAATTTGTGCAACTTCTTGAAGGCTCATATTTTCCAGCGAAACGAATTTGTCACTGTTTTCAACTCCGACCCGCTTGGCAATTTTGGAAACCGTGAGAGCGTCATCACCAGAAATGATTTTCACATCAACATTGTTTTTCTTGAACCATTCAATCGTTTCGACGGCATCTTTTCTCACATGGTCTTCAAGCACCAATATTGCAATCAATTTTCCTTTTTTGCCCACAGTTTTTTCAGAATAGGCGTTTGAATCTTCAACAACACCCATAACGCGCAGACCTTTGTCCATATATGAATTCATCTCGTTTTTTTGTGCAGTTGTCATAGGGCATTTGATAAACGCAATCGCGCCGATATAATATGTTTTACCATTTTTGAGTGTTGTGGCAGAGTATTTTCTTGAAGAAGAGAACTCGATGACATCTTTCACATTGTTGGTGATTTCTGTGCCGAAATATTCTGTCATGGCAACGCTTGTTGCATTTGTCGTTTTTTGGGCAGAGAGAATTTGTTTCATGATTTTTTCAAGTTTGGTCATTGTCATGCCGTTTTGCACTGAAACATCGACAACATTCATTGTGCCGTCCGTGATTGTTCCTGTTTTGTCAAGGCAAAGCACATTGGCACGCGCAAGCATTTCGATGGAATATAAGTTTTTGACCAAAGTCTTTTTTCGAGCAAGTTTGATGACGCCAACCGAAAGCCCAATGGTGATGAGAAGATACATGCCAGCAGGAATCATGCCTGTCAAAGCCCCACTTGTGCTGGTGATGGCATCTGTCATGGTTGTTCCAGACAAGAAATATTCCTTGCAGAAAGTCAACACTCCGATTGGGATTAAGATAATGATGATGATTTTAATCAAATTGTTCAAATCTTTGAACAGGTTGGATGTTTGTGGCTTGAAATCTTTTGTTTGTTCTGCAACGGTTTGAATGTAATTCCCTTTTCCAACTCTGTCAACACGGGCGTAGCATTTTCCAGAAACCAAAAAACTTCCAGCAAGAAGGGTGTCGCCTTCCACTTTTTTGATGTAATTACTTTCGCCTGTCAAAAGACTTTCATTTGCTTCCACAATGCCGTCAACAATAATGCAGTCGGCAGGAATTTGATTTCCATTTTCAAGCACGATTATGTCGTCAAGAAGAAGAGCTTCACTTTTCACTTCCATTTCCAAACCCGTTCGGATGACTTTTGTTTTTGGAACGGTCACCATGGATAGTTTTTCAACGGTGATTTTGGCTTTTATTTCTTGAAAAATCGAAATAGCAGTGTTTGCAATGACAACGAAAATAAAAATCATATCGCCCCAAGCATTCACACACATCAATGCCACGGCGATGACAAGCCAAATCATGTTAAACACGGTGAAGACATTCTTTGCAATTATGGACAAATAAGAGTTTGAAGTTCGAATTTTGGTGTCGTTGACAAGTTTATGTTCAATTCTCTCATTGATTTGTTCCTCGGAAAGACCAATGTTCTTATCAGTTTGATAGCGAACAATAGGAATATCTTTGAGTGATTGCTGTCTTTTTTTCTTTTTTCTTAATTTTTTCATGCTATATTAGTTTAATTAATTTTTAACAAAATGTCAAATTATATTTGACTTTTTTTGGTCTTATATATTAAAATCTTATAAACTAATGATATGTCAAAAAATCAAAAAAAATAATTATAAAATGAAAACAAAAATTGAGAAAATGTCGGCAAGGTTAAGATGATTGACTGTTAAAAGATTTTTAAATAAATTGTAAAGTGCAAAAAAAACGAAAAAATGCGGTGAAACTTGTTTGGAGGGAATATGTTTATTGAAATCTCTGAGAATTTAAAAAAATTGTCCAAATATTTTCCAGAAAATTTGTATATTGTGGGCGGATATGTTCGAAACAAACTCTTGGGGATTGAAAGTGGAGATGTTGACTTATGCTCTTGTGTCGATATTGAAGAAGTGGCAAAAAGATTGGAAAAATCGCCATACTCTGTCAAAATCAAAAATCTGAAATTGGGCTCAATTTTGATTTATAACAAAACCGAAAGTTTTGAGTATACCGCATTTCGAAAGGAAATTTATGGCGATGACGGCAGACATTGTCCTGTCAGCGTGGAGCGGACGGATAAACTTGAAGAAGATGTCTTGCGCAGAGATTTTTCGATAAATTGCATTTATTATAACATCAACAAAGACGAGTGTGTTGACCTTTGTCACGGCATTGTCGATTTGTCTGACAAACTCGTTCGAACTTGTGTCAATCCCGACGATGTTTTCAAAAATGACGGCGAACGAATTTTGCGCATGGTCAGAATTGCGGGCGAGTTGGGGTTTAAGATTGAAAAAACAACTCTTGCTTCGGCAAAGAAATTTGTCAACAATGTCAAAGAGATTTCGGGCGTTCGCAAATTTTCTGAAATTGAAAAAATTCTCTATTGTGACAAGAGATATGGAATTGGAAAGGTGAAAAGAGCGTTGGGGCTTTTGAATGAACTTGGCTTTTGGAAAACTCTTGGACTTGAAATTAAAAAAATTAAGTATAAAATGGTCAACAAGGTTGAGGACAAGGTTTTGGGGCTTTTGATTGATATTGTTGACAGTGTCAGACCGGCGTGTTTGGAAAGTTTTTTGGAAAAACTTTTGAAAGAGTTTGGACTGAGCATTGCGACCAGCAAAAAGATTTTCATATATCTTGCGGGATATTATGAAGCGCTTGATGGAATGAAGAACAAGGAGTATTTTTTGAAATACTTCGAAAATTGGGCGGGGATATATCCGCTGATTGCTTGCAAGTCAAAACATGTTGGAAACAAATATCAGTTCTTTTACAGATACATCATTGAGCATGGCTTGGTGATAAAAATTTCCGATTTAAAAATCAACGAGAATGACATAAAGACAAATTTTTCAAACATCGACAAACGCAGTTATTCGCGAATTTTGCAAAATCTTCTTATCAAAGTTTTTGATGGAAAATTGAAAAATGAAAAGGAAGTTTTGCTTGGCGAAATTTCCAAAAATTTGATAAATTTTTAAGTTAAGTGATTTATAGTGATTTAAAAAGGTTGCAAACTTTTGCAACTTTTTGTTTTTTAAAATTGAAAAGGTTTTTGATTTGTTTTTTCATTTCACAAAATAATTTTTGTTCTATGATTTCATAAATTTGATTATTATCGACATAATAAGATTATGGAAAAAGAAGAGAAGAAAAAAACTAAAAAATCGCAAAAAATCAAAAAAAATAACGAAAATTTGCAAAAAAAATCGAAAAAAAGCGAAAAATTTGCAAAAAATGAGTTAAAAAGCGAGAAAAAAGGAAAAAATACAAACTCTAAAAAAACATCAAAAAAAGGCATTTATTGGTTTTTGGGTGTTTCGGGTTTGAGTGTTGCTCTTCTTCTTTCATGTCAACTTTTCTTTGAAAATGTTTTGACAGGTTCTGAAAAGTTTTATGATAACACTTTTATAAATGGACTTGATGTCAGCGGGTTGAGTGTTGCAGAAGCGGAAAATGTTGTTCTCACGGATATGCTTTCTTCATGCAAAGATATTGAGATAACTTTGGAAAGCGGGGAGAACAGTTGGACGCTGTCTGGAAGTGATTTTGAAGTGACGAACAAAATTCAGCCGATTATTAAAAATCTTTCCAAGATTGGTAGAGATGGAAATTTCTTTCAAAATTTTTTCAAAGAAAAAGAAGTTGAAAAGAATGGGCAAAATTTCACAATATCCTACACAAACATCTTGGGGAATATTGACGAGAAAATTGATGAAATAATTTCTCAAGTCGAACAAGAAGCGCGACCAGCAAGTTTGGTTTTTCAACCGAACAGCGAAGAATTGTTTGTGATTGACGAAGGGCAATCAGCGATTTTGGTGAACCGTGACGCGCTCTATCAAGAAATTGACAATGCACTTAAAAATTCAAAACAAGTTGAAATTGAAATTCCAATTTTTGAGATTGAAAATGAATTTGATGCGGAAGAGTTGAAGGATAGTGTGATTATGCGAAGTGAATTTTCGACATCTTATGCCACAAGTTCGTCAGCGAGAAAGAACAACATAAAGAAAGCGCTTTCATCTTTTGACGGAATGATTGTGGAGAGTGGAGAAACGATATCTTTCAACGAAACGACTGGCCCGCGCACCGAAGAACAGGGATATCAAAACGCGCACATAATTGTCGGCGGGGTCTATGTTGACGGCATTGGCGGTGGTGTGTGTCAGGCGTCCACAACGCTTTATAACGCGCTTCTTCTTGCCGATGTTGAGATTGTCAGTGTCAATCATCATTCGCTTCCAGCATCGTATGTTCCTCTTTCTTTTGACGCGATGGTTTCGGGGAATTATTCCGACTTGGTCTTTAAGAATAATTTGGAAAGCCCGATTTACATCAAAACCTATGCGGATGATGAAAAAGTGAGTGTGCAGATTTTTGGCGAGAGATTTGATGACGACATTACAATCAAAGAACGCTCCGAACTTGTGAAAATTCTTCCGCATAATGGAGATATGGTTTTGGCGGACAGTAAAGGGGAATATCAAGACAAAATTCTTTATAAAGGGGAATATTATCGCGTCAAATATCCGCGCGAAGGATATGAAAGCAAAGGGTATTTGCAATATTACAAAGACGGTGAACTTGTGGAAGAAAAAGAAATTAGGCATGATTACTATCAATCTCAGGACGGTATTGTCATGGAAGGCGTTGAGCAACCAGCAGAGTGCATGACCATTCCGCCAAGTGAAGTGAAAATTATTAAACCGCAAAAAGTGACAAAAGCAAGTGAAGATGCTGTTCGGGCAAAACTTGAAAAGACCAATCCAAGTGAATATAATCCATAAAATTTTGGATTTTATTGCTTTATTTTTGAAAAAATCATATATATAAAATAATTACTTGATTTTGATCAATTTTTAGTTCGTATTTAAAACATTTTTAAATGCCGTTTTGAAAGAAGCAGTTTTGAAGTATTTATAAAAATTTATTTGTGTTTAAGCCAAATGTTTTGTAATTCATGTCTTTTTTGAATATAATATAAGAAATGAAAACAGTCAATGGAGAACAGGAAGAGAAGAAAACTCTGTCAATAAAGAAAAAGATTTTTCGCATCACGCTTGTGGTGGTCATCTTTCTTGCTCTCTGCGTTCTTGGTTATTTTATCCTTGTATGGACAGGGGCGTGGGAGTATATCAATTCTGCTGAAAAACTTCGTCAACTTATTTTATCACTCGGCTTTTGGGGGCGACTTGGGTTTGTTATCATTCAATTTTTGCAGGTGACTTTTTTGCCTATTCCATCCACAATTTCCACTCTTGCGGGAGTGCTGATTTATGGTCCGCTCCAAGCGGCACTTCTAAGTTTGGCGGGGATTTTGCTTGGCAGTGTTTTCGCCTTTTTTTTGGGGCGTGTGTTTGGAAGAAAACTTGTGGTCTTTATGGTCGGAAAGGAAACTTGCGATAAGTGGACAGAATTTTTGACAAATGCAAAATATTCTTTCTTTGTCATGATGGTCTTGCCTGTTTTTCCAGATGATGTTCTTTGCCTTGTTGCAGGGCTCACCGACATGAGTTGGTCATTTTTTGTTCTCACAAATCTCATTTCCAGACCGATTGGAATTTTCTTGACTTGCTATCTTGGAAGTGGAACTATAATTCCATATCACGGCTGGGGATTGGTGGCTTGGGGCTTTATTGTTGTTGCGGTTGTGATTATTCTTGTTCTGTCATATAAATATCGCGCGCAAATTGAGAATTACTTGAAAAAGGTTTTTCATAAAGAAAACAAAAAAAATAGTTCAAGGAAAAGTGATGAAAAGCGTGACGGAATCAGTGAAAACAATGTTGAAGGCGCAAGTGAAATTGAAGTTGTTGACAAGAACAAAAATGACAAAAAAGGTGATGATATAGGTGACGAAAAAGGTGATAACAAAAATGACGACAAAAAAGAGAATAAACTAGAAGAAACTGATTAATAAAAAATTGGAAAAATCAATTTAAAATGTATTTAATCGAAAAATAAAGAAAACAAGAAAAATATTAAAATCGCACGAAATTATTAAAAAAACACAAAAAAAATGCAAAAAAACATTAAAAAAATGCAAAAAAAATATGAAACATATTGAAAAATGTTGAAGCAACTGTGAGGGGTATATACTTCAAAAATCTTTAATTTTTCTTTTTAAAATTGGTCATTTTTATTTTTTCTGAAAATTTTTCTTTAAATTTCACAAAGTAAACCGAGAAATTTATAACATTAAACACCAAGCAAAGAAGAATGAACATGGCAATTCCAACGAAGGATGAAAGTGTTAGATTAAAAAATGTTGGAAGAAAGTGAGAGAGCAGTGAACTGAGAAAAGATGTTGTGGCGATGACAGGCAGTGACAGCAAAATCATCAAAATCAAATCTTTTTGAATGTTGATTTTTATTTTTAGTTTTCGTTTAAGCATGAAAATGTTTAGACACGATGTGATAAGCACGGAAATTCCCATGCCAATGAAAATGGCGTTGATGCCGATAAATCTTGGCAGAATGAGAACGGAAAGGAAAAGAAAAACTGCACCTATGAGATAGTTGACAAAAGATTTAACTTCCAGTCCGACAGAATTGAGTATGGATGATGCGATGTTGTTTATTCCCATTGGAACCATGATCCACGCGGAATATTGAAGCAATGTTCCACTCAGGGCTTCGCCATAGATGAATTCCCCGAACTTGTCGCCTATGGCGATGAATATTGGCACAATCAAGAATGTCACAAAGAGTGCAAAAAGAATGGAAGACGAAACGCGCTTTTGAATGTGCTCGTTGTCGTTCTGCACCATTGCCATGGATATGTCTGGCACAAGAGCGGTGGAAAGTGAACCTATGATTGAAGTGGGAAGATAGAGAAATGGCATGGTCATGCCAACTGCAATGCCATACAAACTCATTGCTTGGGGGCTGGTGTAGCCTGCCAAAATAAGTTGTGCTGGCAAAATCAAAGCAATGAGCGGTTGCACAAAACTTCCTGCCATGCGAACGCCAGTGATTGGTGCTGATTGACGGATGACTTTGCGATAGATTTTTGACGGCTTACCCAACTTTCCGCCATACAAAAAGAATAGCAACATGACGAAAAATGCAGACACAAAGCAAGATAAGGTGAACGACCATGCCACAGCCAGCGCGTTTTGCAGTGCGGTCATTCCAGATGCAAGAAGAAGGACGCAAATCACAATTTTGACAACTTCTTCAAGTAACTCAGAAGCGCAAAGTCCGAAGTAGTTATCGTTTCCCCACATTGCACCACGAAAAACACTGTATATTGACGAAAAGATGAGCGATGGAGTGAGAATAATCAAAATGTTCATGCAGTTTTCGTCAGAAAAAAGGTTGGAGAAAAGGTTTCTGAAAATGAAAACGACAACGCAAAGAATCACACTTGTCACAAGTCCGACGATTATGCTTGAAGTGACAAGGGTGTTCACTGATTTTTTGTCAGAGCGGACGCGATAACTTGCCGTCATTCGTGAGATGATGAGCGTGAACCCGCTTGACACGATTGTGAGAAGCACCATAAAGACCGACGCTGCCACTTGATACATTCCAAGTGCTTCGGCGCCAATGGCACGAGATAGGAAGATTCGAAAAAAGAAGCCCAGCATGCGTGTTAGGAGTGTGAATATGGTGATTGTGACAACATTTTTGAAGATAGATTTCATACATAACATTTTATGTTGCATCTGCAAAAATTAGACAAGTTGTTTTTTTTGTTATAGAAAATTAAATTTCACAAGACAAAATTTTAATATAATTAAAAAGAAAGAATTGGAAAAATGAAAGTAAAAATCGAAATCAAAAATTAAATATTAGAAAAATAAAAAATAAGAAAAATAAAGAAATATATAAAAATTAAAAAAAGGTATAAAAATAATAAAAAACGCAAAAAAATAGTAAAAAAACGCGAAAAATTGGTGAAAAATGATAAAAATAGTCATTTTTTATTGATTTATTAATATAATAAAACATGATTAAAAAGATATCATTTCCATATTATCAAGTGAAAAAAGGTGAGAATTTGAGAACGATATCTCAAAAATTTGGCATTGAAAGCACCAAAATATTGTTGGATAATTCCATGAGTCCAAAGCAAATCAAGGAAGGGGTTTTTATTGTTTTAAAAAAGTAATACACTTTTTTGAAAGTTTTTTGAACTGTGAATTCACAAAAATCATCAATAATTATATTTTGTTCACTTAAATCTAAATCAACAAAATCATCAAACAATTCAAATTAACAAATTCTCCAAATATATTGTCATCAAAACTTGTTACAAAAGATTATGTAAGCTGGCACCCATGAAATGCTGGAATGTTTCAACATAGTTTTTGATGATGTTCAGCGAAACATAAAACTCAATCTCTTCTTCTTCGTCGATGTAGGTTTTCAGACGGACAATCTCAACTGCCAGCGGTTCAATCGATTTGTGATTGACGACAAAACACAAGTTGTGCTCATCTTTTTCCCATTGATATTCCATGTTTTCCACCAAACTTGCAACTTCGCCGTTCACTATTCCACCGTTGTCCTTTATTGCGGTTTCGATTTCGTAGCAATATCTATTCACTCGGTCAAGAGCGTTCACCACAAGTTTATTTTCCACCACGCAAATGGCGACCAAGATGCCGACAAGCACCAAAATTGAAACAAGTTTAAACCATCCATATTTTGTCATTCTTGCACCTTTCCAAGTGGGTTTGTTTGCAGGGTTTGATATTTTTCGTTATATTTTTGCAAATAGACCGAGCCGTTTTTGTCTATCGTCATCACCAGCACTTCTTTCACTTTTTTAACTCCTGCTTCTTTGAGAAGTTTCTGCACTTCCATTTCGTCAATTTTGGCGAGATTCAAGTTGTTTTTGTTTATTTTTCCTTCGCTTATCAGGTTGATTGGAAGTGTGCTTTTTTCTGGGGATAGGTCAAGGTCTTGCGCGGTGACAGGGGCATATTGACTTTTGGGAAAGACGCTCATTTTGCCGTTTGTTTCCATGATGGCATATTGAATTTGCTCAATTTTGAAATAGCCACAACCGCGGATGGCTTCAAAAACATCGTCGACAGAAAGGTCCAAATCTTTCAGTGCCTTGTTGTCAATTCCTTCTGGGTTGATGACAATGACTGGTTTGCCACTGAGTAGAGAGGAGAATTTGTTGCTTATTTTGCTCAGGAAAGTTAGGACATAGTGAAGCACCACCAAAGTAAAAAGTGGAACGATGCCGTGAAGAACAGGCACGGAAACTTCCGCCATTGGAATGGTTGCCAAATCGGCGATGATGAGCGTTAAAACAAGTTCAAAAGGTTGCATTTCGCCCAACTGCCTTTTGCCCATAAGTCGATATAAAATCAACACCACAATGTAAATTAGCACCGCTCTCAAAACTATGGTCAACATGTTTATAATATAAGTAAAAAAACAAAAAATACACTTTTTTGTGTATTTTTTGATGATTTTTTGCAAGTTTTTTGAAATTTTCGTGATTTTTATGCACTTTTTTGTGATTTTTGAAATTTTTGTTGGTTTTAAGATTTGTTTTAAAATTGAATATTTTTTCAATTACCAAACATTTTCTTCTTCCTTTTGTTTCTTTTTGCGTGTGAAATATATTATCAAAATTATAATCACAATCAGAAGTATCACCAAAATGATAATCAACCAAATGAGCCAGTTATAGTTTGTGCTTTCTGATTTTATTGTTGAAAGGTTGCCCACTGAACAGGAGAACAATTCTTCGCCGTCGTCACCAATCAGGGTGAAGGTGACTGTCCAAATTCCTTCAATGCCGTTTGAAGAGAAAGTGAACTCTGTGCCTGTCGGGGTTTCAAGTCCATCATAGATGGCTTCAAAACTTGCGTATGCAGTATCCTTTTTCATCTCTTCGGTGAGAACATAGTTGATGTTGTCAATGTCAGTGCCGTAGGCAGACCACTTCAATCGAGCAGGATTGACATAGGCAAAAATGTCGGTCAAGAAGAAAAATGAAAATTGATTTAACAAATCTTCCGAACTTGAAATTGTGTATTGAAAAGTCAGATTGTCAGGAATTAAGTTAACAATTTCATAGACATCGTCTGGGATGACAGCAATATAGATGACTTCGCCTGTGGAGATTGTTTCAATTTCATCGTCCACCAATTTGTTGTATTTCAATTCGAACTTATAAAGCCCAAAACCATATCCGCGTATTGTGCTGACGGTGTCGCTGGTTGAACTGTCTGTGTAATAATAAAATTGTCCATTTTCGATTGTGTTTGCAATCAATGTTTCTTGATATATGGAAGTGACAGTTTCGGTGGTGAGCGTTGGAACTTCCTCTTCATCGAATTCTGAGCAAACATAGGTTACCCAAAGTTCAATGCTTGAATATGACTCTTCGGTGTTTTCGTAGTTGCTGGAAAACTGAAAATTCAGACCTTGCAATTCACGCCATTGGAAAGTTTGATATGTGATTGTGTTATTGAGTGAATCGGTGACGGTCACATCTTCGCTTTCAAGAATTTCGTTTGAGCGACTGTATGCGGTGTATGTAAAAGAAAACGGAGAGTCACTTTCAGATTGAACAGTTATTTCTTCACCTGATTGAGAAGATGTTGTTTCACTTGATTGAGAAATTGACTGACCTATTGTTGTTTGCGCCGTTGACATAAAAATTGGTGCAAAAAAAGACAACGCCAAGGCGCACACCAAAAAAGTGATTAGGCAAGCTATTTCAATCTTTTTTGTCTTCATGTTTATATTTTACCATAATATCGAAAAAATAAAAAATAAATTTTAAACAAATTTATCAAAAAAATTCTTTATAATGATTGATTTTTTGTTAAAGATTTTTATGACAAAAGCCTATTTTATTTGGAAAAATTGGCAAAATGTTATAAAATTGTTTTATGATTTTTCATGTTTAAGGAATGGTGGTATGGATATTGAAGAACTTGTCGCAGATGTCGATGAAAATCAAATCAGTTTTGACTTCTTGCTTGATATGGTGCCAGATGTTCGTGAATGGACGATGGATAACACTTTGGTGGTGATTGTCAGAACAAAGGCGGAGATTTCACCTGATTTTGAAATTTGCGGAAAGAAATTGATTGATTGGGTTGCTCTTGCTTCCTGTGGCTGTCAACAAAAGGTGATTGAAGAGCCAAGTGAAAATGATTTTTTGAGTGTCATCAAATCGCTTGGAGAAGGATTTTCTTATGTTGTGGTGCTGTATTCTGACACCCCACTTTTGAAAAAATCCACCTTTGTTGAGATTATGGAATATTTCTCCAACCACCGAATGAATGTTCTCAAATTGTCGCGGGGAATTGTCTTTCGCGGGGAATATCTCAAAAATGCCAAAATGATAATGTCAGGAATGGTGGAAGAGTTTGATAAAGAAGATTTTGAGATTATCGACAATCGTCAGAAAGCGTCGTATGCATTTAAAGTTCTCAATCGACGAATTTTGAACTATCACAAGGAAGCGGGCGTGGTGCTTTTTGGAGAAAACACCATTTTCATCGACGCTGATGTGGAGATTGAGCCGGGAGTGGTCATTTATCCAAATAATATAATCAAAGGCGAAAGTTATATCGGGCATGATGTCATCTTGGAAAGCGGAAATTATATCATTGACACCATCGTCTGTGACGAAGCGTTTGTGATGCAAAGTTATCTTGAAAAAAGCAAGGTCGAAAATGGAAAAATTGTCGGTCCTTTTGCGAAATTGATAAACAAAAAAGTGTGAGGCTGGTCATGGTTATTATTGTTGGACTTGGCAATCCTGATGAGAAATATCAACACACCAATCACAACATTGGTTTTGATGTGGTGGATAAGTTGGCAGAAAAGTGGGATGTGAAAATTGCCAAAAAAAAATATAAAGCGCTTGTCGGCGAAGGGATGATTGACGGCGAAAAAGTTATGTTGGTCAAACCGCAAACTTATATGAACAACAGTGGGCAGAGCGTGGTGATGCTTAAAGAAAAGTTTAAAGATGCTCGAATTATTGTTGTTGTTGACGACATCGATTTGCCACGCGGGTATATCAGATATCGCGAAAAAGGTTCGGCTGGGACACATAACGGGCTGAGAAGCATTGTTTCTTATATCGGCGAAAATTTTGAACGCGTGAAAGTTGGCACGGGGCGGGATATCTCTGTTTCGTTGGTCGATTTTGTGTTGTCGAAATATGACCCAACTGAGTTTGAACCGATTTTGGAGCGCGCTTGTCAGGTTATTGAAGAGAGAATTGGATGAAAGAATTTTTGACCCTTTTGGAAAAACTGTTTAAACCCAAAAAGACAATGGGCGGTTTTTTTGTTGGCGAAAAAGTGCTGATAACTTCTTTGCAAGACAAATTTGTTTTTTTGGCATCCGATTTTGTAAGTGCAAGCAAAATCAAAAAAGGTTTGGCGGATGTTGGTAAAAAAGTTCAAATCATCTCTTGCGGAAGAGAAAATGATGATGAGTTTGATGTCAATCTCTCACCATTCGCAAAGGCAATTTCGGAGTTTGAAAGGGGGCTTTTGGACGGACTTATCTTTCTTCCGTCATCCTTATCTTCAAAATTCGATTTAGACTTTTTGTCAAAATCACTTCAAATTGTGGTTGGGCAAGAGATTTCAATGGAAGATTTATGCCAAAAATTGACCGATTTTGGTTTTGAAAGAGTGGACTATGTTTCCATGCCGGGTCAGTTTGCTGTGCGCGGAGATGTTGTGGACATTTTTGTTGAGGACTTTCCAACGCGCGTGGAGTTTTTTGACGAAGAAGTGGAAAAAATCATAAATTTCGATTTTTCCACCATGAAAACGCGTGAAAATATGGAAAAAATTGATATTTTTCCAATATTTTTGAAATATGGAAAAAATTCGGTCGCAGATTTGTGTGAAAAAATTTTTGTGAATGAACCGCATAAGATTGAAAATGAGTGCAATATGTTGGAAAATCCACTTCAAAATTTTGAAAGATTTGATTTTAAAGAAATTGACCTGAGCAAATGTTTTGTTTTTTCAAACACAATGCAATGTGAATTTGAAAATATCACGGTTGGACAAAAAAGTTATATCACTGATTTCATGGCGCTAAAAAGTGACATTTTGATGTATACGCGTGGCGGGCATAATGTCTTTTTGTGGGCAGGCGAATTTGTGGGAATAATGGAAGAGTTTTTGGTGACTAACAAAATTTCTTATCGCAAATTTGACGGAAAACTTTCTGACGGTGTGCATATCTATCTTTGCGACGACTATTTTCCATATTCTTTCAGTTTTTTGGATTATAACATTATTGGAATTGGCACAGATGATTTATATCGACCAAAACGCATCGACATAAAAAAGAGTGGCAAAGGAATTGTCTATCTTCCAAAAGTGGGAGATTTTGTTGTTCATTCTTTCTATGGCGTTGGGCGATGCAAAGATATTGTCCGCATGAAACTTTCTCACTTTGAAAAAGACTATTTTGTGCTGGAATACAAAAACGGTGCACTTTTATATCTTCCGTCCGAACAAGCCAATCTTTTGTCGGCATATATCGGTGGCGAAGAGCCAAAACTCAACGCTTTGGGGTCGAGTGAGTGGTCGAAACTTAAACAAAAAGTCAAAGCCGACCTTAAAGAACTTGCGATTGAACTTGCAAAGATATATAAAGAACGCCAAACAAAAAAAGGTTTCAAATTTGTCCGTGATGAAGAGTTGGAAAAGGCTTTTGCAGACAGTTTTGAGTTTGAACTGACTTCTGACCAAGTGCAAGCGATTGCCGATGTGGATTCAGACATGGAAAATGGCAAAATCATGGACAGACTGATTTGCGGAGATGTCGGCTTTGGAAAAACAGAAGTGGCTTTTCGCGGAATGTTTAAGGCGGTCTATAATTCCAAACAAGTGGCATTTCTTTGTCCGACAACAATTTTGTCCGAACAACATTTTCGTTCGGCAAAAGAGCGTTTTGCGGAATTTGGTTTCAGAATTGAAGTGTTAAATCGCTTTAAGTCGGCAAAGGAAACGGCGGAGATTTATCAAAAGTTGCAAGAAGGCAAAGTTGACATACTCATCGGAACGCATAAAATTTTGAACGAAAAAATCAAATTCAAAGATTTGGGACTTCTTGTGCTGGACGAAGAGCAACGCTTTGGCGTTAAGGATAAGGAAAAAATCAAGAAGATAAAAACCGATGTCGATGTTTTGACATTGTCTGCAACGCCAATTCCAAGAACGCTCAATATGTCTTTGACAGGAATTCGCGATATCAGTGTGATTGCCACACCGCCTCGTGACAGACTGCCAATTCAGACCTATGTGACCACATACAGCGATTCACTTCTTCAAGATGTTGTTTCGCGAGAGTTGTCGCGCAAAGGCAAAGCGCTTATTCTTTTCAACCGCGTGGAAGAGATATATCACTTTCAAGGGCATGTTGCTTCTCTTTTGCCACAGGCTTCAATCGGTGTGGCACATGGGCAAATGGAAGAGCGTGCGCTTTCCAAGGTTATTAATGACCTTTATGACAACAAGTTTGATGTGCTTATTTCCACCACTCTCATCGAAAATGGCATTGACTTGCCAACTCTCAACACTCTTTTTGTGGTTGATTGCGACATGTTGGGGCTTTCTCAGTTATATCAAATTCGTGGGCGTATTGGGCGCTCGGACAAACTTGCTTATGCGTATTTGACTTATGACGGGTCAAAAATTTTGACAGAAACGGCATACAAGCGTCTTGACGCCATCAAAGAATTTAGAGAACTTGGAAGCGGGTTTAAGATTGCCACAAGAGATCTTGAAATTCGCGGTGCAGGCGACATTCTTGGCAAACAACAGCACGGTCATATGCAAAAAGTGGGGTATGACATGTATATCCGCTTGCTTGACGAAGTGACAAAAGAACTGTCAGGAAGCAAGGTTGCGGGAGCAAAAGAAATTCAAATGGAACTTGTTCTGGATGCATATATCAGCGAAGAGTATATTCCGTCGCAAGACGAGAGAATTGTGCTTTATAACAAGATTTCAAACATAACAACTCAAAAAGAATTTGACGATGTGTTGAAGGAACTTCAAGAGATGTGCTCATATGTTCCGGAAGAAGTGAAAAATTTGTGTAAAGTTGCGTATTTGAAAAATTTGGCAAGTAATTTCAATGTTAAGAAAATCAAGATTGACGAAAAAGAATGTTTGACATATTTTTATAAGTCCGAGAGCATAATTGATAAAAGATTGTCGAAAACGGTCGGATTTTATGATGCTTGTTTAAAATTTGAAGAACTGCCTATTTTAAAAGTGAACATAAAGGGCAGGGTAATTCAAAAGATTGACAAAGTGATTGAAATCTTTTCAAGGGCACTGCAAGAAAAATTATAAAATGTGTTCCAAATTGCTTGTTTTTTGTTCTTTTTTGTGTTATATTATAAAGGTTATATAAGACATATTTTACGGTTTTACGGAGAATTGATGTGAAAAAAAGATTTTTTGCGATTGTGTTATCACTTTTTATGTGCTTGTCAGTGTTGACAGGTTGTTCTTTGGTCGAAACAAATTTGGAAAAGTTATATGAATCTGTGGTTTGCACAATAACATATTCTGACGGCGAAGTTGATGAAATCACTGTCAGAGAATTGTATACTGCATACAACAGTTATGGGTATTATTATGATTCATATTATGGCTACACCACAGAAGAAGCATTCTTGACCACGCTTGACACCATTGTTGACAGAAAGTTGACCGTCAAAGCGGTGAAAGATTATTACGAAGCGGAAGGGGAAGAACTGCTCATTGACAGCGAAACAACCTATCTTTATGACGAGACTTATGATTCGATTTTTTCCAATTTGAAAGAGTATTTTGAAGAAATTGCTGGAACTTCAACTTCTGATGACAGCGATGATTCTTCAACATCTCTCTATGAAACTTACGAAAAAAGTGCCTATCTTGATGAAGTGAAAACTTCGGATGGCTCCACAAAGTTGATTATCAAAAAATACACAACTGCCACAACCATACGCGACACATATAAAGCAAGATATGAAAATGGCGACGCTTATGACCTTGAAGACGAGTATTTCTTGAATTATTTATATCAAAAGATTTACAGTTTCACGGAAGGTTCTTCAACAAGTGCTATCTTGTGGAGAAGGGCGTTGAATGAATATATCAAAGATGTGAAGAGCAACTATTCATACATGACCTTTGATTCAGACGAAGAATGTTTCTTGTTTGAAATCAACAGAGTTTATGAAGTTCTGAAAGAAAACTATTTGGTTGAAAAATATGAAACCATCTTCAATGCGCGTGCTCAACAGGGTGATAACTATTCTCTTGTCACTGTGAATGATGTTTTGGAATATTATTCTGCAAAAGTGCTTGCTGATTACACCAACTATGTCATAAATGGCAACACTTCTGACTATGAAGATTCCATTTTGAGCGATGTTGGAAGCGTGGACTACATCTTGGAGGGCGATGACGCAACAAATTATTTCTATGTGGCATACATCAAATTGGCTTTCACCGACGAGCAACAAGAAGAGTATGATTATCTCACAGGTGATGCATACTATGGAAACGAAACTCAACAACGAGAGGCACTTGAAAGCCTTTATCAAAATGTTTTGGCAACTGTGCGTGATGAATATGGCAACGAAACAGGCACAATGACTTCACAAGCTCTTTTGGAAAAAATTGCCAATGCTGTTGGAAGTTATAAATATACTGACGAAATTTCTATATCAGATTTGAGTGATGAAGAAATTGACGAAATTTTAACTTCATATGGTGCGTCCGCCGGCATCACGGAATCAGAAAAGAATGCTATTCTGCAAGCATATGTTGATGAGCGAAATGAAGAAATTGCATCAGAAAACAAGAACAAATCATATCTCAAAGCGCAAGCGTTTAAGACATATCTGTATCAATATAATGATGATGACTCATTGCAAAATGCTGATTATAACACTGTGATTGGTGTGACCGCTGACGGCGAAGTTCTTTCTTCTGATTTCACAGACATGGAAGAAATTGAAGAAGCCTTGAAAGCACTCTATAACGACGGAAATGCAAAAGTGGGAGATATGACAGATTTCATTTGTGGCGAAGATGGGCTCTATTTGTTCTTCTTTGCGGGCAACATTCAAAATCTTTTTGCAAATATCAACACCATTGCAAGTAATGAAGAAAACATCAAAGTTTTGGCATCAACAAGACTCAATATTTTCTCAGAAAAAACCCTTTTTGATTTGTTGTATGACGAATTGACCACTGACAACTTTTCAGTTTTCCAAAATATGAACATGCAATATTTGAGAAGTCAATGTCAGTCTATTGTTGCCAACGAAAATGTTTTGAAAAAGTTATATTGATTGAAAGTTTAAATTTCGGCTTATCAATTTCAAATTCAGACAAAAATATTCCTAAAATTGAATATAAAAACCAACAACAACCAATTTAAGTTTGACTTTGGTTGTTGTTTTTGTTATAATTAAAAGGTGGAAAAAGAGAATTTAGAGAAAATTGAAACCGAAATGAATGAAAAACCGCAGGACATTCAGTCCGAAAGGTTGGAAGATGAGTTTGTTGGCAGTGGAAATCAACGTCTTTTTTCGCGTATAAAAACAAAAATTAACAAGCGCAAACAAAAGAAATTGGAAGCGCTTGAAAGTCAAACTTTAACTGACGAAGAAAATAAAAAAGTTGAAGAAAAAATTGAAGAAGCAAACAAAGAAGTTTCAATAAAGTCATCAAAGAAAAAGAAGTGCTGGAATGTGATTTTCTTTATCCTTAACATTCTTTTGGTGGCAGGCATTCTTGTCTGGAACATCCTTTCAAGTGAGGATTTTTCACCGCTTGACCTTTTTGACTTGAATTATGGATATTTCGTTGTTATGCTTGCGTTGTTGCTGGGCGTTTTGGTTTTTGATGTAATTTCTGTTCACCGAATGATTTATCGAAAAACTTTGCGTTCTCGCTGGTATTTGGCTTACAAGTCAACTGCCGTTTTGAGATATTATGATGCTGTCACACCACTCTCTTCTGGTGGACAGGCGTTTATGGTGACATACTTGACAGGCAGGGGAGTTCCTGCTTCGACGGCGCTTTCCATTCCAATCGCCAAACTTGTTTTTCAGAATATTGCATGGCTTATCATCACTTTTATCTGCCTTGTTGTTTCCTTTGTGAATAAGTGGACAACTTTGGTTTCTGCGGCAAGTATAATTGGTTTTGTCTTATCGTTTGCCATGGTGTCCATCATCATGTTTGTTTCCTTGTCCAAAAAGGCGGGAAAAAATTTGGTTGTTTGGTGTTTGAGATTGCTTGTCAAGATGCGAATTCTGAAAGATTTTGATAAGTATTATGAAAAAGTCAAAAATTTCGTGGAAGATTATCAAAACATAATGCGCGAATATAGTCATGCAAAATTGGATGTGATATTCCTAATTTTTGTGCATATGTTAAGAATTTTTTGTCTGTTTTCCATTCCGTTCTTCATCTATTGCGGATTCAAGGGGTGGGACCCTTCAAAGTTCGGGGAATTTTTCGTGTATACCGCGCTCATTGATTTGGCTTCAAGTTTCATTCCTTTGCCGGGCGGAACAGGAATGAACGAGTTGACCTTCACTGCGCTGTTTAACACCTACCTTGGTGGAGCGACATTCTGGGGAATGCTCTTTTGGAGATTTTGTTCGTATTACTACTATCTTTTGCAAGGGATTGTTGTTATTGCCTACGACACCATTTATGGCAACAGAAAATATCGTTGGGTCAAAACAAAAATGGCTTTGCAAGAAGAGAGTCAAGAGTTCAGACGATTGCAAATTGAAAATTTCAGACAAGAGAGAAACAAGCGAAGAAAATATCAAAAAAAGGCTCAAAAAGAGTAAAAAAATGGTTTTTGGCGCAAAATTGGTATTATTTTGCAATTTAGTTAAAAACTATTAGCATGAAAAAGAGAGAAATTGCTTGGATTTTTGTTTGTGTTATTTTGCTGGTGGCGTTGGGTGTTTCCATTTTTTTGGGGTATTCGGGCTTTTATTCAGCAATGACTTATCTGAAATCAGAGTCCGACCTTGTTGTTGGTGACACTGTTGCGATTGCGGTGAACCCAAACGAAACAAGTGTTGCTTCAATGACTTTTGACGGTTCTTATTTGCCAAACGAAAATGTGCCACAAATTGTTCAAATCAGTGCCACTCTTTTGGACGAAAATTTGCGTGTGCGCGTCAAAGGAGTGGTTTTTGGAACGGACGGTGAAATTGATTTTGTGACATCCGACCATTTTACAAAAAACGATGACGGATATTACTATTATGATGACATTCTTTCAGGGGGTAATAAGGCTACATTTTGCACCGCGTTGGTTATGCCTGACGGCACGATAAGTGGTGAGAAATATATTGTGACGATTGTCGTTGAAACATTGTCTGAAAGTGTGGAAAACATTTGGGAAACAGTTTAATCTTATAATTTAACTTATAATTTTTCAAAAATATTTGTCATTTACTTGAACTTTTTGGAAATTTAGTTTAAAATTACTTTAGGGAAGTTGTTATGGAAGAAAAAAAAGTTTTTATTCCGCGACCACCGAAAGAACTCTTGAAAAAAGATGAGAGCAAGGTGGAAACAAAGGTGGAAGGCATCCAAGAAAATGTCGTTCAAACTTCAAATTCAAATGAAGAAGTTGCTTTGACGAGCGAAACTTCAAATTCTCAAACGGTCAAAGAGTCTTCAAACCAAGAAGAAGCAAAAACTCCTGCGGAAGAAATTAAAGCGTCTGATGAAGAAAATCCGAGCACCAAAACAATTATGGATAACAGCAATCAATACGACTTGGTGAAAAAGTCTTTTGCTGGTTTGGCTTGGACTGGGTTAATTTTTTCATGCGCTCTTGCAATTCTTTTTCTGATTATGATTTTGAAAAGTTAGTAAATCGGTTGACATCAGTTTAATATTAAACAGGATTAAAAAATTGCAGATGTTACAGTTAAAAACCTTTGCAATAAAATAATTTTTCGAATAAGTAATTTTCAAATAAGTAATTTTCAAGATAGATAATTTTCAAATAAGATAGTTAAATATATAAAAGATAGTTGACGAAGAAACAAAACAGAAAATAAAGCAGAAAAAACGCAAAAAAATACACTTTTTTTGTGTTTTTTTATTGTTTTTCTATATTTTTTCGAATTGATGACTTGTTTTCTGGCAATATTTAATGCATGAAAAAACTTCTTGTGTTTGTATTTTTATTGACTTGTCTTGGTTGCACTACATTTTTTAAATTGGAAACAAATCCATTGTTTAACCTGAATGGTGTGGACAGGGTTTGCTTCATATCAAGCGTTGCACTTGATAAGACAGAAAGTGTGAATTGTGGCGACATGGTTTTCAACTATTGTTCGCTTTCAACAGCCAAAGAAAATTTGTCTGATTTCAAAGAAGATTTGATTGGTGTGGAATTTTATTTTGATGAGAGTGTCAATCTCGATGAAATATTGACCATTTTAAAAGCCGAAATTATTTCACAATTTGAAAGTGATAATCTTGTGGTTTTATCGGCGTATACACCATACTACCAAGACTGCGTCTATGTTAATGGCAAAAAAGTTAATGTTCAAATTGCAATTTCTGGTGGTTGTGTTATTGCTGGTTTTCCGATGTTGTTGACGGGATATTGATGCAAATGAAATATTCCGACCAATTTGTTTGAAGTAACAGAAAGTTGAGTTAAAATGCGAAAAAAGCGACAAAAATGATTAAAAAACGCAAAAATTCATAAAAAAACATGTTTAAATAACGGATTTTCAGGCAAATATCAAAGCGTGGAGGTAAATATGGAAATTAAAAACGAAAACAAATTCAAAAGATTTTTCAAAAAATTTGGAGCGCTCTCTTTGGCTGGTGTATGTGTGCTTGTTGTTGCGTTGGCTGTCACTTTAAGCGTGACGGGTGGTGGTGAAGAGCCTGTTTCAACAACCGCCATAACCTTTGAATCACCAATGACAAATGCTGTGGTTGTGAAGGATTATGCTGACGACAGATTGCAGTATAACAGCAGTTTAAAAAGATGGGAGATTCATCTTTCTGTCGACTTAACTTCGGACGATTTGACTGTTTATTCTGTTTGTGACGGCATTGTGACATCGGTTGAGAACAATTCTTTGGAAGGTTACATTGTCACGATTGAACATAGTGACGGCTTTGTGAGCGTTTATTCTTCTCTTTCAGAAGATGTTTTGGTGGCTGTGGGTGACACTGTGACAGCGGGTCAAGAAATTGGACAAGCAGACAACTCAGCAACCAATGAAACAGAAACGGGAAGTCACTTGCACTTTACTCTCTATAAAGATGATGTTGAAGTTGACCCAAACAACTATCTTGATTTGCAAAACAAGTGAGAATGATATCGTTGTTAAATGATATAGACATTTGTTATGGTGGATGTCAAGATGAAAATTTAGGAATTATAAAGTTGCTCCAAAAAATTAAATTACTCTAAGAAATTTAACAAAAATGATTTAATGTGGTGAATTTAGTTGATTTTTCAAGGTTGTTTGTGTTATCATAACCTTGGAGGTTAATATGATAATTGACAAGGTTAAAGAATTGGTTGCGGAACAACTTGGAATTTCAAAAGAACAGATAACTGAAAATTCAAACATAATTGAAGATTTGGGAGCGGATTCGCTTGATGTTATTGAAATGCTTATGACTTTGGAGGAAGAGTATAATATCACAATTCCAGATGACCAAATAAGTCAAGTTAAAACCATTGGTCAGATAACTGAACTTATTGAAAAACTGCAATAATTCAAAAATTTTAGATAAAAAACTTGTGAAAAACACAAGTTTTTTTATTTTTCTGCCGGATATTAAAGTGCAAGATTTTTGTTTTATTTGCACATTCAAACTTGTGTTGTTTTATATATGTGAAAGAAGGCTTTGTGTGGTCGACATTTTTTGTCATAATTTGACAAATTTTCCCATAAATTTTAATATCAAAAATTTTTGGGAGGTTGACATGAAACCATATATTAAAAAACGAACTTTGCAACTTGCAAACTATATTTTGCAGACGGAAGGAACAATCAGACAAACTGCAAAAGTGTTCAATTTGAGTAAGAGCACGGTGCATAACGATTTGTCAAAGCGATTGCAAAAGGTTGACGGAAAAATTTATGAAGATGTCAAAAAGGTGTTGGATAAAAACTTTTCAGAAAAACATATACGAGGCGGTTTGTCCACAAAGCACAGATACGAAGGATTGGCAAGGGAGCGAGCATGATGAAGGCTGAATTTTGAAGCACTATAACACATATGTAAAGTGGTTAAATACAATGGATGAATTATTGAAATAATAAAAAATCAAAAATAATAAAAATAAAAAAATATTAAAAAATGCAAAAAAATATTAAAAAAATGTGAAAAAATGCAAAAAAATTAAATTTTTTTTGTATTTTTTATTAATTTTCTGATTTTTTTGGTGAATTATTTTATCTCATTGTGGTATGGAATTTTAAATTTTTTTTAAAAAATATTTTAAAATGTTTTTTTATTCTAAATTAATTTTTCGACAAATTTTTTTAGAAAATTATTTTTTTACTATTTTTCCGAAAATTTTCACCAAAATTTTGACTTTAATTTGCATAATGTTTATAATATATATAACGGGAGCAGTGTCGAGTGTAGAGAACAAAATCACAACGAAAAATTTGGAGATTGCTTCTGTTTCAAACATCGTGGAGTTTGTTTAAACTTTTGGTCGTGACCTGAGATTGTCATTGAAGTGTGTGCATGTGAACATGCTTCATTGTGTTTGAGATGTTGCTTCTGGACAGACAGATGACCGACTAAAACTTAACTCTTTGCAAATATTAGTTTTTGGAGGACTGCATGAAAAAAATTACACTTGGAATTTTAAGTGTTTTGATGGTCGTGGGCGGACTTTTTCTTTTTACGGGCTGTAATAAACAAATTTCAATTTCGGTGTCCACGAATGAGTTTACAATTTCCACAAATGATACAAATGCGGAAAATTATCTCTCCAAGGATATTTATGTTTCTCTAACCAACTCATCGGCAGGTGTGCGCGTTGAAGTTATTGAAGGGGATGATTCAATTCATGTTGACTCCGAATATGCAACTCAAAGAAGTGACGGAGAATATTACTTCACAGTTTATGCAGACAAAAGCGGGGAGGCAAAAATTAGGGTCACTGCTGTTGATGATTCCAGCAAGAGTGAAGAAATCACAGTGCATGTTCAAACAATGCTGACGGGCTTGACATCTGTGACTGATGACGAGAAGAGTCTATACTTGGTTCGTGGCAGTTCCAGAACATTCGATGACGCTTTTGTTTCACAATTTTTGAAATTTACACCAGAAGATGCAAACATAAAGGACATTGTTTGGACAATTCTAACAGGCTCATCAGATTCAACAGGTTCCAACGAGTTGGTGATTGGTGGCATAACCTATGCTGAAATCATCGACAACACCATTTATATTTCTGAAGAGTGTGATTTAAGCACTATTGAACTTCGAGCAACTTTTGTTGGTAATTCCGAAGTTTACACCACAATAACTTTTGCCGTTTTGGATGACACAACAATCGCTTCATATAGAATTTCAGATGCCGACGGCGAAGTTGTGCTTATGGACGAAAATACCACTCAAAATGAGGCATCATTTGAACTTAAACGAAATTTTGGAACCAATTCCACACTTACAGGAACTTTGGTTTTGAACACAACTTACGATGTCAGCTTGTCACTTGTCGTTTTGCAACAGGTCGACGGAGTTTGGCAAATTATGGAAGATTACAGTTCAATCTTCTCTATGGATAGTTCAAGAAATGTTGGGACATCTCAGACCACATTCACATTCAATATCAATGCGTATGACGATACAGGAAATTTGCAGTATGGCACTTATAAATTCTATTTTCAAATCAACTATGCAGACTATAACTATTCCGTGACAACAGAAAGTTTTGACACACAAGTTAAAGTTTCATATTCTGCCGAAAGAATTGATTTGACTTCGTCGGACGGTCAGACGCTTAATGGCAACGAAATTGATGTTTTTTCAAGTTATGAAAACAGCAACGGCTATCTTGTCAAGGTCTTGGTTGAGCCAACCGAAGTGGCTTTGGATGACAGCATGTTCTACATCTCTCTTGACACCAGCCAAATCTCAAATTTCAGTGGGGATGTTTCGGACTATTTCACTATTTATGTTGGAAATATAACCTACAATTTAAGTGGCGTAAACGGTGACATAATCTATAAAACTGATGCAATAAGCAACAATGCAAGTGTCTACATTCTGGCAAGCAGTAGTTTGGTGCAAGACTTGACAGGAGTTGTAATTAATTTTGTTTCTTGCAGTACATCGGCGGTGAGTGCATCCTTGACATTGAATTTGTATAAAATCACCGACGGCGAGTTGAATGTTGAAAGTTATGACGTTGAAACAGGGGAATCTACGGAAGTTGAAACACAATACATATCCACAAACTTGTCTTCAAACACTGCCACATATACTCTCAAAATCTCTGGCATATCGTCCATAAGCGGACTTGAACTTGTCAGCGATGGAAATGAACTTTTCACATTCTCTTCCTTAACGACACTTAGTTCTTCATCGTCTAGTTCAAACACTTATGTCATTTTCACTTTCACTGTCACAATAAATGGAAAAGATTTTGAATCGGAAACAAACTTTTGGTTTGAACATGTGACCGGAAAAACCACAGCGCAGTTCACTGTTTCAGCGTTTATGCCTGTGACATCCGTATCCATTTCAAACGGAAATGCTTCTTCCACAAATGTGTTCATAAGTCGCACTTCCACTCAAAGTTATGTCGCAGAGAACAACTCTGTTTCAACAAGTTCGACCATTTCCAACACCAGCCTTTCACATCTTTTGATTGAGGCGGGGGCGATTTTGCCTTTGATAAGTGAATATCAAACTTTGTCAAATAATGGAATTTCGTTCTCATACCTTTCGTTTGATAGTTTGGTGGATTACATTCAAAATACGGAAGGGGGCACAGCAGAAGAGGCTCAGGCGAGGGCACTTGAAATTTTCAATAATGATAATTTGGAATATGTTTTGAACAATCTATACACAAGTTTCAGTTCTGTCGATGCTTACAATTCCTATTTCTCTATAACCGAAAGCAGACTGACTTTGACAGAAAATGTTTTTAAAGGCTATATTCTTGCAACTTTCAGTGGTTATGATGTCAATCACGATGAAGTGCTGATTGTCAGAATTTTTGCGATTGAAAGTTTCTATTCCGTTTCTTATATCTCTCCAAGCATTCGCGAAAAATTGTTATACACAACCGAAACACTTTCGATTTCAGATTTGTCGCTTTCGTATGTTGACATAACTTTGTCGTTTAGATCGGACATCAAAACACCGACCTACACGGACAGTTTGGAATATTTCACTTTCACTTCGGCGCAAGATGCACTTTCGAACGCGACAGTGTTAACATCGGGGGCTTATGTGACAACATCAGATCAAGTGCTGTCAAACAATTATTACACCATAAGCAATGTGCAATACACCAATTCGGGAAGATATTTGAAATTCACAATCACAGCCAATTCCACCAATTTGCAAACATATTTTGAAGATGTTTTGACAATAACATACACTGACCCGAACGGACTGACTCGCTCGACGCAAATCACAATTCAAATTCGCAATGTGAACCGCGTTGAAAGTGTCACTTGGACAAACAGCACAGAAGGCGATGAGATTTATCTTGACTTGACTTCTTCCAACACAAACGACAAAACGGCGACAATTTCAACTGTCATCTCTCCGTCTGACGCGAATGACAAGACTTTGAGTTACTATTTCCTTCCAACATCTGGAAACAGTGGGTTTTTGAATATCGTTCAGCAGGGCAGTGGCGAAACTTTCAATTTAAGCATTGTGAACAACACCGAAACAGGTGGGGTGGGATATCTCTATATCTTGCCGACCGACATGATTAAGTCTGTGGATGGGGAAACAAAAATTTTGCTGTATATCTATTCGACAGACAGTGACGGAAATATCGTTGAAGAAACACCAACATATATAGATTGGGAAGATTTGCCGTATTACTATGATTATTTAATCAGTGATGGAACTGACAGTGCTTCATACGGTAATGTTGCCACATATTTTCTCAATAATGACGGCGAAAAAATTTATTATTCGCAAATCTTTTTGAGAATTAAGGTGACCGTTGCTGACGGTTTGACAGAAGAAACCGCATTGAGAATTTACAGCGTTGACGAACTTAAAGCCATAAACACAGCAAAATATTATCAAATCATGAACAACCTTACACTCAATAATTGGACAAGTTTTTCCGAACTTTCTGGAATGATTTTTGGTGCTGATGAAACCATCACGCTCACTTTCACAGGTTCAAGCGACAATTTTGTGACAACAAACAAAGGAACAATCAAAAACTTGACTTTTGCAGGACAAGTGACAACAACTTCAGCATATTCTGGATTTGTTGCTGATGAGAACAGTGGCACAATCGAAAATGTGTATGTGGATGTCTACTATTCTTCAAATGGATATTCCTACAGCACGCTCACGACGACAACAGGGTCAGGAACCTATGTTGGCGGACTTGTTGGTTCAAACACGGGAAAAATCACAAATTCGTTTGTTTTGGGGTTGACTATTTCGGCAACAAATGCAACATATATTGGCGGACTTGTTGGACAAAATTCGGGAACAATTTCTGGCTCAGGTGTGGAATTCTATAAATTCGAAAGCGGTTATAACACCATAACGGGCGCAGGCAACACCTATTTCGGCGGAATTGTTGGACAAGCAGAGTCGGAAAGTTCAATTTCCACTTCCTATGTCTATGCATATCCTTTGACCGATTTGACCGATGGTGGCGATGACTATTCGTCAATTTTGAATGGAATGAGCTCTGTTTCATTGTTTGTGGGCTATTCAAACGGCGAGAACACGATTGACCAAAGTTTTGCTTTCTTGGGAAGTTTGTCGACAACACACATGGGTTCAGGCACAATTACTTTTTCCAATTCGTATTATCTCTATTGCAGCAGTTCAACATTGACAATGCAGATGCTTTCTGCAAGTTACAACAATTCATATATTAATGTGACTATCACAAAAAATTCGGATGGTGTTTCAGTTTCAGCATCGGGAGTTAGTTCTTGGGAGACATTGCTTCAAGGGCTTAACTCATCCATTTGGGTGACAAGTGAGATTGACGAAGATGTCAACTTTGGATTTGTCTATCTTTCTGCAATCACTCAAACCATTGCTGTTGATATCAGAACTTTGGTGATAAATGACATTGAAGAAAGTTACATCCAAGCGCTTGCCGTTGATTCAACAAGTGGAATTTTGTTCTACACAAGTTTGACGCAAAGCACAAACACTTCGGCGGAAGAGTCGGCTTTGACTGCGCGCAACACAATTTCATATGTTGATTTGTTCAATCTTTCAAGTTCAAAACAGGCAAGAACGCTTCTGCTTTCCACAACTTCTTCGTTGGTTTCAATCAACACCAATGATTTGTTGTTGAATGGCGTGTCAACCACAGCGTTTGAAGTGACGGTATATTCCAAAATGGACTTCACTTCATCCAAAACATTCACATTTGTTGTGCTAAACAATTTGCCGTCACTCAACTTGACCTTAAATGACAACACAATTTCAGACGGAAGCACCATTTTGCTTCAAACGGGCAGTTCAAGCCAGATTGTCAACAATTTGGACAGCCGAATTTCTCTCAATGGAACAATGTATACAACAGAAAATGACTATACTTTTGACATATCATATACTGATGATATTGGCGTTTATATCTCGATTTCCAAGAACAGCTCCAACATCTTTTTGGAAGGGTTGAAAGTAAATGGAGATGATATTGAAATTTCATCTTTCATCACATTGAGTGGGTTGAGCGAAACTTATAATTCCGTTATCAATGAAAAAACCAAAAAGAGTTTCAATGTGACGATATATGATGGCGCGCGCACTTTGGAATTGCAAAATTCTCAAAATGTCACATTCACTGCGTCACAATATGCAGAGTTTGATTTCAAACTGACAACTGACAACAGTAATGACAATCTCACTTTCGCTCTCACTTATGGCGACATAACTTTGGAAGTTGTCGACGAAAATGGCGATGCACTGACATTTGACAAAGACACATCTGTGGCATACTTCAAACTTGAAAGTGACCTTCTCATCAAGGTGACTTGGTCGAAAAGTAAGGGGGCAAGTGATGACGAACAGCTTTATCATGTTGTTGTCAAAGTTGATGACAGTTGTTTGCATCTTGTTGAAGAAAATTATTATGGCATGACACTCACGGTCACTCCACTCAGTCAAATGGCAAGTGGCAGTCCGTCGGTTGATGTCACACTTAATCTTGAAACGCAGTCAGTTAATGATGTATCAATTCACACATATTCGATTGCCAGCAGGTCAAGTGTGAGAAATGTGACATATTACACAATTTCGGACGCAATTTTGAACACCATAAGCCCGTCCAGCGATGTTATTGTGGCGGTGACTGTCAGCCCAGCGTATGCGCTTATGTCATACTTCACAATCACATATTCTGCAACAGGCGACACCACTTCTGGCACTCTTGGAACTTTGTCAATTTCCAGACTTTCTTCTGGGACTTATGGTTATTACATCAATTCAGCAAACACAACATTTATAACGAATGGACTTAGAGTCAACTTGACTGACGACGACAAAAAGGGCGACGGCGTGTATTATTTCAGAGTTTATGTTTCAAGTTCTTTCACAATCGACAGCGACATCAAGATCACAGTCAACTTCTATGACCAAAATAACAACGAAATTTATTATGGCTCAACCGATTTGAATGTCAACTATTTGCAAGAAGCACAAGTCAAGGTGGACGGCGAAAGCACGCACCTTTTGGCGAAAGGTGACTCGGCAACCATAACTGTGACAGTTGGGCTTGACCAAACTCTTTATAATCTCTACACAAACAATGTCAGCGCAAACATTGACATTTCTCCTTGGACAATGGAAGTGCAAGGCAATGTGAAGGTCTACACCGCCACTGTCACGGCGTATGTTGATGCTGAGTTAAGTGGCGGCGATACCGGCATAAAGGATACCGGCATATTCTATATCTGCGCCGATGTGCAAAGGGTGATTAATGGCACTCAGGAAATCAAACAAAGCAAAGCAACGGTTTGTCTTGTTGATTTCACGGTTGATGCCAACAACATCTCTGTCAATTCAACGGGTGCACAAGCGACATATAATGGTTTCACAGCAGATGTTTTCAATCTATATCTGGGTTCGACTGACATTTTGTCCTTCAACTATCCTATCATTCCAGAAAGTTATATATATGACAGCACCAATCCAAGCGAAGTGGCGAAAGTCAACGAATTGCTTGCAAAACAAAGCCAATTTGAGCAAAACAATTATTACGCAGATGAAAACTCAGGATATTATATCAACTATTCCAACGATCAAGGACTGACACTCAAACAACAACTTTCTTATGTCACAAGTATTACAAGTTCGGGCGACAGCACTTCACATTCAATCTACAACGGCTCAACAATTACAGAAAATGACTACTTCAACATTATTGAAAGCGAAAATTCTGGGCGAACGCTCTTGCAACTGACGGGCAAACGAACGGGCTATCAACTTATGAAACTTCGAACAACGATTGTCTATGCGAACATCACATACGAGTATGATTATTATTTCTATGTGGTTGTCAGCGTTTATTCAGATGAATACATTCCAACACAAATCACAACAGCGGAAGAATTTGTTGATTATCTCACAAATTCGGACGAAGCGGATGATTACATCTTGATGAATGACATAGTGTTGACTGACTACACACCGCTCGACACCGATTTGGTTTCAAGTTTGGACGGAAATGGATACACCATTCATATCAACAGTTTTGCTTATCCGGAAGATTCCAGCACGCTATCACTTGCATTGTTTGATACGGTGAGTGAAGACACCACATTGAAAAATGTTCGAGTGAACATATATTCAGGTGGGCAGATTTATGTCGATGTTCAAGATTACAGCACCATAAACATAGCGGGCTTTGCAATCACAAACAATGGAATTATATATAACTGCGAAGTCATTTCGTATATGTCCGAAAATCAATCGGTTCAATACACCACCAACGGCATTGTGGTGAACTTTACCATTGGCGACAACACCGATTCTGTGCTTTTGACGGAACAACAAATAAGTCAATATAATCTTTCAATCAACATTGCAGGGTTTGTTTGCGAAAACACCGCTTCAATCACAAACAGCCGTGTTGGTGGAGATAGTTATCGTGAAATTGTCACTGTTGGCAGTTCGACATATCTTCAATCAAAATCACTTGGCACTTTCACAATCGTTGGACAGGGCAATGTTTCAGGTTTTGTTGGAACAAACTCTGGAAGTGTGAGTGCGTCTTTCGCAAAATCGTTGCAGATTTATAACCAAACCAAATCAACCACTTCTCAAACAGCAGGTTTTGTTATGACAAACTCGGGCAATGTTCAAGGCAGTTATGTTGAGAGCGTTGGCGACGGCGAAGATGTGCAAAACCAAAAAACAAACTTGTCCACAATGGGCATTGCTGCCGGCTTTGTTTATACAAACAGTGGGCTTGTCAAGAATTCATACTCCAACATTGCCATTGCAAATGACGAAACTTACAAACCATATTTGGCTTCTGGATTTGTTTACATCAACCAGTCGAGTGGACAAATCACGCTTTGCTATTCGGCAAGTTATGTTGACACGACTGACGGATATCAAATGCCTTTCACAGGCGTTGATGCGCAGTTGAACTCTTTGAATGAAGGCACAATCACAAAATCTTACTATTTTAACTCTGGCACCGAAGATAACACAAATCAGTCGTCGATAACAACGGGTGTCACTGCGGTGAACAGTTTGAGCATCAAAAACACGCCAGAAGACGACCTCTATGGCTTCACATTCGCGTCAAGTGAAGATGCTTATGACGGCATTTGGACAACAACTTCAAACGGAATCACACTTGTTTCTGCCAACCAAATTGCTTTTTCAAACCGTTATGCTGTCACTGTAAATAACATGACATATATCTATTACACCAGTTCAATTCTTGAAGCATCAACACTTGAACTTATTGACATCTCTTATGGAAGCATAAACAACCCAATCATTTTGAGAGATGCCTATGACTTTGCTGTGGCAACGGGTGATGCCACTTCAACACCAATTTCTGCTTATCAAGCATATTATTCGGATACTTCTGTTTTTGGAAATTATCGCGTTGTCAACGACATTGACATGAGCGAAATTGACCTTGATATCTCTGGTGACGGAGCGGTTAAGTTGACCACCACAGAAAAAACTTTCACAGGGCTTTTGGATGGCAATGGATTTACCATTTCCAACATCAACTTGCGCTCTGACGAAGAGTTGGAAAATTTTGGTCTTTTTGCAAAATTGAATGGCGCGGTTATAATGAATGTCAACTTCACTGTCGGACTTATCAATGACACCAACGCAAGCATTGTGGGTGCGCTTGCTGGCACGGCTGTTGACAGCAAACTTGTCGCAATATCCGTTTCACCACTTTCAAGTGAAGAAGATATAAGTGTGACGGGGTATAACATTGTCGGGGGTGTTGTTGGCATGATTTTTGGTGCCAGCGAAATGCATGACATCACGGCAAGTAACATGGTTATTGAATCGACCTATAACGGAACAAAATATGTTGGAGCAAACGACGATTTGACGGGCGATACTTTGCGTGGTTATGTTTCAACCGGTCTGAAAGCGTATGTGAGTGCTCTTTCATACGCTGGTGCTTTGGTGGGTTATGTGGACATCTATGACACACAAATTCCTGACTATGTGCGCTATGACAACTCTCTTGAAGTGAGCGATTTTGGTATTACAACCGTCTATGTCACCGATTCTGTGGATATCTATGGACAAGTGGTCGGCGGTTTGTTTGGATATGTGGGAGAATCGACCTACATCTTTGATGCTGGCTTGGAACTCGACGCCAACATGTCGGGCGATAACCCTTCCTATATCACTTCCAAAAACCTTTATGCCGGCGGTTTGATTGGCGAAAACTATGGTGGTTTGTTCGCAGTTTATGCAACTTACAGCGAAGATTTGCAAAGCCAAATTGAAAGCAGTGAATATTCATATTACAACTCTTCTTCAAGCGTGGAACGCGGGCAACAAAACATCTTCTCATACAAAAAGAACATCGGAACTGACAACGAAGATGGCGACAATGTGCTTTATGTTGGTGGACTTGTTGGATATATGGGTGGCGGTTTCATCAGCGTGGCATACAGCAAAATCAATGTCATCTCCGACACGGCAGAAGCAGTTGGCGGAATTATTGGTTTGGCTGGAAATGTTGGAAACAGTTATGAACTCACTTTCACAAACAACACTTCAAATATCAACATTTTCCTTTATGATGTCTATGCTTCTGGCGACCTATACACAACAAGCGAAAATGGCATAAGTGGGGGAATTATCGGTGCAATAAGAAGTGATTCTGGCAACATTCCAATCATTGCACTCAAAGATGTCATGGCAATGAATTATTATTCCGTGGAACAGGCAATAGTTGACAATGCATCGCAGACAGTTTTGTCTGGCGGAGAGCATTATATGCTGATTGGAAAAATCTATTCATATGGTGAAGATGGCAAGACAGAAATTGAAGAACTTAACAACAGGCTCTATATTTTGGACAGTTCAAGCGACTATTTTGATGTGTATACTTCAACTTCCACTTCGGTTGGATATAGTTCAAACACGGTTGGTGGTTATTCAAATGTCATTGTTTCTGGAAGTCAGATAGATTTGGCAGGATATTTTGGATTTAGTAATGATGCAAGCACAGTGAGTTCAAGCATTTTGCAGGCAACAAGCATTGGCTCTTTGTCATCTATGGATTTGGCGTATGTCAGATTTAACTCATATTTCCTTGAAAATGATTGGCAGTCGCAATATTGGGAGCATACTCAAAGCACGCTTTTCCCATATATTGATTTGACATCAAATTTGGATACTATTTATTGGGATGTTTACAACACGGAAGAAGTTTTAGCTGCAATCGAAAACAACCCTTCCATAACAGTTATTGTGAGAGGAAGAGTTTCGGAAAGTGAAAACAATGCTGAGTGGTCAGATATCGACTTGACCAGTGATTCAGCGCAAGGGTCCGCAAGTGCAAACTTTAAAACACTATCAACAACATTCAGTGGCACTCTGATTTCGTATTATGCCTATGTTCAGTCACACGCAGAAGGTTATGTGACCAACGAAGTCTATCATGACACAACTCTTGGCAAAACTCTTGTGGGCGGTGACGCTGGATCGGATGTTGGTTTGATTTTGGATGAAAGTTTGTTTGAATTTTTAAGCAATGCAACAATTCAAGGGCTGAACATATATCTTGTTGAATCTGGCAGCGATGTTATCGACTATAATTTGTTTAAGACCGTTGAAGATTCGGTGATACGCGATGTGAACATAGTTTTGAATAACAATGTTTCCATAGAAGCGACTTCTTTCGGCTCAGACTCAAACGGCAGATATGCTGCTGGGCTTATCACAAACCATGCAGAGTCAACTTCATTTGTTAACATATCTTTCACGGCGAGAAATGAAAGTTCAATCACATTCACAACAAGTTCAAGTTCAACCGTGCAAGAGTTGTATTATGGTCTTTTGGCTGGATATATTGAACAAGAAAGTGCAATCACTTCCACAACAATTCAAGGCGTGAGTGTCATCAGCGAGAGTGGTGATGGTCTTGTGATAAATTTGAAAAACACATCGAGCAGCACAAATGTCACGCTTTATGCCGGCGTGTTTGCAGGTTCGATAGTGAAATCTGGCGCAATGAGGTCGACATTATATATCACAACCATTGACGATGTGCAGTTGAACATTGCCTCGGAAAGTGAAACTGTGTATGTTGGCGGTGTGGCTGGGTATATCAACGGTGTCACTCAAATCAGCGTTTCTGATTCTTCATCGGGTGGCAACGGAATGAAAATTTTGCAAAGTGAAAATGTTGGCTCTCTCTATGCTGGAATTGCTTTCGGTGCGATATACAACACGCAAGCAAGCATTGAAGGTGTGAGTTTATTCGTTTTGAAAGGCGGGATATATCAAGCGACCCGTGCGAGAGTGAAAAAATCTGTCTATATCGGCGGGCTTGTTGGATATTCAAACAGCAACATCGTCGTTCAAAGTTTCTCAGTGGACTTGACTGTTGCAAATGAAGACGGCACCGATGACACGGAATTTGACAAAAATTATAAGGAATATACCGTAAATTCATTCATTGTGAATGGTGACAGTCAAGACAACGCCATAGGCGGAATTGTTGGATATTCTGTGAGTGGAACTGTTTATGTTTCGGGTGATTCAGAGATATCTGGTGCCATTTGTGTGTCTACGGAATCTACATCTTCCGATGGAATAATATCGGTTGGTGGGCTTATTGGAAAAATTAATGAAGGGCTTACAGTGAATGCTTCAATCGATAATTCCATCAACATCTCTGTGAAGGGATATGAAAATGACGGCACGTATAAAGCATATGAAGGTTACGGTACGGCATATGTCGGTGGCGTTGTTGGTTGGGTTCAAGTCAAAGAAGAGAGTGTGGGAAGTGACAGCACAGAAGTCACAATCAGTATAAACGACAGCGAAAGTTCATATGGCTATGTTCAATACACAGGCAATGTCATTTCTGACATCAAAACCCTGATTTTTGGTGGTGTTTTTGGGTATGTTTCAAGAACAGATTACAAAAACAGTGAAAACAGCATAACAATCAAAAGAGCGGTGTTTGGCGGAGCAGTGAAAGCATATGGCTATAACCTTAATAGCGGAAGTTTGACCGTTGGTGGAATTGTTGGAGAATTTGATGTCGACAAAGAGGACAGTGGCGATTATGAAAGTGTCATAGGAACAGAATCTTCTTCGGCTTACACCATTTCAAACTGCTATTCTTATGGAAATATTTTTATTTGTTATAACGCTCGAGAAACAACTGAATCTACTACCAATGATCCTGATAGATATGATACGCTTAACACATATAATTTCGGCGGAATTGTTGGAAAGGCGTCTTACATTGATATAACAAATTCTTACAGCCTTATGACCAACTTTAATATAAAAGTTACCAACGATACATCAAATTATAAAGTTGGAGCAGTTGTTGGTGCAAATTCAGATCTTGTGAAATATCAAGACAATTATTATTCTTCTGGTGTTTGCATGGCGTATCAAGAAGAAAGCGGAAATGTGGATGCACCATATGGCGCAAGTGTGGATTATATGGGATACACCACAGTGGTTGAGACAACCGACACTTCAGATATTATGTACAGCACTGACATTTTGGAGTATTTTAACATTGGTGGCGACCTTGCTTTGGGGTCAAAACTCAATCCATTGACAATTAGCGAGGCTGGAAAAAGTTTAACAACTTCAACTTCAGAACTGATAAAGTGGTATGCTGTGACAACTTCTATCGATGGATTGTTGAGTTCAGGCAGCACTTTAAGCGATGCAGTGATTGTTGGAAATGGACAGACGATAACAATTTCCGATTCAGACCTTTCATCAGAAAGAACCAGTGCAACCGGCGCTTTGTTTAATGCTATGGGTACATATGACAGGTATGACCTTGCTTACTTCTCTGCAATCACTGGACTTGTGATTGAGTTGGACATTCAATCATATGATATATCTTCAAATTATTTTGGCGGAGTTGTTGGTTACATGTATGACAATTCCTTCATATATGGTGTTGCTGTCAAGGGTGAACTTTCAGTCGGTGTGAAAAGTAAAGGTTCAAGTTTTAAACTTGCTGGAATCGCTGGTAATATGTGTGGCGGAATGATTAGTGACTGTTATGTTGACGCCACAATCACATATCGTGGTGGAGATGGTGATAATGCGGGTGTTGCAGGGATTGCATTATATTACAATTCTTCATCTGGTTGGTGGCAAGAAAGTACCATCAAATCCACATATTCTGCTGGATTGATTGAAGTTTATTACACTTCAACCTCAAACGAAGTTTACACTTTTGCTGCAGTGCCTAGTTTAATTTTAACGGATTGTTATTCCATAGCAAATGTTCAATTAACATCAATCTCGGGAGATACAGAGACTCCTAGTGTGAAATTTGCTGAAGTTTCTAATAGCCGAGGATCATCTTTTGATTTGTATACCAGAACCGATACATGGGCTCTTGCTTACAACAAGGAGGCATACTCAGATCAAAAAATTAATCCGGACAGCAGTAGTTCTGGATACACAACTTGGTATTTCAATCCATATGTCAACTATGGATATGCTTCGCACGGCTTTGGTTATCTCAAAAATGTCACCGCATACACGAGAAAAATCAGCAATCCTGACGATTTGGACGATGGTTCAACTGTTGTGACAGAATATGAATATACGGCAGTTTCATATTTAGATGTGTTGACTTCTGCAAATGTGTCAGAATGGTTCCTGGGCGTGCCAAATGCTCAAAAATTTCAGCAAATGCTTGATGTGATAGAAACAGGCTCAGCTTCGGTAGATGATCAAGATTGGAATTTTGTGATTTTGTATGACATCGACATGTCTTCTAAGTATTTGAGTTCGGATACAAATTCGTATATAAATAAAAACATTGGGTCAAGTTCAAGTTCAAGTTCTTACACCCTGACAATCGACGGCGCAAATCACACTCTTGATTTTTCAAGTCTCACTGATTTGACATCACCGTTGTTTGACACTGTGTATGGAACGATTGAGAATTTGAGATTGAATGACATAAATGTTTCTGGTGCACAAGGCACGCTTGCCACAACTTTTGTGGGCTATTTGACCAACATCACTGTTGTTGGAAGTTTGTCATTGTCAACTTCTTCATCTTTGGCTGGTGGCGTTGTTGGAACTTTGAATGGAAATGCAACAGCAGTTTATGGCGTTGTCAATGTCACATCAAATAATGTCGGAATTGTTGGCGGTGTTGTGGGACAGTTGACATCGGGAAGAGTTTCATATTCTTCCAATGCCGGAGAAATTGTGGCAACAGGAAGTACATCTCTTTCATCTGCGTCTTTCTTATATATCAATAGCGATGGTGAAATAACTGGGTCTGAGTCGTCAGATAGTTTTAATCTCATTGCAGGTGGTGTTGTGGGCTATGCATCTTCTGGCACAACTGTGGATAATTCGTATAACGAAAATGCAGTATTGGCGAATTATACAAATGCTAACACTAATGCAAATTCTGTGGCTGGTGGAATTGTTGGTTATTCAGCTGGTGCGACAATAGAGAATTCATACAACACCGGCACGATTGGTGCGGGGAATTATTCAAGTGAATATGACTCCGCGTATAACTATGCTGGCGGAATTTTCGGCTATGGCACAGGTGGAACCTCTGTCAGAGGTTGCATCAATGACGGCGCTGTTGAAGCGATTGGGAAGATGGATACAACCAAGTATGAAATTGAAGGCGAAGTCACTTCGGGTGAGGCAGACGCTGGCTACAATCCAGAACCTAAATGTGTGATTGTGAAATACACTATAACATATAATGGCGGCGAAAATCGACATGTGTATGCATACGGCATTGGTTTCATTGGTGGGGATGGTAGTATTGAAGATTGCTCAACATCAACTGACAACATCAAAAATGATGGCAACATAGGTGAAGTTTCAGACACGCAATATATGAAGTTTGACAGAAAAACAATGCTTGACCAATATACATTAAATGGCGAGAATATGGTTACAGGGAAGTTCTCTTTAAGCGACCTGGAAGAATTCTATATCAATGGTTATGATGCATACGGCATGCCTGCAAGAATTTATCTTGAAGACACCATGACCCGCAGAATGATATACTATGCTGTCGATTATAACACAGCGATTGCGACAATAGATAATAGTACTAGTAATAATAGATACGCAAATGTGTATGATGTAGAAAATAATATATTGTATGACCAAAATAGCTTCGGCAACAATACTACTGTAAACTCTTTATTAGGTCAAATAATTGAGTCATACTATGATGAATCTGATGAATCTGATGAATCTTATGTAGTAAATGTGACTGAAGTTTCTCAGTTAGTTTATTACCTTGCTGCGGACACGACATACTACTCTTCTGTTTCTTTTGTGCAATATGAGAGTATTTTGGATGGAACTTCGGAAGACATCAGTCTGCTTGGCTATGTTGCTGGTGAAGGTTCAATGAATATAACAGAATATGACAGAACCAACGGTGTTGAAATTGACGGAGAAC
The DNA here is from genome assembly GCA_964400145.1 of uncultured Lachnospiraceae bacterium. GTDB lineage: Bacteria > Bacillota > Clostridia > Christensenellales > UBA1242 > Caccovivens. The sequence continues at coordinate 50,401 of CAYNTF010000002.1, read as the reverse complement.
CTTCCACGATTGAAGAAAAAATCTCTGACATTGACGAAATGGTGGAAGACAGCAGTGACAGCCTTGTTGAAACAACAATCAATGGACAAAGCGCAGCGATTGTCAAGAACAAATCAGGACTGATCAGTGCGATCGCGCCTTATTATATTGATTTTGATTTTGAAGTTACAATCGATGACACTGATTTTGTCGAAGCCAACAGCGAAGTGACAATAACTTGGCGTAATTCTTCAACAAATGCGGAAGTGAGTGCGCAATATACAAGTGTTACCACAAGTTATTCTGACAGCACTTTGAAAGTTTCTGGAACATCGTATTTTGGTGAAGCGCAGTCAAATTTAACTGCAACAGTGACGGTTTCTTATCAAAGTTCGAGAACTATCACACTCTCCAAGAACAATGTTTTTGACTATGGAGATGGTCAAATCAAGATTTTGCTTGATTATTACAGCGAAATTGATGACGAACTTTTGGAAAGTTGGAATGAGTATAAAATTAGTTACACATTGCAAAGCACATCAAGTGATGATGATGTTACTGATCTTACATTAGAGTTTGAGTTGGAATATGACGATACTGACGGATATTATTTGATTGGCGATCAAGTACAAGGTGGAAAAAACCTTTTGAATGTGTTCAGCGGTGGCGGTTATTCTCTTATAATCAACTATGTTTCAACAACAACGACTGAGAATGCAGACATTTCTGTTAAGACAACAACAAAAACTTATGAAGTGACATTGGAAGACACCAATAATGTTGTCACATTTAAGGAATATTCTTCTGGCACTCTTAGGTTTATTTTGACAGATTCGTTTGTTGAATCATCTGACAACAGTTATACACTTGATTTGTCAGACCTTCTTTCGAAACTTAATGGCACCACAAAACTTGCGTTTGGCAATGACTCATATTCAGTCACTTATAATGGCGAAGAATGGAAGGTGTCGGACGATGCTGATGACGGAATCAGTATTTCGGTTGATGATAGTAGTGGTGTTTTGACAATCACTGCCGATTCTGCAACTTCTGACGACCTGCAAGAATTCATTAATAACATGCTTGATTGGACAGTATATTACAATCTTATGGGAGAGTTTGAAACTTCTGCTCTGTCAAACAGTGTTGAATATTGTGTTGAAGAAAACTTGAGATATACTCTAAATTATAATATTTCAGGCTCAGGAAATTTTGGTGTAGAAGAAAATGTGGCGATATATTATGGCTCTGACATAAATTCTGAAGAAGTGAATGTCTTAACTGACACATATTTTGGAGTTGAATTCTATACTTATGAAGTTGAATACACCTATAAACTCGAAGGTGGAACACTCAACATCACTGAAGGAACAGGTTATGAAATTCAAGTTAAAGACGGAGACTCTCTCGTCGCGTTCTTGCAAGGGGCAGGCAGTTTGTCAATCAGTTCAGATTATATTAAAAACGGATATACTCTGAGCATCACTCTAAATTCGAATGAATATAGTTGTGACGAAAGTGACGATGAGGCTGTCAATGAACAATGGAAATTCTTGGACACTTTGTCATTGACGGTTGAAAGCGAAGATGGCGCAACAAAAAAATATTATACAGTCACAAAAGAAGAAGTTGTCGATTGTTCATACTGCGATGAAGAATGCACTGCTGTGACGACATCTTGGTCGGTGGTAAATTGGAACGACGATGAAACAGCTTCTGTGGCATATCAATATGAATATACCATATATTCTTGTGGCGCAATTTCAGTTGAGTATTATGTATTACAGTATAATGCAACCACTGGAACCGAGCTGTATTTTATAACTGCAGAAAAGTATGATTATTACGATAATAGTGTGAAAGCATATTCATACAGGGAAACTATCATAGGTGAATCTGAAGATATTGAGATTACATGGGAAGAAGATTCTTCATTGAATACTGATTTAAGTGTTTTTGAAAAAATATCGTTGGGCGAGTATGATATTTCTGTTGATGTGGTTGTTGCAGACTATGATGAGAAGAACATCTATTTTGCGAGAAATGATTATAACACCTTAACTTCCAATGGAACTATTCCAGCGGACGATACATTGACATTATCTTCATTCAACATAGGTTATTCTGAAAGTGAGACGCTCAAAAACAGCGAAACAACAAGTTATAGTTACAGAGTTGACGGCGAATCTTCGTATACAAGTGTTGATGAAAGTGGTGCGACATTAACATATGACGAAGATACCCCTTACGAAGAAGTGACATATGAGATACTAAAAATCACAGAAGAGCCAAAAACAATGTCGGGGTTATATGAGACAACTGGATCAAGTGATTCTAGCGGAAGTTTCATCTATATTGTGCTTAAAAATGACATCTCAATCGGTGATTATTCCTTTGATGCAAATGACAAAAATTACATTGGAAATAATTATGTTTTGAGATATTCCAACAGTGTTGACGGTAACAATTTTGGTGGATTGTTCAACAGCAATTCCGCTTCAATAAGCAATTTGGTTGTTGTTGGAAGTGTGAAAGACACAGCATCGCCGTCGAGATCGACACGCAATTCTGCACTTTTGATTTATAACAATTCTGGAAGCCTTTCAAACATCAAGGTTTACGGAACATTCAGGAATATTTACTCATATAGTGGCACCACTTATGTGTTGCGTAATTCTGGAAGTGGTAAGATTACGAATTTGGAAAGCAGTGTTACGCTCTATGGACTTGACGGTGCCGATGGCTTGGATGGTAAGGATGGGTCTGTTTCTAGTGCTGGTAATGATGTCGAGAGAATACTTTCAGATTTAAATTCTTTATCATCGACAGATACTTTTGAAAGTTATAACATTATTATCGCTGGCAGTGGCGGAAATGGTGGAAATGGCTCAGATGGTTCAACTGCAGGTTCTGATGGTGGAGCAGGTAAACAAGGCGGACAGGGCGGAAGCATTGAAGTTCAATCTGAAGGGACATTCTGTCGTTCAGGAATTGGCGGAATAAGTGGTTATGGCGGAAATGGCGCTAATGGAAGTTTTAGTAATGGATCTGTAACCGGTGGTGGCGGTGGCGGTAGAACATTTGACAATGGCGATGCAGGGACATTGACAGTGGCAGATTCAGACGGCACAGACAGCACAAGAACATCATATTTTGATGATGAAGATGATGAAGATGATGAAAAAACTCAATTTGGTGGCAACGGCGGCATCGGCGGTCTTGGAAGATATTATTACTATTATATCAGCAATGGTAATAGTATTGACGAACTAGAGAATCCATCAAGCTATGGAGCTGAATATGCTGGAGATCCTGTTAGCAGCAGGAGTGACCCAATTGGAATTGAACCTGAAGAAGCGGAAACATCTACTTATTCTGGCGGATACTTTTATACATCCGGCGGTGGCGGTGGCGCTGGCGGAACTAGTGCTGGTGGAAAAGGTGGAGATGGTAAGGCTCTAAACCTTTACTATCTAGCTATCACAAAAACTAATTGGTACAAGGAGTATGCATGGCTTAAATTATATGGAACGGCATATAAGTTAGCTGGAGATTTTACATTTGATGCTAATAGTTATTCAGGAACAATGAATCATATCAAGAATAATATTTATAATAATTTTTCAGGGCTTACTTTAAATAATGGTGGATTGGGTGGCACTGGCGGTAGTGCAGGAAATGGTGAAGATTCTGGTGCAGGAGGGCAGGTCCAAATTCGTTACATATTCTCGCATGTAGTAACCTATCGCACTTTGTGGCCTAGAGATCTTGGCATTGCTTGGAACTCTGGCGAAACCGTCAACTCTGCTGGAAGTTTTGGAAGTTCGGGTGTTTTGAACCCAAATGCAGATTCAAGTTCAAGTTGAGTGAACATGAATGTTTGTGAAAATTGAGAAAAACAAAGGAGAAACTTTTATGGAAAAGGAAGAGAAGATTTATGTCACTGAATTTGATGTCAAAAAGACTCACAAAAAGCCCAAGAAGAAGCCAACTTCAGAAAACAACATTCACGCTGGACACAGAACGAGATTGTTGGAACTGGTCAAAAAGGCTGGTATCGACAATCTCTCCGACTTTCAGGCGGTGGAGTTGTTCTTGACTTACATCTTTCCGCGTGGAGATGTCAATCCTTTGGCGCACAGGCTTATTGACAGGTTTGGGAATTTCACGCAAATTGTCTGCGCTTCTGTTGATGAACTTAAACGCGTTCGTGGCATAAATGAACGCTCTGCACAAATGATTTCCATTTTTCAAGATTTGTTTTATTACTATTCAACCGCCAATATGAGCAAGAAGGTCTATCTTGACAATCTGAGTTTGATTATTGATATCGTTGAAGAACACTTGCGTTTCAAAACTGTCGAAAATTTGCTGTTTATTGCAATCAGTCCTTCAAGATACATCACTCACAAGAGAATTATCAATTTGAGTAGTTCTTCAAATGTCACTGTGACTTTGCAAGATATTTCAAGTTTTCTCGCTCAGTCAAAACCTGCATCTTTGGTTGTTGCTCATTGTCATCCATACAGCACGGCATTGCCTTCCGTTGCGGACGCAGATTCTTTCGATTCAATCAAAGAATTTTGTCAGAATTGTGGCGTGGAACTGATTGATTCTTACATTGTCGGTCAAGACGGAGTGTATAGCATGGCAAACGGCAAAATGGTTCGCGTCTATTATGATGTCGAAGATTTGAAAAAGGCATTTTTGGAAATTGCCAGTGCTGACAAAAATTGACATTTTTGCTTTTATGCGATAATTTCATGTTGAGCAATGATGAACTTGCAACAAATAAAAACTTTTGAACATATTTTCATATGTGCAAAAGTGCAAATTTTCCTATTTTTTCAAAAAAATTCAGTTTTTGAATATGGCTTTGAGTATTACGCCAAAAACAAAACTGACTGTGGCAAGAAAAATGCTACGAAGAACCAACAGACCAAAAGTCCGTCGGTTCTTTTTTGTGTCAGCGTTATATGTCTGTCCGCTCTTTTTCAAGTTTACGCAATAATAATATCCCTTTTTACTTTCCGAAACGACAAAATCAATGAAATTTTCGTTGGCAAGAGTGACCATGATTTCGTCAATTTCTTCCACAGATAACACAAATCGCTTTGACAGCGCTTGGGTTATTTCTTGCGGAGAAATCAGATATGTCCGCTTTTGCTGACATCTGTTGCATAGATATGACATAACCATGCGCTCTTTTCTGGTCATTTATATCTTTTCCCTCCGCGTTTTTCTTTTATTTTTCCATTATGATATCAAAAATATTCGGCGTCAATTTTGATGAGTGAGAACGGTGTTTTTATGTAAATAATTTGATGAATAAGAATAGCGCTTTTACGCAAAAATAATTTGTATGATTGACACCAAATCAAGACTTGTCCTTTCAATTTTGGCGAAAGAGGCGGGTGACGGGAGTTATAAAATTGTTGAAATTGCGGATATCATAATGGCACTGCCTAAGCGTTTTCGTATGGATAGCGAGGCGGTCAAGCATATTTTGACATATTTGGAGCGCCAAGACATCATTTCGATAAAATATGACGAAGATGATGTCTTTTGCCTTTCGATTTTGCCCTATGGCTTTGAAATTTTGGAGAACGAAAAACCTAAAAAAATTAAACAGTCAAAACACAAATCGAAAAATATTAATTGGGCTTGGGTGATACTTTCCTTTTTTTCGGCACTTTTGGGGACAACATTGGGCATTGTGATTTGCTATTATGTTTTAAATTTTCTTTAATTTTCACTTTTGTATTTTGAGTGTGATGTATTAATTTATCACAGAATGTTTTTCCATAGTAAAAGGGCGTCCTTTCCCTTGAATTTAATTTTGAAAAGCGAATTTGAAATTCAAAATTGTGTTTGAGATTTGAAAAATAGAAAAAACAAATGATAAAAAAAGACGATTTGGTATGGCTTTTTATGTTTTTTGTGGTATAATATTGGCATGGAAGAAAGATTTAAGTTGGTTTCAAAATATAAACCTGCGGGCGACCAACCGCAAGCCATTCAGAATTTGGTGGAAGGAATTGAAGATGGGTTGAAAGACCAAGTGCTTTTGGGGGTTACGGGTTCTGGAAAAACCTACACAATGGCGAATATCATTGAAAAAGTGCAAAAGCCGACTCTTGTGATTGCGCACAACAAGACATTGGCGGCACAACTTTGCAATGAATTTCGGGAGTTTTTTCCGAATAATCGTGTGGAATATTTTGTTTCTTATTATGACTATTATCAACCAGAAGCGTATATCGTTTCCACGGACACATACATCGAAAAAGATATGAGTGTCAACGAAGATATCGACAAACTGCGCTCTTCCGCCACTTCTTCGCTTTTGGAGCGCAGGGACACCATTGTGGTGGCATCAGTTTCTTGTATATATGGTTTGGGAAGTCCAGAAGAATATCGCAACCTTCACATAGCGCTTCGTGAAGGTGAAGAGTTTGACCGCGATGAGTTAATCAATCATCTCATCTCGATTCAATATACGCGAAACGACATTGATTTCAAGCGCACGACATTTCGGGTGAAGGGAGATGTGGTGGATATTTTCCCTGCAAATTCCAGCGAAATGGCAATTCGTGTGCAATTTTTTGGTGATGAAATTGAAAAAATTTATGAGTTCGACCCTGTCAGTGGAAATTTGTTAAACGAAGTCAGTTTTGTGGCTATCTATCCAGCAACACACTATGCGGTTGGCAGTAACACATTGCATAATGCCATTGCTCAAATTGAAACTGACAGAGAAAAGGCGATAAAGGACTTTGAAGCGCATGGAAAACCTTTGGAAGCAGAGCGCATCGGTCAACGCGTGGCTTATGACCTTGAAATGATGAAAGAAGTGGGCTATTGCAGTGGAATTGAAAACTATTCCCGCTATTTCGATGGGCGAAAACCAGGCGAAGCACCATACACGCTGATTGATTATTTTCCAAATGATTTTTTGACAATCATTGATGAAAGCCACATGACCATTCCGCAAGTGCGCGCGATGTATAACGGCGACAAGGCACGCAAAAATTCTTTGGTGGAATATGGTTTTCGCTTGGAAGCGGCGCGTGATAACAGACCTTTGAAATTTGATGAGTTCGAAAAAAAGTTGAAGCAAACAATCTATGTTTCGGCAACGCCGGGGCCATACGAGTTGAGCAAGGCAGGGCAGGTTGTCGAACAGGTCATTCGTCCAACAGGACTTCTTGACCCAAAAATTGAAGTGCGACCAATCAAAAATCAAATTGAAGTTCTTATGCAAGAATGTCGCAAGACGATTGACCGTGGTGCGCGTGTGCTTGTCACAACCTTAACAAAAAAAATGGCGGAAAGTTTGACAACATATCTGGCTGACCGAAAGTTTAAGGTGAAATATTTGCACAGCGAAATCGACACAATGGAAAGAGTGGAAATCATCAACGGTTTGCGACAGGGCGAGTTTGATATTTTGGTGGGCATCAATCTTTTGAGAGAAGGACTTGATATGCCAGAAGTGGAACTTGTGTGTATTTTGGATGCGGACAAAGAAGGGTTTCTTCGAAGCGAAGGTGCGCTTATTCAAACGATTGGAAGAGCGGCACGAAACGCAAATGGTCGTGTGATCATGTTTGCAGATGTTGTGACCAAGTCTATGCAAAAGGCGATTGACGAAACCGAGCGTCGTCGTTCCATTCAAGAAAAATTTAACGAAGAAAATGGAATTGTGCCAAAGACGATAATCAAAGAAATCAAAAACACTCTTGACATATCCAAAAAGGTGGAAGACAAAACGATTGCCAAAAAGGATATTCCAAGGGAAATTGACCGCTTGACTTCCATGATGAAAATCGCTTCGTCGCAACTTGATTTTGAGCGCGCCATTGAACTTAGAAACAAAATTGATAAGTTGAAAAAGCGCTTAAATCGAAAAGATAAAATTGAGTGAATTTGAAAAAATATATTTTTTTAGCAAAAAAACATAAAAAAACGAAAAAAATATTGTGTTTTTTGCATTTTTAGGGTCAAATATGAAAAAATAGAATTTTGAAAAAGTTAAATAGAAACATACACAATTTTTGTTTATTTTCACAAAATGTGCTATAATAATTGGCGAATTTGAAGTGTTAAGATTTAAAGGATTAAAACGAAAAAAGGAAAAATAATGAAAAATTCAATTATAATCAAAGGTGCAAGGGAAAACAATCTCAAAAATGTCAACTTGGAAATTCCACGCGACAAATTTATTGTCTTTACAGGCGTGAGTGGTTCGGGCAAAAGTTCACTTGCGTTTGGAACAATTTTTGCAGAAGGGCAAAGGCGATATATCGAAAGTTTGTCGTCATATGCGCGTATGTTCTTGGGTTCAACTCAAAAACCTGATGTGGACTCCATTGAAGGGCTTTCGCCGTCAATTTCAATCGACCAAAAGACGACCAATCGCAATCCGCGTTCAACGGTTGGCACAGTGACGGAGATTTATGACTATCTTCGTTTGCTCTTTGCGCGCGTTGGAACTCCATATTGTCCGCACTGTCACCTTGAAGTTAAACAGCAGAGCATTGACCAAATTGTTGATGCAATCAAGGAATATGGCGAAGGCACAAAAATCACCATTCTTGCGCCGGTTGTTAGGGGGCAAAAGGGTCGACACGAGAAACTTTTAGCAAGTTTGAAGCGTAGCGGTTATGTTCGTGTTGAAGTTGATGGAGCAATATTCACTTTGGACGAAACAATCACACTTGACAAAAATTTAAAGCATGACATAAGTGTTGTCATTGACCGCATCACGCTTAAAGAAGGCAAGGACGCTCGTTTGGCGGGAAGCGTTGAAACTGCTTTGAAGTTGGCAGATGGACTTGTCAATGTGGCGACCGATGAAAAAACTGAACTTTTTTCCACGAATTACGCTTGTGCAAATTGCGGGTGGACATTGGAAGAGATTAGTCCGCGATTGTTTTCGTTTAATGCGCCGTATGGTGCGTGTCCAAACTGTTCGGGGTTGGGGTTCACGATGGATATTGATGAAGACATCGTGCTTAAACATTCCGACCTATCAATCAACGAAGGTGCGTTCAACGCGACAGGTTGGAGAATGGACGAAGGGTCTATGGCACGCAGTTATCTCACTGCTGTTTCTAAACAATATGGAATTGACATGAACACACCTGTCAAAAAATTGCCGAAAGATAAGGTGAAGATTTTGCTCTATGGCACAGGAAGTGACAAGATTGATGTTGAAGTGGACAACGAGCGCGGGCGACATATGATTTCTGTCACATTTGAAGGAATTGTCAATAATTTGCGAAGAAGATATAACGAAACGACTTCCGAATGGGCAAAATTTGAGATTGGACGATTTATGCGTGAACAAACATGTCAGGTTTGTCACGGAAAACGCCTGAATGAAAGTGCTTTGTCCGTGAAAATCAATCGCAAGGACATTTTTGACTATTGCGACAATTCAATAAAGAATTTGATACCAATTTTCGAAAATATTCCGCTCAACAAAACAAAAATGCAAATTGCTGAGCCTATTCTTAAAGAAGTTTTGTCGCGATTGAACTTTTTGCAAGATGTTGGGCTGTCATATTTGACACTGAATCGTTCGGCAGAAAGTCTGTCTGGTGGCGAAGCGCAAAGAATTCGTCTAGCAACGCAGATTGGAAGTGGACTTGTGGGAGTTCTTTACATTTTGGATGAACCTTCCATCGGGCTTCATCAACGCGATAATGAAAAACTTTTGTCTGCCTTGAAAAACTTGAAAAATTTGGGAAACACCTTGATTGTGGTTGAACACGACGAAGACACCATAAGGTCGGCTGAATTTTTGGTCGATGTTGGACCATATGCAGGAATTCATGGTGGAGGAATTGTTGCTGCGGGGACTGTGGAACAGGTGATGAAGAACAAAAAGTCCATTACCGCAAAATTTTTGCGCGGAGAAGAGAAAATTGAAGTTCCAGCGCAACGACGAGAGCCTAGGGATTTTATCACAGTCATTGGCGCAAAAGAAAATAATTTGAAAAATGTGGACATCAAAATTCCAACAGGCATTTTAACTTGCATAACGGGTGTGTCTGGGAGTGGAAAATCAAGTTTAATCAACGGCATTCTCTTTCCATATCTTTCAAACAATTTAAACAACAGCAAAATTGAATTTGGTGATTTTAAAGAGATTAAAAACATTGAAGTTTTGGACAAGGTCATCAACATTGACCAAGCCCCGATTGGAAGAACTCCGCGAAGCAATCCTGCAACATACACCGGCGTCTTCACGGCAATAAGAGAACTTTTTGCGGGCACGCCAGATGCCAATGCGCGTGGTTTTGGAGCGGGACGATTTTCGTTTAACATCAAAGGTGGACGATGCGAAACTTGCGAAGGTGCGGGTGTGAAAGAAATTGAGATGTATTTCTTGCCAGACATCACCGTGCCTTGTGAAGTTTGTCACGGCAAGAGATATAATCGCGAAACTTTGGAAGTTAAATATAAGGGCAAGACAATCAGTGATGTGCTGGATATGACGGTGGAAGAAGCGCTCAAGTTTTTTGAGAACATTCCTTCAATACGAAGCAAAATTCAAACGCTGTATGATGTTGGGTTGTCATATATCAAACTTGGTCAACCTGCAACAACTTTGTCTGGGGGCGAGGCACAACGCGTGAAACTTGCCACAGAACTTTCAAGAAAAGATACCGGCAAAACGATGTATATTTTGGACGAACCAACGACAGGACTTCATATGTATGATGTGAAAAAACTTATTTCCATTCTGCAAAGGTTGATTGGAAATGGCAACTCTGTGGTTGTGATTGAACACAATTTGGATGTCATAAAGTGCGCGGACTACATCATTGACCTTGGGCCAGAAGGCGGAGATGAAGGAGGCACGATTGTTGCAACCGGAACACCTGAGGACATTGCCAAAAACGAAAATAGTCATACCGGAAAATTTTTGAAAAAAATATTAGGGTGCTAAAAACACCCTATTTTTTTGATTTTTCAATTTATTTTGAGTTTTTTAATAAAAAAAACGATATTTTTAATATTTTTTTGAAAATTTAGTAACAAATATTGTTTTTATATAAGCAGATATTTTAATAGTTTTTTCAGGAAGATATTTTTAATAGTTTTTTTAATAAATAAAATATTTTTAATGATTTTATAGCAAATTTATTTAAAAAAACATATTTTTTTGCGATTTTTTAATAAAAAATAAACATTTTTTAGTTTTTTTAATTAATTTTGTTTTATAAAAACGAATTTTATCTGTGACTTTGTTTGTTGACAAAATGTGTGCGCATGTGATAAAATATGCACATTATGAAAGTTATCAACTTGTCGTCTGGAAGTGATGGAAATTTGACTTATGTGGAAACGGAAAACGCACGAATTTTGATTGATGATGGTCTTTCGTGCAAGGAAACCGATAAGCGTCTTTCATTGCTCAATATAAGTGGAAAGGATATTGATGGCATTGTCATCACGCATGAACATTCGGACCACATCAAAGGGGTGGATGTCTTTGCGCGGAAATATGATTTGCCTGTGTATGCTCACGACGAAGTTTGGCGCACGATGTATGACAAATTGAAGCGCATTCCAGATAAAAATAAAAATATTTTTGAAGGCGCTTTTGAGATTAAAGATTTGTTGGTCAATCCTGTGGAAGTTCCGCATGATGTCAAGTGTTTCGGTTTTTCTCTTGATGAAGATGGAAGAAGAGTGAGCATTTTGACAGATTTGGGGCATACGGACGAACGAATTTTTAATGCTGTGAAGGGCAGTCAACTTGTTTATATCGAAGCCAATCATGATTTGAGTATGTTGAAAAATAACGAGAGATATCCGCTTGCCACAAAAATGCGTATTGCGGGGAACAATGGGCATTTGTCCAACGATGCTTCGGCAATGTTTATTGAAAAATTGGTAAATTCTGGCACGCGACAAATTGTGCTTTCGCATTTAAGCACAGAAAACAATTCGCCTGAGTTTGCTTTCAACTACATAACAAAAATTTTGTTGGAACATGGTTTGATTGAAGGGGAAACTTTCAACATTGATGTTGCGCTGACAAGACCGACGACGCTGTTTAAGTTAAAGTGAATATAAAAACCAGATGTTTAAGTCTGGTTTTTTGTTGCGATTAATTCCAATTTTTAGTTAATTTAGGGTTGCTTGTTAAGTTTTGTTTTAATTTTTATTTTTTTATTTGATTTTAATCATTTTACTTTTTTGATTTATATTATTGTTTGGGCGTCGTATTTTCTCACGAAACCGCCTTGCATTTCGCTGTATATTCCGTCAATTCCAAGAATGAAGTTGTCCACAAGTTCGCATTCAAAGCCGTTCAATATTTTGCTGATATATTCAACTGCGTCAATGTCAGTTTGCGACGGCCGTGCAGAACCGCCAGGATGATTGTGTGCAAGGGCGATGTATGCAGGATTATACGCATTGATGATGTTCAAAAGTTCGTATACAGGAATTCCGACTGAGCGAACGAAATCCATTTCATACTTGCGAACCTTCGTCAGTTGCCAATTATTGTTGATGCAAAATATAAACAAATTTTCTGTCGTTTTGTTTGAAAGTATTGTTTCAAGAAAATCTAAAAATTCCTTGCTGTTATCAAAACTGATGTGATTTGATGCTTTTTGGCAAAAATAAAGTTCAATGTAGTTCTTAAAGTTTTTGATTTTGGTTGCGGAGTGTCTGCCCAAACCTTTGATTTCTGAAAGTTCGTTGACATCCGCGTCAAGTATATTTGCAAAATTGCCATACTTATCCAAAAGTCTGTGTGCAAGCGGGTTGACATCTTTACGGGGAATGATATAAAACAAAAAATCTTCTATTGATTGAATGTCGCTGACATTCATGGGTCCAACTTTTGACACGAGTTCGGACAATCTTATGCGGTGACCGTCGTGCTTGACATCAAAATTTTCTTTTTCCATTTTTTCTCCTGTGGCTTTTTGTTGTGTTTAATTAGCTTTCCCGTCATTATGAAAAACCTCGGTGTTTTTCAATGAAACAAAGGAAGCAATTTCTTTTATGGCGTCGCCAAAAGGCTTTCTCAAATCAAAATTTGACGGATTTTCGACAAATTTTTTTCTAAAAACTGCTGTTTGACAAAGGCGTAGGTCTGTGTCTGTGTTGATTTTGAATATATGATGTTTTGTTGAAGCTTCTGCCAAAAAATTTTCTGGAATACCTTTTGCGCCAGCAATTTGCCCGCCATATTGATTGATTATATCAACATATTTTTGTGGAACGCTGGATGCACCATGAAGCACGAGTGGGGTGGTTGGAATGTTCTCTTCTATTTTGGAAAGAATATCAAATCTGAGTTTCTGCTCTCCCTTGAATTTGTATGCACCGTGACTTGTGCCTATTGCCACAGCCAGCGTGTCGCAACCTGTTCTTTCCACAAATTCTTTTGCTTTGTCTGGGTCGGTGTATATATTGACTTCTGCACTGACATCGTCTTCCACACCAGCCAAAACGCCCAATTCGGCTTCCACAAAAACTCCTTTTTTGTGTGCGTAATCTGCCACTTGTTTGGTTATGCGAACATTCTCTTCAAATGGCAATGCGCTTCCGTCAAACATGACGCTATCAAACCCCAAATCAACCGCTTTTTTGCAAATTTCATAATTTTTCCCATGGTCCAAATGCAGAAAAATTGGAAGATTAAATTCCTTTTTTATGGCGTCAAACAGCGGTTTCACAACGCTTTCGCCGATATAATTTAACGCACTTTCACTGACGGCGACAATCGCAGGCGAGTTCGACATTTTGCAACCTTCACAAATTCCGCGCAAACTTTCGATATTGACAAAGTTGTATGCACCAAGGGCATATCCATTTTTTATGCTGTCTTTAAAATAAAAACTTAAATCTTTCATTTCAACCTTCCTTTAATTTGCCAAATTATCAACTTAATTCATAAATTTGAAAGTTTTTTTTGCTAAAATTTTTAAAATTGATAAATTCTGACATAAACATATTCATTTTAACACATTTTGCAAAATTTTCAAACATATTATATGGAGAAAACTTTTTTTGTGAGGTGAAAAAATGAAGAAAAAAATCATTCTTGGGGCGATGATTGCACTTGCGGGGATTGCTTTGTTTGGATGTGCGTCAACTGTCGATTATGTCAGGGAAAACATGAGTGAATGGACAAAGGTGTATTATTACGGCGCAGGAGAAAATTTCTATGTGACGCTCTCGTCTGGCGAACGCGAAAGCACTTATCTCGTTAACGGCAAAAGTGAAGAAAATGTTGGGTTTGCTCTTGTTTCGGTGGTGCTGAATGAAAATGAAGGGCAAGTGATTAAGGCGACAGTTTCCATTGACGGAGAAGAAAGTTTGGAAGAATTGGAAATTAACGGATTGAGCACTGCATATATGGTCGATTTGGAACGCGAACTTTCTGGTGATGAAGAAATTGTCATAACTTATAATGACGAGAGCGTGACATTGACTAATCTTTCAGAAAATTTTTCAGTCAGCGACGAACAGGCGATTGAAATTGCCACAGCCGAACTTGTTGAGCAAATCACTGCAATGAAATCTGGGGTGACTTTAAATTCAGAATGCTATCTTCGCGTGCTTGACAAGCAAGCCAACGACTTTGAAGAAGTGTTTTGGTGTTTCACAGTTGTGGACATCAATGGTCAAAGCAGTTCAGTGATTATTTCCACAACTGACGGTTCGGTTCTGGCAAAGACAAATTAGGATAGAAAAAATAAAAAATTAAGAAAAAAACAAAATTAAGATGGAATAAATTAAGAAAAATTGAAAAATAAAAAAGAAAATTAAGAAGAAAATAAATTAAAAAATTAAGAAGAAGGATAAAATTAAGAAAATTAAAAAGTCCAGATTTTGGGACTTTTTTTCGTTTGGGACTTTTGAGATTTTTTTCTCATTTTAAACAAAGATATTTTTTTGTTTTGGAGAGTAATTTCCTTGGTTGTTGGTGAAATTTATGATAAAATGTTGGTATGAAACATAGTTATCAAGTGGAAGAGAACATTAAGGAAAAGGCGGTCGTTTTTTGCCCGATTGAAAAGGACAGTGAAAAGGAATATCAGTTTGTGGAAATAAGCAGGCTGTGTTTTTCGGCGGGGTTGGAAGTTGTTAAGATTTTTTCTCAAAATATTGAAGCGTTCAACAGACGCACTATCATGGGGAAAGGTAAGTTGGAAGAGATTAAAAATTTCTTGCAAGACAATCCATGCGATGTGCTTGTTGTCGATTTTCAACTCACGGGTTCACAAATGAGAAATCTCTCTGATGAACTTGGGGTTAAGGTTTTGGATAGGATATTGCTTATTATTGACATCTTTGCACTCAACGCAAAATCGAGTGAAGGAAAAGTTGAAGTTAAACTTGCACAAAATCGATATCTTTTGACAAGGCTTTCGTCGATGCAAGGCTCGGCTGGGCGCTTTGGCGGAGCGGGGGTTGGCATGAGAGGTCCGGGTGAAACCAAGTTGGAACTTGACCGTCGTAAACTTGAAAAAGAAATTTTGACGCTTTCACAGGAAATCGAGAAAATCAAAAACACGCGCCGGCAAAACAGACTTTTGCGGGAGAAAAACGGAATAAAAACTGTGGTGTTGGGCGGATATACCAATGCCGGCAAAAGTTCAATATTCAACCTTTTGACCAAAGAAAACATTTATGCCGACGACAAACTTTTCGCCACTTTGGACACGACAAGTCGAAGAATGTTTTTGGGCGATGACAAGTTCTGCCTTTTGATTGATACGGTTGGATTTATCAGTAAACTTCCGCATGAACTTGTTGAAAGTTTTTCCGCCACTTTGGAAGAAGTGCAAAACGCTGACCTTGTTTTGCATGTGGTGGATGTTTCGGATGAATTTTATAAGAAAAACATCAAAATCACAAACGACATTTTGGACGGAATTCAGGCGACGAAAAATCGAGTTGTCATTTTGAATAAATGTGATTTACTGAAAAAACCGATTGAAATCGAGAAAAATCAGATACTTTTTTCGGCAAAATCGAAGAAAAATGTTGATAAATTGAAAGAAATAATAAAAAATGCGCTTGAATGAACATCTGCGCATTTTTTCATGTGTGAATTTTTTTGTTATCTTTTGTAGCGACATGTTTCGACGAAGGGAATTGATAGTGACAAAATGGATGTAGGCAAGAAAGAATTATGTGTGAAATTTTATAAATAATTTGCAACTTGATTCATGTATAAAATTGTAATTTTTTTAACAAAAAAATAGAAAAATTTTTCTATTTTTTATGTTCATTCAGTTTTTGCATCAAGAAATCAAGGTCAATGCCGTGAACTTGCGACGCCTCTTCAATGGTTTCCATCTGGCTGACGGGACAGGTGACGCAATACATTCCAAAACCCAGAAAAACTTCTTCCAAATTTGGATAAGTTTTCAACACTTCAGCAATGGTCATGTCTTTTGATATTTCTTTTGGCGTGTTCTTTTTCATCTTATTCTCCTTTTCATTTTTAATTAACCTTATTATACGAGTTTTATGTAAGTTGTTTGCAAATTAATTTAAAACTCAATTCTTAACACGATTTTTATTTTTTGTTATTTATTTTGTTGTAACAAAGAGGCTCTGACACAATAATTTTATCACAGTTTGTGCGGTTTATCAAGTAAAAAAATGATAATTTTGTCAAAATTTAGCGAAAAATTTGTCAAAAAATGCCTTAATTCGTCTTTTTTATGTTTCTTAATATATTTTGCGGGGTTGCGACATATAACAAAACTAAGGTGGTGTGCAAGTGGAGAATATTTCAAAAATTGTGTTGACGCAAAAGGGTAAAAAGGTGGGCTATGTTTTGGATGTTGCAGTCAATTTTGATGATATGCAAAAACAAGGCTATTTTGTGGTCGACGAAGAAACAGAAAGCGAATTTTTGCTTAGGTGTGAAGATATCACTTCTCAATCTTCGGATTTTCTTTTGATTGAAGATGTTTCCGTCTTGGAGTTTGCGACAGAAAGAAAATCGGTTTTTGGAAAAGAGATTTTGGATGACAACTGTTTAAGTTATGGATTTGTGCAAGGTTTGTCATTTAAGAAAAGAAAGTGCGAAAAACTTATCACAGAAAAGTGTGAAATTTTGACAAAGTATGTCAAAAAAGTGGGTGATGATTTTGTCCTTGTCAATTTCAAGCGAAAGAAAATGAAGTCTACTCAATCTTTTCCGCGCACAGATTTGGAAGTGAAAGTTAAAGTTCAAAGTGTCGAACCGCCGATTGTGCCAGAGCGAATTCTTTTGTCTCCAAGTTCCTATCTTGGAAAAATCTCGAATGAAGACATCATGGGGTATAACAATGAAAAGATTGTTCGCAAAGGAGAAATTATCACCAAAGTGACGGTGGAAAAAGCGAAGATTCACAACAAACTTAATCAACTTTTTTTCGCCATTAAAAGATAGTTTTGACTTAGAAAAATGTTAAAAAATAAAATTAGAAAAATAAAGAAAAATATCAAAAATTAATAAAAAAATATCAAAAAAATACAAAAAAAGTGATTTTTTTGTATTTTTTATTAAAAAATTCCATTTTTTTCTTATTTTTATGCTAATTATTTTTCCACAAAAAGATAAGAGAAGAATAAATTTTGTGAAAATGATTTTGATATTTTTTTTGGTTAATTTAATTTTTTATTTGCGATTTATATTGTTTTTTATTTTCTATTTATTATTTTTTAATTATATTCTGTTTTTTCGTCAATTTATTTGTATTTTTGAAATGATTTGTAGTAGAATAATTTTGAGTATAGAAAATCAGTCAACGGAGAAGATATGGTCAGAATTATTCCAAGAAGAACAAAGGTTAAATCAGAATTTGTTAAAGGTGTCACAGGGCTTGATGTCGTTTTGGCATTGATTTTTGTTGCCATTGCAATCATCCTTTTTCTTGCCAACTTTGAGTTTCACATTTGGATTGCTATCGCTTGGTGCATTATTGCTGTTTCCATGTTCTTCAAATTCACCGACGAAACTCGGTTCTATAACACGCTTATCTTTTTGTTGAGATATTCCGCTCAAAAGAAAAAGTTTTCCAAAGGCGGAGAAAAGAAAAAGGGCGACATAAAAGAAATGATTGCCTATGAAGGATTGTATCAAGACCGTTTTATCAACTTTGGACTCTATTATGCGCAGGTGATTGAAGTTGAACCGATGTTCTTCACTTTGCTCACTGAATATTATCAAGACAATGTTATTGAAAGTTTCGCCAATGCTCTTCGCAGATTGAACGGCGACCAAACTTGCTCTATTGTCAAGATGTCAAAGCCTATGATTTTGGACAGATACATACACAACGAAAACTCAAAATACGATGTGCTTTATGACATGCAGTATGACGGGCAGATAACACAGCAGGAAATTGACGCGCGTGCACCAATCTTTGAAGAGCGTGTTTCGCTTTATGAGTTCATGAACAGACAATCAAAGGTTTTCAAAGACCATTTCTATCTTGTTGTTTACGACAAGGACCGTGAAATTTTGGATAACACCACTTCTGGTATGATTTCCGCCATGGCGTCTTCTTTGAACCCGATTTCATCACATTTGGTCACAGGCAATGACCTTGTTGTCTTTTTGAAATCTAATTTCGGCAAAGACTTTGATGAGCGTGATTTGGAAGTGACATCAATTTCTGAGTATATGAATTGGGCAACTCCAAACAAGATTCGTTTCAATATTGCTCGATATTTCGTCGATGACGCTTGTTATCGTTGCTTCAATTTGGTGGATTATCCAATTCAAGTCGGCAATGCTTGGGGTGCGCAATTCTTCCTTCTTGACAGAACAAAAGTGGTCATGAAGTTCAATCCAATTCCAAAATTGGATGCAGAGCGTCAGATTGATAAAGCAATCATGGAAATGGAAACAAAACTCTATAAAGCGGGCAGAAGTTCCACGCAGATTGAGTTGCAAACTCATGTTGAAACACTGCGAAGTTTGCTTCAAAACTTGAAGAACAACAACCAGCAACTTTATAATGTCAACACTTTTATCGTTGCGGAAGATGCAGTCAAAAAGGATGTGAGAGCGATGCTCAAACAGCAGGGGTTCAAGTATTCCGAATTGTTCTCGCGACAAATTGATGGGTTCATCTCTTCAAATGTTTCGCGTCGTGATGTTGTCAAGAGCGGTTTGAGAGGAATTCCAACAAGCACTTTGGCGGCAACTTTTCCGTTTATTTCAAACTCTTTGCAAGATTCAAACGGCATTTATGTTGGCGATAATGAATATCCTGTTTTTGTCGATTTCTTTAAGCGCGACCGCGAAAGAGTAAACTCAAACATGATGGTCATTGGAAAATCTGGTTCGGGAAAGAGTTATGCCACAAAGACGCTTTTGACCAATTTTGCTGCCGACAACTGTAAGATTTTCATTCTTGACCCAGAAAATGAATATCAAGATTTGACAAGAAATTTGGGCGGTAAGTTCATCGATGTTGGTTCGTCCATTCACGGAATTATCAATCCTTTCCATGTCATTTCTTCATTGGAAGCGTCGGAAGACGAAGAGGAAGAAGAGGAAGAATACGACAGTTTTGGCAGACCTATTGAAAAGAAAAAAGAAGTTGTCACTGCACCAGATGACTCTTTCTCACAACACTTGCAGTTCTTGGAACAGTTTTTCAGAGTTATTTTGGAAGGTATCAATTCGGATGCGTTTGAAGTGCTCAACTCGGTGATTATCGATATGTATAAAGAGAAAGGAATTGACTATCGCACCAATCTTTCCCGCTTAAAACCAGAAGATTATCCAACTTTTGACTCGCTTTATGACCTTATTTTGCGAAGAATTAAGACGGCAAGGGATGAGTTTTCTCTCCGTAACTTGATGACTGTGGAAACTTACATCAAAAAGTTTGCCAAAGGTGGCAGAAACAGTGCTCTTTGGAATGGTCCAACATCCATTGAAACCAATGAAAACTTTGTTACATTCAACTTCCAATCGCTTGTTGCGGGAAATAATGCTCAACTCACCAACGCGCAAATGCTTTTGGTGTTCAGATATTTGAACAACGAAATCATCAACAACAAAGATTTCAACAAGAAATATCGCAAAAACAGAAAAATTATCGTAGCGGTTGACGAAGCGCACATCTTCATCAATCCAAAATATCCAATCGCTTTGGATTTCATGGCACAAATGGCAAAGCGTATCAGAAAATATGGCGGTATGCAGATTATCATCACGCAGAACATCTCCGACTTCGTTGGTTCGGACGACATCAAGCGTCAATCAACTGCCGTTATCAATGCTTGCCAATATTCTCTCATTTTCTCTCTTTCGCCAAGTGATATCAATGACTTGGTTGAACTCTATTCCAAGTCGGGTGGTATCAATGAAGAAGAGCAAAACTCCATTGTGACTGCCGGCGTTGGACAGGCGTTTTTGATTACCGGTCCAACATCAAGAACGACGGTGCAAATTATTGCGCAAGACTATGTCAAGCAACTTTTTGGCGGTTGATATGCATGAAAATTTTGTGGCTTAAATGTGAAAGAATATGTGACAAAACTTAAACCAAAAGACAAAAAAAGGAAACATATGGCAAAAATATTGAAAAATGTTTTAATAAGTGTTTTGGGTGCATTCATGTTCATGTTTGCAGGCGTTTTTATTGCCGGATGTGGTGTTGATTATTCCAAAATACAAATTGTTGCCAATGTTGACGGCGGAATTGAGTTGTCGGTTGGTGAAAGCACAACGATAACTTTCACTATTGAAGGCTATCAAAGCGGGTTCAGTAACAAAGTTGAAGTGAATGGTGATGTGAATGTCTTTTCGTATAGCGAGCCAAATTATGTGAGCGACACGCAATTTCAAATCACTGTGACGGCAGTTGCTGGTGGGTCTGGAACGCTTTCTGTTGTTTCAGTGGAAGGACAAAAACAGTGTGACATTGAAGTTTCTGTGACGCAACTGACAAGTTCAATGACGACAAACAATCAAGTGCTTTATGTTTCTGAAAGCACCGATTTTGTTCCGAATTATAACATGTTCACTTTTGACCCAAACACCACGGTGAGAGATTTGTCGTATTTTTATGTTGAACTCAGCGAAATCAATGACACAGATTATGCCACATTTTTTGCGAGATACGATTTGGTCAGCATTGATGTTGAAAGCGGTGTCGGTTATTTCAATGATGGTTCTGCCGAACCGATTGAACGCAACATCTATCAGTTTGAAAGCATGACTATCGGTGAAGATGGCGCATTATATTTGGTCTATAACGGTGAAACGACCGAAATCAGCAAAGACAGTGAAATTGAATTTATGGCAGTTTACACAAGTTCAATGCAGGCTGAACAGGGGGATATTATATATGCTCATGCCACAGTCTATGTTCTTGCTGACCTTTCTGCAACTGTGCAGGGAGTTTATTTGCAAAGTGATGAAACTGTGACTGACCCAAGTTCAATCGTATTCGAAGATGTTCCAGAAGAAATTGTCATTGTGCCAAGAAGCACATATATGTCAAGTTATCTTGTGAAAGTGGAAATGTCGGATATTGACAACGATTTTGATATTGTCTTTTCATTGAGTTCATCAAACTCTAATGTGGAGATAAACAGATACTATTTTGACGACAGCAACGAAGAAGACGGCGATAACAAGGTGCTGTATTTTCTTATTTCTCAAAACTCACAGGTGAATTCTTCAACCGAGATTTCGCTTAACATATATTACAGTTTGGCGCAAAATATCGCAGACGAAAACATAAATTTCAGCACAAATTTCTCTGTTTCCATACAAATTGCTCCGACAAGAATCACCGTCAACGAAATGACTTCTCCTGAAGATTTGACGCTATACAGCAATGCGCTTGAAGATTATGGTTGGGAAGAACTGAGAATTGATGTGCTTTCAGATTGCGGAACCGACCCATATATTGAAGGAGTATATTTGGTGTTTGACTCCGATTTGATTGATGTTATGTATAATAACACCAGAATTTCAAGCGGAACACTGATAACCGACCTTTCGATGTCAATTTATGTTCGTGGCAAAGGAACAACAATCGACGCAGCGACAATCAAAGTGTATGTGCAAAGTTCGATTGCCAACGAAACTGATTGGAAACAACTTTGGGATGGTGCTGGATATGTGGAAATAAACTATGAAATTGTCGACGCTGCAACAACAATTTGGATTGATGATAATTATAACTCAGATGGTTTGTATATCGATTATTCTGGCGGTTCTGTTGAATTCAGCAATCAACTTTATACAGAATTTCTTTTCAAAACGATTTCAGTGAGCTTGGTGGGACAAACCGATGTTGTCAACTTCACAGTCGCTTCCGAGCCATACACTTATGACGAGAGTTCGGGAAGATATTATCTAAACTTGACTGTCACTCCAAAGGCTGTCGGCACGGGGGTATATAAAATTTTGCTTGACACAGGTGCAAGCATTCAGATAACCTTCAACTGTGTTCAAGTGCTTGACGCAGAATCCACCAGCATCAGACTTACAAATGAAGACAATGGTTCTGTTCGTGCGTATTCATTGAGTGCAACCTCAAACTCAGATTTTGAAAATGTGCTCACTGTTGAAATTCAAAATGTTTTTGACGGAAGTTCAACAACCTATGGACAAACGGCAAAGTTCGTGATTTCGGCAAATTACACTGAATTGACTCTTGTAAGACCTATGGGTGTGGCTTCTGTTACGCAGAGTGATTCAACTTTCATGCTCAGCACCATTGCGGACGGATATGCACAAATGACCATTAATGTGAGTGGCTATCAAATAACCAACTTTAATTATTCAATAGAAACTTTCACCATTTATGTGAACATCTATTCTTATTCCATCGTGAACGAATATCGCTTGCAAGTTGGGGGCAACTATGCTTTGAACACCACACTCTATTACACCACAGATGTGTCGGTTTCGGTGGACTCTTCGGTGCAATATTCTGCTTATGTTGACAACACCAGTGCCATGAATTTCCTGCAAATACAGTTTTCTGAGGCTGGTTTGACTCAAATCTATGAAAACGCAGAAAATTACAGTGATGGCGCAAGATTTGAAATCACCAAAGCAAAAGGTTATGACAATTTCTATTCACAGGTGATGAATTACAGCACTTATGACAAGAAATTTATATATTTCTATGCTCTTCATGATGATGGAAGCGCGTTCACAACCGTGACGACAGTGACTTTTTATGTCAATAATGTTTCTTCGAAAATTGTCACTTTGACCTTTGATAATGGTCTGATGTTCTATTCTGACGAAATTAGTTTTGAGTATGTCACAGCAGACGAACAAACAGTCACAATCACAGTTGTCTTTTCAAATTCTTTCTCTTTGGCGGGCGATTACGGAACTTTTGATGTGGACACTTTGACATATACAAACACATACACTTCGGCGTATAGCCTGATTTTAAGGTCAATGTTAAGTCAACGCGGTGTGACGAGAAGATTTGACGCAAATATAACAATCAGCCAATTTCAGCCTGTGACCAATATATCTTTGCTTTCAAGTGTGACAGAAATCAATTTTTCAAACAATGATTTGACATACAGCATGATAGTGTCACTTTATCCATCAACTGCCACAAACATCGAGGTGGCTCCAAAGGTTGATTTTGTGCCTTCAACTTCAAGCTCTGCTTCGGTGGCATTGTCAGTCACTTCGTCAGTCACTTCGCTTGGAAGCGGATTGTTCTTGGTTACGCTTTCAGCAGAGAGTTTCTATCAGGCGAACATAGATAACATAATGACAATAGAAGATCTCCTTTCTGGAACTATATATATTTATCCTTCTGAATGGGGCGAGTCAATCTCTGTGATAAGTTCTGAATTCAGTCCAATCGTGATTTCGGTGAGATATCGTAACGGGTCAAAAGCTAATCCATATCTTTTGGAAGATGCTTCCGACTTGCTTGCGATAAATTCCAGCGAAACGACCTTGCAAATGCATTATGAAATCAGTTCGACGATTGATATGTCAAGTGTGACAAATGCCACACCTATTGGCATTATAGATGGCGCAGAGGTTGGATTCAGTGGCTCGATTGTTGGAACAAGTTCACAGTCTGCAATAACAAATGTGAATATAACGGACAGCAATTTCACATACAATGTGTATTCAGGACTTTTTGCGATTATCAATGAAGGAGCATCCATTGAAAATATTTCAATTTCAGGGACAATATCTCTTCAAACGGAGATAACTTCGCAAGCATATGTTGGTCTTTTGGCAGCGCAAAATAAAGGAACATTGACCAATGTTGGTGCAACGATAAATGGAAGTGATGACGGTTTGACTGTCAGTGGTGGAACGCTCTATTTTGGCGGACTTGTTGGTGTGAATAGTGGCACAATATCGCAAGATTTCACCAAATATGACGGAACATACGTTTATGCCGATGGCGATACCAACTTCACAGGCATGACTTCCAAAAACTTGGCTTATTTTAATGATTTTGTTAACATCGATGTGAGCGAAAATGCCACTGTCCATGCTGGCGGGGTGGCAGGCTTGTCTTATTATGTCATCAAACGAATTTCACCAAAGGATCCTGATTATAAAATGTATGGATACACCGGCTATTCGGCATATACACTGATTAAAGTGACCGGCACAACTTCTGGCAATATAAATGTTGGCGGAATTGTTGGATATGTGACCTACTTAAATAGTGGCAGTGGAAACACTCTTTCAAATCTTCTTGTGGGTGGAGAGATTGACACCCTTGGTGTTTCTTTCACTTCAGGCACTGACAGTGTGGGTGGAATTGCCGGGCTTGTTGACACAAAGAACATCTCGGGAATCAAAATTCTTGCCAACACATCGCGTGTGTTCTTGCGTGGGAATTATTATGTTGGCGGAATTGTTGGTTATGACACATATCCATCTGGCAGTACTGGCTATAATGAGGATAGATTGACCGTTTTTGGAACGGAAAATATCATTCAGGCAGTGGATGATGCCAGGGGAGCATTCTATGCTGCAAGCATAATTCGAACAAACAGCACTTCGTCAAGTGTGAGCGAAGGGAATTATGAGTATTATTATGCGATTGGAAATTATAAGACTTCAATAAACGAGCGCGAATATTCTGGTTCTGGTGCAACTTTCTCTTCTTATTCTTATCTATCGCGAACAAAGATAGAGTTTAGTGAAGGTGAAGATGTGGCTTCGGATTTTACAAGCACAGATTTATATTATGGGGACTATCTTGTCATAGACAAATCAACTTATGTGATTGAAAATGCTTATTGCTTCACTTCGGCTTCTGTTAAAATTGAGTTGGGAGACGGTGGACTTCAATTAGTCAGTGATTCCGCTGACATCTATGCCTTTTTAATGTTTTATTTCCAAGTGACTGACGATTTGTCAGGAGAAATGGGAAATTCCGCGCAGGATAACATCACCGCGCTCAACTATTTCA
The DNA here is from genome assembly GCA_964400145.1 of uncultured Lachnospiraceae bacterium. Lineage (GTDB taxonomy): Bacteria > Bacillota > Clostridia > Christensenellales > UBA1242 > Caccovivens. Next base: position 24,986 of record CAYNTF010000002.1, on the reverse strand, counting down.
CTCCAAATTCTCAGTTCTATCCTTTCTCACTCACAAGTCAAGATGTGTCCATTTCGGCGTCAACATCGGGAATTTTGTCGGTTGATAGCAATGGAAACATCACGGTGAGCGGGACGGGTTCGGCAGAAATCACGCTTTCCAGCATTTTAAATGTCAATAATTCGCAAAAAATTTACATCTATGTTGTCAACTATTTTGACAGCAATATATCAGTGTCGATTTTCTATGACTCGACATCAACTTCTGGAACAAACATCAGTGACGGAAGCACAAGAATAATTTATGGAGATTCCTATTCCAGCATTTATGTTGTGCCAACTTATTCATTGCAAGATGGCGAAGATGTTAATGGAGTTTCATATTCAATCAGTCAAAATGGAATTTTGCAATATCAAGGTGTGAGCTATTACTTGGCGAAAAACACACAAATTTCGGCTGAGTCCTGTTTGCAATATTCCACCGATTATTTTGTGAAATATGTCGATTTGGCAGAAGAAACAATCAATGACCTGAATGTGACAGAGGATGAAAACGGTTACGCAGTTGACAATGATGGAAACTTCTATGTTTATTACAACGGGAAGTATATCAAGGTCGACCAAAATGGATATGTGTTGGATGAATCAGGAAATTTCTCATCTGTGCAAGTGAACAAGCAAACAATCACTTTCTTCAAGTCGTCATCAAGTGCAACTGCTGGTGACAAAGACATATACACTCTTGTTCCTGTGATTGAAGTTACGCTCAGCAATGGTGAAACTGTCTATTATTATCTTTCGGCTTCTCGAATCAGTTTGACTTTGGAATACCAAGAAACAGCGACGGCGCTTTACAGCAAAAATCTCAAAAATTCGTTGCAAACAAACACTTCGTTCACGGAAACAATTTCAATCACATCTTCCAATCCAGAAGATTTGTTGTTCTATGAAATCACAGGTCCAACAAGACTGACAGTGCAGAGCAGAATTCCAACTGTTGTGGGGATGTATTATATTGATGGAAAATCGGTTGACAGTTATGAAAAATACATCAACTCAACAACAAATTCTGACTTGTTTGACATAACAATCACCAGACGCGAAGAAACAAATGTCTTTGACATCACTTGTTCTGTTAATAAAGAAAGTGATGCATACAAAAATCGTGCCAGCGAAAGTATATACGGTGAATACATCTTCACTTTCTATGCCAGCGAACTTAAAAATGGAGAATCGTGCTATTTCAGAGTCACTTTGGATGAAGCGTCAATCGGCAACATCACTGTGAACAATTATTCCAGCATAAATGATGTTTCTGCGACCGATGAAGTTATCGTTCCAATGCAACGCGGACTTTTGGAAATTATACTTGACCCGTCAGATGCAGGGTTCAACACATTCACCATTTCCAACAGTGATATCAACAGTTATGCTGGTGCAGGAATTGCAACATTGACATTTGCATACAACACGGGCACAGATTATGTTTTGGCAACCAATTTCGGAACTTATGTTGACGGCACGCTCACTTTCACTTATGAAGAGATGATGTCTTTCTTTGAAAGTTTGAACGAAAGAGGTGACAGTGATTACACTTACACCTATAATGGAAGAATTTATATTGCCTACTATCTTTCTTCCAGCGGGGTGGACGACGGCATTGAAATGGCGTTTGATGTTAGCGTGACATCAGACTCTAACGATGACTTGTATGAAACATCAATCTATTTGACCACAAAACTTACAAGTTACATTGAACTTGTTATTGAAGATAAAGAAATACTTGGGGAACATTATTATGTTGCGCGTGGCCTTTCGTATAATTTGACGCTGGATTCCTTTGGTTTCTCCACGCAAGAACTTCAAGATGCAACCATTTCTGTGAGCAGTGAATATGTTTCAATTCAAGCGGTGGCTGGACAGGTTGGAAGTTATGTGCTCACTGTCACAAGTTCCAGCATTGTCTATGACAAAAGCAGTCCTGGCTATGAAGTCACAATAAATATCTCCGCTCAAAAAACGGTTGACGGCGTTTTGCAAACATATAGAAACGAGATGAAACTTTACATCATGGAATATGTGCTCAATTATTCATATGTTGATGGCAACTATGAAGACATTGTCAAAGGAATGAGCAACGAAGTTATCAGTGTTGCCATTGGCAATCCATACACTCTGGAATTTGATATCACAAGTTTCTTGGAATATGATTCGTCCAATTCCACCATTGTGGCAGAAGTCAACACTTTCTTGAATGAAATGACAAACAACATTGAATGGAGAGTGCATGAAAACAATCAATCGTATTTGCTTGAACAAGGCAAGACAATCACTTCGGATTATTATTTGATTTCTTCTTTCACAGTGACTCCAATTCGAATTTATGACCCTTCAAGTGAGTTATATTACTTCTCGGCACAAGCATATTACACAATGTCGGGTGGTATCTATTCTTATTCGTCTTCTTCAACAAATGCAAATCAAATTTACACAGAATTTTCGTTCAGCGTGCATGAACAAAGCACTCAAAGCAGTCCAATTCCTATTGAAACATACGAAGACTTCTTGGCAATGGAAGAAGACTCTTGGTATATCCTTTTGGCAGACATCGTTTTGCCAAACGCCAGCGATGCAGATTATGAACAATTCACACCAATTTCAACAGCCATTGCTGGACTTGACGGAAATGGATATTCCATCTATTTCAGTGGAACATATAACTTTGACACAGCAGATGTTGGCGTGTTCAGCACGGTAAGTTCGGACACTATTTTGCAAAATGTCACAGTTAAACTTCTTTCAAACACCACTTTCAACATGAGTGTGGAAACCTTTGATATCGGGCTTTTGGCTTGTGAAAACAATGGAATTATAACAAATTGTGAAGTGGGTTCAGTTGGCACGGCAAGTTTGTCGGTTATCTTCTCAAGCAGTGTTTCTTCGTCTTATGTTGCAGGTTTGGTGGCAGAAAACACGGGCTATATCACCAATTCTCGCTCAAGCATCAGCACAATATACACGCAGGTTAACATTGCTGGATTTGTCGCACGAAATTCTGGACATATTGCAAGTTCTTATTTCCGCGGTGGAAGCCTTGTGAATGAAACGCAAAGCAGGTCAATCAACACTGCTGGGTTTGTTCTGACCAACAGTGGAAACATTTACACTTCTTATGTGAGCGGAGAAGGGACAGGCGATGAAAACAATTTGTATTACACAGGCAGTGATAATGTCATTCGCTCAACAGGCTTAATTGCTGGGTTTGTATACTCCAACAGTGGTGGCATCTATGATTGCTATTCCAACATTCTCTTGACCAACAGCGGTTATTACGCATCTGGTTTTGTCGATGAAAATACGGGCAGAATTGAAAGATGTTTCTCAACAAGTGTGCTTGGAAATGACGACTCGTCCAATTTCGGTTTTGTTCGAACTTATGAGATTGATGAAGAAGATGACGGATTTTATGATTGCTATTATCTTTCTTTCACAAAAACGGAAGACAAGAACACAGTCAGCGTCAATCAAAATGTTTCCAACAACTGTTCTGATGTCCTTGCATTGACAGATGAACAGTTTGGCAATATTGATGAATACTTTTCAAATTACACCGTTTCTGAGGGAAGAAATATCAATTCCGTATGGTTCTTCAATAAGTATTCCAGCGATTCTTCCAACTTCTCGGGCAAAAAATTTAACACAGGAAGAATTGAACTTGTTTCAGCAAACATTGTGGCGTTCTCACAAAGAGAGTATGCAGGTGCAGTGACATCAACAGATTCATCAACAGGTGCGACCTATGTCACATATGTTTATAACTACACAAGTGACGCCTTGGGCACGACATACAATCCAATCCTTATAAGTTCTGCGGAAGAATTTGAAGAATATATCTTGCAAGAGTGCAATTCGGCGGGGTATAACTATTCTTATTATCGTTTCATCAATGATATTGATTACAGCGAATATTTGTATAACAGCGATCTTTATACCGTCAAGTTTATGGGTTATTTGGAAGGCAACTTCATGTCATTGAGTGACATCAAGTTGATTTCCAGCGATGCGTCTTTGATGTATGCTGGGTTGTTTGCCGAAATTGGCAACAGTTCGAATGTGAACGCAATCGGAACAGTTATGAACTTCACATACAATCCGTCAGAAGTCAACTTTGCGTCCGCTGATGTTGTCGGCGCGATTGCTGGAAAATTGGACGGCGGAGTGGTGTATAATGTCTATATCGACAACGAAGAAGGAAATGTTGTGTCAGGAAAGAACATTGTGGGCGGTGCGATTGGTTTGACTACGGGCAACTTCTCTATACAAAATGTCTACTCCACTTACAGCGCCATTGCAAGAAACAGTGTGATAACAAATGACAATGTTTATGACGGTTCAACAGATTATTCGGGTAAGTCATTTGCCGGAGCGATTGTTGGCGTGTTGAGTGGCACAGGAACGATTAATAATTGCACCATTGACACAGCAGTTTCTGTAATTGCGGATAAGGCTGGCTTGATGTTTGGGCTTATTGACGAAAATGTCACCGTGAAAAATGTTGAGGTTTTTGTGCAAAGTGACATGATGCTCAATGGTTATTCCTACGCAGGTTTTGTTGCAGGAGAGAGTAAGGGTATGGTCAGCGATGTGACAATCTCTGGCGACGAAACATTCTCTAACTTCAAGATTTCGCCATATCTTCCAGATGCGGTCGGCGGTTTTGCTGGACTGATGAGCGGGGGAAGTTTGACAGATGTTTCAATGGAGCAAGATATTGTGGTAAGCACCGAAAGTTCGGATACGGCAGTGGAAGTTTTGGGTGGAATTGTCGGCGAAATTTCCGCACCTGTCACTCTGAAAAACATCACTGTGAATGCCACTTTGACAGGGCTTTCTGTTGTGGGTGGAATTGTTGGAAATATTCTGAATGCAAGCGGTGGACTTGTCACATTTGAAGATGTTTATGTTGATGCAGACCTGAACGCGATTGGAATTAAACAAAGTCTTATTGGCATTGGGGGAATTGCTGGGTATGTGGCTTCAAGTTCGATTATTTATGTGACAGCTGAGCAAGAAAGTGATGAAAGTGAAACAAATAAAAATGAAATTGATGTCAACATTCACGCTGGGGCATATAACTATGGCACATCAGCAACAATAGGCATTGGGGGCGTGATTGGGTTCAATGAAGCACAAGGAACGCACACTGTTTGCTATACAGATGTCACCTTGACTGCACAGAATTATCTGTATAATCTCACATATTCAGACACTGCAACCGAAACTTTGGTGTCAGGTCAAAATGCTGACGGAGTTGGAATTTTGACATTGACTTCAAGTTTAACTTCAACATCGACAAGTGACAGCGCGGTGGGACTGACTGGAGGAATTGGCATTTCGGTAAATCAATATGTGGCAGAGAAATGCAAATACACCTGCAATATCACATACAATTTCACATACCAAGGAAGCACAGGAATGTATGATGCGTTAAGTCAGTTGTATGTCAATTTGTTCGGCGAGATTGCAACTTCAAGTGAAGCATAAATCGTCAAAATATGTATGAAAAAATAATTAAATGGCAAAAATATTTTAAAAATTTTTAAAAAAGTATTGACATTTCAGTGAATAATTGCTATAATGAGATGGTTAATTAGCGCTATGTCGAAGAATTTTATGCCATTTTAACTTAAAAAACAAAGGAAACTTGGGGATTTTCTCCCGATGTTTCCTTTTTTGCGCGTAAGGAGAGAAGTATGTCCAATATGATTAAAAAACAAAAATTTGGGAAAACGGAAAGATACACTTTTTCACAGTTGAAAGATTATATCGATATTCCGCCACTGCTTGAAATTCAAAAGAATTCTTTTGCTGATTTCATGCAAAATGGAATCAAGGAAGTGCTTAATGAGTTTTCTCCTGTCGTGGACTATTCGGGCAAGGCAAAACTTTATTTTCTTGATGTCATCATGGATAAAGAGCCAAAATATTCCAAAGAAGAGTGCAAAAGATGCAGTGCAACTTATTCTATTCCATTGAATGTCAAGACTCGTTTTGTTGTTGAAGAAACAGGGCAGGCAGTTGAAGATGTTGTTTTCTTGGGCGATATTCCATATATGACCGAAGACTGCTCTTTCATTTTCAATGGCGTTGAAAGAGTTGTTGTAAATCAAATCATCAAATCTCCAAATTACTACCTTCTTAAAGACAAGGCAAGAGATAATTCAACTTTGCACGGACAAATCATTCCAAAAAGGGGTATGTATATTGAGTTCGAGCAGGGCGCAAATGAAGTTTTGAAAGTTGTCCTTGACCGTAAGCATAAAGTCACATTGGGGCTTTTCCTTAAATGCTTTGGTTATTCTGCTGACGAAATCTCCAACCTTTTTGGTGGACACAGATTGATTAAGAATGTTCTTGAAAAAGAAACTATCAACACTCAGGAAGAAGCGCTTATGGAATTTGCGCGCAAAACTCGTCCTGCGGATGTTCCTTCGGCTGAAACAACAAGAAGTTATTTGAATTTATGGTTCTTCTCTGAACAATGGTATAACCTTTCACGCGTTGGAAGATATAATCTCAACAAAAAATTCTCAATCGCAAAAAGAATTGAAGGGCACATTTTGGCGGAAGATGTCGTTTCTCCTGACGGAGAGTTGTTGGCAAAGGCTGGACAGGTTGCCGACCACGAACTTGCACAAAAAATCAAAGCAAGTGGCGTGAATGAGGTTTGGATTCAACTTTCTGACCATAAATATCTCATGCGTGGCAACAATCGCGTTAAACTTTCCGACATATTCCCTTGCGATGAAAAGAGTTTGGGAATTTTGGAAGAAGTTTATTATCCTGTTTTGGTTCAACTTCTCAAAGATAACAAAACAAAAGAGAAAAGACTTAGCGCCATAAAAGAACATGCAAAAGATTTGATGATCACCACGCTCACTATGGACGACATTTTGGCTGGTATAAGCATGTATTTGGATGTTTTGGAAGGTGTGACAGGTGTTGACAAGATTGAACACCTTTCAAACAAAAGAGTGGCAACTGTTGGCGAATTGTTCTATGACCACTTCCGCTCGGGCGTGAATAAACTTGTGTCGAATGTCAGAGAAACTTTGCAAGGAAAAGAATTGTCCGAAGTCACTCCAAGACAAATTGTCAATCCAAAGGCAATAAACAGAGCACTCCGCGAGTTTGTGGCTTCTTCGCAACTTTCTCAACTTATGGACCAAGTCAATCCGCTTTCTGGAATCACTCAAAAACGCCGTGTTTCTGCCGTTGGTCCTGGCGGTATCCGCAAAGAGCGTGCCGAAGCCGATGTTCGTGATATTCACTACACAAACTATGGGCGCATTTGTCCTATTGAAACACCAGAAGGTCAGGCAATCGGTTTGGTTAACACTTTGACAAGTTATGCAAAAATCAATGAATATGGTTTCATTGAAACTCCATACAGACGCGTGAATAAAGAAACAGGAAAGGTTTCTGATAAGTGCGAATATTTCATGGCAGACATTGAAGATGAGGCATATATCGCTCAGGCAACAGAACCTCTTGACGAGGAAGGGCGTTTCATCAACAAGCGTATTGTTTGCCGACATAAAGACTATGCCATCGAAGTGCCAGCAAAACAAGTTGATTTTGTTGATGCTTCTCCAAGACAGTTCATTTCTGTGGCAACTTCGTTGATTCCTTTCGTGAACTCAAACGAAGCAAACCGTGCGCTTATGGGCGCAAACATGCAACGACAGGCTGTTCCACTTCTAAGACCAGAAGCACCAATCGTTGGAACGGGTATGGAAGCGATTGTTGCTCATGATTGTGGATACACACAACTTGCACGCGAAGATGGTGAAGTTGTTTATGTCAGTGCTGACGAAGTTAGGGTTAAAAATGTCAAAGGCAATGTTGACATATACAAATTGACAAAATTTGATAAAACCAATGACGAAACATGTTTCAATCAAAAACCATGTGTTGTCAAAGGTGAAAAAGTTAAGAAGGGTGAAGTTATCATTGATGGCTACTCCACCGAAAACGGCGAACTTGCCCTTGGAAAAAATGTCCTTGTCGGATATATGAATTGGGAAGGATACAACTATGAAGACGCCATTCTCATCAATGAGAGATTGGTGAAAGAAGATGTCTTCACTTCCATTTGTCTTAAAGTTGAAGAACTTAAATGTCGAACAACAAAACTTGGTGACGAGCAAATCACTCGCGACATTCCAAACTTGGGTGAAGATGCTCTCAAAAATTTGGATGAAAATGGCATTATTCGCATCGGTGCGGAAGTTAGAGCCGGGGACATCCTTGTCGGAAAAGTGACACCAAAAGGCGAAACTGAACTCTCGCCAGAAGAAAGATTGCTCCGTGCAATTTTTGGTGAAAAAGCAAGAGAAGTTCGCGACACATCTCTTCGCGTTCAACACGGTAAAGGCGGTGTTGTCGTGGATGTTCAAGTGTTCAGTCGTGAAAATAAGGACGAACTTGAACCGGGCGTCAACCAACTTGTCAAAGTTTTCATTGCTCAAAAGAGAAAACTCTCTGTCGGCGATAAAATGGCTGGTCGTTATGGCAACAAGGGTTGTATTTCAATTATCATGCCAGAAGCAGATATGCCATTCATGGCAAACGGGCGTCCACTTGACATCGTTTTGAACCCACTTGGCGTTCCTTCGCGTATGAATTTGGGACAGATTTTGGAAGTTCACCTTGGACTTGTTGCAGGTGCTCTTGGTTGGAAGGTTGCAACACCAGACTTCGACGGCGCAGATGCAGAAAAAATCAAGGAACTTTTGAAAGAAAATAATTTCCCAGAAGACGGAAAAGTGCAACTTTATGACGGACGAACAGGCGAGCCATTTGAAAACAAGACAACAATCGGCATGAAATATATGCTCAAACTTAACCACATGGTTGACAGCAAAATTCACGCGCGTTCGATTGGACCATACTCACTCATCACTCAACAACCACTTGGCGGAAAGGCATTGTTCGGCGGTCAAAGATTTGGTGAAATGGAAGTTTGGGCGCTTGAAGCGTATGGTGCAAGCCATGTTCTTCAAGAAATGTTGACTGTGAAGTCGGATGATGTTATGGGAAGAGTTAAGACTTTTGAAAGTATCGTCAAAGGACTTCCGATTGCAGAACCGGGAATTCCAGAGTCGTTCAAAGTTTTGATTAAAGAATTGCAAGCACTTGCGCTTGATGTCAAGATTTTGACTGAAAACGACGAAGAAATCGACTTGCCAGAACTCTCACAAGACGAGCAGGACAAGGTTGGCCTTGAAAATGAAGTTGAGAAAGACTTGAAGAATATCACTCTTGACATCGATGACATGATAAGTGACACCGACGATGAAAAGACAGAAATTCAGAAAGAAATCGAAGAAGAAAGTTCAATGCCTGCTGGGCTTGAAGAAGCCGACTTGTTCGATGATTTCGGAGATTTCGACGAATAGGCGAAAACTGCGCTTGGGGTTCGTGGGGCGTTGGAGTGAAAATTTGCAACATCACTTCTTGCCAAACGAAAATTCCACTTGCTTCGTGGTGAGATAGATTTAAAGGTAAAAATACTAAATATAAAAATTAGAGAAAAAATTGGATAGAAAATAATTTTAGGGGAAGAGATATGTTTGAACTTAACAACTTTGAAAAAATCAAGATTGGAATTGCAAGTCCAGAAAAAATCAGAGAGTGGTCGCATGGTGAAGTCACAAAACCAGAGACCATAAACTATCGCACGCAAAAGCCAGAAAAAGACGGGCTTTTCTGCGAAAAGATTTTTGGACCAAAAAAAGACTGGGAGTGCCATTGCGGAAAGTATAAACGCATTCGTTATCGTGGCGTTGTTTGCGACAAGTGTGGCGTTGAAGTGACCAGAAGTAAGGTTCGTCGTGAGAGAATGGGGCATATTGAACTTGCTGCACCTGTCACACACCTTTGGTATTTCCGTTCAGTGCCATCGCGCATTGGAACTCTTCTTGATTTAACTCCAAAAACCTTGGAGCAGATTGTTTATTACATCAATTATATCGTAACTGACCCTAAAAAGACTGATTTGGAATATAAACAAGTTTTGACAGACAAAGAATATCGTGATGCGATTGAAAAATACGGTTACGGTTCTTTCGATGCAGGCATGGGCGCTGAGGCAATCAAAATTTTGCTCTCTCATGTTGATTTGGACAAAGAAAGCACTGACCTTAAAGAAGAAATCAAAAGTTCAAAAGGACAAAGAAAAATCAAGGCAGCCAAGAAACTTGATGTTGTTGAAAGTTTCAGAAAAAGTGGAAATAAGCCAACTTGGATGGTGCTTGACTGCATTCCTGTCCTTCCACCAGACCTTCGTCCAATGGTGCCATTGGATGGTGGGCGCTATGCCACAAGTGACTTGAACGATTTGTATCGTCGTGTCATCAATCGTAACAACCGTTTGAAAAAACTTATGGAACTCGGCGCACCTGATGTTATCATAAGAAACGAAAAGAGAATGTTGCAAGAAGCCGTTGATAACCTTATCGACAATGGTAAGCGCGGAAAGGCCGTTCAAGGTTCAAAACAAAGAGATTTGAAATCTTTGACAGCAATGCTCAGCGGTAAACAGGGGCGTTTCAGACAAAACCTTCTTGGAAAGCGTGTTGACTATTCTGGTCGTTCGGTTATTGTTGTTGGACCAGAACTTAAAATGTATCAATGTGGATTGCCAAAAGAAATGGCGTTGGAACTGTTTAAGCCTTTCATCATAAACAGACTTATTGAAATGAACCAATCTAACAACATCAAAACAGCAAAACGCATGATTGAACGCGAAAAGCCTATCGTTTGGGATGTGCTTGCGGAAGTCATCAAAGATCATCCTGTGCTTTTGAACCGCGCTCCAACGCTTCACCGTTTGTCAGTGCAAGCGTTTGAACCTGTGCTTGTTGAAGGAAAGGCAATCAAACTTCATCCTTCTGTCTGCGCGGCGTTTAACGCGGACTTCGACGGTGACCAAATGCCTGTGCATATTCCTCTTTCGATTGATGCGAGAACCGAAGCAAGAACACTTATGCTTGCTTCCAACAACATTCTGAAACTTTCAGACGGCGAGCCAATCGTCACACCTGCTCAGGATATTGTGCTTGGATGCTATTATTTGACCTTGATTAAACCAGGTGCAAAAGGTGAAGGTTCAATTTTTGCGTCTAAAAACGAAGTTATTTATGCATATCAAACCAAAAACTTGGATTTGCAAGCAGAAATCACTGTTCGCTTGACAAAAGAAATTGATGGAAAGAAATATGCAAAACGCATCACAACTTCTGTGGGAAGAATTTTGTTCAACAACATTATTCCACAAGATTTGGGCTATGTTGACAGAACTGACCCTGAACATGTTTGCGATTTGGAAGTAAACAAGGTTGTGTTCAAGAAAGATTTGAAGAAGATTGTGGCAGATTGCTATGACAGATTTGGCACAACTGAGTGCGCAAAACTTGTTGACAATTTGAAAGAAATGGGATATAAATATTCCACTCTTGCCTCTGTTTCGGTGAGTGTTTTTGACATCAATTCACCAAAAGAAAAAGAAGTTATCATGAAACAAGCCGAAGAAAAGGCGCTTGAAAATGAAAAATTGTTGCACCGTGGACTTATCACACTTGATGAAAAAATCAATGAAAACATCAACATTTGGAATCAAGCCGTAAACGAAGTGCAAAATGCCATTGTCAACGACTTGGACACTTTCAACCCATTCAGTTTGATGGTTGTTTCTGGCGCGCGTGGGGATAAAACTCAGTTGAACCAAGAATGTGGTATGATTGGAATTAAGGTTACCGCATCTGGTGTTAAGAATGACACTCCAATCAAATCTGCGTTTAAGCAAGGTTTGTCGCCAATCGAATTCTTTATCAATTCGCGTGGGTCGCGTAAAGGTTTGTCGGATACAGCGCTTAAAACTGCCGACTCTGGTTATTTGACGCGTCGTCTTGTGGACATCGCGCAAGATGTTGTCATCACAACCGAAGATTGTTTTGCTGATAACGGCGAAAAAGTCAAGGGTGTGACTGTCGGTGAACTTGTTTCCGACGGGTTTGTTATGGAAAAGTTGGAAGAACGAATTTATGGTCGTGTTGCGGTTGAAGATATTGTTGACCCTAAAACAAAAGAAATTATCGTGCCTGCAAACACAATGATTTCAAAAGAACAAGCGTCAAGAGTTCAAAACAGCGGAATTAAAGAAGTTCAAATTCGTTCACTTATGACTTGCCGTTGCAAGCATGGTGTATGCGCAAAATGCTATGGCAGAAATTTGGCTGGAAAAGATATGGTCACACTTGGAGAAGCAGTTGGAATTATTGCTGCACAATCCATCGGTGAACCGGGCACACAGCTCACTCTTCGAACCTTCCACTCTGGTGGTGCTGCCGTTGCTGCCGACATCACACAAGGTTTGCCTAGAGTTGAAGAAATTTTTGAAGCAAGACGACCAAAGGGCGAATGCTTGCTTTGCGAAGTTGCTGGAAAAGTTAAAATCAAAGAAGATGCAAAGAACTATTATCTCACAGTTGTCACAGGCGAAGGGGATATTGACTATGAAGTGCATAAACCAGCAGTTCTGAAAGTGAAGAACTGCGATAGTGTTGAACCAGGCACACAACTCACAGTCGGTGCGATTAATCCTTCCGATTTGCTTGTCACAAAAGGACTTAAAGGTCTGCAACAATATCTTCTTTCCGAAGTTATTTCGGTATACAGAAGCCAAGATGTTAAGGTTAATGACAAACATATTGAAATCATCATAAGACAAATGTTGAAGAAAGTTAAGATTGAAGACAGCGGTGACACAAACCTTTTGACCGGCGATGTTGTGGATGTCAGCCGTTGCGAAGAAGAGAACGAGAGAGTTCTGCGTGCTGGCGGACGACCTGCGATTGCAAGAAGAATTTTGCTTGGAATCACAAAAGCGTCACTTTCAACAGAATCATTCCTTTCTGCTTCTTCTTTCCAAGAAACTTCAAGAGTTTTGACGGACGCTGCGCTTAAAGGTAAAGTGGACAATCTTATCGGTATCAAAGAAAATGTCATCATCGGCAAGCTTATTCCTGCTGGAACAGGGCTTAAAAAATATCGAACCGTCGTTCCTGTTAAGGTTGATAAAGAAGAAGTCAATGTTGGCTAAATCATAAAATTAAAACTTGGTTAAATTATAAAAATTTAGTGAAAAAAGATAAAAAAACGGCAAATTTTGTCGTTTTTTTGTTTTTTAACAAAAATTAAAAAAAATTGACAAATAATATGAAAAAATGAATATATGAAAAAATAAATATTTTTAAGATTTTTTTAAAACATTTTTTATAAAGATTTTTACCAACTTTTAAATATTTTTTATAAATGTTTTTTATAAATAATTTTTACAGAAAATTATATAAGTATTTTTTATATTTTTTTCGAATTTTGTTTAATGATTTTCACTATTTTAAATCTTTTTTATTTTGTTGTGAAGGCAATTTTATTTTTTGACTATTTTATTTGGCGCTCCGATGTTTTTGTGTTAAAATATTTATGTAAAAAGGATACAAAATATGGGGACGATTGAACATTTGGAATATTTGAGTAAATTGAAATTTTCTGACGATGAAAAAACAAAGTTTGCATCTGAATTTGACGATATTTTGAAGTTTGTTGACGAAATTTCAAAACTTGACTTGCCTGGCGATTTTGATAAGGATAGGTCAGTCAAACTTTCTGATTTAAGAGATGACGAGCCGACATCAAGCATGTCAAGAGAAGAAGTTCTCGCGAATGCTCCAAAGAAAAAAGATGGATGTTTTGTCACTCCACTGGTGGTGGAATGATGAGTGATTTTTCAAAGTTGTCAATCAAAGACCTTCGCGATGGAATCGTTAGCAGAAAATTCACAAGTGAAGAAGTTGTGAAGTTTTTTATTAAACGATGTGAAGAACAAAAAGAATTGAATGCTGTTGTTGAAATTTTTTATGATGCACTTGACAGAGCAAAAGAGATTGATAAGAAAATTTCGAATGGGGAGAAAGTTGGCTTGCTTGCTGGTGTGCCGATTGCCATCAAAGATAACATCATGTTTAAGGGCAAAAAGATGGGGTGTGCAAGCAAGTTCTTGCAAAGTTTTGTTTCGCCATACTCATCAACTGTGGTGGAGAAGGTGCTTGATGAAGATGGCGTGATTTTGGGGCGCACTAATATGGACGAATTCGCTATGGGCGGAAGTTGTGAAAATTCTTGCTACGGCGTTTGTCACAATGCGGTCAATTTCGAATATGTTGCAGGTGGAAGCAGTGGCGGAAGTGCCACGGCGGTTGCTGGCGGGCTTGTGCCGTGTGCACTCGGCACGGATACGGGCGGGTCAATCAGACAGCCATCCGCTTTTAATGGGGTTGTTGGGGTGAAGCCGACATATGGCACTGTTTCGCGCTATGGAATTGTTGCTTTTGCAAGTTCTTTGGATCAGTGTGCGCCGATTGCCAGAACGGTTGAGGACTGCGAATATGTGCTTAAAATCATTGCTGGCAAAGATGAGCACGACAGCACCAGCATGGACAACACTTTCTCATATGTGCAGAAGGGCAAGTATACACTTGGATTATGCAAACAAATTATGGAAATTGTCAAACAAAGTCCTTGCTGTGAAAAATTCTATAGTTTTTTGAACAAATTGAACGAAAGTTTTGATATTGTTTCGGTGGATTTACCTCACATCAAAAATTCTCTTGCGTGTTATTATATCATTGCGCCAGCCGAAGCGACTTCCAATCTTGCGCGTTTTGATGGCGTTAAGTATACCACTCAAAGTGCGACTGCGCAAGACCTTGAAAGTCTTTATGTTCAAAGTCGAAGTGAAGGTTTTGGAAAGGAAGTTAAAAGACGAATCATGCTTGGAAATTATGTTCTTTCAAGCGGATATTTTGATGCTTATTACAACAAGGCAAAGAAACTTCAAAGGCTCATCAAAAGAGAATTTTCAAATGCTTTCAAATTTTGCGATTGTATAATCATGCCAACAACCACCGGCACAGCGTTTAAAATTGGTGAAAAAATTGGTGACCCTGTTGCAATGTATCGCGAAGATTTGTTCACTGTTCCTGCCAATATTGCTGGAATTCCTGCAATATCTGTTCCATACGGAAAAATTAATTCTCTCCCAATAGGAGTGCAACTTTTGGCTGATGAGAAGAATGATGCGATGATGCTTGATATTGCTAAAAAAGTTGAAAAGTTTGGAGGAGATTTATGAGCGTTTTAGATGATTTTGATGTGGTGATTGGGCTGGAAATTCATGCCGAACTTAACACCAAAACAAAGGTTTTTTGCGGATGTAAGAACGAGTTTGGCGATGAGCCCAACACAAACACTTGCCCTGTTTGCACAGGTATGCCGGGTGCGCTACCAATTTTGAACAGACATGCAGTTGAGTTGGCAATCAAAGCGGGGTTATCTTTTGGATGTGAGATTTCGACCTATACAGTTTTTGAGCGTAAAAATTATTTTTATCCTGACTTGTCAAAAGCATATCAAATCAGTCAGTTGGTTCATCCGTTAAATATCGGCGGACAAGTTGCGCTGGACAGTGGCAAGATAATTCGTTTGAACCGTATCCATTTGGAAGAAGATGCTGGCAAACTCACGCACATTTCAAAAGGCGTTGGCACTTTGGTTGACTATAATCGCGGGGGAACGCCACTGATTGAAATGGTAACCGAACCAGACATTTCAACCGCAGAAGAAGCGGTGGAATTTTTGAAAAAAGTGCGCGAAATTCTTGTGTTTGAAGACATCGCAAAGTGCAAAATGGAGCAGGGTGGAATGCGATGTGATATCAACCTTTCGCTCAAACGAAAAGGTGAAAGCAAAATGGGCACGCGAACTGAAATGAAAAATCTAAATTCTTTCAAAAGCGTGCAAAGGGCGATTGTTTTTGAAGCAGAGCGTCAAGCAGAAGTGCTTATGTCGGGTGGAATTATTGCCCAAGAAACGCGCAAATGGGACGACGATTGTGGCGAGAGTTTTTCCATGAGAAGTAAGGAAGAAACGCAGGATTATCGCTATTTTCCCGACCCAGACCTTCTTCCACTTGAAATATCATCAAAAGATGTGCAAAAAATCAAAGAAACGATGGTCATGCTTCCGAGTGAGCGCAGAAAAAGATATGTGGAAGAGTTTGGTTTGCCAGAGTATGACGCACAAATTCTGACATCTTCAAAATATGTTTCAGATTATTTTGAAAATTGTGTCAAAAATTTCAATTCGCCAAAGAAAATCAGCAACTGGATTATGGTCGACCTTATGAAACTTGTCAAAGAGCAAGAAGAGTTTTCTTTTCCAATCAGCGAGAAAGACTTGTCAACCATAATCAAAATGGTGGAAGATAAAGTTATAAATAAAACTGTGGGATTGCAACTTTTGGATAAGTGCATTGAAACGGGGAAAGACCCGCAAGTGCTGGCGAAGGAAATGAATTTGCTTGTGACAATTTCTGATGAGCAAATTTTGGAACTTTTAAACAAATTGAAATCAGAAAATTCCAAAGTTGCAGGGGACTATCAAAAATCGCCAGAAAAAGTTGTTGGATTTATTGTTGGTTATGTGATGAAGAACACCGGCGGAAAAGCCAATTCTCAACGCGTCCGCGAGTTGATTTCAAAAGTTTTTTAAGATATAAGATTTATTTTAATAAGTATTTTAGGCTTTATACATCTTATTTAAAAGTGTTTTTAATAAATAAAGTTGTCTTGTTTTGACAACTTTATTTTTTGGCTATAAAAATGAACGCATATCGCAGATAGAAAAAATCTTCTTTATCAAAAAAAGTTCTTATTTTTTAAGAAAATATGAGTTTCTTTTGCAATTTTTATTGCTTTCGTTTGTGCTGAATGGGAGCGAAGTTGTGTGGGTGATGGCGAGATATAAAAAAATGTAAAAAAAATTGCTGATGTTGATTGATAAACATTAGCAATTTTTAAATTAACTTTTTGTGATTGTGATGATATTTTATAATTATAGTGACAATGACAAATTAAAGACTGATTGCACTGCGGTTGGAATCGTAATATGTTATTGTTCCGCAGGTGCTGTCATATATCGCAAATTCAAAACTCACATTCAAGGAATCATTTGTTTCAATCAGGAAATATGTGTGATCTGAATCTGTCAAAAGAGCACCATATGTTTTATCATCTGCAGAAAGTTTGGATGCGTAATAGTCAAACAAGTCAGCGTTTTGGTTGGAAGTTGCCAAGGCTTGTGCTTTTGTTGCACCCCAAAAGATACATGCCATTTCTTCGTTTTCTATGCTACCAAAAGTTGTTGATGTGTATCCGCTCATATAAATGTCTGGGAAGAAGAATAAAATCAATTCAGCGTTTATGGTTGATTCAAGGTCGATAAGCCCAAGTGCTTCAAGTTGTTCAACTTTTTCAGGATAAATGTCTGTTGGGGTGTTTGGATGTCCTTTATAATAATATACAAACTCATCTCCATACAGAAGTTTTGTGATTGCCGTGTATTCTTCGAAATCAGATTCCAGCGTAACCCAACTTCCTAAAAGCATCATAACTTTTTTCCCGTTTTCATATGCTTCTGAAAACATATCATCGTTAAATTTGTAAAGAAGTTTAAGTTCGTTGACCTTATCTTCATCGGCTTGAATTTGAGTCAAAATTGTTGTTATGGAAATTTCTTCAATTCCCGGTCCATAGACTGTTCCATTAGTTGTGTCTATGATTGTGTTTTTAACGAAATCGGTTGTGTCTTGGTCAATCAATATGTGATCAGTTCTCAATCTTGGGAAAACCCATGTGACATTTTCTTCCACATTTGCAATCACAAGCAAATAGGAGCGAAGTGCATTTCCGTTCACTTCAAATCCAGAGTCCCAACTGTAATATCCTCTTTCAATCACTTGATTTTTTGTTGTTTCATATTCTTCAACCATTTGCTCAAATTTTTCGGTTGCGTTTTCAACATTGAACACATTGTTGATCATTGAATATGAGAATGCTCCATCTGAAAGATAAGTGCAAGTCGATCTCTCCAAAATGCCGTTGGCAACAATCATATAAAGGAATTGGTCGGTGTCGTAATCGTTTAAATAGAGATTGAACACTGAATTTTCATTGATTGAAGCAAGTTCTTTGATATATGCGTTTGTTTTGTTATACATCAAACTTCGATTAACATTTGCAGTTAAGTATTCTTCCTCAGTTGCAGTTGGAAGTGGATAAACATTTTCTGGAAGGTAATCCCAATCCCAAGCGCCACTTCTGTCTAACCAAACAAATGTTGGCACATCATTATTCACTCCGCCATCTTCTTGGAAAAGTGACAAAGTGAACAACAAAACAGGCATCGAGCCAGAAATTGGGGCAATGTTATATTCACTTGCCGAAACACAAACTTCTTCGGTTTTTGTGGCAATGGTGCCATCAATTTTATTTATTGTGACGGTGACTTTTTGGCGACCATAATAAGCGTAGACTTCTGCTGTTTTGGTTGCAAGTTCTTCTTCGCTGGTTATTGTTGTTTTTGAAACTTCTTCACCATCATGGGTGACAACAATTTCAATGCTTTCAATGTCGTCTTCTTCAGAAAAATCAACGGCAATCAACTGCTCTTCTTCAACTTGCGCAAATGTCACATTTGCTGTGACGGTGTTGCTTCCACAGGAAATGCAAACAAATCCCGCAAAGCAACATAAAATCGCTAAAACTGAACATAACAAAATTTTCTTCATTTTTTTCTCCTTTTTTTATCACATCTTTTTTCATTTTTTGAGTTGATTTATTTCATCGATTGTTCTTGAGTCTTCATGGGGGATATGTTTCCATTTAACTTTTTTGAAAAGGCAAACAATAGCAATCGGAATATAGGAGGCGAGAAATATTGGAAAAGTTAAACTATATTTTATTTTTTGCCAAAATGTTGATTTCACTCGCTTTCTTTCCGTAATTAAGATTAGAAAGCCGTATAAAGAAATTAAAAGGTAGAAAATTATGAGCAGTGTCACCCCTCCCACTAAAATTTCCATAAATGTGGAACCTATAAATTGAATGTGCGAGAATAAGTGATAGACAAAAGCGTATATATAGTAAAAAACTGTCCAAAAGAAAGAGAAAATTGTGAAAGGGAAAATCATTATCATCATCTCATAGGTGGCAAACCAGTGGCTTGTGAACAATGTGGAAATCAAGAACAAAAAATATTTTGCAAAACATTGATAAAAACCTTTTTGCCATCTCATTCTTTGGTTCCAACTTGCTTTGAAGGTGACAGGTTGTTCGTCGTAAAAGACAGCATCATCGCAGTATGTGATTGTTTTTCCTTTCGCAATCTGGCATGTCGAAAATTCAATATCTTCAGTGAGAGTGGTGTATTTCCATCCTGTTTTGGTGTTCAGAATTTTTGTGCTGACCATAAATCCTGTGCCAGAAATGAAAGTGCTTGAATTTAAGATTGATCTTGGGGTGTGGATAAAACGACATTCACGCAGAAACATCATTGCAGAGTTTGCTGATATCCAATTTGTATCAAAATTTTTCGAATTTCGATAACTTGTTGAAATTTCATAACCAGCATCAAGAACTTTGTTCATTTCAAATATGTAATTTTCATCCAACAAATTGTCGGCATCAAAGACCAAAAATGCGTCGATTTGATTTTCATCTATTTCTGGATTCTCTTTTATTCTCTCTAATAGAAAATCTAACGCATAGCCTTTTCCAATTAAATTTGTATTGAAACGCTCAAAAACTTGACCGTTGCAATTATTGTTTCGCAATGTTTGTCTTGCAATTTCAGCAGTGTTGTCTGTGCAGTTGTCTGCAACGATATAAATTGATATCAAACTTTTATCGTATTTTTGATTTGCAATACTCTGAATCAGTTGTCCAATCACTTTTTCTTCGTTTCTACCAGCAATCAGGACGGCAAAAGTATGGTTCTTTTTTGCATTTGGAAATTTTCGTTTTGTGAAAAGTCCAATCATTCCAATAACAATTTTGTATGCAAACAGAACACTAAAAAGAATGGATACAATAAAATTAATCAGCGATATAACTTCCATCATAACTCCAAAATTATTGTTAAATTTATTATATCACAAATTTCAAATCTTTTCAAATGAAATATAGATTTTTTTCGACAAAATTGGTCATTTTTTCGTTTTGGCATCATGAGAAGTGAAAAAATATTCGTAGGATTTGAAATCTCGCATGGAAACAGGAAAATCTGATGCGTGGGGGGTAAGTCTGACTGTAAATAAAAAAATCCGTATTTGTTACGGACTTTGGTGCCGAAGGTGGGAGTCGAACCCACATGAAGTTGCCCTCGCGGGATTTTGAGTCCCGTGCGTCTGCCATTCCGCCACTTCGGCATTTTTATTCTTTCGTCGTATAATTTTTGTCGCTTTTTATGACTTGTCTTTTTCAAGCACATCCAATGTCAGCACAAAGTTTTATCGACGAAGTGTGTTTGAAAGAATATGTTTTTAAACTTTGTTAAAGACAATCCTTTCAGGGCTTTTGCCTTTGGAATAGTTCCGTAAAGGCTGGTGGACTGCCAGGGGCTCGAACCCTGGACCCCCTGATTAAGAGTCAGATGCTCTACCAACTGAGCTAGCAGTCCATGATATTATGTTTGGTTTTTCAGCTCAGCGTGTTGCGTGCATATGATGCATTTTTGGCTGGCTTTGCATAGTTTTCGTCATTTTTGATTGAGTGTAATGAAAAACTATGTGTATGTATTATACAACACATTTTTTTTCTTGTCAACTATTTTTGCAGAAATTAATCGTCTAAATCTTCATCAATTTCAATGTTGCCGTGCAATCTTTCAAAATCTCTGACATATCTTTTTAATGCAATTTCAATTTCGCGATTTTTGCTTCTGCCGTTGTAAATTGCGGTGTATTTGAGTTTTTCATGTAAAGACTTTGAAATTCTTAATGTAAATTTTGGCAAATCTTCCATAATTGTCCTCCTAACTTTGATTTTACTAGAATTCGACAAAAATTACTTAAAAGTGACGGCATTATAATGGCACGATGATATCGTTTTGTCAGTATTTTTCAACAATTTTTTAATTTTTTTTAATTTATATTTTGTTAAAGTCAATTTTTATTGGTAAACTGATTCCTTATCAGTTCATTTTTTAATCAATTTCAGATTTTTTAAAAACTTAAATTATGAAAGTGCTATTCATTGATTTTGGTTTCATTTGGCTGGGATGTTTTATTGGCGAAAAATGTAAGCATTAATAAAACTCAAAAAGAAGTGGCGAATAAGTGACAAAATGTTTATAAAAATTATATATCTTAAATATGAAAACTCAAAAAATTTTGTATAAGGACAACTTGCTTTTCAATTTGTCGCAGTTTGAAAATAAAAAAATTTGCGCTATGGTCAAAGCGAATGCATATGGGCATGGTTTGCGAGAAATTGTCAAACTTGTGGAGAGTTCGGTTGATGCGTTCGGGGTTGTTAATGTTGATGAAGGTGTGGCGGTCAGAAAACTTACCGACAAAACGGTGTTGATATGCTCAAAGGTGCAAGATTTCAAAATATGCAACAAACACAATTTGGAGGTGTTTGTTGACGACGAAAGCGACATTGAAAGATGTATTCAAAACGGGCTCAAAAATAATATGCATTTGAAGATTAATTGTGGGATGAATCGCTTTGGCGTCAAAACATCGCTCAATGCGCACAGGATGAACTTATTGTTGGAAGATAAAGGCGTGAAATTGAAATCAATTTGCACACATTTTCCGTGTGCGGAAAATTATAAAAAAACAGTGAAAAACTATGAAAATTTTTTGAAAATACGCGCTGAAATCACGCAAAACGCACCGCTTTGCTTTGGAGGAAGTGGAATATATAAATATCCTTTTGAGTTCGACATATTAAGGTTGGGCATTGGGATGTATGGCTACGGGCAAAAAGGGCTTTTGCCTGTTATGAGTGTGTGCGCATATGTTTCGAAGATTTTTTATGCAAAGAAAGGCGAATATATTGGTTATGGAATGGGCTATCGGGTGCGATGTGACGGCAAATTTGCAGTTGTGGCGATTGGTTATGGTGACGGACTAAGGCGAGATTTGAGCGGGCGATTTGATGTGAAAATCAAGGGAAAGTTATACCATTCGGTTGGGAAGATTTGCATGGACTCTTTTTTTGTTAAAGTTGACGAAAATGTTTCGGTGGGAGATAAGGTTGAAGTTATGACAAATGCCGATTATTTTGCCAAAATTGCAGGCACAATTCCGTATGAAATTTTGACAGGATTTTCAAATTTAAGAGGGGAGATTTTGGTAAAATAAAAATTTTTGCCCTTATGTAAATTTTTATAAAATTAACAACTTATATGTAAAAATATTAAAATAGTTGAAAAAAATGTGCAAAAATGTTAATATGTTCTTATGATTAGAATTGATTCGGGAAAATATAAAGGTCGAAGACTGATTGAAAATAAATATTCTCACATAAGACCGACAACGGACAAGGTTAGGCAAGCGTTGTTCACAAAATTGCAGTTTTTCGTGCCAGACAAGGATGTGTTGGACTTGTTTTGTGGAACGGGTGCGATGAGCATTGAAGCGCTCAGTCGTGGGGCAAAAAGTGTGACGATGGTTGATAAAGACTTTCGAAGTGTCGAAATGGCAACGAAAAATTTGAAAAACATCGGCATTGAGCAAAAGGTGATAAAATCCGATGCTTTGATTTTTTTGGATAGATGTCAAAAAAGTTTTGACCTTATCATTCTTGACCCGCCGTATAAAAGCGGGCTTTATGAAAGTGTTTTGGAAAAAATTTATCAGCGAAACTTGCTCAATGAAGACGGGATTATTGTCTGCGAACATGCCAAAGAAGACAGGGTTGTTTGTGACAATTTTGACCTTCTGGATGAAAAACGATACGGCAACATCATGTTGACTTATTTCATAAAAAAACAAGATTGAATATGTGCGCACTTTGATTTTGTTCTTAACATGCGAGAAAACTCTTGCATATATTTTTATATATTGCTTAAAAACTGCAAGGAGAAAATATGTGCGGAATTTGTGCAAGCATTGGCGCAGAAAATGAGATTGAGATTGTTGTTTCAGGACTTAAAAAATTGGAATATCGTGGCTATGACAGCAGTGGAATTGCTTTTTTGAAAAATGGCAAAATCAAGACCATTAAGAGTGTGGGGCAAATTAAAAATTTAGAAAAAAAGTTGGACTCCTTCTTGAATGCAAATGTTGTGATTGGGCACACAAGGTGGGCGACGCATGGGGAAGTCAGCGAAAATAATGCACATCCTCATGTGTCGGCAAATGAAGAATTTGCGTTGGTTCACAACGGAATTGTTGAAAATTTTGAAGAATTGAAAAAAGGACTTGATGTTGAATATCTTTCACAGACGGACACAGAAGTTTTTGTGAATTTGATTTCGGTGCAAAACGGCACAACTTTGGAAAAGTTGATGAAGGCGTGTGAAAAAGTTTCTGGCAGTTTTGCAATCGCGGTTTTGCATAGGGGTGAGAAGAAAATCTATCTCGCCAAAAGACACAGTCCGCTCATGGTGGCGGTGGATGAAAATGGCGCAATGGCGGGGAGTGATATCTCCATTTTTGCTGGGCGTTTTGATTTTTGTTACATTTTGGATGATGACGAATTTGCGGTTATGAGCAAGAAAAATATCAATTTTTTTGATAAAAATGGCAAAAAAATTAAAAAAAATCGCTTTTTTATTAAAAATATTGATTTTTTTGAAGATTTTTTCGAAGAAGAAAATTCGGAAAAATATTTTATGCTTAAAGAAATCAAAGAGCAACCTGTGATTTTGAGAAAGACATATTTCAAATTTTTTACAGAAAAATCGGAATTTGATTTTGAGAAAATAAGAAGGTTCAAAAGTTTTCACTTTATAGCGTGCGGAACTGCCTATCACAGTTGTCTTTTGGGCGCAAGGTTTGTGCAAGAGTTTTGCAAAAAGGAATGCAAAGTTTCCATCGCCAGCGAATTTAGATATGACAACAACATTTTTTCCAAAAACTGCCTTTATGTTTTTGTCAGTCAAAGCGGGGAAACTGCGGACACCATTGCATGCGCTAATTTGGTCAAGGAACTTGGCATGTCAGTGATGTGTGTGACGAATGTTCCATATTGCACGCTGAACAAAATTGCCGACTTCATTTTGCCAACTTATGCAGGGCGCGAAGTTGCTGTGGCATCGACAAAAGCGTATACCGCGCAAGTTTTCATACTTCTTATTTTTGCCCTTAAAGTTGCTGAAAGGGATTGTCAAGAAAGTTTGAAAAAATTTGTCCAATCCAACTTTGTTGCGTCGATTGGCGGAGAATTTGTTTGCGAATTGAGTAAGTTTAAAAAAATCTTTTTTATAGGTCGACAGCAAGATTATGTGACCGCTCTTGAAGGAGCGCTGAAACTGAAAGAGATTGCATACATAAACTGTTTGGGCTTGCCAGCGGGGGAACTTAAACACGGAACATTGGCGCTGATTGATGACAAAACTTTGGTGATTGCCATTTCCACTCAAAAAAATTTGAAAGAGAAAATGGAGAGCAACATTTTGGAAGTCAAAGCGCGCGGTGGAAAAATTCTTTTGATTTCCAATTTTAAACATGACATTGATGTTGAATACAATCTTGTTTTGCCCGACTTTGAGCAAAATCTTATGCCGATTGTGTCCATAATTCCTCTTCAACAAATTGCTTTTAATATGGCAGTGAAGTTGGGATACAATCCAGATAAGCCAAGAAATTTGGCAAAATCTGTCACAGTGGAATGAGATAAAAAAATAATAATTAATATAATTTGCTTAACTGTTGAATGTGGATGTAAGTTGTTAAACATTGATAAAAAAATATTTTTTTCTAAAAACGCTTGACATTGCGGGGGGGGGAAGCTATAATGTTTGTGAAATCTATTTTTAGGAGATGAAAATGAAGATCATAAAAATCACTGAAGAAAATGTTTTGATTGGCAC
>CAYNTF010000001.1:0-240024 GCA_964400145.1 uncultured Lachnospiraceae bacterium | reverse complement strand
AAAAATGCTTGCCTTCCCCCCCCCGCAAGTTATAATGGTATTGGGTTTGAAAAAAACTTCAAAAACAAAAAGCCAAAAAAAGAAAAAATATTAAAGGGAGGTATTTAAAAAAATGGCTGAAAATGAAAATGGTATGAGTAAAAAGAAAAAGGTGGCAATCATCACAGCGTCGGTTGTGGGTGTGGTGGCAGTTCTGTTTCTGGCAATCTTTCTTCCAATCTATCTCACTCGTTCAAGCGAAGTGGACAATTCAAACTTGCCAAGTGGTTCGACTTTGAATGAGTTGATTAAGGGCAGTGACAGCAATTATAGAGATGAAGACACCACAGTGAAGAGAATTGTCTTTGACTACTATGACAAAGACGAAAGCGGTGAATATACACAAACCGAAGATGGCAACTATACCTACACCGAAAACGGTGTGAATGTTCTGGAAGAACAAGAAGCGGAAAGTTATGTTTGGAACGATGTTCAAATTGATGTCTACCGCGTTTCAGACGGCGACAAAACAATAATCTATTTTCTCTCAACCGAAGATATTGTTGCAAATTCGGACATGTCATGGGTATTCTACAACTTAACCGCTGTCGAAGAAATTGTTCTCAACAATTTTGATATAAGTGGTTTGAAGGATATAAGTTATATGTTTCGTGAATGCACTTCTTTAACCACACTTGATCTTTCTGATTGGGATACTAGCAATATAACAAGTATGAGAGCGCTGTTTTATGATTGCAGTTCTTTGACAAAAATTGATGTTTCAGAATGGAATACCGACAATGTGACGGATATGAGTGGGATGTTTCGTAATTGCAGTTCTTTGACAACTCTTGATGTTTCAAGTTTCAACACAAGCAATGTGACAGAGATGAACAGTATGTTCTTTGGTTGCAGTGGTTTGACAACTCTTGACCTTTCAAATTTTGACACAAGCAATGTGACGGACATGGCTTTTATGTTTAAGAATTGTAGTTCTTTAAGTGAACTCGATATTTCAAGTTTTATTACCAGCAATGTGACCGATATGTATCAGATGTTCCTTGGGTGTAGCGCTTTAACCAAACTTGATCTTTCACATTTTGACACCAGCAATGTGACCAGAATAGCCGAAATGTTCAGTGGGTGTATTCTTTTGGAGGAACTCGATATTTCAAATTTTAATATCAGCAATATCAGTAATACAACAACGGGTTTGTATCGAATGTTCTATAATTGCAGTTCTTTAACAACTCTTGACCTTTCAAGTTTTGATACCAGCATTGTGACAAACATGAGTTATATGTTCTATAATTGCAGTTCTTTGACAACACTTAACCTTTCAAATTTCAATACAAGCAATGTGACGACTCTGTATTGCATGTTCTATGGTTGCAGTTCATTAACCACACTCGACCTTTCAAATTTTGACACAAGCAATGTGACAAGTATAAGTCAGATGGTTAAGGACTGCACTTCTTTAACCACACTTGACCTTTCAAGTTTTGATACCAGCAAGGTGGAGCTTATGTATCAAACTTTCTATAATTGCTCAAAACTTGCAACAATCTATGTGGGCTCAGGTTGGACAGTAGATGAAGTGACGAGCGACACGAACATGTTCTATGGCTGCACATCTCTTCCATATTTCACTGAAAACGAAAGTGATACAACTTCCAAATACGCTTATGCTGGATACAAAGAAGAGTTGCAGGCTTATGGCTATTTGACTTTGAAAGTGACTAACACTGAAGATGAATAATTTTCAATCTCTGAATTCGCAATTTTTATTATAAAAAAATTTGTATAAGAAAAACCTTAACTCGCCGTTAAGGTTTTTTTCTTTTAAACTTTTTTTAATCAATTTTCAGTTCACTACGCGATTGTTCACTCAGTGATTTCGATTGTGCAAACCGATTGTTTGTTTTGGAAATATCTTTTTTTGATCTTCTTTCAGTTTAATTCTTTTTTGTCGTTGGTTTTCTGTTTGTCGTTGTTTTCTTTTTTGTTGTTGAATTTGACCAATCAGGCGCTTTTGCCACTTTCTTTTGTTTTTCAAGTTCTGGAAGTTTTATGTCGCTCATTTGCTCTAACTTTTTGAAAATTATTTTTTGGAATTTTGAACGATTTAAACCAAGAGCAATTTTGAATTGTCCTTTGCGGTTGAAGATTGCTGTGGTCTTTCCTGTGTTTAAGTCGAGTTGAATGTCGGCGCGCTTCATTTTGTATAGGCGAGGGTAGAGAAGATAATATATTGCGCAAATGTCGTTGGTGGCTATGCGACGATCGGGATAGTTTGGCTCCCAATATGTTTCATATGTCTTTGTCAAAAACTTGCCAACATCGTTGATTTGTTTGAGTTGTTCAACTTGTTCTTCGGTGAAGTGTCCAATATCCCGACCTATGCTTGAAGGCACCATGATGGTTTTGATTCCACTGTCGATGGTGTGCTTGAAAGCTGGAATGTCGGTGCGTATGTTGAAGGAGTTGTGGTTTGGGTTGGCTTTTATGCCCATTGGCGCTCCGCCCATCATGACAATTCTTTTTATCAAATCTTTGGCGTCTGGGTGCTTGCTCATTAGGTTGGCAAATGTGGTGTGAGGACCAAGAATGATGAAAGTGATTTCTTTTGGGTTCGCTTTCAAAACTTCATAGATTGCATCTGCGGCATCCTTTGCAAGCGGTTTGTGTTTTGTTGTTTTTGGGGGCTTATATCCACCCAATCCTTCTTTGGTATGCAAAAAAGTGGCATCTTCTGTGGAGTTGCCAAGACGCTTTTCATAACCTTTCACAACAGGGATGTCTTTGTGAAAAATGTCCAAAATGTGACACATATTTCGCACTGCATTATCAATGTTTATGTTGCCGTTGCAAATGGAAATCAGTTTGATGTCAAACTTTGGTTCGTGCAAAGCATAGACAAGACCGGTGGTGTCGTCAACACCTGGGTCGGTGTCGATAATCATTTTAATTCTTTTCATAAGTTCTCCTAATAACTTTCAGTCACCTTGAAAGTATATCATTCTTTTTGAAGAAAAGTAAAGTAAAATCAAAAGAAATGCGTGACAAATTTTTTTTAATGAAGTTTGGAAGTTTGATGACGCAACAAAACGACAAAAATTGCAAAAAAATTTGAAAAAATGCGAAAAATTTTGAAAAAACAGAAAAAAGTGAAAATGTAGGTGATTTATTTTGATGATTTTTTGTAAATTTTTGGGGCAAAATGGGGCGATTTTGGTCAATTTTGGGCTGATTTTGCAAAAATAAGCAACATTTTTAAAAATTTTTCTGAAAATTTTTAAAAATGCTTGCGTTCCCCCCCCCGCATGCTATAATGTCACTGAGTTTGGAAAAACTCCAAAAAAACAAAAAGCCAAAAAAAAGAAAAAATATTAAAGGGAGGTATTAAAAAATGGCTGAAAATGAAACAAACAAAAAGAAAAAGGTGGCAATCATCACGGCATCGATTGTGGCAGTGGTGGCAGTTCTGTTTCTGGCAATCTTTCTTCCAATTTATCTTTCTCAAAAAAGTGAAGAAACGGTTGAATCAAACTTGCCAAGTGGTTCAACTTTGAATGAGTTGATTAAGGGCAGTGACAGCAATTATGAAGAAGCAAACACCACAGTGAAGAGAATTGTTTTTGATTACTATGACAAAGACGAAAGTGGTGATTACACTCAAACCGAAAGTGGCAACTATACCTATACCGAAGATGATGTAAATGTTTTGGAAGAACAAGAAGCGGAGTCATACACTTGGAACGATGTTCAAATTGATGTCTATCGCGTTTCAGACGGTGACAAAACAACAGTCTATTTTCTTTCAACCGAAGACATTGTGGCAAATGAAGATATGTCATATTCATTCTACAACTTTACATCTGTTGAAGAGATTGCTTTCAATAATTTTGATACAAGTATAGTTACAAGTATGAATAATATGTTCTGTCTATGCACTTCTTTGACAATTCTTGATGTTTCAAAATGGAACACAAGCAATGTGACGGATATGGCTGAGTTGTTTAATGAGTGCAACAGTTTATCATCCATTGATCTTTCAAATTTTGACACGAGTAAAGTTACGACGATAAGTGCAATGTTTAGAAAATGTACTAGTTTAACAAATCTTGATCTTTCAAATTTTGACACAAGCAATATGACGAATTTTGCCTATCTATTTGAACACTGTACAACTTTAGTAGAACTTGATATATCCGGTTGGGACACAAGCAATGTAACGAATATGAAAGCAATGTTTTTTAATAATACAAGTATGACCACACCGCTTGATTTGAGTCATTTCGACACCAGCAATGTCACGGATATGAGCATGATGTTCGCATATTGCCGTTTTTTAACTGAACTTGACATTTCAAGTTTTGACACCTCCAAAGTCACCAATATGAAACAAATGTTTGATACCTGCTCCGCACTTGAAGTAATTTACATTGGTGAAGGCTGGACAATAGATGCGTTGGAAGACGGCAATGACACAAATATGTTTTTCAACTGTACATCTCTTCCAAATTATATTATAAATGAAAGAGTCTATGACAAAACATACGCTTATGCTGGATATAGCGAAGAGTTGGAAGCTTATGGCTATTTGACTTTGAAAACTGATGATCAAAGTGTTGAAGATTAAAGCGTCGACAAAAAGAAGCAATCAAGCTGATTGCTTCTTTTTTTGTGGGGCGTTTAAGGTGTTGCAATATGCGCGAAAATAATTTTGCGTGTTTTTAAATTTTTTAAGATATAAGCAAAAACACATTTCTTTTGCTCAAGATTTAGTTTGTGTCACCAAGGTTTTCGCTTACGGTGCACAGTTCAAACCCTTGCGATTTCAATGTTTTGATTATTCTGTCAAGTGCGTTCTTTGTTGCTTCGGTGGGGTGCATCAATATGAAATCTCCGCCCTTGCAGTTCTTTATCGCGCGCTCGTATATCAAGTCACTGTCTTGGTCGCGCCAGTCAATCGTGTCGCGCGTCCACATGATTGTTTTATATCCAAGCGATGTTGCCATCTCAACAGTCTTTTTGTTATATGACCCACTTGGCGGGGCAAACAAATTCATCTCCACGCCGATTAGGCTTTTGACAAGGTTGTGAGTGTTGACAATTTCTTCATAGTTCTTTTCAGCGGTGAGCGTGCCTTGGTCTTTGTGATAGTATCCATGATTGCCAATTTCGTGTCCAGCGTCATAAATTTTTTGCAACATATCACTTTCTTTCACAGCCCATGTTCCGCCGACGAAAAAGGTGGTGGTCACATCGTTATCCGCCAAAATTTCCAAGATTTCATCCAAATATTCCGTTCCCCAATAGACATTAATCATGAGCGTAACTTTGTTGGATGTTTCATCGCCACTGTAATAGACGCCGTTGTATATTTTTGACGATGTCACAAAATTAATTCCATAAAAAGCAAAAAGCGAAATCGTTATCAGCATGAAAAAAATTATGCAGTTGCTGGCAATTCTTCGTCCATTTACTGTCCAAATTTTCAAGTTTTTTGTTTTCATGTCATATAGATATGTTGGACAAGGATAAAAAATGTTAGGTTGTCGTTCTTCCGAATGACAAAATATGTTTGTTTTTTTTGAAATATATTTTGGAAATTTTTGGGAAAGTGTTATACTTATCTTGTATAATTGGGGGATTGGCGGACTTTTGCATGATTTTTTGGCTTTGACCCGCTTGAAATCTTCTGATTGCCAAAATTCTGTTGGAGGCTGTATGGCAGTTTACAAATTGAATTCAAACAATAAAAAGCAAAAGAAAAGCAACAAAAAAGTGGTTGGATTTTCGCTTCTGGGTGCTGGAACTGTCGCTTTCTTGCTGTTGACCGGCATTATCGCACCAATTCAAACCTTTCTTTTGGGACTTTTTGGTGTGTTTGGATATCCACTTTGCATCATTCTTTTTGTTGTGGGGTTGGCTCTTGTCAACAACAGAAAGTATGTTATGCCTTTGAAATACACCATTTGCCTTTGTCTGAGCATCTTCTTTGCGCTGTGTATCCTTCAACTTGCCATTGTTGGAAATAAGGGAGATTTGTCTTTCGGTGACTATTTGGCAAAAAACTATTTGGACAAGTGGACGGCAGGCGGAATTGTCATTGGGCTGTTCACAACAATTCTTATGTATATTTTGAGCATCTATGGTGCTTACATCATTTTTGCGCTCTGCTTTGTCATTTGCATTGCTCTTTTGCTTGATAGTTTGAACTTTCTTAAACGCGAAAAGAAAGAAAAAGAACCTGTTTCTCTTCAAATTAAGGATAAAAAACCTTCAAAAAGGCAAAAAGAAGAAATCCAAAAGGTCGAAGTGGTTGAGCAACAAGTGTCAGAAAACACAAATGTTGTTTTGAACGGAAATTTGAAAGAGGAAGAAGAAAAGCAGGCGAATAAGCCTTTGACAGCAAGACAAATTTTGGGGCTTGATAAGAAGCGTAATACGGCGTATGAAGTGGAAAGCATTCCTGTGAAACCACAAAAGAAGGAAGAAGTCAAACCAAAGTCATTGAAGGAATATATTTTAACTCCACCACAAATTGATATCGACGAATATTTCAAGGAAGTTCGAAAACAGAATAATGTTCCTTCGCAAGAAGAGATTGAAAGCAACATTTCATCTTTGAAGAATGACGAAGTTGAACCATCGCAGGTTTATCACGAAGACGAGTTTAAAGCAGAAACAACACCACTTATTCATCGAACTTTGCCGGAAGTTAAATCGGAAGAACTTGTGGAACGCGCTGACGACATTTTGCGCTCTGCCATTCAAGAAGAAAAGAATGAAAATCCAGACATCTATGAGAATTTGCAACAAGAGAAAAACATTTTGAACAATCTTCCAGAGAGAAATAACAGCGGAAGTTTTGATAGACGAGAAAATTTTGCTTCGCGCGAGAATGGTGACAGAAGTTTTGAAAGCACCAGAGATAACTTTGAGAGCACTCAAAGGTCAAATTTTGAAAATAATCAAAGAAATGACAGGAATTTTGATCGAAATTACAACAATTCTCGCGACGCGTTTAACCGCAGTTTGCGCGAACGCGAAGAAAGAACATTAAGCCAAGAAGACAAAGATGCACGCAGTCAGTTTGGTCGTGAGCAAGAGCGCATGAATATGCGAAATGGAACATATGCACGCGAGAACACTCCAATTCCAGAGGAAGAGCCTGAACATCATGAGCCTTATGTTTATGAAAAGCCACCTGTTGATTTTATAACCACGCAAAGTGTTGATTTGTCCACTTTGAATGAAGATGTGGCTGTCAAACGCGTGCTTTTGGAAAACACTTTGGAAACTTTCGGCGTTCCAGCAAAAGTGCATGGGGTTGTTGTTGGACCTGCGGTGACAAGATATGAACTTGAAATGCCACAGGGAATTTCCGTTCAAAAAATCAAAAACCGTGCTGACGACATCGCTTTGTCGTTGGCGGCAGAAGGAACAATTCGAATTGAAGCGCCAATTCCAGGAAAGAGCGTGGTGGGCATTGAAGTTCCAAATGCTTCAATCGCAACGGTCAGCCTGAGAGATGTCATTTCGTCAAGAGAGTTTGTTCAAGGGGCTTCACCGCTCACTTTCGCACTTGGAAAAGATATCACAGGAAAGATTATCACTGCTGATATGACCAAACTTACGCACCTTCTTGTTGCAGGGTCAACGGGTTCGGGAAAAAGTGTGTGCTTGAACTCCATCATTCTTTCAATCATATACAAATCTTCGCCAGAAGATGTCAAAATTCTTTTAATTGACCCAAAGCGTGTTGAATTTGCACCATATGAAGGGTTGCCACACCTTGTTATGCCACAAATTGTTTCTGACACTCAAAAAGCAATCAACGCTCTTGCATGGGCGGTTAATGAAATGGAGCGCCGTTTTGATGCTCTTGGTCGTGCGCGTGTGAGAGAGATTAGTGAATATAATCAAACACCAGATGTGTTGTCGGGTAAGGTGCAGAAGATGCCTTATATCGTCATCATTGTCGACGAACTTGCCGACCTTATGATGACAGGAAAGAAAGAAGTGGAAGAAAAAGTTTGTCGTCTTGCACAAAAGGCGAGAGCAGCGGGCATTCATCTTATATTGGCAACGCAACGACCATCGACAGATGTCTTTTCAGGGCTTATCAAAGCAAACTTCCCGTCACGCATTTCTTTTGCAGTGGCAAGCGCAGTGGACAGTATGGTTATTCTTGACCGCGTGGGCGCAGAAAAACTTTTGGGCAGGGGCGATATGTTCTATTTCCCTAACGGCGCAAAAGACCCAATGCGTGTGCAAGGGTGCTTCATTTCTGGACATGAAATCAACACGATTGTTGACTATGTTCGTGACAACAATCTTCCAATTTTTGACGAAGAAATTGAGAAACAAATCAACAATCCAAACAGAAACAACAATTCCAATTCACCGGGATATAACAACGAGATGGATGAACTTTTGCCCCAGGCACTAAAAGTGTCCATTGAGTGCGGGCAAGCGTCGGCAACGATGATTAGGCGTAAGTTTGCAATCGGTTATCCACGCGCTGCAAGAATTATCGACCAAATGGAAGCGGCGGGCTATATTTCCAGCGCAGATGGTGCAAAGGGACGCTCGGTATACACCACAGAAGAAGAGTTCCGCGAACTTTTTGGCGACCAATATGATTAATTCGCGAATGGTTTGGGATTGATAATTTAAGGTTTTGAGAAATTTGTTAAATGTGTTGATAACATAATGCTGATAATTTAAGAAATTGATTGCAACAGACATATAGAAAGAAAATCAAAAATTTAAGAAATAAAAAGTTCAATGATTAAATTTATACAAATAAATTCAAAGGAAAAATATGGAAGAAAAATTGAAAGGAAAGAAAGTTTCGGCAATTTCGCTGGGGTGCGACAAAAACAGGGTTGACCTTGAAAAAATGCTGTTCGCACTCTCTGACTATGGTTTCAAGATTGTTGAAGATGTCTCCGATGCTGACATTGTGATTGTCAACACTTGCGCGTTTATTGCGCCAGCAAGAGAAGAAGCGCTTGAAAACATCTTTGATGTTTGTCTTTTGAAAACAAAAAATCACATTGAAAAAGTGATTGTTTCTGGATGTCTTTCGCAAAGATATAAAGCCGATTTGCAAAAACAAATTCCAGAAGTGGATGCGTTTTTGGCATTGGATGAAAACGATAAAATTGTTGAAATTATCAAAAAATTGTATGGTGTTTCGGACAAAAATGAAAAATATGAGTCAAAAAAAGGTCGAATTTTCACCAATCGAGGCGCTTATGCATACCTGAAAATCGCCGAAGGATGCGGAAACACTTGCTCTTTTTGCACCATTCCAAGAATTAAGGGGCGTTATGTAAGTTACGAGATGAACGACATTGTTGATGAAGCAAAATTTTTGGCAAAAAATAATGTTAAAGAATTGATTTTGGTGGCACAGGATGTGACGCGATATGGCGAAGATTTATATGGCAAAAACAAACTTATTGAACTTTGTCAAAAATTGTCAAAAATCTCGGGGATTGAGTGGATAAGATTGCACTATGGTTATCCTGAAAAAATTTCCAAAGACCTTTTGGACTTTATAAAGAAAGAACCCAAGATGTGTAAATATTTGGACATTCCGCTTCAACATATCGACGAGCGCATACTCAAAAGCATGAGAAGGCGGTTGGGTGAAAATGACACACGCGCACTTGTGGACAAAATCAAAAGCGAATATTCAGACATTGCAATCAGGACAACTTTCATTGTTGGCTATCCAGGCGAAAGCAGTGCCGATTTCAAGAAACTTTGTGACTTTGTGAAAACTTCAGAGTTTGACTACGCAGGCTTTTTCACTTACTATCGCGAAGAAAACACAGCAAGTTATTTTATGAAGGGGCAAATTTCCAACTTTGTCAAAAAAAGGCGCTTGAAAAAGATACAAAAAATTCAAAATCAAATTGCAACAACAAAAGCAAAAGGGTGCTTGGGTAAGATTTATAAGACTTTGATTGATTATTTTGACGAAAATGAAGGTGTTTTTGTCGGACACATTGAATTTTTATCTCCAACAGTTGACTTTGGAGTTAAAATTGTGGATAATGGAAATATGGAAGCCGGCAAATTTGTCAATGTGAAATTCACAGACTTTGACGGCGAAAATTTTAAAGGAGAATGTTATGAATCTTCCAAATAAAATCACAATTTGCAGAATTTGTTTGATTCCAATTTTCATCTTCTTCTATCTTGCTTCGTTCATACCATATGGAAAATTGGTGGCAACGCTTATCTTTGCTCTTGCCTGCCTGACTGACTTTTTGGACGGAAGAATTGCGCGCAAGAGAAATTTGGTCACAAATCTTGGAAAATTTCTTGACCCTATTGCAGACAAGGTGCTTGTTATGAGCGGAATTTTGTTGCTTATCGCTGTGCCAATCACGGCAAACGGCGGAGATTTCACCGCTCAACCAGCAATTTTTCCGACATATTTGGGGGTTGTTGTGGGGATAGTCATTCTCGCGCGTGAGTTGATTGTCAGCGCATTCAGACAACTTGCAGCATCAAAAAATGTTGTTATGGCGGCGGATATTTACGGAAAAGTCAAGACTGTTTTCCAATTTATCACCATGATTTTCTATATGTGCTATGCATTCATTGTGGAAGAGTTCTATTATGCGATTGAAGGAACTGCCAACACGGTGCTTTGTCTTGTGGGATATGTTCTTCTTGCTGTGACTGTCATCATGACGATAATTTCTGGCATGAATTACATTATGAAAAATAAACAGGTGCTTAAAGATGAAGAATAGGTTTGTCATTTTTTCTGATGAAATAAACAAAGTCCAAGAACTTGAAATGTTTGTTTTGAAACATGGATATTTTGACTTCACCTTTCTTTCGTGCGCCAATTTTGACGATTGTTTGAGTGAAGTGAAAAGGGCGAAAACGGAATGTGATAAGACTTTTGTCATTTGCAAAAACAATCAAATCGACAAACTTTTGAAAGAAACTGCGGAAAGTGCGGACAAAATGGAGTTGATTTCAGAGCAAGCGGTGATACTGAAAAATGCTTCTCATGAGATGCTTTTTGTTCCTGTTGAACTTGATGTCAAGCAGTTTTTGAATTTGCCAAAACGCGATGTTTTTGTATATTCAATCTTTGGAAATGCTTTTTCAAATATCGAAGAAAAATTGTCGAAATTGAGCGATGTTAGTTATAAAGTTATAACCAAATCGCAACTTTTACATATCATTTATATATCCAAACCTTTGGACGAAACTTGGCTTGATGAATCGGTGTTTTCGACAAAGGGAGAAAGTTTGGCAGAGTGCGTGAACGGTTTGCTTAAAGGAAAGAGTGTTGCAGTTGCGGATATGACTTGCGTGACAAAAACACTGCTTGGCGGGAGCGCGTTAAAGAAATCTTTTATGCTTTTGACAGAAGAAGATTTTGAAAATTTGGGCATTTCAAAAGAGTTTTTGGCGGAAAAGGGACTGTCAAGCAAAGAAACGGCATATCAACTTGCCAAACATCTTTTGAAGTTTGCGGAGATTGCTTTCACGGTTCTTGTTAAAGACGGAAAAAGTTTTGTTGCAGTTGGAAACAAGGATGAAATTCATGTCTATTCTTTTGTGTTTGAAGGTGAAAATTTCATCGAAAACTTGGAAAATTTTGCGCTGTTTGAAATGTTGCAGTTTTTGCGAAGTAAATATGTTGAAAGTTAGCCGAAAAGTTGCTTATTTTGTTTGATTTTATAAACAGTTTTAGGTTAAAATATTGTTATATTAAATAAAAGAAAATTTAGGAGAATGAAAATGGCAGAGAAAGAGAAAAAAGACCCTCGTGAAGACGCGCTTGAACAAGCACTTCTTAAAATTGAAAAAGATTTTGGCAAGGGCTCAATCATGAAATTGGGGGACAGACCTTATCAAAAAGTTGATGTTGTTCCAACAGGTTGTTTGACGCTTGATTTGGCACTTGGCATTGGCGGTGTTCCGCGTGGGCGTATTATTGAGATTTATGGACCAGAGTCTTCTGGTAAAACCACCGTTTCACTTCATATTGTTGCAGAAGCGCAAAAAATGGGTGGGCGTGCTGCTTTTATTGATGCAGAACATGCGCTTGACCCATCGTATGCCGAAAAACTTGGAGTTGACATCAAGCAACTCTATGTTTCTCAACCAGATAATGGCGAACAGGCGTTGAACATTTGCGACACGCTTATTCGTTCGGGCGCGTTTGACATCGTTGTTGTGGACTCTGTGGCAGCGCTCACTCCAAAGGCAGAAATCGATGGCGAAATGGGTGAAAATCATGTTGGGTTGCAGGCTCGTATGATGAGTCAAGCACTTCGAAAAATGACTTCAATCACTTCAAAGAGCAACACGGCAGTCATCTTCATCAACCAATTACGCGAGAAGATTGGTGTTATGTTCGGAAGTCCTGAAACCACAACGGGTGGAAAAGCGCTGAAATTCTATTCCAGCGTTCGTTTGGATGTTCGAAAAACCGATGTTATAAAAGAAGGTCAAAATATAATCGGAAACCGCACAAGAGTTAAAGTTGTCAAAAACAAGATGGCTCCACCGTTCAAAGTTGCGGAGTTTGACATTATGTATGGTCAAGGCATATCGAAAAGCGGTTGCGTGCTTGACATGGCTGTGAATTTTGGTATAATCAAAAAATCTGGGGCTTGGTTCTCGTATAATGACGAAAAAATTGGTCAAGGCAAAGAGAATACCAAAATCTATCTTGAAAAAAATCCAGAAGTTTTGGCGGAAGTGGAAAGAAAAATCAGAGAGCAAGTTGCGGGCGGAGCAGAGGTTGCTTCCGACGATGTTGCCGAAGAAGAATAATTGTCACCGAATAACTTATGCAGTTTGCGGACATTTATTTCATAGTTCTGCTGAACTTGTTTGGTTTATTGAAAAACTCCTTAACAAAAAATCCTGCGTTAAGGTGTTTTTTTTGAACACTTAACACAGGGTTTTGTTATTAATTCTTTTTATTAATTATTATTTTTTCCGTAATGATTTTTTCTACTATAAAATTTTTTAGTTCTCTTCACCATTTTCTTCGTCAGCATTGTCAAGGTTGTCGTCGGTGTTTTCATCAACATTCACTTCTGGTTCTTCACTTTTTGCTTTTTTGGACTTTCTTGTTTTCTTTTCAGAAATTTCTTCGTCTGCACTTGTTTTTTCTGGAATTTGCTTCAAATCTTCAGATTTCTTTTCTTCCACAGTGCTTTTTTCAGCAATCAACAATGGTTTAACAACAGGTGGGTTTGCAGTTTTCTCGTTGTCAACTTCCACATCTTCTTGTTTGTTTTGAGTGAAATTCATTTCTTTGTTTCTTTTGACAGTTTTGACAATCAAACTCACAAAGAGTGCAATGATTATATACCCAACAACGCAAGCAAATGAAACTCCAACGGTCAAACCAAGTGAATAGCTAAACAAATTCATGAGCAAGTATATCCAGCAGAAAATTGTTATTGCAGGGAAGATGAGTGCAAGCACAGAATTGTAAGCCTTTCCCAAATTTTTGTGTTTTAAAAAGTAAATGAAACCAGCAACGGTGATGATTGTGAAAATCAGTGCCAAAATCAGTGCGGCATAACTTTCACTTGTCAAAAATGTGAAATTCAAACCATTCAACAACATAATTACCTCCAAATCTGCTTATATTCTATCACACAAATTGGCATTTGTCAATAGTCAAAAACAAAAAAGTTGAAAATTTTGTAATTTTGGCAAAAAAAATTGCAAAAATCTCTTTTTTAATATATACTATTATTGTGAAATTAGTATTAAAACAAATATAATGTCATGTTGAAGGACAAAATTTAGCGAAAAAAGGCGAATTTTGGCTGAATTGTTGAGATAACTCAAACAAAAGGATAGGAAAAGAAGAAAATCATATGGAAGAAAAGTCGAAGAGAGAAGAAACAAAGAAAAAGGTTGTCGATCCCAAAAAGGCGACAGTCATAACTATTGTTGTTTTGGCTTTTGTGGCAGTCATTTGCGGTTTGTCATTCTTCTTTTTCGCAAGGCAGGGTATCAAGGGTTCTCCAAGTTCGCTGAGTGTTGAAACCATTGAAGATAAACAATATCTTGTTGCGGAATATAACGCGAATTATAACTATAAATTCCGCTTGGAGTTGGAGCGTGACGGCGAATTTTTCGAGATTGCCACTATTGTCAGCGAAACAAACATTTTGGATATGGAAGCACAACAGTTGACCTTTGATTTTGGACAAAACTATCGCTTTTCTGCTTGCTACACAAATGGAAGCGAGGACAGCAGTTTTTCTGACTATCTGATTTGGAGCCCATCAAACACTCTTGACGACGTTTCTGGATTGCAAGTTGAAGGGGACACTCTTTCTTGGAATGCTGTGGAAGGTGCAGACGGTTACATCATCACTTTTGTTTCAATTTATGGTGAAGAAATCGTCCAAACTGCCGAGCAAACAACCTTTTCGCTGTCTGAAATTGCCAGCGGAAGATATACGGTTTATGTTGTGGCAACATCGACGAATGAATATGTCAATTCTTCGTCAGATTTTGACGCGGTGAGAATTGAAATTGAAAAAATTCATGCTGGAATTGCGTAATGCCAAAAAAAATGTCAAAAAATGTTGAAATTGACTCAATTTGTTTGCTAAAAAGCGATAAATTATGTAAAATAAATATATGAAGAAATTTTTGATAAGTTTCTTGTGTTTTGTTCTCTTTTTCACTCTCTCTGGTGGGAGTGTGCTTTTGGTTGGCTGTCAGGCGCAACAATCTCTTTCTGTTCTAACTGAAACAGGAGAGAGTGACGATTCAAACTTGGACGACATTTCCGATGATGAGAACTCCGATGATGAGAACTCAGAAGAATACAGTTCAACTGATTCTTCGGACGAAGAAAGTTCGGATGAAGAAAGTGGCGATTCAGTTGAAGATGCCACAGATGACGAAAATTCAGACGAAGAGGATGCTGAAATAGAGCCAAATAGAGTAACAGTATCTCCAGATTTTTCGCTAAAAGATGATGGGTCTGTCGGTGGGGGGGCAGGCAGTGGCACCACTTCTAGCTACTGGACGGATTATAT
Organism: uncultured Lachnospiraceae bacterium; assembly: GCA_964400145.1. Taxonomy (GTDB): domain Bacteria; phylum Bacillota; class Clostridia; order Christensenellales; family UBA1242; genus Caccovivens. Next base: position 224,968 of record CAYNTF010000001.1, on the reverse strand, counting down.
GGACAGCAGTGGGTTTTCTGCCAGCGCCAGCACTATTTATATAAGTTCAGCAGAACAGTTGGCATATTTGGCATTTGTTTCAAATGATCCAAGCCTTTATTCAATCTATAATTCAAAATATTATTTGCTGACGGCGGACATTGACCTTTCAGGGCACTATTGGATTCCGATTGGACTTAAATATGAATTCACAGGTTCTTTCAATGGCAATGGACATGTGATTTCTGGTATGACATGCTATTTGGATGATTCGTTGGGACGCGATGATTTAGATAATTATTATCTCAGTAGTTATAGAGTTCAAGGTATTCAAGATGTGTTTCAGTATCAAACACACTATTACTATGTCTATTATATGGGCTTCTTTGGTCGTGTGTTGGGTGGCGCTGTCAGTAATTTAATATTTAGAAATGCAAGCATAGAGACTGCATCAACTGCAGAAGATAAGGATCAATCATCATCAAGTTTTTTGGAGTCTATTTTTTATCATAGTCAATACTACTTTGGCATTCTTGCTGGTAGTTTTTCTGGTTCTGTTTCAAAAGTTGGTGTTGTTTCAGGTAGTATAGATATAAATTTTACAACAGTTGGTGTATATAACACCATATATATCGGAGGTTTAGTTGGCTCTTTTGGTGGTACGATGACTGAAAGTTTTTGTTCAATTAATCTAACTAATTCAAGTAGCATTCAGAACACAGGGAATTATGAAAATGGAAGTGTAGGTGGATTGGTGGGAAATTTGGGCACATATAACGGTTTTAGTGGAGTTAGTGATTCTTATTTTTTTGGTCATATAGACATATATGGATACGGATATGTAGGTGGAATAGTTGGTAGGGCATGGAATGATGCACAAATTAGCACATGTTATTTTTACGATACAGGGACCGCATATTTAGGTTGCCAGTATGGAGGCGGAATTGTTGGAAAGATATATTATGGATCAGTACTTTCTTGTTTTACTGATGCAACAATCAGTCTTCGTGTCAATTCAAGTGTAAGTTCAAGTAAAAGATATAATGTTGCAATAGTGGCTTATTTGGACTATTCTACAGCTAAGGCATGTAGTTGGAATTCGACAAAGACTTCTGATGGTCGCGGGAAGCGTTGGTTGGCTACTTGGTCAGACAACACTTCTTTCACAAGTAGCAACGCAACTTCGTTGTTGGTGACTGGCAATGCATCAAATTTTTATAAGAGTTCATCTTATCTTGCTGGGGGAAATGTTGGCGTATCTTGGAATATTTATAATACCAGTGGACTCAGTAGCAACACCAATAGTTTAAATTATACGGTATACACATGGTCAAAATATGTGGGTGGAAATACATATCTCAACAATGGTCTTCCTGTGTTGAATTGGTCAGTGAAATATGTTGAGGTTCGGTATCAGGCTGGGTCAAGCTATGGGCAAAGCACTTCCTATGCATATGTCAGAGTTTCAACATCCGATAATTCGCCTAGTGTGACGGGCGCATCAACATTATCTACAACAGCATATGTGCTTACCGGAACTGATGTCACTTTCACAGCGTTGGATGTTGCCGGATATACTTTTTCAAATTGGAGGATTACATCTTCAGATGGTCCATCAGATAATCCATATTCAACATATATTGATGATATAATTGGTATAAATAGTGCGACTGCAAATTATTCTTATATTATTATTGCATACTTTGTGGAAAATTCATATACAGTGCGGTTTATAAGAAACTATGACAGCAGTGATGATACGGTGGTTGCAACAATCACGGCCGAATATGGCACCACTTACACTTTTCCGACGGCATCTTCGTTGGGGTTGTCACGCTCGGGATATACTCTCAGTTATTGGGCTGTTAACAGAACTGCCACCACTGGATATCAACCAGGTGCTTCATTCAGCAACTTAAGTTCAACAAATGGTGCAACTGTGACTCTCTATGCCGTTTGGGAAATGATTGGTACGGGGATTACGAGTGTGCAGATTGACAGTGACAGTTATTACAGCACTTGCAATGGAAGCCCTGGCACTGTGACTTTGACAACTTCAAGTGACTCTGCGTCATTCACCCAAACTCAGTCCACAAATTTTCAGATTTCTGCGGTTTCAGATTTCAGCATAACTGTTACGCCAAATGTTGGCTATGCTTTGACCAGCATTGTGGGGAAAGATAGTTCTGGACAAACTTCTTATCTTATCCTTGACAACACGGCATCTTCAAGTGTTACTAAAAACTACACGAACACATGTTATGGAACTGTCAGCAGGACAAGTGGCACTGTGAGTTCGACGAATAAATCTAGCAAGGTCTATTTGGGCGGTGTTACGGTCAGTTACAATTCCTCCAATCTTTTTAACGAGAATATTACAACTTTGATTTTCAATTTTGAGATTCTGTATTATGACATTGATTTCACTTTCATCGATGAAAATGGGAGCAACATTTCCAATTCTTCAAGTTTTATGTTTGGGCCAACTGTTTCTGGAAGTACGCTTGAAAGCCTTAATCTTTATGAAGATTCTTGCACCATTTCAGGAACAAACTATTCTTTGAGTTATGATCATTCGTATGGGTTTAAATACGATGTTTATATCAACTCTGTTTCGAGCAGTAATTTGATTAAGTCTTTTGAAGATGTGATCACCACTTTCTATACTTCCTATCTCTCGAATTTGAGTGATTATGCCACAATTTATTTCTGTCCTGATGTGAGGGGGTATCTCACTCTCACTGACGAGAGTTTCACGCTCATCTTTGTGAAGAGTGCTGTCAGTTACACCATTTCGACTTCGGATTATTACAACACCGCGGTCGGAAGTTATGTTGCTGGCTCTGTTGGTGGAACAACATACGGATATTCTTCAAGTGTGTCTGGAAGTGATTTGTCAAAAATTTTGGTTTCCGCAAATTCAGGAGAAGCGCTCTTTACTGCAGTTTCAAACGGGGGATATTATTATGACTATTGGGGCGATGAAGAGTCAGAAAACAACACTGTTGAAGACCTTTTAAACAGTTTTTACACAAGTTATTATTCAACATTTTTGAACAACAATTACTCTTTGGCAGGACAAAGAATTTCTGTGAATGTCTATTATTCCCTTGCGCAATTCACTTTCAACGGAACGATTTATGTTAATGATGAAGTGGTCACTGAGCCTGCAGGATTGACTGTCACTGTGAATACAAGTGGTTTCTCAACTCAGCCATCTTTTGCAAGCAACCAAAAAATTTATTGCGCTACCCAAGTGAAATTGACTGTTGAGATTGAAAACAACATCTATTTGTTCTTGGGTTGGTATGATGAAAATGGTGAGTTGATTTCTGATGAATTGGAATATTCGTTTGAGTATTCGCCAACAGGATTGAAAAGCGATGATGCAGGCTCTTATTCTATCAGTGCAAAGTTCATCTTTTTGGGCGAAGGTGAGCAACCAACACGAACAAATGGGGTGTATTATGTCACGTCCGCAGACAACTTGATTTGGATAATGTCAAGTGTAGCGAGCGGAAATTCTTTTGAGGGTTCACTTTTCATTCAGATGAACGATATTGATATGTCAGATATAAGCGATGAAAGTTGGGTGTTCAGTCCAATCGGAACTCAAACAAGTGCTTTCAAAGGAATATACGACGGAAATTATTATCTGATTACAAATTTGAATATCAGTTACAGCACGCTTGGTTATGTGGGGCTTTTTGGATACACTGACGGTGCAACAATCAGAAATTTGACAATCTACAACGGCACCTTGACGGGCGGACAGTATATTGGTGCTGTGGCAGGATACGCTTCAAACACAACATTCACAAATGTCAACAACTATCTTTGCTCAGTGAGCGGAACTAATTATGTTGGCGGGGTTGTTGGCTATGCAGACAACTGCACATTTTTGGGTTGTTCAAACCAAGCAACAGTGAGCGGAAGTTCAATGGTTGCTGGACTTGTGGGATATACAAACGGCGGAACGATTGACCAATGCTATGCAAATTCAACTGTCTTGACATATGGAAGTGCAACTTTGACAAATTACTATGTTTTGAACAGCAGTGGCAACAAAGTTTTCTACGGTGAAAGTGGCGAAAGTTCAACAACATCACCAAGAAGTTTTAAAAATTATTCGACCTATTGGACTTATTTGAATGGCGAATATATTTTGACAATTTTCTATTGGTATGCAATCTGATTTGCAATCTCGTAATATGGATGTCTTAAACGGACATCCATATTTTTTATAACAAGAATACGGCTTGTCTTATGGAGATAAGCCATGTTTTATTTAAAGGAAAAAAGAATATGGAATAAGATTAAGAAGAAATAAGATTAAGAAAGTGAATAGATTTAGAAAGAGAATTGAAAGAAGTAAAGAATATAAATAGAAAAAATGCTTTTATTTTTTGTTTTTTTGACTTGGTTCTATTTGCCGATTGTGAAAAATAAACTATTATTGTAATTCGACAAAGGTGGACAAAATATCAACTCTACTGACAAGATTAGCCTTGCTCAAAATGTTGCAATTATATAAAATTAAAGCGAGGTTTGTATGCATTTCTGCGTTATCAAATCAAGAACCATCAAAATTATTGTTGCTATGGCTTTGGTCGTCGTTTTGCTGGCAATCTCAATCGATGGTTCCACTTCCGCTTCGGTTTATTTCGGCTATTCCACCCGCAAAGTGCCGATTTACAGCGTCGATACTGAACAGAAACAGGTGGCAATCTCGTTTGATGCGGCTTGGGGTGCAGATAAAACGGAAGAAATCATTGAAATTTTGCAGGAATTTAATTGCACCGCAACTTTCTTCCTTGTCGGCTTTTGGGTGGAAGATTATCCCGAGCAGGCGCAGGCAATCGCTGAGGCGGGATTGGAAATTGGAACACATTCGAACACGCATCCAGATATGACAAATTTGGACGCAAGCACCATGAAAAACGAACTTGAAACTTCAATTTCAATCATCGAAGAAACCACAGGCGTTGAAGTGAGTTTGTTCAGAGCGCCGTATGGTTCTTATAACAACACCTTGCTTGATACGGCGGAAGATTTGGGGCTCAAAACAATTCAGTGGAGTGTTGACACTATGGATTGGAAGGGGTTGTCGGCAGGCGAAATTTGCAGTCGCGTGATGTCCAAAGTTAAAAACGGTTCAATCATTTTGATGCACAACAATTCGGACAATGTGCTTGACGGACTTAGGTTGGTGCTTATGAAATTGCAGTCGCAGGGGTATTCTGTGACTTCGGTCGGCGAACTTGTCTATGGCGACAATTATACAATCGACAGAAATGGAGTGCAACACAAAAATTAGGAGGGAAATTTATGAATTACGAAAAAAATAAAGAAGAAAACACAAATTTTGTTAAAATTGCAGGGCGAGTTGCCAGCGAGCCAACCAAATCGCACGAAGTCTGCGGAGAAACATTCTTTGAGTTTAAGGTGGAAGTTGCAAGACTTTCAAGCAACAAAGATGTTTTGCCGGTCACTGCTTCGGAAAAAATTTTGCTTGATGTCAATGTGGGTGACTTTGTGGAAATTGAAGGAGAATATCGCAGTTTCAACAAGTTGCAAAACGAAAAAAGTCGGTTGATTTTGACTGTTTTTGCCAAAGATTTGAAGATAAGCGAGAAAGAAGAGTTTGTCAACGAAGTTAATCTCACGGGATTTATTTGCAAAGAGCCAATCTATCGCAAAACACCTTTTGAACGCGAAATTTGCGATGTTTTGCTTGCTGTCAACCGAACAAATTATCACAAATCGGACTATATTCCATGCATCTTGTGGGGCAGGAACGCGCGATTTGTTGCAAACCAACACATTGGGTGTAAACTTGAACTGACAGGGCGAATTCAATCGCGAGAATATAACAAAACTTTGGCAAGCGGAGAAACAGAAACAAAGACGGCATACGAAGTTTCTTGTCAAAGTGTGGCAATTCTTGGAAATATTGCCAAACTTGATGCAAAGCAAGATGATGGAAAATCCAGAGTTGTGAATGATTGATTTTTGATAACTAAATAATGCTAAATAAAAAGTAAGTCAAAAATTGTTCACTTTGAAACTAGCAAAAAAATAGCGGTAAAATTATACCACTATTTTTTTGTTTTTATTTCCAAATGAAATCCTGAAAAACTGTTCAAATATTGAAAATCATTCAGTCATTGTCACCGTCAAGGTTGCCAGCGTCTTTCTCGCTGATGTCGGTCAAATAGCCATACTTTTCCAACTCTTCGTTATATCCAGCATAAGCGTATTTGGAAGTTGTATCACTTCCATTTGTAGTGAAATTTGTAAGAGATGTGCATCTATAGAACATATCTGTGTCATTCGTCACCGCATCTGTTGACCAGCCTTCGCCAACATAGATTGTTTCAAGGTTTGTGCATGCATAAAACATATATTGCATCCTTGCAACATTGCTTGTGTCAAAACTAGATAAATCCAATATAACGAGACTTCCACAATAACGAAACATATAACCCATATTTGTCACATTGCTAGTGTTAAAATTTGAAATATTTATTTCTGAGAGATTTTCACAGTTACTGAACATATTAGACATATTCGTGACATTGTAGGTGTTGAGATTAGATAGATCCAATTCGGTAAGACTCCGACAAAAATAGAACATCGCATACATATTTGTCACATTGCTTGTGTCAAAATTTGATAGATTTAATTTAGTGAGATTTCGACAGTAGTAAAACATAGAATTCATTGTTGTTACTTTACTTGTATCAAAATTATTGAACACAATTTCTTCAACAGTTGAGAAGTTATAAAAGGCATATGTCATACTCGAATTTGCAATAATATTCTCGGTTGAAAGAAAATAGATTGTTGTCTTGTCACCGTCAGAAATTCTATACAGGTCAATTTGTGTTTTGTTCCAAGTGTATGACTCCGCTGTTTGCCCTTCCAAAACATTCACTCCGTTTTCGGTGTAGGTATAGTTGCCATCCTCGGTTTGTGTATATTCACCACTTTCGTCTTTGTCATAGTAGTCAAAGACAATTCTTGTGATTGTGGAGTTTTCTGCCGTGTAGTCATCATTTTGTTTCATCAACATGTTCAAAGTTTGCCCACTTGGCAAGTTTGATTCAACAGTTTCCGTTTCGCTTGATTTTTGAGTGAGATAGATTGGAAGAAAAATCGCCAGAAACAGAACTGTCACCACTGCCACAACTGACGCCGTGATAATCGCCACCTTTTTCTTTTTGTTTGTTTCATTTTCAGCCATTTTTTAATAACCTCCTTTTTAAATTTTTTCTTTTGGCTTTTTAAGTTTTTTCCAAACTCAGTGACATTATATCATGCGGGGGGGGGAACGCAAGCGTTTTTAAAAATTTTCAGAAAAATTTTTAAAAATCTTGCTTATTTTTGCCAAAATCAGCCCAAAATTGCCAAAAATTGCTCCAATTTGCCCAAAAATCACCAAAAAAACAACAAATTTTTCTCATTTTAGCGCAAAAATCAGAAAAAATTAAAAAATAAAAAAGAGTATATTTTAAGACAAGACTTAATTTATACTCTTTTCTTTTTATAAAATTCTGCTAGTTTTAAAATTGGTTGACCAAAGCAACTTACTTTTTCATTAAAAATTTTTGTAAAATTTTTGAACTTGCGTGAAAAAATCAAAATAGGGGACTGTCATAGGTTTCTGGAACTTCAATTTTCATAAGTTTCAGCACAGTTGGGGCAATCGCCGTGAGAGATTTTCCTTTTTTGAGTTTGACATTTTTGTTCTTTTCGCTGACCAAAATCACAGGCACAGGATTGGTGGTGTGTGTGGTGATTTTGTTGCCGTCACGGTCGAACATTTCTTCCGCGTTGCCATGGTCGGCGGTGATGATACATTCTCCACCAACCATGAGTGTGGCAAGCGCCACGGCGTAGGCTTGCTTTTCCACGCATTCAATCGCTTCTTTGGTGGCGTTGAAATTGCCTGTATGCCCAAGCATGTCTGGGTTGGAATAGTTCACCAAAATGAAATCATATTTCTGCGACGCGATGGCGTCCAAAACGCTCTGCGTGATTTCCAATGCCCGCATTTTTGGATATGTTGAAAAATCTTGCACATTTATGCTGTCAATCAGTTGCCTGTCTTCGCCGGTGTATGCTTCTTCAATTCCGCCGTTGAAGAAGAAGGTGACATGCGCATATTTTGTTGTTTCTGCGATATGAAATTGTGTTTTGCCGTTTTGCGAAAGGACGCACGCCAAGTTGTCTTCCACAACTTTTGGTGGATATATGGTGTTGAGATGTGAAAGTTCGTCGGAGTATTCTGTCATCGGGGTGAAAAGAAAATTTTTAAATTCTTTCGTCTTAAATTCTTTGAAGTTTTTGTCGGTTAATGCAAAGGTGATTTCTCTTGCTCTGTCGGAGCGATAGTTGAAGAAAATGAAACTGTCGTTGTCTTGAATGCGAGAGTTTTCGTCGATGATATATGCGTCCAAATATTCGTCATTCACGCCGTTTTCATAACTTGAAAGCACTGCTTCTTCGGCGGAGTTCATTTTTGTGCCAACTCCTTCAACAAGCATTTTGTATGCCTTTTCCACTCGTTCCCAGCGCTTTTCTCTGTCCATTGCGTAGACGCGCCCAATCACTGTGCCAATGCGAGCGTTTGTTCCTGCAATTTTCTCTTCCGTTTGTTTTATAAACTTTTTGCCGTCCTGAATTCCTGTGTCGCGTCCGTCAAGAATGGCATGGATATATATGTTCTTTATGTCAAAGTTTTTGGCGAAGTCAAGTATCGCGAACAAATGGTCAATTTCAGAGTGAACTCCACCGTTGGATAACAAGCCCATGATGTGTAGATTTGATTTGTTCTTTTCTGCGTGGGTCATGGCTTTGATTAGGGCAGGGTTTTCAAAAAATTTGCCACTCTCAATTTCGCTGTTGATGAGTTGTAAATCTTGCAAAATCACTCGTCCACTTCCAAGGGTGAGATGCCCAACTTCTGAATTCCCCATGATGCCTTTTGGCAAGCCAACGGCTTCTCCGCTCGCTTCAATCAGAGTGTGGGGATACATCTTTTTGAGTTTGTCAAGGTTGGGTGTTCCTTGGCTTTTGATGGCATTTCCGTATTTTTCCTTCCTTTCTCCAAAACCATCAAGAATGACTAATGTGACCATATTTTTCTCCTTTTTTGCGTTTTTTTCGTGTTTTTTTGCAAATTTTCTTATTTTTTTGCATTTTTCTTAATTTTTTTGTTTTTTTTGTTGTGTATCCATTTTGTATTTTTTTATTTTCAACACAACATAATTGTCGACATTTTGATGCAGATAATTATATGAAAATGATACAACATTTTTTGAAAAAAAACAACAAAATTGGCTACTTTGTTGTTAAATGTTCATCCAATAAATTGTCTTGTGAAATGTTTTGCTCGGCTTTGGCTTGCTGTTCAATTCCTTGCGTGTCAGGGGGAAGTTGCCCGATAAGTTCCGTTGGAGTGGTGTTTTGTATGTTGACTTCAATTTTCTCTGGTGGGGTGCTTGGCGAAGTAACTTTTTTATCTTTTTTCTTCCAAAATTGCCACCACTTTCTATTCTTTTTTGGAGCAGTTGGCATAAGTTCTTCGCTTGCTTCGACAGCGCTTGCTTTTTGAGATGTATGTGCATCATTTTTTGATTTCTTCTTTTCCCAAATTCTGAAACTTCCTTTTCCGACAATAATTCGAATGACAACATAAATTGCCCCAGCGCCAAAAAGTATATAGATAATTCTTGAAAAAATGCTTGCTTGCCAGCCAAAAATTCCAGCAATAAAATCATATTGCAACATGCCAATCATAAGCCAATTCACACAGCCGGCGATTGTCAAAAGGAAAGCAATGAAAGTTAACATACAAACTCCTTTGAGTTATTATTTTGAAAAATTGAAAATTTATTATAAAAAGTCAAAATGATAATCAAAAAACAAGGTTGTATAAGAAAATTTTTAATAAGTATTGATTTCAAAAAGTTGAAAAAATAAGAATGGAAAGTTAAAAAAATTAACAAAAAATAAAAATTTTTTAAATTTAGTTGACTTTTTTTGAAAAAATGAATATAATACACAGGTAAATGTTCGATTGACAAGTGCAGAAAATGTTGGTCAACATGTATAAAATATCCACAAATGGATTATATAAAAATGGGTGGACCTAACCGGTCGATTTTTTTTGAATTATTTTTAGACTAAAAGGAGAATTTATCATGGAAAAACACTACTTAACACCAGAAGGAAAAGCACAACTTGAAGAAAAGTTGAATGAGTTGAAAACTGTGAAAAGACCAGAAGTTGTGAAGCGAATTGGCGTTGCAAGAGAATATGGTGACTTGTCAGAAAATTCGGAATACGACGCTGCAAAAGATGAGCAGGCACAACTTGAAGCGCAAATCGCTGAGTTGGAAGACATCCTTCTGAACGCAGAAGTGATTGACAAGAAAAAACTCGATGACGGAGTTGTTAATGTGGGTTGCAAAGTTAAGTTGTATGACGAAGATTTTGACGAAGAAGTGGAATATCTCATCACAGGCTCTTCTGAAAGCGACCCTCGCAAAGGAATCATAAGCAATGTTTCACCTGTTGGAAAAGCACTTTTGGGACATAAGAAAGGCGAGTTGATTTCTGTTCAAACTCCTGGTGGTGTGGCAAGTTACAAAATTGTTGACATAAAAATATAAAAGTGTGATGCATCTTTTTACATTTATTATTTGAAGTATGCCAAGTTTTTAGGGTTTAAAAATTTTGGAAAGTTTAATCTTGAAAAATTAAGTTTTGGTATGTATGTGTGATATTTGAAATGTAAGATGTAAATAGCGAAATATATAACAGGGCGTAGACAAATATAAGATATTGAATTTCAAATCGATTAATGGTTAAATCAGCGCGGGAAATTGCGAAATATAAAAAAAATTATATTGTGCCTGTTTTTGTTTGATTTTTTCTTTCTTTGTGTTACAATATAACTAAGGTTTTGCTTTTATGATGTTTTTATATTCTTTAAAACTTTTTGGTTCAAATTGGGTTAAAGGTCTCAAACTGTTTCTTTATTACATCGTGGTTTGGGGTGTTTGTCTTGCCCTGCTTGTTCCGGTCTTTATGGCATTTGAAGATTTGATTTTCTCAGTTTTCCACGATGCACAAACTTCTGATTCTTTTTCGGGCGCTATGGGGTCGTGGAGCGTTGGAATTTATAACTTTATAAATTCCACTTTCAATGCCATGTTTTCCGCTTTTGAAAACAATGGTGGACTTGCTCTGTATGGACTGATTGTCATTTTCGTTTTTTTGCCGTTCTTCATTAATGTTGGAAAGTATACATTTTGCGAGATGTTATACTCTTACATGACAAGCAAAAACAAAATCGGGTTTTTCAGCGCTATGATGAGAGGTCTTAAAAAAGCACTTGCGTTTGCATCTTTAAAGACGCTCTTTAACCTTCTTTTCTTTGTTGTTGCTGTGGGGGCGGTGTATGGAGTTGGAACAATAACAAACGAAACTTTTGTCAACTATTTTGTTCCTATTGTGCTGTTTTTGATTTTTGTTTTGCTTTTCACATTCTATGAAATGTTTGTGTTGGGGTGGCTTCCAGCGTCAATCGTTTTCAACTGCAACATCTTTTCCGCATATCGCAAAGGTGTCAAAGCGGTCAAGCGTCACTTTTGGGCAACTTTTGGCACAACAATGATATACTTCTTCCTTTTCTGGCTTCTTATCATGATTTTTGGCATCTACACCATGATTGTGCTTGTGCCACTTCTTTCCGTTCTTCTGCGTGTATACGACATGGTGATGTTCTTTTTCAGTCAGGGTATGAGATTTTATTATAACAATGACAACATTCTCACTCCAAAAAAATTGGAAGAAGTGGACAATATAAACAAAACAGTGTATATTTTGTGAGATTTGCAAAAATCTTGCTTTAACAATCTGAAACTTATGATGAATAAAAGTTTTTGATTTCTGGGACAATTTGGGGGCAAGTTGAACTGCGTTTTTGCTGTTCAAGGTTTCGGTTGTGTTGATTTTTTTCGAAGATTGTGCTTTTGCACGCTTACATATTATTTTAAAAGGAGAATTAAATGACAAACAAACTTAAAATCACCTTCTTGGGCGGTGTGGGTGAAATTGGAAAAAATATGACCGCTTTTGAATATAACAACGAAATTATCGTTGTTGATGCAGGGTTGACTTTTCCGGGCGATGACTTGCCAGGAATTGATGTTGTCATTCCTGACATAACATATTTGAAAAACAATAAAGACAAAATCAAGGCAATCATTTTGACGCACGGACACGAGGACCACATCGGTGCGCTTCCTTTTGTTTTGTCCGAAATTCATGCGCCGATTTATGGTTCAAGATTGACTTTGGCGCTTGTTGAAAACAAAATGAAGGAACATCCAAAAGTGAAATTTAAGGCGGTGACTGTCAAGCCAAAGAATGTCCTTAAAATTGGCAGTTTTGCTGTGGAATTTATCAAAGTTTCGCACTCTATTGCTGGTTCTTTGGCGCTTTGTATAACAACGCCAGCAGGAAATGTTGTGCACACAGGTGACTTCAAAATTGATTTTGAGCCAATCGACGGCGTTATGACTGACCTTCAACGATTTGGCGAACTTGGAAAGAAAGGTGTCACACTTTTGATGTGTGAAAGCACAAATGTTTGCCGAAAAGGTTATTCCATCAGCGAAAAAAGCGTTGGCAGAACACTTGATGAAATCTTTAAAAATCACCCTGAGAATCGTATTTTTGTGGCAACTTTTGCTTCAAACATTCACAGACTTCAACAAATATTGAATATAGCAGAAAAATATGGCAGGAAGGTTGCTTTCACAGGTCGCAGTATGATAAATATTGCCGATGTTGGCTTGAAAATTGGGGAAATCACTTTCAATCGCGAAAATTTGGTTGATATTGACAAGATTGATAAATATGCCGACAAGGAACTTGTCATTGTGACAACAGGAAGTCAAGGCGAGCCACTTTCCGCACTTTCCAGAATGGCTATGGGAGAGTTCAAGAAAATCAAAATTGGTGAAAACGACTTGATTATTTTCTCTTCTTCGCCAATTCCAGGGAACGAGAAGAGTGTCTATAATGTCATCAACTCGCTTTTCCAAAAGGGTGCGGATGTCATCTATGACGAGTTGTCCGAAGTTCACGCTTCTGGGCACGCGTGCCAAGAAGAAATCAAAACCATACATTCGCTTGTTAAGCCAAAGTTTTTCATCCCTGTTCACGGTGAGTATAGACATTTGAAGATGCATAAACAACTTGCCATGACGCTGGGTATGGACGAGCGAAATATTCTTCTTCCAACACTCGGCGCACAAATTGAAATGACGCAAAATAGCATAAAGAAAGTTGGGTTCACAATCGCTGGTCAAAGACTGATTGACGGCTATGGCATTGGCGACATGGACAGCAATGTGCTTAGAGAGAGAAAACAACTTTCGGAAGACGGTATTTGTGTTGTTGTTATGACGATAAACAATGTTTCTGGCGATGTTGTTGGCGACCCGTTCATCATCACAAGAGGGGTTGTTTATCAAGACGAGGCGGAAGCATTTGTGCAAGACACCAGAAATATGATTATTGCTTCTTTGAAAGAGCAAGATTTGCGTGGTTGCGACCCTGCTGTTATAAGAAATTCGGTGAAGAGAAATGTTTCAAACTTCATTTTCCGAAGAACAAAACGCAGACCTATGATTTTGACTATTGTTATGCTGGACTGATTGCAGTTCATGATGTTGTATGAAAAGAAAAGAAGATTTTGTCGGTTTTGAAAAACACGAATATAATCCAATAATTCGTCCAAAGACGGAAACTCTTTTGCGTGAGATTTTGCAAAAATTTAAGCCAACGAGCATTTTGGAGATTGGCACATATTTGGGCTATTCTTCAGTTTTGATGTTGGAGAGTTGTCCGTCCGCGCATGTTGTTACGCTGGAAAAGGACGAACAGAATTTTTCTGACGCATGCAAAAATTTGGCGGAGTATAAAGGCAGAGTGGAATTGATTTGTTGTGATGCTTTCGACTTCTTGAAATTGTGCGTTGAGAATATTGAAAGCGTGGCAGAGAGTGGTGTCAGCAAAGAGATTTCTGTGGAAAATTTTGCGGGAAAAAGGGTTAAATATGAAGATTTCTTAAACGCGAATGCAAGTTTGGATGAAAATAAAAAATTTCCTTTTCCATTTAAACAGTTTGATTTGATTTTTTTGGATGGACCAAAGGGGCAATATCACAAATATTTGCCATACTTGAAGCAAATGTTGAATTGTGGGGGAGTGTTGGTCTGTGACGATGTGCTTTTCTATGGACTTGTGAATGGTGATGGGAAAGTCAAACACAAACATCGTTCTATTGTCGAACATTTAAGAAAATTTTTAACCGATTTGCAAGCGGATGCAAATTTTGAAACAAAGATTTATGATTTTGAAGATGGTGTCAGCGTTAGTGTGAAAAAATATTAAGCAAAAATGACAATGTAATTTTACATTGTTTTTTTATATTTTTATATTTCATTTTTTTATATTCTTAATGATTTATTATCTATTTTTAAATTTTTAATTGTTGATTGTTTTTCAAATTTCATTTTAGACAAAGCGAAAAAAGTATAAAAATCAAAACATAAAGAGATTTTAATACAGAAAAAGAAGTTGAAAAATGTTAAAATACGCAAATTATTTGTTTTATTTGTCATAATTTGGTAAAATATTCTCGTGGACTTTGAAATTAAAATTATTGAATTTTTACAATCGGGAAGAAACCAATTTTTTGATGTCGCTTTTCAAGTGATTTCTTGGATTGGAAGTGTTTTGGGCGTTGTCGCTCTTTGCATACTTTTTTTTCGCTTTCGTCCAAAACTTTGTTTTTGGTATCTTTTCACATATGGCTTTGTTTTTTTGATTGTCAGGATAATCAAAGGCTTGGTGGCGCGTGTTCGACCGTTCAACGCAACGGACACAATCTTAAATTTGGGCGACACAACAACGGGGTATAGTTTTCCAAGTGGACATGCCGCTTGTGCAACCGCGATTGCCATCTTTTTGGGGTATTTCCTTTTTCAGTTTTTCAAGTCGCCAAAAGCGCGCGTGGGTGTGGTGGTGTGCTTGTCGCTCTATGTTGGGCTTGTTTGTTTGTCGCGAATGTATTTGGGCAAACATTATCTCACCGATGTCATTGCAGGGGTGGTGATTTCAGCGATAATTTGCGTTTTGGGCATACTTTTCATGCGATTTTGCCAAAAACATAAAGAAAGGCAAAAGGAGAACAAAAATGAAAATTAAAATGGAAGCATCCAGCATTGAACAGACCAAAAATATCGCCAAAGCGTTTGCGGAAATCTTGAAAGTTCCAACGATTGTTCTGCTTTCTGGCGATTTGGGCAGTGGCAAGACAACATTTGTGAAATTTATAGCGGAAAATTTGGGTTGTTCAGACCTTGTCACAAGCCCGACCTTCACACTTTTAAATGTCTATCATGGCGATGTGCCAATCTATCACTTTGACATGTATCGACTTTCCTCCGCGGAAGAAGCGCGTGACTGTGGGTTTGACGAATATTTCGATAAAAGTCGTTTGGATGGTATTGTTTTTGTTGAATGGGCGGAAAATGTTGAAGGCTTGATTAATGAAGCGGATTATATTGTGGACATAACAAAAAAATCTCCGACAGAAAGAATTTTTTTGATTATGGAAGGCAAAAAACTTGATTAAAAAAATAAAAGTTTTCCTTGAAACAGTTATCAACTTCGCAAGGGGTTATTACGAAAGGAGTTATGATGAAAAAGTCTGATGAAATATTGGAAAAGTTGAAGGATGGTGCAAGCGTTAAAGCAAATTCAGTAAATAAAAAATCGGGAAGGACAACTAACGAATCGGCAAAGAAATCGATACTTGCAATCAACACTGCTTTTATGACGGCAAATCTCGCCTTTGAAAATATTGATGGGCAAAGGGTTTTTAAAGATTTGGACGCAGAGTGCAAACATTCCGAAAATATTTTGAAAACGATTGACCAAATGTGTCAGCAGGCAGGCGTTGAAATCACAGAGATTGACACTTTGGCTGTGGTGACAGGTCCGGGGTCTTTCACAGGGCTTCGCATCGGAACGGCAATAGGAAAGGCGTTGGGGTGCGTTATGGGGGACATGAAATTTCTTCCTTTATCATCGTTGGAACTTATGGCATATATTGTTTGCAAGAGAAAGTTGAACTCCGAAAATTTTGTTTGTGTTTTGAATGCGCTGTCCAATTTGTATTTTGTTGCATATTTTGATGCAAATGGAATAAAATTGAAAGACGAGAGAATGATAGATAAGTGTGAGTTTGACAAAATTTCGCAGAAAAAGTTTGTTTTAAAGGGTGATTTGACGGGGGAGAATTTGCACGAAATTGAAATTTCAAGTGCCGACCTTTTGGGATTTGCGCGATTAAAAGAAAGCGAGAATTGCTTTGTTAAAAGAGAAAATCTTGTTCCTAAGTATATAAGATTGTCACAAGCAGAAGATAATTTAATAAAAAATTTGAAAAAATAGCAAAAATTGTTTGACTTTAAATTATATTCAATGTAGAATACGATAAGTAAGGAGAAAATTATGAAAAAAACTGTTTATGTTAGATGTCCAAGATGTGAACTTAATTACATCGAGAAAAAGGAAAAACTTTGCAGTGTGTGCAAGGCGGAACTTTCTGCGAAAAAGGATGAGTTTATTGACGATTTGGATTTGGAACTTTGCCCAATTTGCAAAACGAACTACATCCAGCCTGACGAGATTATGTGCGCAACTTGTTTGAAAGAACACCAATCGAGTGATGTTGACGACGACACCGATTGGGAAGAATATCTCAATCGTGACGAGGAAGAAACGATTTATGACGACGAAGAAACGGGCGATATGGCAACGGTGACTGACGATTTTGATGACCAACTTATTGGTGACGATGATTTGGACACCAGCATTGGTTTTGACGATAAGATTGACGATGAGGACTTAGACGACGAAGATTTGGATGTTGATGACCTTGATGATGACGATTTTGATGACGACTATGATGACCTTGACGATGACTATGATGACCTTGACGATGACGAAGAACCAGAAGAAGACGATGATGACGATTTCTAGGAATTTTTTCTGTGCTTGATGTGAAATTTTATTTAAAAAGGTGAGCGTTTGCCTAAGGGGATTGACTGTCGGCACAAAAAGATTTGGGAAAGATTTGAGAGTGCAAAAATTGACTGCGCGAAAATAGCGTAAAAAAAAGATGTCTTGTTTGACATCTTTTTTTGTTTGGCAAATCTTTTCCAAAGGATGGTTGATTTGCTTTTTTGACCTGAATTATCTTGTTTCACCTTTTGATTGGGGTTCTGTCATCTATTTATCGCTCTTGGTTTCATTGTTTTTGTCGATTTCTTTGTTTCTCTTTTTGGAGTATTTTTCAAGTTCACGACGCTTCATTTCTTCCTGAGCATAGACTTTTCTTTCAAGATTGAGCATATATTCAGGGGTCTTGATTTCTTCGATTTGTTTGTTCAAAGTTTCAATTCTTTCGGCTATGACTGTTCGTTTTTGGGCGAATAACTTGAACTCTTTGTCGGTTGCTTTTGAAACTTTGCCATTTTCTGTTTCACGAAGTGAAAGGATTTTTTGTTTGTGCTCTTTTTCAAGGCTTTCAAGTTCTTTTTGGAACTTCTCGCGAGTTTGTTCAACTGCTTTGATTTCTTCTTCTTGAACTTGTCTTGCTTTGAGTTTGATTGCTTCAACATTCAAACTTGTCTTGCGATCATACTCTTCTTTGCGTTTGAGTTCAATTTTCTTGATTTTGATTTTTCTCATGAAGAACCCAATAACTGCAATCACAATGGCAAGTCCAAAGATGATTGATGGGATGTATAACCAAGCAACATTTTCTGTGTCATCGTCATCATCTGTTTCGTCGTCATCAGATGTGTCTTCTTCAACTGTTTCGTCGGCTGAGGCGACAAACACCTTTCCGTCTTCACTGTTGATGTCATAATCTGTTGTTGTGGAAATTGAAAGGGCGCTGGTGTAGTCGTCTGATTCCACAGTTTCAAGATTGAAGTCATATACAACCATTGAACCTTTTGTTTCGGCGGCATCGCAGATGAGGGCGATGTATAGATTTGCAGAAGTTTCTTCACTTGCATAGAAGTATATCTTGTAGGTGGTGTATTCGTCGTTGGAAATCAATCCTGTTGCATAATCAAAACCTGTCAAGCCAATGGTTGCGCCGTATGAATATGTTTTTTCTGGGTCAAGATTTGATGTGTCAAAATATGTTTTCAATTTGAACGAAAGTACATAGTATGTTTCTGCTTCCAAATCAATACTGAAATTTGATTGCAAGATGTATGAGCCTTCGCCTTGCGATTGAATGAAGAAAACATTGGTGCTTTCATCGGAGTCAATCTTGAATTGGCTGTTTTCGCCAAACTTCTCACTGCTGACAATTCCGCCACTCATCATAGATGAACTGCCTGTGGAGATTGATGCGGAGTATGCAGGGCTTGATGAGTTGGTCAAATCGCCAGAAATGGAGTTTGAAGGAATGTTCAAGAAGAAGTCACTCATGTCGATAAGCGCTGTGTTTTCGCCTTCTGTGTCGTCTGGAATGGTGACATCGCTTTCAAGTTTGAAATTGTCGAAATACGCAAATCCGCTTGTGCCATCATCTTCTGTTCCGAAGTCGATTCTGATATAGATGTTGCTTTCGCCAGAGAATGATTGAATATAAATGTCGTAAGTTTCCCAACGGTTGCTTGTTGAAAGGGCGTCAGATGTGAACAATACAAAACTGCTATCACTGTCGCCATAATAAATTGAAACAGTGAAAGATGTTGATATTCCAGAAGTTTTGTAACTGAAACTGAGTTTGTATGCTGTGTCTGCTGTCAACGCAAAACTGTCTGATATCACATTCTGCCAAGAATTACTTTTCATGTTTGCCAACATAAGCACATTGTCTGGCACTTCATCGTTGTTTGCGGAATTTGGGCTTCCCGGGTTGGTTTGATATGCCCAAAAATATGGGTTATCCAAACTTGTGGTTGAATATTCTTCTCGGAGTGCTTGATATTCTGCATATTTGTCAGCATCGGTGTTTATCACGCCACCATAAGTTGTGTCACTTCCTGTGATTGTCCAATTATCAGGGGAGTATGGCGCGGTGCTGTCGGCAGTTATTGTCACGCTGTTAAAGTTTCCGTTTGTGATTGAAGGGGTGGAAGAGATTGTTCCAAGCTCAACCGCGTTTGTTGCTGACGAATAGTCTTCTGTGGATGCTTTTTCAATGGTGATATTGTCAAACACCACGCAACCTGTGGCAGTTTCGCTGGAAGAGCCAAGCCCAAGAGAGATGTTGAATGAAGAGTCGTAGAGTGCGCTTCCTTTCACATAGAACTCAATGGTGCCATAGTTGTTTATAAATTCGTCATCGCCATTTTCGGTTACGGCACTGCTTGCAGTTTCTTCTGTCAGGGTGTAGTCGCTTAGATTGTATTTTTCAAGCACATAATCGTTTTCTTCAACGAACATATAAATGTTGCCGTCAAGTTCGGAGATTTTGTAGTATACCGTGATTTTGTAGATTTCGTTTGAACCAATATTTATATCACCACTTGTCACTTTGATATATTCATCGTCTGCCCAAAGAGCAAGGACATATGTGTTTTCGCTGAGCGATTGAACTTTGTTATTTTCGTCCAATTCCACTTCACAGGTCATCATTGAGCCAACGAAGGAATAGCCTGTCAAAGTTTTGAAGTATGAAGGTGAGCTAACATCGAAAACGCGGGCATTTCCTGTGCTGTTTTCGTCCTTTGTCCAAGCGTAAAGCGAAGATACATCGTTGTTATATACTCCGCTTTCAAAGTCGAAGTTGAGGTCTGAAACATCAATCAAATATTTCTCATCTCTCAAATCAACAAATGTTGTGCAGTTTGTCGTTACGGTTTCGATTGAAGTTGAAGTTCCATTACTGTCAGTTGAAACATATTCTTGGGTATAGTCAAAGTCATAATATGTTTGATATGTTGTCCAGAAAGCGTTTTCGCTGTATTGGAAGATGTGACATTCGTCGTAGAACACAACTCCGCTTACTGTTGTGTCTTCTGAACCAAGCCACAATTCAAGATTGACTGTGACTTCTTCATCTCCTGTGGCAACAAAGATATAGAAGGTCACCCAATTTTTTGATTGCACTTGTGTGAATTCTGCAATGACTTCGTCGTCCTGTGTGAGATAGATTGAACCATAGGATGAAGCGGACATTGGGGTGTAGGTTGTCACTTTGTTATAATAAGGAGTGTCGATTGAGACTGTGTAGTTTGAAGAACTTGGGTTATATGTGATGTTTTCGCAGAGATATCCCTTCGCTCCATCTTTTATGTTGATTGAAGTTGTGGTTGTTTCATCTTCTGTCTCTTCAACGATTTCGATATCTTCGTAACTGATGAAATAGCCAACATCATCAATCACAACGCCGATATATTCGCCGTCATCATAGAAAATAGTGACATTTTCGGCGTAATATTCTGGTGTTTCTGCGCCTTCATCAAGGGTAAGATCTGTAATGTTGAAGGTTTTGGCAGGAGTTGATTGAAGTTGCTTGCGCAAATAGTATGAATGGCTGTTGTATGAGAAAATGATGTAAACTTCATTATCGTCAGTTCCAAAACCAATAACTTCTGTGGAACTGCTTCCGTTGAAATATGATTGCGAAATTGTGACTTCACTGCTTAAAGCTCCTGCATATTCATAGTCGGTCAAAGAAGCGTAGTTGGTGTCGCTCTTGAAAGAAACTTCAAAGGAGTAGTATGAGTTTGCTTCAAGGGTTATGTCGCTTGATTTGTAACCTTGGTGTGCAGGGGTATACTCTTCATCAGAACTTGTGCGGGAGTTTATCATCAAAATGTGATTGTCTGAACCGTTGGCTTGTGGGTTTGATGAAAGATAGTATGTGCTGGACATGTATGTTTGGAATGTTGTTCCAACATTGATTATTCCCGCAGTTGTCTTTTTGTCGCTCACTTGACCTGTCCAGCCAGAAAGAGAGGTGGACAAAGAATATGTTGAACTGCTGGAATCAAAACTGTTGTTAGTCATGCTGACTTCTTCCATATAACTTGTGTGATATGAACTTGTGGTGTCATCACCATAAGTTCTTGAGAAATTTATCAAGGAATAAAGCATTCCGCAAGTGGAAAGCGGGAGGATTATCGCCAAAAGCAATAAAATGATTCTGTTTTTGTAGTTTCTTATTTTTTCCATATAGCACCTTTAATTTTGTAACTTAACTGACACATTATATCACATCTGAAAGGAAATATCAAACAAATTCTGATAATTTTACCACTTTTATTTATAATATTTTTATTATAATACGGGAAAATATGGGAGAAAGGAGTTAAAAGTGGAAAAATTTGAGTTTGATGTGGGCAAAAATGTCAAGGAAGAAAAATTATCCGCAAGAAAAAAGTTGATTTTGGCGATTTGCGGGGCGGTGATTGGGTTCTTAAACGGCTTCTTTGGTGGGGGTGGTGGCATGATATGCGTTCCCTTACTTGAAAAGGTTCTGCATTTGCCAAACAAATATTCTCATGCGACAGCAATCGCGGTTATTCTTCCAATTTCTTTTGTAAGCGCGGTGATTTATTGTTTGAACGGAAATATTGAGTCCGTTCCGCTTTTCACTGTCGGTGCGGGCGTGCTTGTTGGGGGAATTGTTGGCTCATTTGCTCTGAAATTTCTGCCGTCAAAGGCTGTGCGTGTGATTTTTGCACTTGTTATGCTTGCTGGCGGAATTAGACTGCTGTTTTGACCAAATTTATTTTGTTTTATAGAATTTTTTGGTCAAGACCTTTGTGATAAAATTGTCCGTGAAAATTTTTCGGCAAACATTAAAAAATTTGTATTGTTTGCCGATGATATAGCGTGTTTTCAAATTTTTCTTCTCGCAAATTTGATAGATTTTTTTGATGGCGTATTCCGCGCTCATGCGTCGATTTTCTGATTTTTCTGTCGGTTTTGTGGAAATTTCGATTGAGTTGCCGTAACGCTCGTTGGTGTCATAATTTTTCACACGATTGTTGGAAAAGTTGGTCTTGACATCTCCTGGGCAGATTGATGTCACTTGAATGTCAGTGCGACTTAATTCCATACGCAAACTGTGTGCAAAACTGTCCACCGCAGATTTGCTTGCACAATAATACGCTTTGTAAGGCAGTGGAAAAAGGGAAGTTGCTGATGCAATCACAACAATTTTAGCTCGTTTTTTCATCATAGGAATGGCATATTTGCAGGCGTTTGCTGTGCCAAAAAAGTTGACTTCAAACTGTTTTTGGGTGTCTTTTTCGCTGAGAAGTTCAATCGCTCCGCTTAAGCCATATCCTGCGCAAGTGATGAGCATATCAATTTCGCCGTAATTCAAATATATATCATCAAAGGCGTCTTTAAGTTTTTTGTGGTTGGAAACATCCACGGCGTAGTCTTGACCACTGAGAGAAATGTCGATGACAACATCGCCAAGATTTTCAAATTTTTCTTTGAGCCCTTTTCCAAGTCCGCTTGACGCACCTGTTATGACAATGGTTCTTTTTTCAACGCGCATAATGCAACTCCTTCGCCAACATTTTTTTATTTTTTCACTCTTCATGAAATATTTTAGAATATTTTTAGTTTTTTTTCCAAACAATTTGACAAATATTTCCATTTAGTGATATCATATTGAATACTGAAAGTCGAAAAACACGAGAGTTTGTTCCAAAACTTACAAATTGTGACAATTTATAAAAAACAAATTGTAAAAAAATGATTTGTGAAAACAATAAAAAGAAAGAACGCAAGGGGGCGTGGGAATGAATAACACAAAAAGAAATCTAATTTTGGCTTCGTCAATCATCAATATCATTGCCGTGACGATAAATTTGATTATCTCAATCATCTCGGGTGTAAATCCGAGCATCATTGAAAACAATTATGCACTTTTTTATGTGCTCTATCTTCTTTTTGGATATGGCACAGACATTGTTTCAGGTGTGTTTATTTTCGCGATTGGTCTTGTGGGAAGCATTTTGCTGATGTATTCCATTCGCAGTAAGGGCAAATATTTTCGCAGAACACAAGGGTGCTATATTGCAGGTTTTATCATTGTCATCTTTTGTGGAAAATTCTTGACTTGGGTGCTTTTGTTTATTTCGTTGTTCATTCCAGATATCATTGTCATGAACCGCCCAAGCGAACTTCGACGAGAACAAAAAGTGCAAGATAAAGAAACAATTTTGTCCGAGAAAGCCTATGCGGAAAAGGTTGAAAAGATTGAAGAGTTGAAAAGATTGCGTGACAACGGAACGATAACCGAAGAAGAGTATAAAGAAAAGTTGTTTGAACTTTTGTGATGGAAAAATTGTCGAAAAAAAGTTAAAAAGCGCTCAAAAGTTGAACGAAAATCAATATTAACACTTTAACTTCAAGTTGAAGTGTTTTTTTTGTTGATTTTCAGTCAATTTGTTTATTTTTCGGTTAATTTGTTGGTTTTAACATTCATTTTTTGATATTTTTTTGTTAGTTTCAACCAAGAAATCGGAAGAAAATGTTTTTGAATATATTTTTTCATTTTTTTCATACTAGGGGAAAGGGGAAATTATGGATATTCAAAAAATGATTGACAAAATCACAGAGCAAATGCATAATTCGGTCGATTTCACCAGCCGAAAAATCTCTGTGAGTGGTGTTGATGTGGGGTTTGTTTATCTCAAAAGCATAACGGACAACCAAATTTTTTCCGAATTTATTTTTGAACCCATAAGAAAATTTAAAGACGGACTTGATTTTGACATCGCCAAGAGCATAATCCAGACAAACGATGTTGCTGAAATTCAACCGAATGAAATTTTGGAGAATATTTTGAAGGGCGCTGTGATTGTTTTCTTGTCAAACAGCGACAAATTTTTGGCGGTTGACATCATGAAATACAGCACGCGTGTGCCAGACGAACCACCAACTTCGGCGGTGATTATGGGTCCGCGTGAAGGGTTCACAGAAGATTATCAAACCAACATTTCGCTTCTTAGGCGTCGCTTTCACAGTGAGCAGTTGGTGTTTGAGAGTTTATCGGTTGGCTCTGTCACCAAAACAAAAGTTGTTGTTTCGTATATTGACGGCATTGTCGACAAAAAACTTGTCAAAGAGATTAAGAAAAAATTGAATAGTATCAAAATTGACGGGGTTATTGACTCTTATTATCTTGTTTCGTTGCTGTCAAATCGTCCAGAGTCCATTTTGAAGCAGATTGGCATGGCTGAAAAACCAGATATTGTGGCGTCAAAGATGTTGGAAGGCAGGGTGGCGCTGATTGTTGACAACTCGCCGATTGTGCTCACAATGCCTTTTGTCTTTCTTGAAGATTTGCAGAGTAGCAATGATTATTACACAAATTACGCTTTCTCTTCACTTATCCGCTTCATCAGAATTATTGCCATTTTGATGGCAACATTGGGGCCGGGAACTTACATCGCCTTGCAACTTTTTCATTACAACATTTTGCCGTTGAAATATCTCATCACGATTGCAGATTCCACACAGCAAGTGCCGTTCACACCGTTTATTGAAATTTTGTTTATCTCGCTTCTTTTCCAAATTTTGTATGAAGTCAGTTTGCGACTGCCGAGTTATCTAGGTCTGGCAACTTCCGTTGTTGGCGCTTTGATTTTGGGGGATACGGGCGTCAAAGCAGGGCTTATTTCTCCACCGTCCGTGATTGTTGTTGCAATCGCGAAGATTGCGTTATACACCATTCCTGAACAGGGGTCGCAAATCACAATCATTCAATATATTTTTCTTCTGATTGGCGCGTCTTTGGGACTTTTGGGGCTGATTGGTGGAATGATTTATTTCCTTGCCTATGCCAACTCGATTGAAAATTATGGTGCACCTTATTTGGCGCCATTTTCGCCGTTTATTTTGTCGGATAATAAGGACGGGGTGTTTAAAGTGCCCGTGGATATGATGAAAAGTCGACCGAAAACATTTAAGAATGAGAAAAAGGACAGAACTGATGAAGGTGCTTGACAGGACAATCAGCGGGTGGCAGGCGGGAATACTTATGTTTATCCTTATTTTTGCAAATAAGGTTTTGGTTTTGCCGTCACTTTTATATGAAAGGGCGCATTTTGAGTCGGTGTTTGTGCTTGCCATTCTTTTTGCACTTGAACTTGGCGCACTCTTTTTGTTCTATAAATTCAAAAAAGCGTTTCCAAGCCAAAGTCTTGTCGAGATTTTGCGAAATAAATTCGGCAAAGTGGTGCAGATTGTTGTATACATTTTGATTATGGTATACTTCTTAAGCAAGGCGGTTCTGCTCTATAATGTTTCATACATTTTTTTCAGAAATGTTATATACAAAGACTATTCCAATCTTCTGTTCCTTTTTTGTTTCATTCCAATCATAAATCACTTGGCAATTTGTGGGCTTAGGGTAATAGGGCGGACGGCACAACTGTTTTTTCCAATCATTCTGATTATCGTCATCTTTTGCATCATCGTGGGCGTGTTTGGGATAAATTCTTCCGTGCTTTTGTTTTCAACATCCTTCTCTCAATGTGCTTTGACGGCTTTTAAGCATCTCTCTTCCTTTGGTGACATAATCTTCTTGTTTGTCGCTATGGACAAAATCAAGGTTAAAAACGGCGAGTGGAAATATGTTTTTATGCTTGTTTCGCTTGCCTGTTTGCTGGTTGTTGGGGTGGCACTTGTCTTTATTTTGTCCTATGCGGACACATCTTTTTTGCATCCCTATGCCATTTTTGAAATTATGAGTTATGTCAAAGAATATGGCGGGCTTGGAAGAATTGACATTGTGTCAATGATTGTCATCATCATCTTCACATATTTTCAGTTGGCAATATATTTGAAAGGTTTTATGCTCGCATTTGACGGCATTTTCAACAAAATCGACCGAATTTATTCGCTTTTAACATTCAATTTCCTTTTCCTGACAATCGTCGACTTTTTTATCTTAAATCTCGAAATGGCGGTGATATACGGAGAGAATGTTTTGCCATATTTGATTGTTGTTCCATACATTTTAATTCCACTTTTGGCGGGAATTACGCTTATTTTCAAGAAGCGTAAACACAGGGAGAGTGGCGGATGAAATTTTATGTAAAACAACTTATAAAAACGCCAATGTTGATAGTTTTTATCATCATGTGTCTTTTCTTTGGTTTGGTGGCGCTAAGTCAGCCAGCGGAAGTGAACAGATATGCCATCGCCACTGCTATTGGCATTGATTTGGCGGATGACAGTGAGTATGAATATGAGATTTCCTATCTTGTTTTTGTGCCCGTTGCCGAAGAAACCTTCACCGAAAGATATAAAATGATTTCGTCAAAAGGGAACAGTATTTCTGAGGCGACAGATTATGTGGGGCTACATTTGGGGAGAGAAGTTGGATTGTCGCATATCAAGTTTGTTGTCATCAGCGAAGATTTGCTGGATGAAGATGTTTCTGATTTTCTTGATTTTCTCACTCGAAACAGTACTCTTTCTTCCAGCACAAAGTTTATTGCCACAGACTCGTCGGCAAAAGACTTTTTGGACCAAGCGCAAAAATTGGACAGTGAAAGTTCAATCAAAGTGAGTGAACTTATATCCTACAATTTGAACTATATTTACGCAACTGACAGTTCGCTTGAAACATTTTTCAAGGGGACATACGGTCCAACAGGAGTTGGGCTTGTGTCAAAAATGACCATGAGTGACGACGATGGAAAAGGGATATCTGTTTTTTTGGACAGTTTGAATGAAGTTGAAACAAGCACAGAAGAATCTGAAAATTCAAGTGATGGGTCGTCGGAAGAGTCGTCGTCGGATGGTTCATCTGATGGGTCGTCGGAAAGTTCGGGGTCGGGATCGTCGAGCGGAAGCGGTCAAATTCTCAATAACGGCGACACCATTGTCTTTAAGAATGGGAAGAAGAAATTGGAGATGTCAGGCGATGAGTTGAAAAAGATAAATTTTTTGCGTGGTGATTTCAAGACTGGGTCGATTGAAATAAAAGATTTTTCAAACGACGAGTTTGAAAACGGCGACATGACTTTTGATATTGTTGGACGGTCAATCAAGCGCAAGGTGAAATTTGAGAATGGAATTCCTGTGATTTATTTGGATTTGAATCTCTCTTTGGTGTTGTCTGAAATCAAGACCGAAGCAGGAACTTCAAAACAGAATGTTGAACTTTTTGTGATTGATGATGATATCTCCGATGCCATTGAAAAAGAAGTCCGCACATCCATGTCTGAGGGGCTTGCTATAATGAGAGAAAACCAACTTGATATGGCAAATTTTTATACCAGAATGTATAACTCAAACAAGAAGGCGTTTTTGAAGTTTTTGGACAATCTTGACGACCCAGAAGACTATCTGAACAACATCATTTTTAAAGTTTCAGTGAGAGTTTTTTCAAAATAATTTCGGTTTGATTTGTTGGGAATTTGTTGGGGCGTTGTTGTTCAATATGTTGCATACCACCACAAAATATGGTGTATTATGCATGCATAATACACCAGAAATTGATTGTGAATATTTATTTTCTTTTTCTCTTAAAAAAGTCTGAAAGAAGATTTGCTGACACTTTTTCGTATGTTTTGTCTAAACAAAATTCGCATTTGTGGTTAAGTCGATTGCTTTGCAAAATTTGCTCAAACAAGTTGTCACCAGAAGTTTTTTCAGCGCAGGCATAGGTGACTTTTGAAAGACGGGCGTTGACGATTGCTCCCGCACACATTGGGCAGGGTTCAAGCGTGACAAACATCTCACAATTTTCCAATCTCCAAGATTTCAGTTTTTTGCAGGCTTTGTTTATTGCCATGATTTCGGCATGCATGAGAGCATTTTGTTTTTTCTCTCGCATGTTATGTCCGCGCGCAATTATTTTGCCATCTTTGACAATCACAGCGCCGATTGGCACTTCATCTTTTTTCAGTGCTTTTTCTGCTTCAATGATTGCTTCTGCCATAAAATCATTCATTTGCTTTTTTCCTTTTTCTTATTTGTTTTTTCTTAATTTGTTTTGCTGTTCTTTTGTTTTATATGTTTACTTGTTCTTCACTTCCGGCTTTTGTTTTCGTGTTTTTATTTGCCATTATTTGTCAACTTGATGAAAATATTTTAATCAATTTCATCCATTTTGTCCAGCAGTTTGACAAAAATTTGTTTTATTTTGCAGATTGTTTGTCTTTTTTCTGAAATTATGATATCATCTTTATTGTTATGGAGAATACGAAAGAATTTTTGAAAGTTTCAAACAAGCGCAATTTCTACACAATCAAGGACAGCGGAATGATATATATTCTTGCCTTGGTTATTCCGCTCTTTGTTGCGTTTGTTTTCTTGTATATTTCCCTTTTCATAGTTGCTCAAATGGGTGTGGAGTTCGCCGAAGAGGCGGATGTCTTTGAACAACTCTTTGAGAACTATTTTTGGTTCAGTATTCCTTATCTGCTCTTAACGCAAGCCACATTCATCTGTATTTGGCTTTCGTATCACAAAGTTTGTCGAATTTCATACTCCGCTTCCAGTGTGTCTTTCAAAAAGGCTAATGTTTGGACAGCACTTCTTTGTGTTCTGACGGGTATCATTTGCGTGCTTGGTTTTGTTTGGTTGATTGAAGGCTGTTTTGGCAGTTTTTTTGAATGGGTGGGCTTGGAAATGACTTCTTACAGTCTGCCTATGACCAATGCAGGTTGGCTGATTTTGAACTTGATTGTCTTGGGCGTTGTGCCTGCAATTTGTGAAGAATTGCTGTTTCGTGGAGTTATTTTCAATGGGCTGAAAGAAAAGTTTTCACCAAATGTCAGTATCGTTTTGTGCGGTCTGCTTTTTGCCCTTATGCATGGCAACATCATGCAGTTCATCTATCCTTTCATTTTGGGGTGCTTGCTTTCTTTTGTCATGGAAAAAACCGGAAATTTGCTCTATACAATTCTCATTCATATGTTCAACAATTTCACAACAATCGTGATGAGTTATATCATCGAAGTTAACGGCACGACATTGAATTTTTCTGTTGAATGGTGGGGTTGGATTTGTGCCATATTGGTGGCAGTAGCGACTGTTGCACTTCTGTGGGTGATTTATTGGTTCTATCTCAAAAAACAGAAAAAATTGGAAGTTGAAAAACAAGGCGAGATTTCGGGTAATAAGCCGATTATGGTTGGAAAATTTCCTTTGACGCTGATTTGCGGAATGGTTTTGGCAGTGATTTTAATTGTCATAAGCATGTTATAAATGTTTTCGGTTGAGAGTATATTAATTAAGGGAATAGTTTTTTTGTCAAAGGTGTTGTGAAAAATGTCAAAAAAGATAAGTTTGAGTGCCAATTTAATATATTTCATCGTTCTTGTTGTTTTTATCGTTGTCAGAATTTGTTCAAGTTTTGGCGTGTTTTCTTTTATGGGCGACTATGCGTCATATATCATGAGCTTTATCACGCAAGTTATCATCATTTTTTTGTTGCCATTTGTCTTGTTTAAAACAATGAACAAAATGACTGTCAAAGACACTTTTAAGTTTTTCTCTTTCAAAAAAGTTTCTTGGAGAACGCTTGTTGTGGCAGTCGCTTTGGGCGTGGTCGTTTTTTGCTTGAACATCTATGTTTCAAATTTTTTCAATAGTCTAATTCAGTTGTTTGGCTACACTCCATCATCTTCAAGCGGGGGACTTCCTGCAACTTGGTGGGTGTTGATGTTGAACTTGCTCTCAACCGCTGTTCTTCCAGCGATTTGCGAAGAAACGCTCCACAGAGGAATGCTTCTTAAAGGCAACTCTCAAATGGGAATAAAAAAGAGCATTATCATTTCGGGCTTTTTGTTTGGGCTTTTGCATTTGAACATCGAACAGTTTTTCTATGCAAGTATAATCGGTTTGTTTTTGGGCTACCTTTGCTGGTGTTGTGATTCAATTTATCCTTGCATCATCATTCATTTCATGAACAATGCGCTTTCGGTGGTTTTGTCTTTTGCTTCCGCAAAAGGCTGGGCGATTGGAAGTGTCTTTTCGTGGATATCGAATTTCTTGTCGTCAAATTATCTTCTGGGCTTTGTCATAATCATTCTTTTCTTGTGTCTGCTTCTTATGGTTGCGGGCGAATTCACGCGTTTTCTTATCAAAGACTCTTTCAACTATAACTTTGGAAAACGCCAAAAACAACTTGCAAGCATGGCTGTCAGGGAAAATTATTTTAAACAGATTGAAAACATCAAAAGTGCCAACCAGCAAAATAATGCCATATATTCCGCTCAAAAAAATTTTGTATACATCGACTTCAAGGAGTTTATGGAGTTTGTCAGCAAAAACATGGAAGAAGTGAAAAAAGAAAGTGACAAAAGCGAGCAAACAAAAGTGAAGAATGTCGATTTGAAAATAAAAATATTGCTTGTTGGCTGTTTTGTGTTGTCGGCAATCGTCACTTTTATGACTTTTGTTTGGGGACTTTTTAGGTGATTATGCTGTTTTGCAAGTGATAAAATTTGATTTTTGGAGAATGAAAAATGACAATCAATATTGTTTGCGTCGGAAATTTGAAAGAGAAATTTTCTAGGGATGAACAGGCGGAATATCTCAAACGACTGTCCGCTTTTTGCAAGGTGAATATCGTTGAACTGAAAGAGCAAAATCATTTGGACAATCCGGCACTTATTTTGGAAAAGGAAGGGGAAGAAATCTTGCCTCAACTTAAAGGCTTTTCCATTTTGTGTGACATTGGGGCAAAGGAACATTCCAGCGAAGAATTTGCCAAGCATTTGCAAAATCTTATGCAAACAACATCCACGATAACTTTTGTTGTGGGCGGAAGTTATGGGGTGAGTGACAAGGTGAAAAAATCTTGCGATGAAAAAATCTCGTTTTCACAGATGACTTTCCCACATAACCTTTTTCGTATCATGCTTTTGGAGCAAATTTATCGCGCTTTCACAATTTTAAACGGAAAAAGTTATCACAAATAAAAAAGAAGGTGCGAAACCTTCTTTTATTCTTTTCACAGGGTGTATCCATCATCTTCTTTGTTTTTAGAATAATGAGCAATCTCTTTGTGAAGTTTTTTGCTGTGATCTTCGGTTAAATGCTGAGTTTTTTCAAACTTTGAAAGGTCGCTTTCGCTGTATTTAAATCCACATCTTACAAGAAGTTTTCTTGTAAGACTTGGAGAAGTGCTTGAACGAAATTTTTTGTATTCAAGAGCACTCTCAAAAACGATGGTGCTTTCAAAAATTTGCTTGCAAAAATTCTTGTCAATTTCAAAATCTTCAACAATATTGACTTCTTTTCTCAAACTTTTTATGCCTTGTCGCAAGAATTTCAAGAGAGAGTCTTTTGTTGTTGATTCAATCTCTTGGGTTTCGTTCAAAGCATGCCAGAACTCTGGGAAGTAGTCATCTTTTGATTGATTTGCAAGTTTGTTCAGTTTTTTGATGCTGTGGTCGAGGTTCTCTTTGTGTTGAAGATATTGCTTGTATAGATTTTCAATTTTTGTTTGCTCAATCAGTGGAACATCTTCTTTGAAAATCTCGGTTTTTTGGTCAAATATTTCTTTATTCATTTTTCAATCTCCTGTTTTCATATTTTTGATTACACTTTTATCAACTCATTCACATTATTCATTATAATGCAAGCGAGAAAATTTGTCAAGAGTGACATTTTTGTATTTTTTCATTCTTAAAAAAATTGGCTGATATACTTTGTTTTTTGCGCAAAATGCTTGATTTTTTGTTTTTTATGTGATAAAATAAGCAAGTCATTGAAGACAAATATTCACTTAGGGCGTATTTCAATATCTGTTGCCTGAACGCAAACACTCTTTTGTTAAAAAGAATATCAAAGTCGAATCTGAGTGTTTGTCAAAGTTCGTTCCTTTCAAAAATACGGCACTTGAATCGGCAGAACTTGGGCTCCATTGAAAGTCGATGCGCTAAGGAAGACAAAAAACAGGAGGTTAAATTATTATGTCAGTTATTTCAATGAAACAACTTTTGGAAGCGGGCGTTCACTTCGGTCACCAAACAAGAAAGTGGAACCCAAAGATGAAGAAATACATTTTCACTGCCAGAAATGATATTCACATCATCAATCTTGAAGTTACATCCGAAGCGGTTGACAAAGCGTATGCTTTTGTGCGCGATGTTGCTGCAACAGGAAAAAGTGTGCTCTTTGTTGGCACAAAGAAACAGGCTCAGGAAGCCGTTAAAGAAGAGGCAGAAAGATGCGGAATGTTCTATGTCAACACTCGTTGGCTTGGTGGAACACTAACCAATTTCAAAACAATCAGAAACAGCATCGAAAGACTTAACAAACTCAACCAAATGGAAAAAGTGGGCGAGTTCGACCTTTTGCCAAAGAAGGAAGTTGCTCTTTTGAAACAAGAAAGAGATAAACTTGAAAAAAATCTTGGCGGAATCAAGGATATGAGAGAATTGCCGGGCGTCATCTTTGTTGTTGACCCAAGCAATGAAAAAATTTGCGTTCATGAAGCAAAGATTTTGAACATCCCTGTTGTCAGTCTTGTCGACACAAACTGCGACCCAAGCGATGTTTCGATTGTCATCCCAGGAAACGACGATGCCATTCGTTCTGTGAAATTGATTGCAAGCGCACTTGCTGATGCCGTTATTGAAGCAAGGGAAGGCGTGTCAATGAAGAAAGACGACGAAGAACAATCGGCAGAAGAAAATGTTGACCTTGAAAGTCTTTTGCAACAAGCAAAACCAAGTGTTGAACTTGCAGAAGCAGGGGAAGAAGAGAAGAAAACAAGAAAGCCTGCAAAGAAAAAAGCTCCAGCCAAGAAAGAAGCTGAAAAAGAGAGCGTGAAAGAAGAAAAAGCAACTGAAACTAAGGCAGAAGAAAAAGCAGAAGAAAAGAAGAGCAAAGAAGTTAAAAAAGTTGAAAAAGAAAAAACAACAGCAAAGAAAACTGTGAAAAAAACAACTGTGAAGAAAACCGACGCTGAATAATTTTTTCGATTTGAGATGAATTTATTTGAAAAAGGAGATTTATTATGAACTTTACTGCACAAGATGTCGCAAAATTGAGAGCGCAAACAGGGGTTGGTATGATGGAATGCAAAAAGGCACTCACAGATGCCAACGGAGATTTTGAAAAAGCCATCGTTCTTTTGAGAGAAAGAGGCTTGAAAGCGGTTGATAAAAAACAAGGAAGAATTGCAAGCGAAGGGCTTGTTCAATCATACATCCACATGGGTGGAAAGATTGGTGTTTTGGTGGAAGTTAACTGCGAAACCGACTTTGTTGCAAAAAGTGAAGATTTTGTGACTTTGGTTAAGGATATTGCAATGCATATCGCTGCCGCAAATCCAAAATATGTCAGCGAAACAGATGTTGACCCTGCTGAACTTGAAAACGAGAAGAACATTCTTCGCGCTCAGGCTAAGAATGAAGGCAAACCAGAAAAAATCATTGAAAAAATGGTGGAAGGAAGAGTTAAGAAATTCTATGAAGATGTCTGCCTTCTCAATCAACATTTTGTTAAAAATCCAGACCTCACAATCAAAGATTTGCTCACAGAAGCAACTCTCAAAATTGGGGAGAAGATTTCAGTTCGTCGTTTTGTTCGCTATGAACTTGGCGAAGGCTTGGAAAAACGCGTGGACAATTTGGCAGAAGAAGTTGCAAAACAAATGGCAGGAAAATAAGACAAAAAAACGACTGACATAAAAATTCAGTCGTTTTTCTTTTTATGCAAAATTGTTTGCAAAATGCTTTTAAAGTATGCTACAATCTATTATTGTAAGAAGAAAAAGACAAAACAAGGAGAAAATTATGAGCGAAATGGTTGATGATATTTTTCAAAGTCTTAAAGAAGATTTGGAAAAAGCATATTTGCACCAGCAAAATGAATATCTTGTTATCAGAGCGGGCAGGGCAAATCCACACATCTTGGACAAGATTATGGTGGACTATTACGGCATGCCAACGCCGATTGTTCAAATGGCAACAATCACTGTTTCTGAGGCAAGAATTTTGAACATCAGTGTTTGGGATGCTTCACAACTCAAAAATGTTGAAAAAGCAATCTCGCAGGCGGATATCGGAATAACTCCGACCGACGATGGAAAGACGATTAGGCTTGTTTTTCCGCAACTGACAGAAGAAAGACGAAGGGAAATTGTCAAGAATGTCAAAAAGATTTGCGAAGAAACCAAAGTTGCCATGCGCGGTGCGCGTCGTGACGCACTTGACATGCTTAAAGACCTGAAAAAAGACGGTGAAATTTCTGAAGACGAGTTTTCTGCTGACGAAAAAGAAGTGCAAAAACTGATTGATAAATATGTTGAAAAAGCAGACACTCTTTCTGAGAACAAAGAAGAAGAGATTATGACGGTGTGATGCCTTATAATTCTGCTGCACAACTGAACTATATGAAATATGAAAAGGGCGGTATATGTTTATAAAAAGAAAAAGCAAAGAATTGACAATTCCAACGCACATTGCTTTCATCATGGACGGAAATCGTCGATGGGCAAAAAAGCACGGGCTGAACAAAATGTTGGGGCATAAACAGGGCGCGATTGCACTGAAAAATATTGTGCTTGACTTGGAAAAAATTGAGGGGGTTAAATACGCTTCGTTTTTTGCTTTTTCAACTGAAAATTGGAAGCGTGAACAAAAAGAAATTGACTATATTTTTGAACTTGTCGAGAATTTGATTGTTGAAAATGAAGAAGACTATAAAAATAAAAACATAAAAGTTGTTGTCATGGGGGATATTTCAAGATTTCCAAGTGACCTTCAAAAATCTATCGTTCAAGTGGTCAAAGAAACAGAGAACAACACCGGACTTGTGGTCAATTTGGCACTCAATTATGGCGGGCGTGCGGACATCGTTCATGCTGTCAACGAGTTGGTCAAAAAGGGCGAAAAAGTGACGGAAGAGAGTTTGCAAGAACATTTATATTGCCCAACCGACATCGACCTTTTGATTCGCACAAGTGGCGAGATTAGGTTGTCGAACTTTATGCTCTATCAATCAGCATACAGCGAACTCTACTTCACGCCTGTGTGTTGGCCAGATTTTAACCGCAAAGAACTTATGCGGGCGATTGAAGAATTTTCAAAACGAAACAGAAGATTTGGAGGAAAATAAAATAATGAAAAAGAGAATTTTTACATCCGTTGCGATTGTCATTGTTTTGGCACTGCTCTTTGTGTTGAAAGTCTATGTGAGTGACTACTTTTTTGACGCGTTCTTTGTTATAGTTGCCTGCTTTGCAGCATACGAAATGTCAAGATTATTGACAAAATTTGGACGATATAACTTCACATTCGTTGCCGTGGCTTTCCCAACACTTCTTTTGGCGGTCAATCTTGTGGGATTATACCTTGTTGATGTCTTTTCGGACGAATTGTGGGTGCTTTACAGCATGCTTATCGACATCGCTCTTATTGTTTTGGTTGCCTGCCTGCTCTTCTTGTGGTCACTTATACGAAGAAAGAGAACTCTCAACGAAATCACTGTGCGCGGAATTAAAAACATATCCGTTGCAAAGTTTTCTTTGAAAAAAGCATTGCATACGGCGATAGTTTTCATCTATCCTTCCTTCCTTTTCCTTTGCTTCTTGTTTATCAATCATTTCAACATTCTTCCTCTGTCAAAAACGACGGACCTTGACACAAACATAAGCGTGTTCATCATACTGACAGCCATTTTGATTCCGATGATAACCGACACCTTTGCCATGCTCACGGGTTCGCTGATTGGTGGGAAAAAATTGTGCCCAAAAATCAGCCCAAACAAGACCATTTCGGGTTCAGTTGGCGGAACGCTTTGGTGCGTGCTTTTTGCAGTTTGCATCTATCTCATCTTTGGTTGCATTGAAAGTTTTCAACCGTTTATTGAAATCTTTCCAATTTGGGCGTATCTTCTGATTGTGCTTTTTGGCTCTTGCATCGCACAGGCGGGCGACCTGTTCGAAAGCATCATCAAGCGCAGAGCGGATGTTTCGGACAGCGGAACAATTTTGCCGGGTCATGGGGGTATGCTTGACCGAATTGACAGTTACATCTATATCGCACCATACATTTTGATTGCGTTTTGGATTTTTGCACTTTGATTTTCACCAAAGACCGACACAAAAGACCGAGATTAGTTTTTAAGGACTTGTTATGATTGTTCTGTATATTTTGCTTGCGGTTGTCATTCTGCTTTTTATGGTGCTTATCCATGAATTTGGGCACTATATTGCTGGAAAAATTTTGAAATTTAAAATAACCGAATTTTCGGTCGGCTTTGGGTTTCCACTTTTTTCGCATACAAGCAAAAAGACGGGTGAAAAGTTTTCTTTGCGTGTCTTTCCTTTGGGTGGATACTGCTCTTTCTATGGCGAAGACGAAGACGGAAATGAAAATTCGCCAGAAGCATTCAACAACCAAAAACCATGGAAGAGAATTATTGTCTTTGTTGCTGGCGTGACCGCAAATTTCATCACGGCAATCATTTTTTCTTGGATTCTTCTTTGCACAATCGGCTATGATGTGCCACAAATTGTCAGATTTAGCGAAGTTTATTCCAATCCGTATCAAGTGGGTGATGTCATCACTCACATTGAAGGAGAAAAAATTGATTTCGCTTTCGGTGGGAATTATGTCACCATGGTGAACGAGCAAAGGTCGCTGGCAAAAGATTATTATGAAGAGCAATATGAACTGACAGGCGATTTGGACAGTGTGGAAAAATATACTTTTGAAATGACTGTCAAACGCGATGGCAAAAGTGAGATTTTGGAAATTGTCATCTATCCCGTGCTGGAAATTGATGACGACGAAAAGGTGAGCATCAGCGTTTTTACGGGTTTGGAAAGTGGAACGAATGAAGACGCTTGCACGCAGGCGTATGTCTATGGCTTTTGGGAAGGACTTGGGCGCTCATTCGAAATGGCGTTCGGGTTTGCATGGGTGGTGATAAAGAGCCTGTGGCAACTTATCACTTTCCAAATTCCAATCAGTGAAGTTGGCGGAACAATCACGACGATTTCCACCATGGCAACATATGCGTCGCAAAGTCTGTCATATATTCTCATCTTCATCCCATTGATTGCAGCGAATTTGGCAGTGTTCAACATTTTGCCGTTTCCAGCGCTCGATGGCGCGCATGTGTTGTTCACATTGATTGAATGGATAAGGGGCAAGCCGATAAATCGCAAAGTGGAAAACATCATTCATTTTGTCGGCATTTGCATTTTGTTTGCGTTCGTCATAATTGTGGACATTCTTCATTTTGTGCTCTAAACGGACATTCCAAAATATGGTATAAATTATGCTTGACAAATTGTTTGGCATAAATTAAAATATTATCATGAATTTTCAACAAGAATTTAAACTTGCATTTGGCGAAAAATATTCCAAATTGCAACTTAAAAGTGTTGTGGTGAAAAAAAGTGAAAACACATTGATTGTCACTTTCTTTTATCCATCCGTTGAAAAGGAACTTGAAACGGACGAAAAACAAGAGATAATTGATTGGTTTAAAGATAAATTGAATTTGGAACAACTGAACTTGAAAGTCAAGTTTATGCGCGTTTTTGTTGAAAAAAAGTTGATTATGAAGTCACTTCTCAACTTTTTGGACAGCAAATTTAAACTTGCAATGACATATTTGAAAGAAGATAATTTCAAAATTGATATAACACCGATTGATGTCATCGTGGAAGTGGAGTTAAGCACAAGATTGCACAACTATTTTGTTGAAAACAAAATTCCTGTGCAGTTGGCTAAATTTTTGAAAGAGAATTTTTTGACAGAGTTTGTTGTTAAACTTCGTGAAAACGCTGAAATTGTTGACGAAGTGGAAATCGTCGATGTGCCAATCAAGGCAACTTACAAAGTCACGAAAAGATATGAAGTGCAAATCGTCAAAGAAGTGGTCGGAAAAGATATTCCGCCAAAACCTGAATATCTTTCAAACATCAAATCGCAAAAATCTTCGGTGATTGTGGCGGGTTATATCAGAAATTTGGAGCGCCACGAATTTGTTCAAAAGAAGGGTAAAAATGCAGGAAAGTCAAAGACATTTTACACTTTCAAAATTCAAGACGACAGCAAATGCATACTTGATTGCATCTATTTTTGCTCAAAAGCAAACGAAAAAAACATGGAAGCGTTGGAAGATTATATGTTTTTGCTGATAAATGGCGATGTGATTATAAACAAAATCTCGGGTAGGTTGCAACTTAAAGTAACAAAAATTGCGCTTGCAAGTCAAATTGAACAAGAAAAACAAGAGAAGCAAATTGTCAATCAGGGGCATGTGGTCAATGTGGAAAAAGTCACTGCCATGGAGCAAGATTCTTTGTTTGAAAAGAAAAATAAATACAGCAAAAAAATTATGGGAAGGACAATCGTGGTATTCGACATTGAAACCACTGGTCTGGACGAAACTTCCGACGAGATTATTGAACTTGGTGCGGTCAAGATTGATAATGGAAACATAATTGAAAAATTTTCCACTTTCGTCAAGCCTACAAACAAAATTTCTTACGAAATCACGAAATTGACGGGTATAACAGACATGATGGTGGAAAATGCACCGCCAATCGAACCTGTAATTCAAGACTTTTATGAATTTACACGCGGATGTGTGCTCAGTGGGCACAATGTCATCAATTTTGATATCAAATTTATCAGAAGAGAAGGGGCGCGACTTGGACTTGTTTTTGATAACGAACTTATTGACACGATAAACGAAGCACGCGTGGCTAGGCTCAAAATTTCTCACTTCAATTTGGCAAATGTGCTCAGGGTGTTGGGGCTTAAAAATGAAGGCGCGCACCGTGCTTGGAACGATGCTTTCGCCACAGCACAGGCTCTTTTGAAATTGAATGAAGTTTGAAATGCATACGCACAAATAATTGAAAACTGACAACATTTTTCGGCTTAAAATTTGGTTTTAAAAAAGCGATGAAAGAAGCGCTTGGAGTGAAGTTTTCAAAAGTGTTTTATAATTTTGGAAATAGGTGTTTATATAACAGTTTTTGGGCATTTTGGCGTTTATCGCAACAATAAGGTGCAAAAAATGTCGATTTTGACAATTTTTCAAATTTAAATGCAAAGATTTTTGAAATTTTAGCAAAAAACCCTTGCATTTTTGAGTTGTTTGGGTTATAATATTTACATCTTGACGAGGAGGGGGCAAATCTTGCCTCCTCCTTGTGTTAAGTGAAGATTTTGGGAGGATTTATGGCAAAAATTAAGCAGATTTGCGAAGAAAAATTGAAGGGAGCCATTGAAGAAATGGGCTTTGAACTTGTTGATGTGGAATATGTCAAAGAAGGCGGTGGAATGAGTTTGATTTTCACTATTGACTCAGATAATGGCGTCACCGTTGATGATTGCGAAATTGTCAGCAAAAAAATTGACCCACTTCTTGATGAAATCAATCCAACTGACGACCAGTCATACACACTTGTGGTTTCTTCGCCGGGTTTGGATAGACCACTCAAAACAGACCGCGACTTGAAACGCAACCTTGGAAAAGAAGTTGAACTCACACTCTTTGCAAAGCAAAATGGAAAGAAAAAGTTTGAAGGCATCTTGGACAATTTTGATGAAAAAAATGTTGTCATAAAGATTGGAGAAGAAACACTTTCTTTTGAAAGAGAAAAGATTGGTTCAATCAAACTTGTGATCAGGGTTTGAGCGAATTTTGAAATGATAGTGACTTGAAATTCACTTAAAAACAAAATTTTTGGAAAAGAACAAACTTGCATAATTTGCGAAAATTTAAAATAACAAAAAATCAAAACAGCGAAAAATTTAAAAAGGAAAAATAAGGAGAAAAAATGGTTAATAAAGATTTTTTTAAGGCGCTTGACGACCTTGAAGCAGAAAAGAAAATTGATAAAGAAACTTTCATTCAAACTTTGGAAACGGCACTCACTTCGGCATACAAAAAGATGTATGGCGAAGCCAAGTCGGCAATGGTGAAACTCTATCCAGAACGCAACACAATCAGAATTTATTCCTACAAAACTGTTGTGGAAGAGCCAGAAGATTTGGATAAGGAAATCTCGCTTGAAGAAGCAAGAAAACAGAAAAAGTCATATAAAGTTGGCGACATTGTTGCTGTGGAAGAATCAACAAAAGATTTTGGGCGTATTGCGGCACAAACTGCAAAGCAAGTTGTTATGCAAAAACTTCGCGAAATGGAACGCCAAACAGCAATAAGTGAACTTGCTGAAAAAGAAGACGAACTTCTCACCACGATTGTTAAGCGCGTTGACGGTGACACGGTCTATGTTCAAATTGCTGGTTCCAACACCGAAGGCGTGATGATGAAAAACGACCAAATTCCAGGCGACAAATTCAATGTTGGCGACAGAGTGAAGGTTTATGTGAAGAAAATCAAAGATTCTTTCAAAGGTCCACAAATTCAAGTTTCCAGAAGCAATATCGGTTTTGTTCGAAAGTTGTTTGAATTGGAAATTCCAGAAGTTGCAAATGGCGATGTGATCATCAAAAACATTGCGCGCGACCCTGGCAATCGTTCAAAGGTTGCAGTGACGACAGAAAAACAAAATGTTGATGCGATTGGCGCTTGTGTGGGAAATCGTGGAAGCAGAATAAATACGATTGTGAATGAATTGAACGGCGAAAAAATCGACCTTGTGGAATATTCCACTGACCCACTTGAATATATTGCTCGGGCGCTTTCTCCTGCAAAGGTGCTTTCTGTGGAAACCAACGACAGTCTGAATATGAGTCAAGTTATCGTTCCAGACGACAAATTGTCACTCGCGATTGGTAAAAATGGGCAAAATGTTCGATTGGCAGCGCGTTTGACAGGTTGGAAAATTGATGTTAAACCAGAAAGTTATCTCAAACCTGCAAGCACTCAGATGGAAGAACCTGAATATGAGTTGACAGAACTCTCCGACGACACTTCTTTTGATATGGGAGATTTGGAAGAGTTGGAATCGTTTGACGATTTGCAAGATTTTGACGATAAGGAATAGAAATGGAAAACAAACCTATCAAAATTCGTATGTGTGTAGTTTGCCGAGAGCAAAGCGAGAAAAAAGAACTGCTCAGAATTGTTAAAAACAAGGACGGCGACATCTTTGTTGACAAGACAGGAAAGGCAAACGGGCGCGGGGCTTATGTTTGCAAGACACAAGAGTGCTATCAAAAAATGTGCAAGCAAAAATCGCTGAATCGTGCATTCAAGTGCAATGTTCCGCAAGAAGTTTATCAAAAAATAGGAGAAGAAATTTGAGTGATTTTAAGGGGTTGATTTCAATAGCGCGAAAGGCAGGATATGTCATTATTGGACAGGAAAATCTTTCGGGCTATGAAAAAAAATTATACCTTTTGGTGCTGGATAAATCGGCTGGCAAATCGCTTGAAAGAGAGATGACTTTCCTTGCGACGAAAAAAAATATTCCGCTTGTTAGGGTGGAAAAGTTGGATGAAATTTTGAAAATTGATAATTGCAAAGTTATTGGCATAAGAAACAAAAATCTTAGCGAAGAGATTGAAAAAAGTTTAAAAGGAGAATAGTTTGGCACAATTAAACGCGTTAAAGTCTATAAATGACATACAAAGAGATGGCTCTTTGCAGAATTTATTATTGTCCATAAAAGACGCAAAAGTTGAAGTGGATAATTTTTCCAAGAAAATTCAAGAACAAAAAACAATTCTTCGAAAGAAATTGGAACAAGAAAAACAAATGGCTTCTGCCAAGAGCGCAAATGTTTCGGCTGACGAGCAGAAAAAGGTTGCTGTCACGCAAGAGAGCAAGCCGTCAGAAGTTAAAAAACAAATCTTTTCGCAAGGAAACAACACAAATAACAATTTCCGCAAGTTTGAACCTAATAAGAACGACAAAAACAATCGAAATGTTCAAAACGCTGGAAAATTTAAAAATAACAATGTTGGCGTCAAACAAGGACAACCAAATTTTGGCGGACAGAAAAAGTCTGGGAATTTTGTTTCCACAAAAGCCAACAACTTCAAATCTTTCTCTGGTGCGACAGAAAACATCATTTCAACACCAGAGCGAAGTTACGGAAACAAGAATAAAGAACGAAGAAATGTCGATGAAAACAAGAAAATCAGTGCAAAGCAAAGGGCAGGACAATACAAGCAAAACAACATTCTTGTTATGGACGATGAAGGCATTGAAGAAACCACAATGGGTTCGAGAAAACTTATTCGCAAGCGCAAAGAAACACCAAGAGTTGTGGCGACTCAGGTCACTCATGCGGTGCTTAACAGTCGTGAAATCACTGTGAAAGAATTGTCAGAAAAAATTGGCAAGCCTGTTGCTGAAATTGTCAAAAAATTGATGATTTTGGGAATTATGGCAACAATAAACAGCGCCATAGATTTTGATACATGCGAACTTGTGGCAAGTGAGTTTGGCGTTACGCTTGAACTTAAACTTGACAAAACCTATGAAGAAAAACTTTTGGATGTTTCGAACGAAAATGATGACGAAAAAGATTTGGTTAAGCGTCCACCTGTGGTGACAGTTATGGGGCATGTCGACCATGGTAAAACTTCCCTTCTTGACGCTTTCCGCAAGACCAATGTTGTGCTTGGTGAAGCGGGTGGTATCACTCAAAAAATTGGCGCTTATCAAATTTCGTTCAATGGTGAGAAAATCACTTTCATTGACACACCGGGGCATGCTGCTTTCACGGCTATGCGTGCACGCGGTGCGGAAATCACAGATATCGCCATTTTGGTGGTGGCAGCAGACGACGGAGTTATGCCTCAAACAATCGAGGCCATCAATCATATCAAGGCGTCAAAAGTGCCGATGATTGTGGCAATCAACAAAATGGATAAGCCAGAAGCAAATCCAGACAGAGTTAAACAGCAGTTGGCAGAACATGATGTTCTTCCAGAAGAGTGGGGCGGTGATGCCATTTGTGTGCCTATCTCTGCCAAGACAGGAATGGGGCTTGACGACTTGAAACAGACAATTTTGCTTGTCGCTGAAATTGAAGAACTCAAAGCAAATCCAAACAAAATGGCAACCGGAACAATCATTGAGGCTGAACTCGACAAAACTCGCGGACCAGTGGCAACAATCCTTGTTCAAAATGGAACTCTCAAAGTGGGCGATTCCATAATGTCGGGGATAACATTCGGTAAGGTGAAAGCAATGTTCGATGATAACGGCAAATCGGTGAAAAAAGCGTTGCCGTCAACTCCTGTTGCTGTTATGGGCTTTAATGATGTGCCAAATTCTGGTGACGCTGTCTATGCGGTTGAAGAAAAACTTTCCAAGCAGGTCATCAATGAGAGAATAAACAAAATCAAAGCGGAACGCGCAAGACACACTTCTGGCGTAAGCGCAGATGATTTTATGAGCCGTGTTCACGAAGGGCAGTTAAAGAGTTTGAATATAATTTTGAAAGCGGACACTCAGGGCTCGGTTGAAGCACTTAAAAATTCGCTTGAAGCAATCAGAAATGATGAAGTGAAAGTGGTTTGCATCCACAGTGGAGCGGGCAGTATAACCGAAAGTGATGTCATTCTTGCCCAAACAACAGGGGCGGTGCTTGTTGCTTTCAATTTGAAAACACCAAACAAGATTATGCAAATGGTTGACAGTTTGAAAGTTCAACTTATTGAGTCAAAGATAATCTATGAAGTTATTGACCAAATCACTCGTCTGTCAAAGGGCATGATGGCGGTCAAGTTTGAAGAGCAATATATTGGAAGCGCAGAAATTCGTGTTGTTTTCAAACTGTCGTCGGCGGGACTTGTTGCAGGGTCTTATGTGCTTGACGGAAAAATTCAAAGAAATGGAATTGCAAAGATTAAGCGTGGAAACGAAGTTATTGGTCAAAGCACTATTGACAGTTTGAAAATTGTTAAAGACGAAAAGAGCGAAGTTGCCAAGAGCTTTGAGTGCGGAATTAAACTTAAAGACAACATCAACTTCCAAGAAGGCGACATTTTGGAATGTTATTTGAAAAAAGAA
This sequence comes from uncultured Lachnospiraceae bacterium, assembly GCA_964400145.1. Taxonomy (GTDB): domain Bacteria; phylum Bacillota; class Clostridia; order Christensenellales; family UBA1242; genus Caccovivens. Next base: position 180,964 of record CAYNTF010000001.1, on the reverse strand, counting down.
ATAAAAGTTGAGTAAGGGGTTTTCGCCCCTTTCTTCTTATGGGAGGATTTTTTATGAGCACAAGAATGGAGCGCGCCAACAGTGAGATAAAAAAGGCGCTGAGCGAGATTGTTCACGACAAGATGAATGACCCAAGGTTAAACAAGATTGTCAGCATAATGGATGTGGATACTTCGCCAGATTTTCGGAATTGCAAGGTGAAAATCAGCGTTTTGGATGTGTTGGACATTGAAAAAATCACAAAAGTTTTGCAAAAGAGCGAAGGATACATAAAACGCGAACTTGCAAGCATGGTGCCAATGCCACAAGTGCCAAGGTTGCGCTTTGTTGTTGATAAAAGTGCTGAAAATGAGATTAGAGTGGAAGAAATTTTGCGCAATTTGAACATTCCAAAAGTGGAAGAATCGGAAGGAGATAAGAATGAATAAAAGTGAGATTATAAAAAAGATTAAATCTGCCAAAAAGATTGCTATTTTTGCTCATCGCGATCCAGACCCAGACGCGTGCGGTTCTATGTTTGGATTGAGAGCGTTTTGCCGTGAGTTAGGCAAAGACGCTGTTGTTTTTGCCAAGAAAACAAAACCAAAATATCTGCATCACATTTTTCCGCTTGACGAAGCGCGCGAAGACTTTCTTTCTTCCGATTTTGATTTGGTCATTTTCACAGACATTCACACTATAAATCGAACCGAAAAGATTTTTCAAAATGAATTGAACAAGGCGAAAAATATTGTCATTCTTGACCACCACTTGATTAACGAAGCGGAAGGGGTGGCAAGCAAAAATTATTGGATTGAAGATTGGGCATCGTGTTCGCAAATGATTATTGAATTGTTCAATCAAGAGAAATTGAAGCCATCCTCTGAGTGCGCAACATATATATACGCTGGCTTAATGGGCGACACAGACAGATTTTTGCATACCAACTTGAACAAAAAAGTTTTTGAATACGCAATTTTCTTGCAGGATTGTGGCGCAAAAATTCAACATGTGTATAACTATCTTTATCGTTACATAACGCAAGACCAAATCAGAATTAATAAATATTTCTTGAATAATTTGAAGTTTGTGCAAAATGGAAAAATTGGATATGTGATTTTCACTCAAAAAGATATGCAAAAGTTTGGTTTCGACATGGACGATGTGAAATCGTTTAGCAACGAAATCACCACCATAAAAGATGTTGAAGTGTCCTTTTTTTGCTATGAACGCGAAAAGGGGATTTTCAAAATAAGCATGCGCTCTTGCGGAAAAGATGTTGCTGAGATTGCTCAATCAAAGGGCGGTGGCGGACATAAATGCGCGGCTGGTTTTGAGATTAAGTGCCGACCTAATGAAGTGGAAAAATATATTCCGGTGTGGGCAAAGGAGATTTTCAATGATTGATATGGCGATTGCGAAAGGCTCTTTCACAAAATCAGGAATTGTGCTTGTGAATAAGCCCGCAGGTATATCGTCAAACAAAGTGGTCAACATTGTCAAATATGCTTTGGGCGCAAAAAAATGTGGACACCTTGGAACACTAGATTTGGAAGGTGAAGGGCTTTTGCCGGTCACTGTGAACAGTGCAACCAAACTTTTTGACTTTTTCTTGGACAAAGACAAAACATATGAAACGGTGTTTGAATTTGGAGTTGAAACTGACACTCTTGATTTGTCGGGGGAGGTGACAAAGACAAAGGCATGCCATGTCACAAAGTCGCAAGTCGAGAAAGTTGCAAGTGAAATGATTGGCAGGTATGCGCAAATGCCACCACAATATTCTGCAAAAAAAGTAGGCGGGAAAGTGGCGTATAAAGAAGCGCGAAAAGGTCGAGTCGTTGAACTTCAACCGAAAGAGATTGAAATCTATGACATAAAAGTTTTGCAAGAACTGAAAGAGAATGTTTTTAAGTTTTCAATTTCCTGTTCAAGTGGAACATACATCCGTTGCATTGCAAGAGATATGGCGGAAAAATTGTCAACATATGGTATTATGCACTGCATACTACGCACAAGATGTGGCAGTTTTAAACTTGAAGATGCAAACAATTTGGAAGAAATAAAAAATGGAAAAATCACCATCATTCCAACTGAAAAGGTGTTGGAATTTGAAGAAATCAAACTCTCTTCAAATGACGCTGAAAAGTTGTTGAATGGTCAAATTTTGACTTTTGACGATTGTTCTTTTGAAGATGGAATATACAAAATTTATGGTGAAAAATTTTTGGGACTTGGAGAAGTGAAAGGAAAGAATTTGAAACTCACTTTGAGATTGATGTGACAAATTTTATAGAAATAAGGTTGAATCGGTTTGAGGAGATTGTATGGGAAAAATTTTGTTTGGACCAGCGGGAAACAGTGAGTCGTTCTATAATGAAGGGCACAAGTCTACGCTTGAAACGCCCGAATGGTTATCAAAACAGGGTGCGGACAAATTCAAAGGTGGGCTTGAACTTTTTGAGTATAGTTTTGGTCAAGGCTATCGCATGAGCGCAGAAAAAGCGGAAAGCATTGGGAAGGCGTTCGCTGATTTTGGGATTGAAATGTCGGTGCACGCACCATACTTCATCAATTTTGCCAATCCTGACCCATTGATGTATGAAAAATCTTTGGGCTATGTCACGACGGGAATTAAATTTTTGAAGGCATTTGGTGCGAAAAGGTTTATTTTTCATTCTGGCTCATGCGGAAAAGAGCCACGCGAAAAGGCGATTGCTTTGATGACCGAGCGCTTCAAGGAATTTATGCCACTTTTTGAAGCGGAACTTGATGATGATATGTTCCTTTGTCCAGAAACAATGGGCAAGCAGATGCAAATTGGCACTTGGAAAGAAATCATTGATTTGTGCACAATTTCGCCAAAACTTTTGCCGACATTTGATTTTGGACATATCAATGCGCTGACGCAAGGAACACTGAAAGTTCAAGAAGATTTTCAACGAATTTTTGATTATTCTTTCGAAAAGTTGGGCGAAGAGCGAACGAAAAATGCGCACATACACTTCTCAAAAATTCAATATGGACCAAAAGGTGAAATTCGACATTTGACTTTTGACGACCAATTTTATGGTCCAAATTTTGAACCGCTTTGCGATGTTCTTGTGAAAAATGATATGTCTTGCCATGTGATTTGCGAGAGCAACGGAACAATGGCAGAAGATAGTGTGACAATGAAAGAAATTTATCTTTCTAAATTTTGAGAATAGGTCGTTTTTCAAAATTTTAGGTAAATAATTTTCAAAAAATGCTTGATATTGGCGGTTAAATGTGTTATCATATAAAAGATAGGATGCAAACAAATTTTTATATATAGGAGTTTTTTTATGGTTACAGCAGGAGATTTTAGAAAAGGTACAACTTTTGAAATGGATGGCGCGGTTTATAATGTCATCGATTTTATGCATGTGAAGCCTGGCAAAGGTTCACCATTTGTGCGCGCAAAAATCAAAAATGTCATGACGGGACAGGTTAAGGAAGACACTTTCAACCCTTCTGACAAATTTCAAGAAGCAATCATTGAAAAGAAAGAAATGCTCTATCTTTATAATGACGGCGAACTTTATTATTTCATGGACAACGAAACTTATGAACAAATGCCACTAAATCGTGAAGCAGTTGCTGACGCATTGAATTTCATTGTCGAAAACATGCCAACAACAATGTATATATATAAGGGCGTTCCGTTCGCGGTTTATCCACCAACTTTTGTTGAACTTGAAGTTGCAGACACGGAACCAGGAATTCAGGGCGATACATCCAAAGCGTCCAAAAAGCCAGCCACACTCATCACGGGATACACCATTCAAGTGCCACTTTTTGTCAACATTGGCGACATCATTCGTGTTGACACGCGTGATGGGTCATACATGGAAAAAGTGAAATAATTTAATTTATTTACTGATTGAGAGAACAAGCGTTGGATAAAAGTTTTAACCACTCGTCGTGGCTTTGGTTCTCGTTTCATTAATATAACAAAAAAGTTGCAACTAAAAATGAGTTTGCAACTTTTTTCTTACTTAAACTTTTTCACAACAGCATAATTTTCAAAGTTAGGGTGGATGCTTTTTAATTTTGATTATAATTGAAAATTTGTTTTTTTAATCCACCACTTTTTTGATTTGTTTCAGCCATTTCACGATTGTGCCGTCTTCAAAGAGAGTTTTCAAAAGTCCTGGGTGGATGTTCTCCATTTTAATGACATAAGAAATAAGCGTCATAACAAAGTCATAAGATTTTCCGCGCATGGAAATTTTTCGCAAATCTTTGGCGTTGTCATTTATCACAATGGTTTGTTCTGGATTTTTGATTTGAAATTCTTTGAAATCATTTATGAAATTTTCAACTTCTTCGTCGTAAATCACAAAAGGCTTTTGCAAAATTATGTTATCCAATGGGGTGTCGGACGACCACTTTCCAACGGTTTCTTTATTTTCAAAAATATTCAAATATTTGATGAGTTTGTCATAGATTTTTGACTTGAACTTTTCTCTTGAGTAACACGACCAGCACAATGGGCGAGTTGTTGCATTTTCGATTTTGGAATTGTCAGTGTCATCCGCAAGCAGTCCTTTGACAAAAAGACCATTTATGATTGCCTTTTTCCCGCATTTGCAAGCGGTGACGATTTCTTTAATTTCGTCAGAAACTTCCAAAAGTCTTTTGCTTCCTTCAAATAGAACGCATTGAGAATTTGTTTTAAGACCATAACAAAGCACGGGCACGCGCTTGGAGATTTCGCGCAGTTCGTCAACTTGTTTTTTTGTGCAAAGTTCAGCATTGTCAACAACGACAGCATTTATTTTTTGCTTGTCAGATATGGTATCATATATTTCCTGCAAACTTTCAGTAGTTTCGAAAAGACGATATGAAACACCCTTATTTTCTGTTGAATTTTCTGCACTTTTTGGTTTTAATGTAAGCACAAATTTTCCTTTTTTCAAACTTTCAGCACAGTATTTTTGTGCGCTGTCTTGTTTAAATCCACCAACAACACTGTGTTTGTAAATTAATTTTGCCATCAGACACCCCCTTATTATCCATAATAACAAATTTGAACGAAAAAACAAAGCAAAAGGCGGTGTTTTATTTGGAAAAGTTGAAAAGATGTTGTAAAATATCTTCGTATGAAAGATTTGAGTTTGATTAGAAATTTTTGTATTATTGCACACATCGACCACGGAAAGAGCACTTTGGCGGACAGGCTTATCGAACTGACGGGCACTGTTTCAAAGCGGGATATGCAAGAACAAATTTTGGATAGCATGGACTTGGAACGCGAAAAGGGAATTACAATCAAACTTGCACCAACAAGACTTATCTATGAATTTGAGGGCAAGGAGTATGAGTTAAATTTGATTGACACACCTGGACATGTCGATTTCACCTACGAAGTTTCGCGCTCGCTTGCGGCGTGCGAAGGCGCACTACTCTTGGTGGATGCTTCGCAAGGGGTGGAGGCGCAAACTCTCGCAAACACCTATCTCGCGCTCGACAACAATTTGGAAATTGTGCCGGTTATCAACAAAATCGACCTTCCTTCTGCGCGCGTGGATGAAGTCAAGGCGGAAATTGAAGAAGTTATCGGTTTGGATGCACAAGATTGTCCTTGCATTTCGGCGAAAGACGGGTTGAATATTGACCAAGTTTTGAAGTCAATTATAACAAACATTCCTGCACCAAGTGGCGATGAAAACAAACCGCTTAAAGCACTTATTTTTGACAGTCATTACGACAATTTTAAGGGCGCAATTTGCCTTATTCGCGTCTTTGACGGCACGGTTAAAGCAGGCGATAAGATTTTGATGATGCAGACAGGCAAAACTTTTGAAGTGACTGAAGTTGGAATTTTTGTGCCTAGCACCAAAGAAGTTTCCATGCTTTCTGCTGGCGATGTGGGGTATATTTCGGCGTCAATCAAAACAATTTCCGATGTCAAAGTTGGTGACACCATCACATTTGCAGACAATCCAATCAAGGAAGCGTTGGCAGGATATAAAGAAGTTCAGCCGGTCGTGTTCTGCGGAATTTTCACAGTGGATGGGGCAAAATATAACGATCTGAAAGACAGTTTGGAAAAACTTAAACTCAATGACGCAAGTTTGCAGTTCCAGCCAGAAGTTTCTTCGGCGCTTGGATTCGGTTTTCGATGCGGTTTTTTGGGGTTGCTTCACTTGGAAATCATCACCGAACGCTTGGAGCGCGAATTTAATTTGGAAATCATCACCACAGCGCCAAGTGTTTCTTATCATGTCTATAAAACTAATGGTGATATGTTGGAAATTTCAAATCCGTCCAATCTTCCGCCAGCAGTTGAAATTTCGCGAATTGAAGAGCCGATTGTCAATGTCAGCGTTTTCACTCCGCCAGAATTTGTGGGCGCGATTATGGAACTATGTCAAGACAAGCGCGGGGTATACAAAGACATGCAATATTTGGACAAAAAACGCGTGGAACTGAAATATATTCTTCCACTTGGGGAAATTATTTATGATTTTTTTGATTCGTTGAAGTCGCGAACGAAAGGTTATGCAAGTTTTGACTATGAGTTTGCTGGTTTCACAGAAGCAGATTTGGTGAAAGTTGACTTGCTTTTGAACGGAGAAAAGTGCGACGCACTTTCGATGATTGTGCATAAGGACAAGGCGTATACACGCGGTCGGGAACTTACGGAACGACTGAAAAAAATCATTCCGCGTCAACTTTTTGAAGTGCCAATTCAAGCATGTATTGGCAACAAAATCATTGCGCGCGAAACAATTTCGGCGATGCGAAAAGATGTGCTTGCGAAATGCTATGGCGGTGACATCACGCGCAAGCGCAAACTTTTGGAAAAACAAAAGGAAGGCAAGAAAAGAATGAGAAAAATCGGCTCGGTGGAAATTCCGTCAGAGGCGTTCATGAGCATTCTTAAACTTGATGACAAAAATTGATTTAATTTTTAAATTGTTAAAAACATAAAAAAATCTTTTTTGGAAAATTTGATTTGGGGTGAGAAAATAAGCGAGAAAGACATTTCAATATACATTCACATACCTTTTTGTGAGCATAAGTGCAATTATTGTGCTTTCAATTCTTTTTGCGGAACGGAGCAAGAAAAGGACGAATATATCGACCTGCTTTGCAAAGAAATTGCCAGCAGAAAAGTGAATGCGTGCGTCAAAACAATTTACATCGGTGGCGGAACGCCGAGCGTTTTGAATGAAAAACAGATCGAAAAGGTTGTGGGCGCGATTTATGAGAATTTTAAGGTTGAAAAATACGCAGAATTTACGATTGAAGCAAATCCATCTTCCATAACCGAAAGTTTGTTGAAAAAATGGCGTGAGTTGGGAGTTAATCGGTTGAGCGTGGGGGTGCAGTCGCTGAGCGATAAGTCGCTTAAAAAGATTGGAAGGCTTCACAATCGCAAAATGGCACTGGAAAAAATTGCTTTGGCGCGAAAACTTTTTGACAATGTTTCTTGCGACCTTATCGTTGGCTTGCAAGGCGAAAGTGGCAAAGATTTATGTCGGCATGCGCGCGAACTTCTGTTGCTTGGCGTGAAGCATATATCTTGCTATTTGCTGGAAATTTATCAAAACACACCAATTTTCAAGATGATTGAAAAGGGGAAGTATTTGCCGTTGAACGATGATGAAACAATCTCTGCTTTCAACAAACTTGCAAACTATTTGCAGGATGAAGGGTTGGAGAGATATGAAATCAGCAATTTTGCTGTGCCAAAGTTTGAAAGTAAGCATAATCTAAACTATTGGGCGCGCGGAGAATATCTCGGTTTTGGGATTTCGGCACACTCTTTTTTGGATGGAAAACGCATTGAAAACGCTGGCAATTTGCAGGATTATGCTCTCGGCATTCAAAATGTTGAAATTTTGACAGAAAAAGAAGAAGACGAAGAGAGAATTATGCTTGGGCTTAGGTGCTGTTTGGGGGTTAACTTGAAAAGTTTGAAAGTTATCAAAATAGAAAAGAACGCTCATTTTTGTGATTATTTACAGCAGGGGATTTTGGTGAAAAACAAGGATGTTGTGAAACTTAATCCGCTTTTTTATCACATTTCCAACACAATTATTTCAAATTTGTTTGAATAAATGCTTGCAATTTTTTTAAAGATGTGTTATAATGGCAGTGTAAAGCAAAAATGCTTGACATAATTGGAGCGAAGTATGTCAAAAAATCAACTTGAAAGTTTTGTGGAATATGGGCGTTTGTTCGAAATTTACGGCAAACTTTTGAGTGAAGAAAGACAAACGATTATGACAAATTATTTTCAATACAACATGACCCTTGCCGAGATTGCTGATGAGAGAAAAATCTCTCGCCAAGCAGTTTTGGACAGCATCAACAAGTCGTGCGAAAAGTTGAAAAAAATTGAAACATCACTTCAAATTCTCAAACAGAAGCAAAACTTGGCAAAATCTTTGCAAGAACTTGAAGTCTTGGCAAAAAATCATCCCGAAATTATTGAAAAAGTCGAAAAAATTTTAAAGGAATTGTGATGGCACTGTTTTCATCTTTATCTGAAAAATTCAACCATATCTTTTCAAAACTCACAAAGCGCGGAAAGTTGACTGAACTTGAAATCAAGGAGGCTATGCGCGAAGTGCGTATTGCTCTGCTTGAAGCCGATGTGAATTATATGGTTGTCAAAAAGTTTGTTTCTTCTGTCACTGAGAAAGCGGTCGGCGAAGATGTTATGAAAAGTTTGACGCCAGGACAAATGGTTATAAAAATTGTCAAAGATGAACTGACAAAATTGATTTCAAGTGACAATCAGAAGTTGACAATCGCTTCCAATCCGCCAACAATCATCATGATGTGCGGGCTTCAAGGCGCTGGTAAAACAACAATGTGCGGAAAACTCGCTGCACATCTCAAAAAAAGTGGAAAGAAACCTTTGCTTGTTGCGTGCGATATATATCGACCTGCCGCAATCAATCAACTTCAAGTTGTCGGGAAGTCGGCGAACGCAGAAGTGTTCGAGCGCGGAACTCAAAACCCTGTCAAAACGGCAAAACAGGCGATTGACCACGCCAAGAAGCAAGGATTTGATGTTGTCATCATTGATACGGCAGGCAGACTTCATATAAACAAAGAGTTGATGGAAGAACTCAAAGAAATCAAAAAAGAAGTCAAACCGAACGAAATTTTGCTTGTCGTTGATGCCATGACAGGTCAAGATGCAGTGACGATAGCAGAAAGTTTCAACAATGACCTCGACATCACAGGTGTGGTGCTGACAAAACTTGACGGCGACACTCGTGGCGGGGCGGCGCTTTCAATCAAAGCAATCACCGGAAAACCAATCAAATTTTCTGGTGTGGGCGAAAAAATTGGCGACCTTGAACCTTTCCATCCAGAGAGAATTGCAAGTCGAATCTTGGGTATGGGGGATGTGCTTTCGCTGATTGAAAAAGCGCAAGAAGCAGTGACCGAAGAAGAAGCGAAGAAGATGCAAGAAAAACTTCGCGAAAATTCGTTTACCTTTGAAGACTATCTCACGCAAATGGAAAGTTTGAAGAAAATGGGCGGGTTGCAGGATATCATCGGCATGATTCCTGGTATGGCGTCCAAACTTAAAGGTGTGGCAATCGACGAGAAACAACTTGAAATCAACAAAGCAATCATTCAAAGCATGACGCGTGAAGAGCGTTTAAATCCAGAAATCATCAAGGCGAGCCGAAGAAAACGCATTGCGCAAGGCAGTGGAACAACCATTCAACAAGTAAATTCGTTGCTGAAACAATTTGAGCAATCGAAAGAACTTATGAAACAACTCAAAGGCAAAAAAGGTTTTCGCGGGTTGTTTTGATTGAAAAGTAATCTTTTTAAAAGCAGTTCGGCGAACTTGTGGCTTGCAAATATCTGACAATTTTGGTATATCTCAAAATTTTTCGGCAAGACGGAAAAATTTTGATATATATATATCGAGAGAATTTCACAAATGAAAATCTTTCAAAAATTTATTAAAAGGAGAGAGAAAATGGCTGTTAAAATTAGACTTACAAGAATGGGAGATAAGAAATCACCTTTCTACCGTGTTGTTGTGGCTGATTCAAAAAGTCCAAGAGATGGAAAATACATCGATGTTATTGGCACTTATAATCCGCTTATAAATCCTGCTGAAATCAAAATTGACAACGATAAGGCACAAAAATGGCTTAGAAATGGCGCAACTCCAACAGAAACCGCAAAGTCAATTTTGGTTAAGAGCGGTGCTATTGATAACAAATAGGCAAAAGTTAAGGAGAAAATATGGATGAGTTATTGAAATTCCTTGTGAAAACTTTGGTGGAAAACGAAGAAGCAGTTGAAGTTATCAAGGAAGAAGACGATAAGGTAATCACATACAAAGTGAAAGTTGCTGAGAAAGACCTAGGCAAAGTTATCGGCAAGAATGGCAAAACGGCGATGAGCATAAGGACAATTATGAAATCTGTTTCAGCAAAACTTCATAAAAAAGTCTTTGTTAAGTTTGAAGATTAATTGGGGACGGAAATGGATTTTGTTTGTGTTGGAAAAATCATTAAACCGCAGGGTATCAAGGGGGAAGTCAAAATTCTTCCCACTGTTGATATTCCTGCGATTTTTAATGGAAAACATCAACTTTATATCGAAAAACAGGCGAGCGCTGTCAAGTCGGCGACATTTCGTCTTGGATATGCCTATGTGCATTTTGAAGAGATAATTGACCGAAATGTTGCGGAGAAGTATCGCAATAAGCGCGTCTATATCACAAAAGACGAATTCAAAAAACTTGCCGTCGACGATTTTCTTGTTGAAGATTTGGTTGGAAGCACGATTTGTGACGAAAATGGTGAACTCGTTGGGCAAATTATGGGTGTGACGGACTATGGCTTTGACGACATCTTGATTATAAAAGAAGAAGGTCGGTTGTATGAAGTTCCATTCAGAAAAGCCATTTTCAAGACTAAAAACGGCGAAATCTATGTGGATAGAGCGGAGTTTAATGGCGCAAAAGTGGAACAAGAATAGTGGTTTTGCCAAGAAATTGAGTTAGGAGAAAAGATGAAAATTGACATTTTGACACTTTTTCCAGAAGCGTTTGCACCGCTTAAAACAAGCATTTTGGCACGAGCGGAAGGAAACGGAATTTTGGAAATTAATGTGTTGAATATAAGAGATTTTTCCAAAGACAAACACAAGAAATGTGACGACTATCCTTTTGGTGGTGGGGCAGGAATGTTGATGACTGTCCAACCTCTTTATGACGCCATAAAATCTGTTTATGACGAAAATGAAAAGCGGGCAAAAATTGTTTTTCCGTCACCAAGCGGGGAAGTGTTGACAGCTGGTAAGGCAGAAAGTTTGTCGCACTATGACCATTTGATTTTTGTTTGCGGACATTATGAAGGGGTGGATGAGCGAATTTTTGAATTGTTTCCGATTGAGCAAATTTCGATTGGTGACTATGTTTTGACGGGCGGGGAACTGCCAAGTATGGTGATTATTGATGCTTTGGCGCGCTTTGTTGAGGGTGTGATATCAAAAGAAAGTTTGGAAAACGAAAGTTTTTCACAGGGGCTTTTGGAGTATCCGCAGTATACGCGTCCACAGGAATTTATGGGACTGAGCGTGCCTGATGTTTTGGTTTCGGGCAATCATAAAGAAGTCGAAAAGTGGCGAAAAGAGCAAAGTCTTAAAAGGACAAAGGAGCGCAGACAAGACTTGCTGAGTGAATAATACGCACAAAATCAAGTGTATTATGTTGCATACCACACCACATATTGTGTAGTATGCAACAAATGTGAATATTATCGACAAGCAAATCTTCAAAGGTTGCTTTTTAAGTGATGTCCAAAGAGAAACTGAAAGAAAAGTTAAGGGAAGTTGAAAGAAAAATAAGAAAAGAAAGTTATGTGTGAAGTGAAGCGATGTTGCGAAGAGCGGGTTGGGTAATCATCAAATGGCTTTAAAAAATGTTTGAGTGAAGAAAAGCAAGGAGAGCGAAGTGAAAATTAATTGGTTTCCAGGTCATATGAACAAGGCGTTGCGACAAATGAGTGAAGAGTTAAAGAAAGTTGATGTTGTCACTTATGTTCTTGACGCGCGCATACCAATTTCTTCCGTAAATCCAAGTTTGGACAAACTGACCCAAAACAAGCCGACTTTGTATGTTTTGAACAAAATTGATATGGCTGATGAAACAAAACTGAAAGCGCTTTTGCCACAGTTTAGGGGAAAGTCAAAAGATTATATTTTGTATAACAGCACGAACATTGGAAAGAGCGATGTTTTGCTGAACAAAATAAAATCTTTGGCGAAAGACAAGATTGAAAGGTATAAACAAAAAGGTGTCAAGGCGACCATTCGAACTATGGTTGTTGGTATTCCAAATTGTGGCAAGAGCACTTTGGTGAATAACCTTTGCCGAAAAGCAAAGACGATGACGGGCGACCGCGCGGGTGTCACAAAACGCGGGCAGTGGTTGTCTGTGGGCGATGGCGTGGAAGTTTTTGACACGCCGGGCACGCTGTATCCAAATATTGAAAATCAGCAAGTGGCAAAAAAGTTGGCTTATGTTGGCAGTGTTCGTGATGAGATTTTGGACTTTGTTGAACTTGGCGAGAATTTTTTGGATTTAATTAAAAAAATATATCCGCTTGAACTTGAAAAGCGCTACGGAAAAGTCGCTTCTTTGGATGATGTGGCGAAAGTTCGAAAGTTTGTTGGAAACGGTGGGGAACTTGATATTGAGCGCGCAGGCAAGGCGATTATTGATGATTTTCGAAAAGGGCGACTTGGAAGGTTGACGCTTGATTGATATGTCTTTGGCTTTTAAAAATTTAAAATTGAAATATACGAGTTAAAAAATCATCAAAGTAAAAGTTTCAAGCATCAATGCAACGATTATAAAAGCAACTGAAAAACATTTGAAAGTCAACTATAAAGATATAAAAACATAACTATTGGAGTTTTAATTGGAAGAAACAAAGGATTTAAAGAAGGTTGAGAACAAAGTTAAAGGGACTGCGGGAGAAATAAGCGCGGTCAATTTTTTAAAGAAAAAGGGATACAAAATTTTGGATGTCAACTACAAGACAAAGTTTGGCGAAATCGACATAATTGCGCAGGACGGAAAGATTATTGTTTTTGTTGAAGTGAAAAAGCGCGAAACGCTTGCTTATGGACGCCCGATTGAAGCGGTCAATTTTCGAAAGCAACAAAAAATTAAGCGGGTGGCGGAGTTTTATTTGATGGTTAAACGCCAAACTTATGCTGACTGTCGTTTTGATGTTATAGAAATTTTGGGCGATATGATTAATCATGTTGAAAACGCATTTTGACCCTTGTTGTGACCAAATCCGACCATATATTTCTTGCTAGGATAAAAAAAGTGTAAAGAATTTGTGCGATTATCACAAAAAGTATTTCAATTTAATAAAAATAAAACGAAAACCCTTGAATTTATCACTTTTATATGTTATAATGCATATAGGAATGGGAGGTGGAAATAATGACAGGGGTAGGCTTATTTATTCAAAAATTTGGGCAAAAGTCAGAAAGTGATTTCGTTGTTTTTGCCAAGAAAAATCCTGATTTGTTGGTGATTCAAGACAAAGAAGGTAACACTTTTGCTCATTATATGGCTTTGATGGGCTGTGAAGAGGCACTTATTGAGTGCTATAAGATGAACAAAGAATGTTTCAAAATTCAAAATGAGCACGGAAACACTTGTTTGAATTGGGCGGCAGAGTATGGTTTGGAAAAAGTGCTTGCCATGGTGGCTGATAAGCCAGAGTGTTTAATCAAAAACCATGATGGCAAAGATTGGGCTGACATATATAACGAAAATCATAAGCATAAAGTTCAAAAAGTTGAAAATAGAGAGAAAGAAATTACGGTGCTTGTTCACTGAGTTGCTGTGTTGTGAGTGAGTTTGAGTGGAAGAAACTGCTTTAATGAGCGTAATCAAGCAACTTTACGACTTTTGATTTCTTCTTTGTTGATTTAAGTTTGTCGACTTGATTGTTTTTTTGTGGCGATAAAATTTTAAGTTGAAAGAAGTTGTTTATATTAGATGTTTTCAGAAAATTTTGACAAATTATAAAAAAGTTTGCCAAAACGCTTGATTTTTGATTGTGATGTGTGATATAATTAACAAGACTTCGGATGCTCCGCTGGGCTTTTGTCGTATGAACATCATGTCGAAAATCTGAAAAAAGGAGATAAGTCATGGCAAATATCATTGATCAACTCGAAAGAGAAGGCATGAAAGAAAACATCCCTGAATTTGGTGTTGGCGACACTGTGAAAGTGACTGTCAAGATTAAAGAAGGTGACAAAGAAAGATTGCAGGCCTTTGAAGGTGTTGTCATTGCCAGAAAGAATGGTGGAATAAGAGAAACTTTCACAGTTCGTAAGATTTCATACGGTGTGGGCGTTGAAAAAACTTTTCCAATTCATTCACCAAAAATCGCAACTATTGAAGTTGTGAGAAAGGGTAAGCCAAGAAGAGCAAAACTCTATTATGTAAGAGAACTCACAGGCAAGGCGGCAAAAGTTAAATCAGCAGACAACAAGTAAACAGAGTTATTAAGAAAAACAAGTAAAAATAGGTATAAGAAAGTAAATGAGATAAAAATAAGAGAGTTCGCTCTCTTATTTTTTTGTCACTTCGTTAAATGTAAATTTTGGAAACGGTTATGTGAGAAATTTTTAATCGATTAAGTAAATTATTTGAAGTGAGATTTTTTAATCGGTTGATTAATTTGCCGTCTGTTTTTGTTTATATTACTTTTATTTCATTTATGTTTAAGTGTTTTTTTTGAAGGCGAACTGAAATATTTTTGTTTAAAGGTTTTGAAAAATGAATGTTTTGTGATATTATGTTTATATGAAAAATGATTTGGAAAATGAAAAAGTGGACAAAAAAATGTTCGATGTTTTGATTATTGGTGGCGGACCAGCGGGGATGACGGCGGGGTTATATGCTGTTCGTCGCGGAAAAAAGGTTGCGATAATTGAGAAATTCGCACTTGGTGGACAGGTTAATTCGATTGTGAAAATCGAAAATTTTCCATCGCAAACTCTGATTGACGGCATAACGCTTTCACAAATGTTGTCAAAACAAATCAAAACTTTGGGCGTTGAAGTGATTTATGATGATGTTGTGCCTGTTGATTTGACCAGTGATGTCAAAGTTTTGAAAGGCAAAAAGGCTGAATATGCGGGAAAGAGTGTCATCATTGCAACGGGGCTTTCTTATGTGGAGTTGGGCATTGGAGAAAACGAATACCTTGGGCGTGGGGTGAGTTACTGTGCTGTTTGCGATGCGAATTTTTATAAAAATAAATCTGTGTGTGTGGCGAGCGCCGATGGAAGTGGCATCAAGGACGCCATCTTTCTCTCTGAGATTTGTTCAAAGGTGACAATTTTAGATTCGGGTGATTTGAGCATATTTGCGGGTGCAAATAAAAATAAAAAAATCGACATCGTTTCCAATGTTAAGATAAAAAAAGTTTTGGGGGATGATATTGTCAGAAGTCTTGATGTTGAAATTGCTGGCAAAGCCAAGAAGATTGATGTCGATGCGCTTTTTGTGGAACTTGGCAAAAAGCCACAGATTTTTGGCGGGCTTAAATTGGACAATAAGGGCTTTATTGTCACGGACGAAAATATGTGCACTTCAGTTGATGGAGTGTTTGCTGTGGGTGATGTAAGGTCAAAGCAGTTGAAACAAATCATCACTGCGTGTGGTGATGGTGCGATTGCTGGAAATCTTGCATAATACACCGAATGTTGTGTGGTATGCGTCATAATACACCACATTTAGTGTGTTATGAATTCTCAAAAATTGAAAAGTTAACAATTTCACTCGTCTTTGATTTCTTTTTTGTAAAACATTTTCAAAAATGGAACTGTCCACTTTGGTGCTTTCACGCAAATTATTTTTATATTTGATTTTTTCTCTTTTTCTTCCATACCAATATTTATGCGGGGCATAAAAAAATTGACACAAATTTCTTTGTGCCTTTTTTTTGTTGTTTTCTAGGAATTGTTCAAATTTTATATGACGCAATATTGCTATAACTCAATATTGCTCAAAACTTACAATAACTGAGTGAACATTGTGTCACTTTGCGCATTTCAATTTTTGGATGAATGTTGCTTCCTATTTTTTCTTTGGTTCAAGTTTTTCTTTTCCGCCCATATATGCTTGAAGTGCTTTTGGAATGGAAATTGAGCCATCAGGTTGATAGTTGTTTTCCACAAAGGCTATCAATGCGCGAGGGGTGGCAAGCACTGTGTTGTTGAGTGTGTGCAAAAGATATGTTCCTTTTTCGCCTTTCGCTCTTATGGACAAACGGCGTGCCTGTGCATCACTTAGGTTGCTGCATGAGCCAACTTCAAAATATTTCTTTTGTCTTGGGCTCCACGCTTCAATGTCGCAACTTTTCACTTTTAAATCTGCCAAGTCACCACTGCAACATTCAAGTTGACGAACAGGTATATTCAGATTGCGGAAAATTTCAACGGTATATTTCCACATTTTTTCATACCAATCCATACTTTCTTCTGGTTTGCAAATGACAATCATCTCTTGCTTTTCAAATTGGTGAACGCGATAAAGCCCGCGCTCTTCAAGTCCATGAGAACCGCCTTCTTTTCTGAAACAAGGGGAATATGAAGTCATTGTGATTGGAAGGTCATTCTCGTTTATGATTTGTCCCTTAAATTTTCCAATCATGGAATGTTCGCTTGTGCCGACAAGATATAAATCTTGCCCTTCAATTTTATACATCATTGCTTCCATTTCGGCAAAACTCATAACTCCGTCAACAACATCGCCTCTTATCATGAAAGGTGGAATGCAGTATGTGAAACCATGGTCAATCATGTAATCGCGACCATATGCAATCATGGCTTCGTGAAGGCGGGCGACATCCCCAATGAGATAATAGAACCCTTCTCCACTTGTTCTGCCAGCACTTTCTTTGTCTATGCCATTGAGATTTGCCAATATATCGGCATGGTATGGAACTTCATACGCAGGAACAACAGGGTCTCCAAATTTTTCAACTTCAACATTTTCGCTGTCATCCTTTCCGATTGGCACACTTTTGTCTATTATGTTTGGAATGGTGAGCATAATTTTGCGAATTTTGGCGGAAAGTGCTTCTTCTTCCTTCTCAATTTCGGCAATACGCTCGTTGTTCTTTCGAACCTGTTCTTTGATTTGATTGGCTTCTTCCACTTTTTTCTCTTTCATCAATGCGCCGATTTTCGATGAAAGCGTGTTTCGGCTGGCACGCAAAGAATCGCCCTCTTGTTTGAGTGCACGAGATTTCTTGTCCAACTCTTCCACTTCGTCGACAAGTGGCAATTTTTCGTCTTGAAATTTCTTTTTTATGTTCTCTTTGACAAGGTCTTTGTTTGTTCTGATTAAGTTTATGTCTATCATATTTTTCACCCACTTTTGTTGTTTTCTTATTCAATAATTAAACACCAAACTGAAAAATAAGTCAAGTTATTCGGCAAGTTTTCTTGATATTTTTGCAATCTTTGTTTTTTTTGCCAAATCAATTTTGTTGAGAACGGAGCACTTGCGTTTGTTTTTTTGCATGTCATCAAGGAATAAGTCAAAATATATTTGAGGGTATATTTTGGAAGAATATTTTGATTATCCAGAAAAATCTTCTTGTTGATTTTTTAATTCTTAAAAAATAATTAAATTTTTTTAATTAATTTGTTTGGAAAAGTTTGAAAATTTTTGTTATACTCTCTTTGTGAGTGGACAGAGAATTCCTCTTGCTGAACGGATGAGAGCAACTTCTTTTGATGACTTTGTTGGGCAAGAGCATATCGTGGGGAAAAACAAGTTGTTATATCGCGCGATTTCAACGGGCAGTGTTGGGTCTTGCATTTTTTATGGTCCGCCAGGCACGGGCAAAACGACTCTTGCTGGAATTATCGCCAAAATGTTGAATGCAAACATCGAAAAACTTAACGCTGTTTCAAGTGGTGTGTCAGATGCCAAGGCGGTGATTGAGCGTGCGCGTTCTCAAAAACAAATGTTCGGAACGGATACATATCTTCTTCTTGACGAATGTCATCGCTGGAACAAAGCGCAAAGTGATTGTGTTTTGCAAGCGATTGAACAGGGGGACATCTATTTCATTGGCTCGACGACTGAAAATCCATACACCAGCATGACGCGTGCGATTGTTTCGCGTTGCACAATCTTTGAATTTAAAAAAGTTTCCGAAAAAGATGTCGAGAAAGTTCTCAGGCGAGCACTTTCTGACACAGAAAAAGGACTTGGAAATTTCAAAACCAAAGTCGACGAAGACGCAATCAAATATCTTGCTTTTGCGTGTAACGGAGATGTCAGGCAGGCGCTTAATAGTTTGGAACTTGCTGTGCTTTCCACAAAAGTGGGGAAGGATAAATTCATCCATATCGACAAAGAAGCAATGGCGGAGTGTCTAAATCAAAGACCGCTTTCAATCGATGAATCAATGTATTATGACTATCTTTCCGCTTTTTGCAAGAGTTTGCGGGGGTCAGACACAGAAGGTGCTCTTTATTATGCTCACAGACTTTTGAAAGCGGGCATTGACCCAACGATTATCGCCAGAAGAATGATTGCGCACGCGTCAGAAGATATTGGAATGGCGGACAGCAATGCGCTTCTTATGGCATGTTGTGCGATGTATGCTTGCGAGAAAAATGGAGCACCAGAATGTTATCTAAACTTGTCGCATGCAATCGTATATTTGTGCGAGGCAGAAAAGTCGAACAGTGTTTTGAACGCGATGCATATGGCAATGGCCGATGCCGAAAATGAGCGTGAAGACATTGTGCCCAATCATCTTAAAAATCACCCAAGCACGAACAAAGACGGGCATGGGAAATATAAATATCCGCACGACTATGGCGGTTATTGTGAGCAACAATATATGCCCGATAAATTAAAGGACAGAATTTATTATGTTCCAAGCGAAAATGGTCGTGAAAAGAACTTGGTGCGAAAAAAGTTTGCAAAAAACGGTTTTAAACCAAAAAATGACAAGTTGTCAAGTTGACGAAAAAAGTCGAAATAATAAATAAGTTAAATCGACAAAAAGAGAAAATAAAATCAAGAATTAAGCAAATGAACTATCAAAAAAAAATCATAGAAAAAATAAGGGAGAAAATTTATGTTTGGAAAAAGAGCAGACGGAGTTAAAGTTAAGAACTTACTCATCATCGACAAAGCAATTTCATATTTCATGCCGGAGAGAATTGACGCTGTCAATTTGTATGAACAGGCGGTTAATGTCGAAAATATCGACAAATTTATTTTGGAAGAAAAAAAGAATTCAGGCGTTCATTACAGCTACACCGAAATTTTGATTGCGGCGTGCGTGAGAATGTTATATCAACGCCCAAAGACAAACAGATTTGTCAACAACTGCGTGATTTATCAACGCAAATATATTTCAATTTCAATGAGTATAATGAAGCAATTAACAGATGACGGCGAAGAAATCACGCTCAAAATGTTTTTCACGGGTCGCGAGAGTTTGGAAGAAGTTAGTAAGATTGTTCGTAACGAAATTGCCAAAAGTTTGGCGGCAGCAGATGAGTCGCATAAAACAACAAAAGTGGCGGGGGCTTTGTGTAAACTTCCAAATTGGATGTTCAAACTTGCCATGGCAACCATACGCTGGGGAGATAAGCACAACTTGCTTCCAAGAAAACTTATTGACGCAAGTCCTTTCCACACAAGCGTGTATGTTGCAGATTTGAGAAGCATCAAACTTGATGCACTCTATCATCATCTATACAATTTTGGCAACACAACAATTTTTGGAACTATGGGCAAGATGTTTTATGCACCTGTGGCAAATCGTGACGGCGAAATCAAAGTTGCAAAGCAAATGAATTTGCGTTTCTCTCTTGACGAACGCGTTTGCGACGGACTTTATTATTCCAACAGTTTGAAACTTCTTATGAAATTTATTGAAAATCCAGGAATTTTGAAAGAAAGTTTGCCAGAGCCAGAGTTGACAGGTAAGGCGCTCAAAAAGAAGTTAAAGGCTGACAAAAAGAAAGCCAAGCAAGATAAAAGACAAGCAAAGAGAGATAAAAAGAAAAATAAGAAATAAGAAAAATAGCCAAAATAAATAAAGTTTTCGTGAATTTGGTCGGTAAAGAATTTGAATGAACAGTTGAAATGACCAAAATTAAATTTGGCGACCACTTCCAACCTTTTCTTCTTTGTAAAGGTTGGTTTTTGACGGCATTGTGACGGCATTTTTGTCAATAATTGTAAAATATTGTAAAATACTTAAAAAAGTTGGCAGTAAGATTTGACTATTGAAATTTTTATTCTTAAAATTATTGTGTGATTTAACACAAATAATTTATAAAAGGAGAAAATTTCATGAAAAACTGTCTATGGACAAAAACACTGCTGACTGTGTATAGATATTTGGAGCGTATCGCTGGGGCGATTGACAAGATTATTTTACAAAGTGGATTGAACAGTGGTTTTGTTTCGGGGCAAAATTATTATTCCAACAATGTTTATGCAATTTCACAAAAGATTATCGACCTGTCGGAGCGGAAAGTTACACTCATCAATCTCAAAGTGCTTATTGAAGATGTCCTTAAAGATATCGACGAAAACGATGCGCAAATTTTGATTGAAAAGTTTTTCGATGGTGTCAAAACAAAAGATTTGGTGAATGCTCATGGAGTGAGTATGCGCACAATGTTCAGGCGTATTGACGGCGCTTTGAAGTCTTTTTCAAGTTGCCTTGCCATGAAAGGATATTCCGATGCCACTCTGTCAAACATGCTTAACAATGAAGGCTGGATTAAAAATGTTTTTATGCGATTTTCGGACAAAAATGACGAAGATTTGGTTTTATCCAACATTTTTCTTGAAAAAGCAGTTTCAATGTGATGATTTTACCTTGTCAAAGTTCGCTTTCGTCAAACTCAAAATAATCTCCATGTTGAATGCGGCGTTTCTCCTTCTTGACCTTGTTTTTTGTTTGGGTCACTTGCATAATTCTTGACGGCTTGATTAAAAAATATAAAATCAGCAAACTTGGAATTCCAATCGCCACAATCAACATAATTTGCGTGCCTGTGGATAAGCCAGAAAAATCCGAACCTGTCGAACCTGTCAAGGCACTCTCTTCAACAATGTCAAAAAATTCTGTGTTTGTTGGGATTGTTGTGAGAAGGGCGACAATGGCAGAAAGAACATAACCGTGATATGTTTGCCCATTTGTTGTCATGCTGGCATAATACCAACTGCTTACATCCTGAACTTGTTCGCCGATTTTTATGCCGTAGTATGTCAGCGTTGAACTTGTGTCAAGACTTGTAATGGCGGTTGAAGAAGTGCTGGCGCTTTCATATAAAGATGTTGCCACATACATCGAAAAGGTTGCGGTGGCGTATGGACTTGTTGGCTGTCCGCTCATCAGTGTGACTTCCGACTTTTTGACATAGCCTTCAAGGTCTTTGTAGGTCACTTTGTAGAAGTCGTCGACAACATAGTCCACCTTGACAAAATAGGAATATGGCAATTCAAAGAGTGCTGAATTTTCGCTTGGCAATGAGCAAAAATAAACTCCCGTGCTTTGAACTTTCGCATAAAAAACATCTGAACTTTCGGCATACGCAAAGTCTGTTGGAAAGAAGTTGATGATTGCGAAAACTGTGAAAATACAAAAGAAAAGTTTTTTCATGCAACCATTTTAATCGATATTTTATGTTAATGAATAAGAGATTTTTGTCTTTTATTTGTTTTTTTTAATTGTTTTTGTAATTTGTCAATAAATCAAATTGTTTCATTCGAGGTTTATATGGACACTTATTTAATCAAAAAAATTCTTAAATTGGAAAAAGAAATAAATTTTCGCGCAAGTTCGAACAAATTGAACTTGTATAACAAAGGAAAAAAGGTGCATAAAAAACAAATCAAATTCCACAAGTGCAACAAGCGTAACCGCTGGGTTTTTGGTGGCAATCGCTCTGGTAAGACTGAGTGTGGCGCGGTTGAGGTTGTCTATCTCGCTTGCGGGCGACACCCATACAAAAAGAATAAGGTCACAGAAGGTTGGGTGGTTTCAATTTCGCGTCAGGTGCAACGCGATGTCGCTCAGCGTAAGATTTTGGAATATCTTCCGCCTCAATATATCGAACAAATTGTCATGGTAAGCGGGGATAAATCAAGCGCGGAAAATGGCGTTATTGACTTCATTTTGGTCAAAAGTGAAGCGGGCGGAATAAGTCGCATCGGTTTCAAAAGTTGTGACCAAGGTCGAGAGAAATTTCAAGGTGCATCGCTGGACTATGTTTGGTTTGATGAAGAACCGCCATACGATATATATTTGGAGTGCAAGATGCGCGTTCTTGACAGATGCGGAGAAATTTTTGGCACAATGACACCGCTCAAAGGTTTGACTTGGGTGTATAACACAATCTATCTCAACGACCGCGCCGATGACGAAGTTTGGTGCGAAACAATGGAGTGGGCGGACAATCCATTTTTATCCCAAAAAGAAGTTGATAGTTTGACCAAAACATTGCCAGCCGACGAAATTGAAAACAGAAGATACGGCAAGTTTGTGCAAAATGGTGGAATGGTCTATTCCGAATTTGACGAAAATATTCATGTGATTCCACCTTTCAAAATTCCAAAAGAGTGGCAGGATAACATCTCCATCGACCCTGGGCTTCACAATCCGCTTTCGGCGCATTTCTATGCCATTGATTTTGACGGAAATGTTTATGTTGTGGCAGAACACTATGAAGCAGGGCGCACGGTGGAATATCACGCAAGCAAAATCAAGGAAATTGCCAAGAACTTGGATTGGCATAAAGACAGTTATGGCTATCTTCACGCTTTGATTGACAGTGCGGCAAATCAGAGAACACTTGCAAGTGAAAAAAATGTGGTTGAACTTTTCAGGGACAACGGCATAATTGTGAATTCGAAAGTCAACAAAGACCTTTTTGCAGGAATATCCGTTGTGAAAACATATCTCAAAAATGCGGATGGACGCGCACGACTTTTCATTTTCAAAAACTGCGTGAATTTGATTCGTGAAATCAAGTCTTATTGGTGGGGTGACGGAGATGTGCCAATCAAAAAAGATGACCACAGTCTTGACGAGTTGAGATACTATCTCATGACAAAACCAATAAACAAGGAACGAGTTGGCAAAACTGTAATTCAAAAGGATAAGGAAAGAATGGCAAGGGTGCTTAAAAATAAAAAATTTTTTTAGAATTCTAAATTTTTTTTAACGAATTTTGCTATAAATTTTAGAGCAAATTTTAATAAAAAAATTGCGTTTTTTTAAAAAAATATTGATTCTTTTTGTGTTTTTTCGTTTTTTTTGTGTTTTTTTTAATATTTTTATTAATTGATAGAAAAATCACTTTTTGTATTTTTTGTTAATTATTTATTATTTTTTTTGTTTTTTCATGATTTTTTTTCGTGTTTTCATGATTTTTTTACTTTTTTTATGATATTTTTCGGTTTTTTTTAGAATTTTTTATGTTTTTTTAAATTTTATGTCATTTTTATATCAAAAAGTGTGTTATTTTGCTTGTTTTATTTTTATTTTGCTCTTAATATTGCATAAATTTTCTCTGAATGTTACTTTTTAAAAAAGTTATTTGAAAATTATTTCATAAATATTTGTCAATATATTTGGAAAAATAATTTTGATTTGGTAAAATAGATGCAAGGGGAGATTATGAAGAAATTTTCAATTCTATTTTTGATTTCTTTCGTCTTTTGCTTGGGGACACTTCTGGGCGGTGTTTCGTTGTCACAATCTGTTTCTGCTGACAATTCAACCATTGCATTGAGTGACGCGAGTTTTGACATCTCCGATTCCAACAGTTTGACCGAAGCTTTGTCTGACTATAACAATTATGGGACGATAAATTTGACGAGCGATTTGTCAAACATCACCATAACAAGCACACTTGGCACTTATGATAATCCGTTCACAGGGGTTTTTAATGGCAACGGACACACCATTTCAAATCTCACCATAGATTTATCCGAATCTGAAACATCAACCGGCTATGTTGGATTTTTTGGTGTGCTGAGTGGCGCAACAATTCAGAATTTGACTTTAACTAATGTCACAATCATCACGGCAAGTGGCACATCTTCATACAACATTGGTGCACTTTGCGGAATGGCAACGGACTCCACCTTCAAAAATATCTTCATAAATTCTGCGTTCAATGTGACAGGAGATTTTTCTGTTACGACGAATTTTGGCGGAATGATTGGTCAGGCAGAAAACTGTAACATCTCAAATTGTATTGTCAGAACCACGAGCAGTTTGACGCTTTCAAATTCGGATAACCACATCTACACATACGGCGCTTTGGTTGGAAGATTGGACAACACTTCTGTTGTTTTCACTGTCATTGAATCCACTTTGAACATATCCCTTTCAAACGCTTTTGTTGGAAGTGTCAGCGTGGGTGGAGTTGTTGGTTTTATGACAGGCGGAAGTTTAACTAACATTGCAGTTGAAAACTCATTTAACGCTCAAAATTCTTCCACTTCGGATATAAATCTTGGCGAAATTGTTGGAGCATTGTCCACATCCGTGCCACCGATTTCTGGTGATATTTCCTACATTCATTATAAAAGCAATGGATATGACAGATTTGGTGATAGGGGCGCTTATTCATATGGCTCGTCAGGCAGTTATGATTATGTGACCGCAAGTGTATATTCACTCTCTTCTTTGGTGGTGGACAGCACAGAAGGCGGATATACATATTTTTCGCAACAAACTTGGGACCCATTTCTTGGCGAATGGGATTTTGATACGGTCTGGTATGTTGCCACACGAATTTATCTTCAATGCTTCCGAACTTATACTGTTTCCATTTCAAGTGTGCTCAATTCTTCATCGGTTTTCACTGCCACAATTTCAGATTCAACCACGAGCGGTGATTATGGCTATGACTCAACCGTTGTTTTGCAATTTAGGTTCAAAAACACTAGTGATGGTTTGTCAATGAGTCAGTTCTATCTTCCAACTGCACTGACACTTGGCGGAACGGAAGTTGCGACGATTTATACTGACACTTCAAATGATGAAATAAGTTACTCTTTGTCTGAAAATGATTATTACACCATTGAGAGTGCCACTTCAACTGATGGAACATCTGGGTTTGATATCACCATTTCTGCCGTAAACAGTGCAACGGCGGGAACTTACAGCGTCAACTATTCTCAGGTTGAATATTCAATAACCATAACAACCAAACTTTTTGATGAGGATGGCAATGAAACTGAAACAATTCCAGGTTATGTTTATTATGCCAACCTTTCAAACGCCACAACACTTGAAACTTTGAGTATCAGCAAAGTTAGTTATGGCTCTGAATATAGCATCGGCACACGGGCTCAATCAAGCGTTCCTTGCGTGTTTGGAGGATGGTATATAGGCGATGAAAAGATAAGTGAGTCCACAACGCTCAACTTCACTTTTGGAAGTGGGGACTATGTTGGTGATTTGGAAATATATGCAAGATATAACGCCGATGCTTGCCGAATCATTTGTAACATAACAAGTGATGGGGTTGTTAAGGTTGTTTTCAGCAACAGCACTGAAGTCACTGAAAATGGTGGATATTTTGACGCCTCTAAAAACGATACAACCTTGATTATTCAAATCTATATTGCAAGCGGATATGATTTCAATGTTGACGATTTCATCGCGATGCTTGACACCTTTAAAGTTCAAGACCCAAATCTCACTTTCTGTTCTTATCAAACGGAGTGGCAGGGAGATGATGGCGAAAAAGTTTATCAATTTTTGCTGGATATGACCGCTTTGAATTTGACTAATTATGGAAGCAACTTTTCAATCACAATCAATGCAACGGAGCAAACCAGCGACACAAACACAATCATTTGGATTGTTGTTGGAAGCATTTGCGGAGCGCTTGTGCTTGCTGGACTTATCATTCTCATCATCTTTCTTGTGAAGCGTGGTGGCGGTGGCTTTGGCGGTGGAACAAAGATTAAATTTGACAAGAAAGCCTACAAAAATATGTATTATTAATCACTGACAGAAAGCGACAAATGTTTACGGACAAAATGTGGACAAAATGTGGACAAAATTGAATGTGATTTGATTGCAAATTGTGAACAAAATTTTTGTTCACAATTTTTTGCTAAATTTAAAGGTTGGTATAAAAAGTTATCCTTTTGCGAAGATTCAAGATTAAGTAGACACTTCATTCATCCAAATCGCTCAGTTTTTCGATGAGTTTTTTGCCGTGGGATATTGCATATTTGACACATCGTTGGTGTTGAAAATCCTCTTCATTTGTGCCATCAGTTTTCGACGAGAGAAAGTGTAGGCACAAGTGCCCATTTAAGCCATTTTCAATCGAAACATATCCGTGCGGATATTGACAAATGCTTGCAGGGAGATAGGCGTTTTCGTTTATCTTAACAAGCACTGGTCGGCGTTGCCATGAGAAAGCGTAATCACAAATTTCACTGAAAATTTGGCTGTTTTCTTCGTCAATCGGTTCAATGTCAATATGATTTTTCCCGCCCGTTCGTTGCACAGTGAACGACATTTCGTTGTCAAAATCGTATATCTCAAATTCCGTTCCGTTCGGCAAAAGACAGTCGACGACATCAAAGTCGAGCGTCAAAAGTTGGCTGGACTGTGCGGTCTGAGAAGATATTTCCGTTTCGTAATAATTGTTGATGTTGTAGGCGTCGCTTTCGGTTATATTTGTGTGATTCGAGATGACGGGGTAGGGCATGATTGTCGAAAATATGCCAGCCATAATCAAAAAAGATATGATATAAAATGTTTTTCCCATGAAACTAGTTTGCGCGACTTTTTTGTCTTCATGCGTGCCACTTGTTGCAGGTTGTTTCAAACAATTTGGTTGAAATTTTTTGCATAAGGTTTGTTTTTCTGCCCTTTTTCAGAATTTTTTGTGCGTTTGCATGATTTTTTTTGAGTTTAATATATATTATTATGCTCAAAATTTTCTTGGTGGTTTTCCTTATCTTCGGAACGGTGGTGGGCTCGGGATTTTCAAGCGGAAAGGAAATTATGGTCTATTTCAGTCGCTTTGGGGCGATGTCGTATCTTTATATCGTCATGGCTGGAATTTTGTTTTTTTTCGTCTTTTATTTTTTTCTGAGACGCGGGCAAAAAATCGTTAGTGTGCTGGAAAAATCTAAGATTTTGAACATTTGCGTGCTTGTCATTTGCTTGGTTTTTTGTTCGTCTATGTTTGCGGGCATAAGCAATTTGCTTGCCTATTTCCCACTTTGGCTGAATGTGCTTTTTATGTTTCTTATTCTGCTTTTCTGTTTGTTTGTCACGGTGCGGGGAATAAGTGGTTTGGAAAAAATCAATCTCATTCTCATGCCGGTGGCTTCACTTTTCTTTTTGGTGGTTTTAATCTTTTCTTTGTCTGTTGAAAATGAACAATATCTTCTTGGGGCGAACGCTTGGGCTGGGATTTTTTATAGTCCGCTCTATGTTGCTCTGAACACTTCTTTAAGCGGGCTTGTTATTGCAAGGTCGGGCGAAGGTTTGAGCAAAAAACAAATGTTTTGGGCGAGTTTTTTTGCAACATTACTTCTTTCTGGTTTCTTGATTTTGGGCAATTTTGTCTTACAGAAAAATGGCGGAAGTTATTTTGCCGAAATGCCGTTTCTTTTTATTGCAAGAGAAAACACAGCCGTCTTTGCATTGGCGTTTATTGTGATTTTGGTGGGGTGTTTCACCACGCTGATTTCCATGTGTTACACTCTCAAAACATCGTTTGATAAGGTTGTTCCAAGCAAGTTGATTTCAACAACTTTGTCCGTTTTTTTGCCTTTGGCAATCAGTATGCTCGGCTTTTCGCAAATCATATCTTTTCTCTATCCAATTTGTAGCGTTTTGGGGATATGTGTTCTGATTTATCTTGTTGTGTTTTCTTCATTTTTGAAAACCGGGTGAAGGTGGATGAACGGAAAATGTTCTTTGTTATCTTGATTTATTCGCAAAATTAAAAGATTTATTTGCAAAACAGAAAATAGTTAAAAAATTTTAAGTTTTTTTGTTATTTTTCTTGACATGCATATTGTCATTCTTTTATACTGGATTTGACTTTTTGAAAGTCAAATTTAACAAAAGGAGGAATATATGAAGGTTAAAACAATCCTACACGGAATCACGGCTCTTTGCAGTGCACTTGTCTTTGCTTTCTTTGCATTGCCATGGTATTCAATCACTGTGACACCAGAAGCGTTTGCAGAGTATGGCAGTTCATACAACGGATACACCTTTCTTAAAGAGGCATTGCAATCAACCGACAGCACATCAACATGCGCTTTTGCAACATTTATGGCTCTTATCACTTTGATTGTTGCAGGACTTGCATTCGTTATGGCTGTTGTTGCACTTTTGGCTGACTTTGAAGTTATCAAAAACGAAAAAGTTGTTAAAGTGCTTGATTGGGCTGTCTTTGCAGTGATTGTCGTGTTTGCCCTTTCTTGCATTTTGAACCTTGTTGGAAATTTGGTTCTCGTTGCAAACGATGTGCAAGACGGTGTTGACTTGTTGAACTATATTCTTGAATCATATGGTGCAACTGCAACATCTTCGGCAGGTTGGGCATTGACAATTCTCACATTAATTTGTGGGCTTGGTGCTGTTGGGACAACTTCTTATGCAAAATTTAAGAAATAATCAAATGGCATAAAATTTAAAAACGCATAAAATTTTAAATTCGATGAATTAAACTATACTTTAAACAAAAGACCACGGATGTTTTCGTGGTCTTTTTTAATTGCTATACTTACATAATCTGGTGATTTGATCATCTTTCACAATCTCTCAGTTTTGTTATATCACTTTGATATAGTGCGATTTTTCTACACCGATAATTTGACAAATCTAGCGGTTTTTGCTAAATCGCTTTTCCAAAAGGCTGACAAGATAATACATTCCGAATGCCAGCAAACAAAGCACAAATGTTGACGCCATAACCAAATCGATTTTGAAAATTTGCCCGCCGTAGACGATGAGATATCCAAGTCCCGCTTTGCTGGTGAGATATTCTCCCATGATACTTCCAACCCAACTCATGCCGACATTGATTTTAAGCACCGAAATAAATTCTGGCATACAATTTGGCAAAATCAGTTTGAAAAAAATCTGAAATTTGTTGGCGTGCATCGATTGTAATAGCAAAATTTTCCCTTCTTCCACCGACAAAAAGGCGGAGAGCATGCTCATTGTGGTGATGACAATGCAGATTAGCACGCACATCAAAATTATGGCATTCGTTCCAGCGCCGACCCACAAGATTATCACCGGACCTAACGCGATTTTTGGGAGTGAGTTCAACACAACAATATATGGCTCGAAAATTTTGCGAATTTTTTCGTTCCACCACAAAATCACGGCAATCGCATAGCCCAAAATTGTGGCAATGGCAAAACCAATCAAGGTTTCATACAGCGTTGTCCATGCGTGAAGCCACAGAGAGCCATTTTTAATGAGTGTGACAAGTTGCGTCACTATGCGTGACGGCGAACTGAAAAAGAAAGGGTCCATCACGCCATAGGTTGTCAACAGTTCCCACAGTCCCAAAAAGGCAACAAGAACAAATATGCGGAAAAAATTGATTAAAAATTTGTCTTTTCTCAACCGCTTCACATACTTTTGATGTGAAAGCGAAAAATTAATTTGTTTTTTCTTTTTCATTTACAAGTTGCCTCCATATATAGTCAAAAAGAACATTAGATTGCGGGTCATCCCGCCTTTTGAGTGGCGTTTGCCCTGTCAAGTTTAGATTGATTGTGTCTTTCACGGTGGCGGGGCGAGTGGTGAGTATGATAATTTTGTCGGACATTGAAACCGCTTCCGAAATGTCGTGAGTGACAAGAATGGCAGTCTTTTTTTCGCTCTTTATGATTTCATAAACATCATCGCACACCGAAAGGCGTGTTTGAAAGTCCAAAGCAGAAAAAGGCTCGTCAAGAAGAAGCAACTTTGGTTCAAGCGCCAAAGTTCTTATCAGCGCAACGCGTTGGCGCATGCCACCAGAAAGTTCGTGCGGTTTTTTGTCTTTGAAGGAATATAGGTCGTATTTTTTCAAGAGTTCTTCGGCGAACTCCAATTTTTTTGCTTTATCCTTTGGCTTTTGAATTTCAATGCCAATCAAGATGTTTTTCCAAACTGTTCGCCATTCAAAAAGGTAGTCTTTTTGAAACATATATCCGATTTTTTTTGTGTCAATATGTTCGCTTCCGTCCAGCAAGATTTTTCCTGATGAAGCGGTCAAAAGTCCAGCAGTCAGAGAAAGAATCGTGGTTTTTCCACAGCCACTTGGGCCGACAAGAGAAACAAAAGACTCTTTTTCAACATCAAAAGTGATATCGTTCAGAGCAAAAATTTCATCTTTTTTGGTCTGATAAAAATAGTTTACATGTTCGAATGATAATAAGTTTTCCATTTTCTCCTCTACAATAACATTCTATTTTTCAAAAAAAATTTTGTTAATAGAAAAATTTTTGGCATAAAAGATTGAATGTGCGGTTTTTTCTGCATTAAAATGCCTGCAAAGTTGAAAAAGGCGGGGGTATGGACGAGATACATGATGCGCTCTTGAAAAAAGCGTTGGGTTTTGAAACCGACGAAATTGTGGAAGAGTATGTCGAAGACGAAAAAGGCAAGCCGAAACTTGTCAAGCGCAAGATTACGAAAAAGTTTAATCCACCAGATGTCAGTGCGCTTAAATATCTTCTTGATGACAACAAATCCGACGACTTGGACAAGATGACTGACGGCGAACTTATGCGCGAAAAAGAGCGTCTTTTGAAACTTTTAAAAGAAAAGGAGAAAAAAGATGAAAATGGAGCGATGTAGGCACGAAATGAAATGCGATTTCTATGGTTGCAAAAACATGGCGAAATACAGTTTCAGCATGAAGGGCTTTCTCAGGCGAGATTTGATGTTTTGCGAAGATTGCATGAAAAGTATGTTCGAATGTTTTTCAAAAGAATGTGTGCCAAAGGCGATTGAATCGCCATTCAAAAAGAAAAGGAAGGAGAAAAGATGAAGAAAGACGACATTGTTAAGGAAACGCTGGAAGATTTTGAAAGAAGAATCAGAGAGCGTAAAAATTTTGAGAACCAGTGGCAGTTGAATATGAATTTCTATATGGGAAATCAATTTTGTGATGTTGGTTTTGGTGGAATGGTTCGCGAAGTTGACAAGCAATATTTCTGGCAGGAGAGAGAAGTGTTCAATCACATTGCACCAATCATTGATTTGCGACTTTCAAGACTTTCAAGAATCAAGCCAAAGATGCATGTTCTGCCAGCCACCGACGAAGAGAGCGATTTATACACAGCAAAACTTGGCAAAAAGATTTTGGAATCGGTGTCTAACAAACTCAATTTCAGCGAAAAAATCAATCAAGCGATAAAATGGAGCGAAATTTGCGGGACAAGTTTTTATAAAATCACTTGGAATGCAAATGTCGGTCAAGTTGTTGGCATTGCAGATGATGGGCATAAAATCAATTTGGGCGAAGTGGAAATAAGTGTTTGCTCTCCGTTTGAAATCTATCCAGACAGTTCCACTCACGAAAACTTGGAAGACTGCCAAAGCATAATTCACGCAAGGGCATATTCAATTTCACAAATCAAGCAACGATATGGCATCGATGTGGAAGGAAGGGACATCAATGTTTTTTCTCTTGGAAACGCCACCGTTTCACTTGGTGGGCTTGGATATGGCGGTTTTGCCACAAAACTTATTGAAACAACAAGACATGACAGTGCGATTGTGCTGGAAAAATATATCAAACCAGATGAAGAGTATCCAAACGGCAGGCTTATCATCATTGCTGGCGAACAACTTGTCTTTGATGGTGAACTTCCATACGCAAACGGCACGGAAGGAAAAAGACAATTTCCGTTTGTGCGCCAAGTTTGCAACAAGGAAGTTGGAAGTTTTTGGGGTGAGTCGCTCATAAGCAGACTTATCCCAATTCAGCGGGCGTATAATGCGGTGAAAAACCGAAAACATGAATATCTCAACCGTTTGACTCTTGGAGTTTTGGCTGTTGAAGACGGCAGTGTCGACATTGAGAATTTGGAAGAGGAAGGTTTGGCACCCGGCAAGATTTTGGTCTATCGTCAAGGTTCGACCGCACCATCATTTTTGGGCGGAGAGCAAGTTCCAAGCGATTTTGACACCGAAGAAGAAAGACTTTTGCAAGAGTTTAGTTCGGTTTCTGGCATAAACGAAATTGGCAGTATGGAGAATGTGTCTTCATCTCTAAGTGGAACAGCGCTTGAATTTTTGATTGACGAAAATGAAACAAGATTGATTTTCACAACGGACAGCATCAAAAATGCGATTAAGAACTGCGCAAAAAATATATTGAGAATTTACAGACAATTCGCCACATTTCCAAGACTTATCAAAATTGTTGGCGAAAACGGAAAACTTGAAGTCAGTTATTTCAAATCAAACGACATATCAAGTGACGATGTGCAGTTTGATACTGACAACGAATCGAATGAAACGCTGTCACAGCGCCGAAACATGATTTACACTTTGCTGGATAAGGGAATTTTGCAGGATGAGAACGGCAAGATATCCAACGCCATGAAAGCAAAGATTATGGAAAATATCGGCTTTGGAATTTGGGATGCTTCGGTTGACTTGAACGATTTGCATCTCAAAAATGCTGACCAAGAAAATGTGAAAATGCAGTTGGGGCAGGATGTGGAAGTTAAAGAAATCGATGACCACGAATTACACCTAAATCAGCATGTGGCTTTCATGCTTAAAGTGATTTATGCAGTCGATGTTGACAAAAAAGTCGAAGAAAGGTTCCTTAAACATATAAGGGCGCATAAAGCAGAAGTTCAAAAACAAGGAGAATGATATGGAAGAGAAAGATTTGGAACAATCACAGGCAGTTCAACCTTCGCAAGAAGAAAACAGCCTTGACTCCATCAGTGAACAACTTGGAGATGATGTGACGACGACAGTTGAAGCAGAAAGGGGCAGTCCCATTGGAAGATTTAAGAATGTTGATGAACTTGTCAAGGCATACAACAATCTTCAAGCAGAATTCACAAGAAAAAGTCAAAAACTTGCCGATTTGGAAGCGTCTATGACGACGAATGATAAGGAAATCGACGGCGCGCTTCAAGATTTTCTTTCAAAAAATCGGGAGGCAGTGGCTTTCGCAAATGAACTTAAAGAACATGTTAAGCAAAGCGACAGCCAAGATGAAAACGCTTTTGATAAGGCTTGGGCGGAAATTTTGTATAACAAACTTTCGCATTCATCCAACTCAAAAGAATTTCAAAAATTAGTTTTAAAGGATGACGAATTGCAAAATTTGGTTATCAAAAACTATATGAAGCAACTTCAAGGACAGAAAATTCCTATTGTCATGTCTTCAAATTCTGGCGACAGGGTGACCAAAGCGGTCACCCCAAACCCAGACTCTTTTGAAGAGGCAAAGAAGATTGTGCTTGATTTGCTGTCATAAACGACATTCAAAATTTAAGGAGAAAAAAATTATGATCACATTACAAAGCGCA
The DNA here is from genome assembly GCA_964400145.1 of uncultured Lachnospiraceae bacterium. GTDB lineage: Bacteria > Bacillota > Clostridia > Christensenellales > UBA1242 > Caccovivens. The sequence goes on along the minus strand of CAYNTF010000001.1, from coordinate 147,369 downwards.
GAAAATGTGCTTAAAGAAGTCTATTTGGGTGTTATCGCAGACCAAATAAACACAAAAACAAATCCTCTTTTTTCAAGAATTAAGAGAAGCACAAGAAACATCAACGGAAAAGAAATAAGAGTTGTTGCAGCCGTTGGTATAAACGGTGGAATTATGGCAGGGGAAGAAACATCCACTTTGCCAGAAGGCGTTGTGACACCTTATCTTTCTTTCAAAGCGCCACTCAAAAATTTGTATGGGCGATTTGAAATAAGCGACAAGGCCATTCGATGCTCTTCAAGCGATGTTAACTCTTTTGTGAACTTGTTGCAAGACGGCATGGACAGCCTTCTTAAAGCAAGCATATTCAACCTTTCAAGAATGATTTATGGCGACGGCTCTGCTCTTCTTGGAACATTGACTGTGGAATCGACCACTGTGACAACAGACAACACCGAAGCAGTTGCACCGGGTATGTTTGTGGATATCTATAATGGCGAAACACTTGTTGAATCAAATGTCTATGTTTCGAGTGTGGACAAGTCGACAGGGGTTATCACTCTGTCTGCTACACAATCGCTTGCAACGGGATATACAATCTATCTTCACAACTCCAAAGGGCTGGAAATCACAGGACTTAAAGGAATTGTGGAAAACACCGAACTTTATGGTGTCAACAGAGAAGACTACCCAATCATGAACGCAAAGAAATACACTGCTGGCGACTCTGATGTCTTTGATGAAGACTATGTTCAAAAAATCATAGACAATCTTGAAATGGACGGCACGGCTGTCAACTTCATCAACTCTTCATATGACCTGAAAAGAGTATATCAAAGATATTTGACGCTCTATAAGAAACACATTGACTATACCACTCTTGAAGATGGCACAAAAGTTATCACTCACTTTGGAACGCCAATCGTTCCAACAAATCATGTTGGTGCTGACGAGTGCTATTTCTTGAACACTGACGATTTTGTCTTCTATGAACTTGGCGATTGGAAGTGGTTGGAAGACGAAAGTGGCAGAATTTTGAAGCAACAGGCGGACAAACCTGCATATTCTGCAACTCTTGTTAAATACACTGAACTTCTTTGCCAAAAACCATCTGGGGTGGGCTTCTGCTCTGGACTTCCAACAACAATCACTTTGGGAGAATAATAAATGAAAAAGTCTTTTGAAATTGATAGCGACTGTTTGGATATCGTCAAACGAATTAAGGCGATTGATGAAGATTATTTTGTTGTATACGATTTGGACGCGAAAAAACTTCAACTTCATCACAGACGACAGCAAAACACATATTGCCTAACCTTTCCGTTTGACCGATTGGACGAAAGAGCATATTTTCATGTTCTCAAAACCAGAGTGCAAAACAGTGATGAACTCTTTGCGAAGATGGAAGCGGAAAATTTGGCTTTGCAACGCGCAAAGGAGAAGGAAATTTTGAACGACTTTAAGGAGAAAATCTATGACAGTTAAAGACATAATCAAATTGGTTTGTGAGTTTGTGGGAGAAAAAGAAATTTTGTACAAACTCGACTCTGCCGAAGATTTGACGGACAGAGAGCAAGAAAAAGTGAACACCATGACGCGATGTTTCAATCTTGTCAATCAAGAGATTGCGAGCGATTATCTTCCGTTTCTCACAAAAGAAACTTTGGATGGTAAAAGTTCCATAATAAACTTTGGCGACCTTAAAAAAACTGTTATCCACATAATCGAAGTGAAGAACCGATTGGGAATGAGCCTGCAATTTAGGCTCTTTCCAGATTTTGTGGAAGTTGTTGGCAAGGCAAAAACGGTTGTTTACAGTTATCTTCCAGAAGAACTTACAATCAGCAGTGATGTTGAAATGCTCTGCGGGTTGAGTGCCAGAGTTTATGCCTACGGCGTTGCCAGCGAATACCTTTTAATCGATGGCATAAGTGAAGATGCGGAAATTTGGGAAGAGCGTTTCAAGCAGAGTTTGTTTGTTCTTTCGCGCAAACGCGGGGAGCATGTTTTGCCTAAAAGGAGATGGCTGTGATTTTTTATAAAAACCTTAAAAAACAGAAAAATATAAGCGAAAAGAATATTGTATTTTCCATTTTCGACAACGGCGTTTTGTCGAATGTTGATGATTCCGTTGCGGGCGCAAATCGATGTAAGAATTCGTATAATCTTTCCTACATTGACGGGGCGCTCAAAACAGGATTGGGATTTCGCGACATTGAAGTTCCGTCATCAACGACAGACTTGGAAAATTGCCACACATTTAATTTTGGCTCTTCAATCGATAAAATTTGTGGAATTTGGACGGAGCGGTGGTATAACTCGTCCAATCAAAGTTATGACTATTATCTTGTCATGATTGACACAAGTTATGTTTTGTGGTTCATTCCGCTGATTGACCCATATTACAGCACCATTTGGTTGCGTTCAAGCAAACTTTCAAGTTATCCCACTTTCTGCATGAATTATCGCTATGAAAGTGCCGATGCCGAAGCCTATTTTTCAAATGAGGGTATGCTCTATGTGACATCAAACTCCGAAGGGTTATACGATAATGTTCCGGCCTTCATTTCTTGCGTGGTTCATTACGACAATTTCTATGCAATCACAAACACAGACCGACATGTTTTGGTTTATACATCAAATTTGGATTTAAAAGCATGGACAGAAGGTGACAGTTCGACCATTGAGTTATTGGACAATCGAGGCTCATTCAACATACTTGTTGCCTTCAATGATTATGTATATTTATTCAGAGAATACGGCATCACAAGAATTTCAATTTACTCCACAAAAAATGACTTTTCTTTCACTCATCTATACACTTCCACTTCAAAAATTTACGAAAATTCTGTTTGCGTTTGCGGAAGCAAAGTGCTGTTTATGACGCGTGATGGGCTATATTCTTTCAAGAGTTCAACGGTCAGCAAAGTGGCAGAAAATTTTGATAAATATTTCAAAAATTTGGACAACACAAATTGTTCATCCGCGTGCATAAACGGGAAGTATTATCTTGCCACAAAATGCAGTTTTGATGATGACAAAACTGTGGGTTGCGAAAGTTCGACTCACACCAACAATGTTCTTTTTGAGATTGATATTGAAACTTTCGATGTGAACATATATCGCGGGGTGGATATAAGAAAAATTTTGGCTGTTGACAACCCATATATGAGCAAACTTGTGGCTTGTTTCTATGACACAAACTATGACCAACAAATTGGCGAACTTATCACAAATGGCGCAACTTTTGGCACAGCAAATGAAAAATGCTGGCAGTCGTTTAAAACCGACCTTGGCTATCAAGCGAAAAGGAAGAAAGTCAAGGAAATCATTTTGACTTCAATCTATCCGATTGAAGTTGAAATCAAATCCGACGAAGAATCCAAAACTTATCAATTTTCTGGAAGCGAAAAAGAGCAAAGATTGTCCGTTTCTGTGACAGGAAAAACCTTTCAATTCACCTTCAAAACAAGCGAACAATATTGCGAAATTAAAAAACCTATGATTGTCTTTGATGTTGTGGTATGATTATAAAATTTTTTGACAAAACCAAATTTTATGTGAAGGCGTCATTCTATCAAATGGGAGATTTTATGGCAATAAAAAATCATTTTAACAAGGAAAAAGACCATGGACATTTGGAATGACATAGTGAGCATAATAATAAGCAATGGCGTGTTTGCAATTTTGTTTGTTTTCCTGTTTTGCTATCAACTTAAAGACAGTGCCAAGCGAGAAGTGAAGTATCAGGAAACGATTGAGCAACTTGCCAACGACTTGCAAATTCTCAAAGATGTGAGGGAAGAATTGACGGAAATTATGGACACCTTAAAAATACATCACGAGAAAGGGTATGACGAATGAAAAACTTTTTCAAAAAGTTCCAGAATTACGGTTTTTGGGTCAGCCTTTCGGGTGCGATAATAATTTTGTTGAATGCGTTTGGGCAAGCATTTGGCTTTTCGACTGACAACGAAATTGTTGAAAATGTAATTATGTCGATTGCAGGAGTTTTGGTTGTGCTTGGAGTGGTGACAGGAGTGTCCAACAACAGTTCTGACGAAGACGAAATTGACAACTCTGATGATAACGAAATTGACAATTTTTATGAAGATGAAACCGACAATATAGATGAAAAAAATGTCAAACAAATCGATGAAGAAAACAATAATTTCGACGAAGAAGAAAACAATTCAGACGACGAAAGCAACAATGTCAATGAAACTGACGATGAAAAAGAAAAATCCAGCGAAATAAATGAATTAATCAACAATTCCAATCAAATCGACGATGAAAATAACGACAAATTTGACGATGAATAATCTGTTGAAATTGGAAGTGATTGAAAAGGTGTGAAAGAGAAAATTTGGATAAAAAAGTATAAATTTTTAATGAATAAATAATCAAATTTATGTATAAATATGCATAAAACCGCAAGAAAAAACTTGCGGTTTTTTATTTGTTAATCACGACATTCTTTCTTTTTAATTCATATTTTTTATGGTTTTGACAAATTTCTTTTTCCTTTTGAGAGTTTGTTTTAGATTTTTTTTATTTTTGCTTGAAAATACATTCTTTTTTGTGATATCATATATGTAAGTGAACTGCTTTCATGGAGGCTTGATGAAAAAATGGAGGCGTGATGAAGAAAATTATCTACACAATTCTTTCAATCTGCGCGATTATCTATATTGCTTTTTTGTCGGTCGATATTTTGATTGAAAATACGGATTGGAGTCCAAATATGCAAGGCTTCACCAGTTGGTTCAACTTTATTGTCGACTTTGGCGGGGTGGCGATAATTTTCTGCTTTGCACTTGTCAATTTCACCGGAAATCCGCTTAAACTTGTCTTTTTCACTCTGCTTATCGTTGCAATTTTGGTTTACATCGTCATTGCAATCATGCCAGATTGGTTGTTTAATCTCTTTCGCTCGGGCGATGAAGAAGTTGTCGAAGAATGTTTGAGATTTGTTTTGAGAATTTAGTTGCGCTCTTGTGTGTTTTCAGATTTTTGTCAGTCAGTTTTGTCGTTTTTGTTAATTAAATTTTGATTTTTGAGTTGTTTTATGGATAAATTTATTATAATTGATGGAAATAGTTTGGCAAACAGGGCATATTACGCAATGCCGTATTTATCTAATCGCGACAAAAAACCGTCGGGTGCAGTGTTCGGCTTTGCAAATCTGCTTGTTAAGTTGATTGTTGAGCAACAACCAAAATTTTTGGCTGTCGCTTTTGACCATGCGCGCAAAACTTTTCGAAACGCAATCTATGACGGATATAAAGCCAAGCGCAAAGAAACTCCGCCAGACCTTATCGCACAATTTCCTGTCATTAAAGAAATGTTGCAGACTATGGGCGTCAAAATTTTTGAAGTCGCTGGAATTGAAGCGGATGACATCATCGGTACGCTTGCAAAAAATTCCAAAATGCAAAATATTTTGGTGTCAGGTGACCGCGATTTGTTGCAACTTATTGACGACAACACTTGCGTGTGGTTGACGCGCAAGGGAATTACGGAAGTTGACAAATTTGACGAAAAAGCACTTTTTGACAAGTTCGGCTTGAAACCAGAGGGAATTGTTGACTTGAAATCTCTCATGGGTGATGCAAGCGACAACATTCCGGGCGTTGCTGGCATCGGAGAAAAGACGGCCATTTCTCTTCTTTCGCAATACGGAACTTTGGAAGAGATTTATGCAAATATAAACAGCATCAGTGGGCGACTTAAAGAAAAACTTGTTGACGGCAAGGACACTGCATTTATGTCGCATGAACTTGCGACAATCAAAACCGATTGTGATTTTGACTTTTCAATCGCAGAATGCGGGTATGATTTTCCATTCTCTCAAAATGTCCGCGATTTTTTTGAAGATTGGGATTTTCGAAGTTTGACCAACCGCAATATTTTCCGAGAAGGCGTCAAAAGCAAAAGTGTGCAAGTGAAGCAAACTTGCCTTGAAAGTATGGCTCAGGTGCAGGAACTTTCTGGGCGCGTCAAAAATTTCTTTTGCTATGACCTTTCAAAGTTGGAATTCGCTGTCGGCGATGATGAAGTTTTTTATGTCAAAAAAGAGATTGACTTGTTTTCTGAAAAACTTGATTTAAACGAAGTTCTGATGACATTTAAAAATGTGTTTGAAGATGAAAATATTGTCAAAATCACCAATTTTTCCAAAGAAGATGTGAAGATTTTAAAAAATTTGGACATCAAATTAAACAATTTTTTTGATGTTGAAATTGCGCGCTATGTGCTTTACGCGGGGCTTCCAAAACAAGATTTGGCGTCTGTCAATGAGTTTATTTCGCTTAAATTTGAACTTGAAAGGCAAATTGCGGAAAAAAATGTTGAAAAAATTTACAACGAAATCGAGATTCCACTTGTTTCTGTGCTTGCCAGCATGGAAAGGGAAGGCTTTAAGGTTGACGAGGCGATGCTTGAAGAATTGAGCGAGAAATATAACAGTGAACTTGCCGAGTTGACAGAGAAAATTTACCAGTTGGCAGGGGAAGAATTTAACATAAATTCGCCAAAACAAGTGGCGCACATTTTGTTTGAAAAATTGGGGTTGAAATCGTGGAACAACAAGAAACAATCCACCAATTTTGCCGTGCTTGACGATATGCGTTGGCAACATCAAATTGTCGACCACATTATTGAATACAGAAAAAAGAGCAAACTTGTCAGCACTTACATTTCTGTCTATGAAAATATATGCAAAAACAGTGGCAATGTCATTCACACAATCTTCAATCAAACACTGACATCGACAGGGCGACTGTCAAGCAGTGAGCCAAACTTGCAGAATATTCCAACGCGCGATGAAGAAGGGCGCAACTTGCGTAAGATTTTTATTTCAAAGTATGAAGGCGGGCAGATTGTATCGGCGGACTATAACCAGATTGAGTTGCGACTTTTGGCGAATTTGGCGGAAGAAGAAGGCATGATTTCGGCTTACCAGAACGGCATAGACATCCACACGAAAACAGCGAGTGAAATTTTTGGTGTTCCTGTTGAAAATGTCACGCGGGAGCAAAGACGGGAAGCGAAGGCTGTCAATTTTGGAATTGTTTATGGCATAAGCGATTTTGGGTTGTCGCAAAACATCAAAACTTCACGCGACATAGCGAAAAATTATATCAACAACTATTTCACACGATATCCAAAAATCAAGAGTTTTATGGAAAAAAATGTGCAGTTCGCCAGGGAGAACAGGCTTATAAGGTCGTATTTTGGGCGAATTAGACATATTCCAGAAATCAAATCGTCAAATATAAATGTCAGAAAGTTTGGCGAGCGTGTTGCCATGAATATGCCACTTCAAGGAACGGCGTCTGATGTCATAAAAATGGCTATGATTGAAGTCCAGAAACGGTTGGCGGGCATGAGAAGTCATCTAATTTTGCAAATTCACGACGAACTTATCATCGACGCTCCGCCAGAAGAAGTGGACAAGGTTAAACAAATTTTGAAAGAGTGCATGGAAAGCGTGACAAACTTCGCCGTTCGGCTGATTGTTTCGGTTTCAAGCGGAAAAAATCTTTTTGAGTGCAAATGATTTTGTTGAATTGTTTGCACTTTTTGTATTTTAATCGAATTTTGTTTGACTATTTTCTTGGTTTTAGTTAAAATAATAGTGGTGATGTATGCAGTATAGACGAAAAATGGGTTTAGATTATGGCAAATCAAGAATTGGGGTGGCTTTCTCCAACCTTTCAGTTGCGAGCGCTGACCATATCTACAAAACCCAGACCGAAGAGAAAGACCTTGCATATCTTTCCGATTTGATTGAGTCGCGCGCAGTTGAAATTGTTGTGTTTGGACTTCCGCTCAGTACCGACGGAACGGAAGGCGAGATGTGTCACACTGTTCGGGCTTTCGCTCAAAAATTGCAGGAGCGAACGGGTGTGGAAATTGCGTTTCAGGACGAGAGATACACATCTTTTGAGGCGGAAGAACTTCTGAAAGAGGCAAAAATCAAGTGGGAAAAGCGCAAGGAATTTTTGGATAAGATTTCGGCACAAATCATACTGCAAAATTACATTGACGAAAATCCAACAAAATAAGGAGAAAAAAATGGATAAGAAAAAAATTCAAAAAATTGAAGATGCATCAAAAAAAGTTCAAGAGGCAGAAGAAAATCTTGACATCATCGATGTGCTTTTGGACGAAGATAACAAGGAGCCGATTGTGTTGGTTGATGGAAACGGCAGAAGAATTTCTTTTGAACAAATTGCTGTCATTCCATTTAACAACAAATTATATTGTGTTTTGAAACCTATCGACAAGATTGACAACATTGCAGACGATGAAGCGATTGTTTTCTTTGTGCATGAAGAAAAGGGCAAAGAGCCTGTTCTTATGGTGGAAACAAACGAAAAAGTGGCAATGGATGTGTTTGACGAATATTATAATCTTCTTGACGAAGAAGAGAAAAAATCGAAAAAGTCATCCACTTCGGCGAAAACAAGTTCTTCGACGAAGAAAACTGCGTCAAAATCGACAAAATCTGCTCCAAAAGGCACAGGAAGCAAGAAATAATCTTTGAATTTAATAATTTACGGTGTGCTTTGGTCATGAAAAGTGCGCCGTGATGTTTTATCTCATTTTCTCTGTGAAATATCTTTTTGTTTTGCTTTCCTTTTTCTTTGTGAAAATATTTTGACCGCATTTTCTTTGTTCAGCATGAATAAAAAAAATGATTTAAGTCAAAATATATTTAACAAGGTGGCACGCCTTGAAAAAGGGAGGTAAACTATGTTTGGAAGAAAGAAAAATGCAAATGCAAACACCGAGTCTTCAAATGAAATGACTTCTTCAAAAACCAATGGGGCAAAGTCTAATGCGAAGGCGTCGAGTGCAAAGAGCAAGAAGTCTGGCTCTTCAAAGTGTTGCAAATAGTTTTCCGACAAAAAAATCCACACGATTTGTGTGGATTTTTTATTGTTTAAATATGTTTGATGTTTTTTTATTTTTGGTTTTTTTTGAGAACTGGTGAGTCAAATCATTTGATTTTTGGTCGGGGGGGTAGGCAGGCGAATTTTGGTTTATTTTTTGGTTTATATTTTGAGATAATTGATGGTTGAAAATTTTTGTTGATTTTTTGGTGATTTTTCGGCAAAATGGGGCGATTTTGGTCAATTTTGGGCTGTTTTGGCAAAAATAAGCAAGATTTTTAAAAATTTTTCTGAAAATTTTTAAAAATGTTTGACACAAGCAGTTTGACAACTGTGGCTTCTATGTTCCTTAATTGCACAAGCCTTGTTGAATTGAATTTGTTGAGTTTTGACACCAGCAGTGTGTTTAACATGAATGATTTATTCGAAAACTGTTCAAGTCTTACTGAATTGGATCTTTCAAGTTTTGACACCAGCAGTGTGAGATATATGTATCGTATGTTTTATAATTGTTCAAAACTTGAAACAATCTATGTTGGTGAAGGTTGGACAACAGATGCGGTGACAACAAGCTCAAGCATGTTCAATGGTTGCACATCACTTTTAAACTATACTTCGACAACTGTCAATGATGTGTCAAAGGCTCACACGGGTGAAGGTGGCTATTTGACTTTGAAAGTGAGTGAATGATTTTTAAACTTAAAAATCCTTTCAAAAAGAATAATATTAAGATTGTCAGAAATGAAAAAACCTTAACGGAAAGTTAAGGTTTTTTGTTCTATATGGTTATTTTTATATAACTTTTATATCGGTTATATACAATCAAAATCTAATTATGAATACAAATTTTATATTATCAAATCACTTATTTGCTTATTTCATCTGAAAGACGATTTATTGTGGAATCGAGTTCTGCACTCTTATTGCTTAAATCCAAGCTTTTAGCAGAGTTATTATTTTTCTCCTTCAATTCGCAGCATTTTTCTTGTATTTCTTCGGTCAACTTGCTTACTTTTTCCAAATAAGCGTCAGAAATGCGGTTTTCTCTATTTTTCTCTATATCTCTGGCACGCAAAAGTCCATAATATGCCGCGCGTTTGAACAAGTCAATGTTTTTGTTGCTTTTTAAAAATATGTTGTTATTTGAAATTCCCAAGAAATATGATGGATTGTTGTAAATTTCCGACATGATATCCACTTCAGAACGGCAAGGACTAATTCCGCTAAAGTATAAACTTACACCGTGTTCCATAAGCAAAAGAGTTGTTTGGCTATCATTTTTTAAAGAGTTTACTGCGATGGTGTCTGATGCGCCGTGTTCAAGAAGTTCTTTAACAAATTGATAACGCTTTGTTGGATCTTCAATTTTGAGCGCTTCGACCAACACTAAATATCTGCCATGATATTCAACATTTGGATTTGCACCTAAATTGAGATATCTATCAAGGTCTTCAAAATTTTCTTTTTCAACTGCTTCATACATCAAATAGTTCAATTTCATTTGTTCGTCTGTGCAAAGATTGTTCTTAACAAACAAGCGGTTAAGTCTGTAATAGTTTGAGCACTTCTTTTTTATGTATGCGGTGACTTCTTCTTTGTTAAAATCATGCTTGTTGGCAATCTTTTCAATTTTGCGCAATTGCACTGTGTGTGTTGATGACTCGCTGTGGCGATATGTGTCGATTTGCTTGATGAGTTTCCTTGTGTAGTATTCATTTCTGAGTTCTTTTATTGATTTCATTTTTTTCTCCCTTTTTTGTTAATTTGCATGCACATTATAAAACAAACGAAATGGTTTGTCAATACCTTTTTTGAAAAAATTTTATTTTTTTATTTGTTTTTTTATGACACTGGCAGGGAGATGATATCTCGCGTTATTTTTTGCATATCGCGTGATTTTGTGTTGATGTTTCTTACATCATTATGTTTCGATATTCGGCGTTTTTAATTTTGAATTTTTGATTGGATTTAAAATAAAATCAAATTTCTTGTTCAAAAAAGTTCTTCCAACTTGCTGGGTAGGGGATTGATAGGGCAACAACTTGACCTGTGCGAAAATGCGTGAAAGTTATGTTTTTCAGAAGTAACATTGCGTGTGTCGATTTGTTTGGGATGTCATTGAATTTTTGGTGTGTGTCTTTGTTCAAATTTTCGCTGAAACCATATAAATCGTCATTGACAAGCGGGTGTCCAGCGTCAGCCATATGCACACGAATTTGGTGTGTTCTGCCTGTTTCAAGGGTGAGTTTCACAAGCGTCATATCTTTTTTCAAATTGTTGTCATGGGCAAGAGTTGTGCAGTGAGAAGTTATTTGGTTTTCACTTAAAGTTTGATTGTTGACCAAAGTTGTTTTATTGTCGGAATTTGAAATATGGCGCAAAACTTCAATGTGGGTGACGGCGCGCTTTCCATTTGGCGAAATAATGCGCTTGCGCTCGTTTATGCCGTCGTGGGTTAGGGTGAGAATGGGCTTGTCTATGGTGAAATCGTGCTCAATGTTTCCGTAACAAATTGCATGATATTCTTTTCGTAAGTCGGTCATGGAATTGCAAGCGATTGGATTTTTTGCGATTACCACAATTCCAGCTGTTTCACGGTCAAGTCGGTTGATGATGCGTAAGACAAAATTTTCATCTTTATCGTGCATGTATTTGCAAACCTGTCCGCCTAAATTCATGCCGTAATGAGAGCGTGTCGGTATGCAGGCAAGGTTGTGCGGTTTGTTGACGATGAGATAATCGTCATCTTCAAAAAGGATGTCCAACTTGCCATCGCAAAATTGGATTTTTGATGGAGCGTTTGGATTTTTTTTAATCTCCAAAATGTCACCATCTTTAATTTCTTTGCGGATGTTGACGGGGGTTCCGTTGAGCAGAATGGCACTGCTTTCATTGCGCAAATTTTTGATGTAATGCTCGGAAAATTTTCGCTCTTTCAAGAAAAAATAAATGGTCGGGCGTTTTAGATTTGCGACATCTTCAATTTTTATGTTCTCATATTTTTCCATTTTTTATATTTTTCCTTTCTCTCGTCGTTTTGTTCTGATGTTTTATTGTATCATATTCGTTCTTCATTCTGGAACTGTTTTTGAAAATTATCTTGTGGGGAAGATAAAATCAATATCTTGTGATAAGTGAAATTTGAGTTAAGGTTAAAATTTACATAAGATAACAAAATAAAAGCATAATTCTTTGGTGTAAAAATGTTTGAAAAATATTTGACATAATCTGCGCGTTTGTGTTATAATCGACCTTGATAAAGGCGACGAAGAAAGAGCAGTAAGTTTGCGGAAGCCTCACACAGAGAGCCTTGTTGCTGAGAAAAGGCTGGGGTGGCGAACCGAATTCACTTTCATTAGCTGTGCTTTGAAGGGAAATTTCCAAGGTTAAGCAAGCGCATGATTGTCAACAATGCACGAGTGTGGCTCAAAATGGTTTGACAAATTTATGAAACGCTTGGCAGTGAAATTTCTTGTGTAGGAGTCACCGCACGACATGCGTAAATTGTCTTAATGAGATGTTGAATTCAAACAGATTGTTTGAAGGCGACATGAAGTTAGGTGGTACCACGGTTTTTCAATCGTCCTAATGATTTTGGGCGATTTTTTTGTTTTTTTTAGATTATCAATTTCAGATTTGGAAGGTGAGATTTGGCAACGGGTTTTAAATTTAACCAAACTTTTCGGATTTGGCAAGAACAGATATATCCAAAAACAAAGCAATCGCTGTGTTATATTGAAAACGCGAAGAACTTGGCTTAAAGGCAGGCGTAAAAAGCAAAAGACTTAAAAGTAAGTTGGCGACAAAAGATGACTTTGTGTTTTTCAGACCACTTGAAAAGACAAACGGGCAAGATTATGATGTGTAAGATTGGGAAAATAAAGGAGTGATTTATGAAACAAAAACTTGAAGAAATTTTAAAAAACGGATTGAATGAAATCCAAAATTCAAAAGATTTGAAAGAACTCGACGAAGTGCGTGTGGCGTATTTGGGTAAGGCGGGGGCGCTGACGCAAATTTTGCGTGGTATGAAAGATGTTCCGTCCGAAGAGCGACGAGAAATTGGTTCGCTGGCAAACTCTGTTCGTCAAAAATTGGAAGGCGCGCTTTCTGAAACTTTGGCAAAACTTGAAAACGAAAAACTGCTTGCCGATATGGAAAAGGAGAAAGTGGATATAACCGAGCCAAGCAAGGGAATTGAACGCGGGGCTTTACATCCTTTGACGCGTTTTAACAACAAGTTTATGGAACTTTGTATTGAAATGGGGTTTACTTGCATACAAACACCTGAAATTGAAACTGATTACAATAATTTCGAGGCGTTGAATGTTCCAAAAAATCATCCAGCAAGAGATATGCAAGATTCTTTATATATCACAGAAAACATACTTCTTCGCACACACACATCACCAGCACAGGTTAGGGCGATGCATACCTTTAAACCTCCATTTAAGATAATTTGTCCGGGAAGAGTGTATAGGAACGATGATGATAGTTCACATTCTCCAATATTTAATCAGTTTGAAGCGTTAGTGATTGACGAAAATGTAAGTTTAAAAGATTTTATGACAATGGTTAAAGAAATGGCGGTTAGGTTGTATGGTAAAGATGTTAAGATGAGAGTTAGACCATCATACTTTCCTTTCACAGAGCCAAGTATTGAGATTGATGCCACTTGTCAGAGATGTCAGGGTAAAGGATGTTCTTTGTGTAAGGGAACAGGTTTTTCAGAATTTTTTGGTGGTGGGATTGTAAATCCAAAAATTTTGGAAATGGCAGGGATTGACAGCAAAAAATATAGTGGTTTTGCTTTTGGTCCGGGGATTGACCGAAGTGTCATGGTTGCCAACAAAATTCCAAATATCAAATATTTGTTCAGAAATGACCTGAGATTTTTGAAGCAAATGAGATGATTGCAAAACTTAAAAGTTTGACGATTATGATAAAAAGTTTTGACGATATTATTATAATTCGAACAAACAAGAAAGTGCATACCACCACAAAATAATGTGTGGTATGCAACATAATACACCAAATATTGCGGTGTTATGCGATTATGTAAAGGTATGCAAAGGAAATAAGTTATTATAAAATTACATTAAATTATTGTTAAAATTTGTGTTTTGGTTAAGGAGAAGATTCTATGAAAATTTCTTATGATTGGTTGAAAGATTTTGTGGATTTAAAAGGTATTTCCGCAGAAGAAGTGGCAAAAAGATTGACAACTTCTGGGTTTGAAGTTGAAGATGTCATCTATATGAACAAGCACTTGCACGATGTTTATGTTGGCAAAATTGTTAAGATTGAGAAGCATCCGTCAGCAGATAGATTGGTTGTATGCAAGGTTGATGTTGGTTTCAAAACTGTGCAAATTATAACTTCTGCAACTAATGTTTTTGAAGGTGCGGTTGTGCCTGTGGCTTTGGACGGCGCTGACCTTTGCAATGGCGTTCAAATCAAGCCGACCAATTTCCGTGGTGTTCCGAGCGATGGAATGTTTTGCTCGGGCGAAGAGATTGGCATCGATGAGAACTATTTTGAGGGTGCGGGCGTCAATGGGATTTTGATTTTGCCTGCCGATTTCAAACCTGGCACGAAAATTGAAGATGCGCTTCTTTTGAATGACATTGTGTTCGATGTTAATGTCACACCAAACCGTCCAGACTGCAACAGTGTGGTTGGTGTTGCGCGTGAACTTTGCGCCATTTTTAACAGAAAGTTCAAAGATTTTGATGTTTCATATAAAACCGTCGCACAAACGAGTGGCAACAAAACTGCTGTCGACAAAAAGGCGGTTAATGCGTCAAATAAATCGGTTGGTGAAGGTGATGTCAAAGACTATATCAGCGTTGAAGTTAAAACGCCGAACTGTCCAAGATATATGGCTTCCTATGTGAAAAATATCAAGTTGGAGCGGTCGCCACTGTGGATGAGAAGTCGCTTGCATGCTGTGGATATCAAACCAATTAACACAATGGTGGATATAACAAATTATATTCTTATTGAGCAAGGGCAACCTATGCATGCCTTTGACTATAAATATTTGGACGGCAAAAAAATTGTTGTTCGTCAGGCTAAGCAGGGCGAAAAAATTGCTGTCTTGAATGGTAATTCATACGACCTTGACGACAGTGTTATGGTGATTGCTGATGCGAAAAAGCCGGTTGTTATCGCAGGTGTGATTGGCGGGGTGAATTCTTGCATAAGTGACACGACCACTGAAACAGTTTTTGAATGTGCCGTCTTTGACTTGAAAAGCGTTCGCTTGACAGCGCGAAAATATGGGCTTTCGACGGACAGTTCGGTGAGATATTCCAAAGGTGTGAACATAAATTCGCCGACACTTGCTTTGAAGCGTGCATTGCATTTGGTGGATAAGTTGAAGTGCGGTGAAATTGTGGACGGAATTATTGATGTTTGCAATCAAAAACTTGAACAAAGGGCAAAACTTAAAATTTCATATTCCAAAGTTTGCAAGATTTTGGGTGTGGATATTTCCAAGGAAAAGATGTTACAGATTTTGAATGGACTTGGAATTGAAACGACGGAAAATGGTGATATATTGATTTGTCAACCGCCTTATATTCGTGACGATATCGCAAACGAAAATGATATTGCCGAAGAAGTTATCAGAATTTATGGCTATGATGTTTATAATGATATGAATGGCGGATTGTTTGAAAATTCCACAACGACCATAGGGCAGTTTGAGCCTCGTTTGCAGTTGGAGAACTCGCTGAAAAACACTTTGGTTGATAATGGTTTTTATGAAACGCTTAACTATTCCTTATATTCGGCGTCGGCTTGCGACAAACTTTTGATTGGTGAAAACGATGAGCGATATCAGGTCATCAAGATTGCAAATCCTATAAGTGAAGATATGTCCACAGTGAGAACGGTCATGGCGCATGCGCTTCTTTTGGACATTGCATACAACCTTTCGGTTGGTAACAAAGATTTGAGATTTTTCGAAGCAGGCAGGGTGTATCAAGCAAAGTCTTTGCCGTTGAAAACACTTCCAACAGAGAATAATCGTTTGTCTTTTGCGGTTTGTGAAAGTGGATATGATTTCTTTCAACTTAAAGGCGTGGTGGAAAATCTGCTTGTTCAAACTTCTGTGGAATACAGTCTGAAACGCTCTGGCGAGCCATACCTTCACAGTGGTGTGAGTGCGGATATTGTGAGCGCTGACGGAAAAATTATCGGTTGGTTTGGTAAAGTTCATAAGGCTGTCTTGAAAAATTACGATATAAATCAAGATGTTTATTATGGTGAAATCGACACAGATTATCTTGCTGGTTTGCCAGAAAAACAGTATGAAACAAAAGAGATTTCGAAATTTCCAGCGGTGGAAAGAGATATCGCCGTTGTTGTTGATGAAAAGGTGACAAACGAAGAACTTATGTCGGCAATTAAGTCTGCTTGCGGGAAAATTTTCTTTGATGTCGAACTTTTTGATGTCTATCGAAACGAAGTTTTGGGCGCTGGCAAGAAGAGTATGGCATATAAAATTGTCTTTATGAGCGAAGAAAAAACTTTGACGGGGGAAGAAATTAGTTCTGCTGTGAAGAAAGTTTTGAAAAGTTTGGAATTTAGGTTTGGCGCAAAATTGCGTGAAGCGTGAGAAGTTGAGAATGTGAGATTTATTATCGGGAATATATCAAGAAGGACTTATTAAACGAATTTTGTGTTGACTGAAAATTGGTTTTGATTTAAATGACATGATTGTATACCACTTTATATTGCATACTACCGCAAAATATTGTGTATTATGCGTCATAATACACAATATAAAGTGGTGATATGCAATGTAATTTGATAAAATGATACGCAAATTTGCAATGAAAATCACTATGAAGTGTAAAGTGGAATTGTTTAGTGAATGGTGATTGGCGGGCTGTGATTGGCGGAATATTGGCAGGATAATGAGAATTTGACATAACTTTTTTAAGAGAATTGGAAATGGAATGAGATTGGGGTGAATTGATGATTTATTTGGATAATGCGGGAACAACTCGGATGTTTGAAGAGTGTGTGGATGTCCACGAACTTTTTTCGTGCGAGAATTTCTATAATCCGTCCGCTCTGTCAATTCAATCTTCAAAGATTAACAGTCTAATTTCTGAAACGGAGAAATATCTTTTAGGTCGACTTGGCGCAAGTGAAGGAAATATTCTTTTCACAGGTTGTGCGACGGAAAGTAATAACCTTGCCATTAAGGGTGCTTTGCGAACGGGAAATTGGGAATATGTCTTTGCGGAAGGCGAGCATCTTTCTGTGCATAATGTTGCTAAAAAGTTGGAATTGGATGGCTTTAAGGTTCACTTTGTTCCGCTCACTCCAAATGGTTGCGTTGACTATCAAAAATTGGAAGCAGTTTTAAACGAAAAGACGCGTTTGATAAGCATTATGCATGTCAACAACGAAACGGGTGCGATTAATGATTTGGAGAAAATTTCTTCTCTTAAAATCAAAAAATGTCCTAGGGCAATTCTTCATGTTGACGGTGTGCAGGCTTTCATGAAAATCCCTTTTTCACTAAGGAAAACGGCGGTTGATTTGTATTCTTTCAGTGGACATAAATTTCATGCTCCGAAGGGTATTGCTGGGCTTTATGTTAAGAACAAAAGCGCCATAAAGTCGCTTTTTGAAGGTGGTGGTCAGCAATACGCTTTGCGCTCTGGCACTGAAAATGTTTCTGGTATTATGCAACTGAAAAAGGCTGTGGAATTGATTGACGAAAAAGTCAATTTTGAGAAAGTTTTGCGTCTGAAAAAGGTATTTAACGACAATTTGAACGCTGACGGGTTGGTTGTTCATGATTTTGGGGTGAATGGTGGCTCGCCGTATATTGAAAACCTTGTTTTCTCTGGTGTTAAGGGTGAAACTATGCTTCATGCGCTTAATCAAGAAGGGGTTATCATTGGGCTTGGAAGCGCGTGTTCCGCAAAAAAAGCGGGAAATCGCGTTTTAGAAAGTATTGGACTTGCAAAGTCGGAGATAATTTCAAGCGCGCGCATAAGTTTCAACGCCTATTTGACCGAAGATGAAGTGGCTCTCGCTGGACAAATTATTTCGCGGGTGTATCTTGACATAAAGAAAAGGGTGCTGTGAATTTGCTGTGATTATGTTCAGATTTTGTATTTTGACATGGCAACATCAAAGTTCAATTTAAGGTTTGTGACAGAAAATGTCTAAACTGAAAAATCTGTTGCGCTGAAAATGTGTGATTGTATGAAATTATGTCTGATTGTGAGCAATTATGTGTGCAAGAAATGGCGTTGGTTGGCGATGTTATGAAGGTCAATGTTGACAATGTTGATGTTGACTTCAATTTAAAAGAAATGAAATAGGGAAGAAAAAATTATGAAAAAAGTTTTGTTACTTAAATTTGGAGAATTGTTTTTGAAAGGGCGAAATAGGCATGATTTTATTGCCCTTTTGATGTCTAATATTCGCAGAAAACTTCGTGGTTTTAACTTCGTTTTGCAAGAAACGCAGGGGAGATTGGTGCTGTGCGACTATGATGTCAAGTTGGAAGATGAAATTGTCGCCAAATTGCAACAGGTGTTTGGACTTGTTGCTGTCGCTGATGCTGTGGAGATTGAAAGTTCGCTCGAAAAAATTGAACAACAAGTTGAGAAGTTGGATATGTCCACATACAAAACTTTCAAGGTGGAAGTTAAGCGGGCGGACAAGCGTTTTCCGACGCCGTCAATGGAGTTGGCTTCTCATTTGGGTGATGTGATTTTGCGCAAATTTCCTTCTTTGCGGGTTGACCTTTATAATCCCGACATTGTTGTGCATGTTGAAGTGAGAAACAAGACTTATATATATAGTCGGCTTTTTGGATGTATTGGTGGGTTGCCACTTGGAAGTGCTGGCAAAGGGTTGTTGCTTCTGTCTGGCGGGATTGATAGCCCTGTGGCTGGGTTTTTGATGGCTAAGCGCGGACTTAAAATTGAAGCAGTGCATTTTCATTCTTATCCATACACCAGCGTGCAAGCGAAGGAAAAGGTGATTGAACTTGCCAAAGAAATTTCAGTTTTTTGTGGGGAAATCAAACTTCATATTGTGTCATTCACGGAAATTCAAGAGCAGATACACAAGAACTGTGACGCTGAATATATGATAACAATCATGCGACGAATTATGATGAGAATTGCGCAGAAGATTTGCCAAGAAAACAACCTTGGTGCGATTGTGACGGGCGAAAGTCTTGGACAAGTGGCAAGTCAAACCATGCAAAGTATGAATGTCACAAATTCAGTGGTCAGCCTGCCTGTCTTTCGTCCAGTGATTGCGTATGACAAAGAAGAGATTATGAAAGTGGCAAACAAAATTGGCACATACGAAACTTCAATTTTGCCATACGAAGATTGTTGCACGGTCTTTTTGCCGAAAAATCCTGTAATCAGACCGACGATAAAACGCGCGGAGATGTTGGAAGAAAAACTTGACATAGATGCGCTTGTTGCCAAAGCGCTTGAAGGGGAAGAGATTGTTGAAATTGATAATTATTGATAACGATTGATTTTGACGAACTTTGTCGATGAAATATCAAATTGCTTCTGACTGCTTTGACTGCTTCAAATCTTCTTTTCGTTTAATATAATTGAGAATGATTATAGTTGTTAATTTGTTAAATCTGTCAAACTTTTTGGCAGATTTTTTTATTGACGATTTTTTTGAAACAGAAATGTGGGTGGCATGATGTTGGGTTTTGAAAAGGGGTTGTTTAAGTCGACAAAAGGATTGTTTTTAAAAGGTGTTTGTCAAAAAGTTATTGTTTATTGGTGTTTATCAAAGATTGATTGGAATGTTAAAGTTTGTGAAAAAAATGGCATAAGGTCTTGATTTTTGCTGTGGGTGACTGATATCATTGCTGTGAATGAATATATGCATAAAGGTGTAAATTTATAAATTTGAATTTTATAAATTTGCAAAAATGCATATTTTTATAAAAAAAGTGTGAATAATTATGCAAAAATCGCTTGCATTTTTATAAATTTTATTGTATAATTATCAAAATTGCATGAATAATCATAAATTTATATTTATGCAAAAATCGCTACATCGCCGTAATTTAGGGCAGTGTAGCCGTTAAGGAGCGCAAAAATGGCAAGAAGTTCAAGACAATCAAAAATTTTGGAACTTATCTCCACAAAAGAGATTGAAACGCAAGAAGAATTGGCGCGTGAATTGAAAAATGCCAACTTCGATATCACTCAGGCAACAATTTCGCGTGACATCAAAGAACTTGGCTTGACAAAAATTCAAGGCAGTTCTGGGAAATATAAGTATGCCATTTTGGGCTCGGAACAACAAGTGGTGTCCAACAAATACATAAACATTTTCAAAGAGAGTGTCATCTCGGTTAAGAGCGCGCTCAATTTGGCTGTGATTAGAACTATTAAAGGTATGGGCGCTGGTGTGTGTTCTTTCATTGATAAACTTAACCTGACCGAACTTATGGGCGCAACTTATGGCGACGACACGGTTATGTTGATTTTTCCAACAACAACTTTGGCGAGCGAAGCGGTTTCAACTTTGCAACAAATGATGTTATGATTTGCTGTGATTGGCGCTGATTTAGTTTGAAAAAAAGTTTGCTTGTGATATAATCATGTTAGAGGGTTTGAAATGCTTTCATCTTTGACTTTAACAAATGTCGCTTTGATTAAAAAACAAACGGTCGAGTTTAAGAATGGGTTTAATTGCCTTCTGGGGCAGTCCGGTGCGGGAAAGAGCATCATCATTGATGCTTTAAGTTTTTTGTTGGGTGCTAAGGCTGACCGAAATTTGATTCGCTCTGGCGAAGATGCTCTCAGAGTTGACGGAGTTTTTGTTGATTTGTCAACGGAAGAAAAAGATATTTTGCGTGAGTGGGACATTGAAGTTGACGACGAACTTGTCTTGACGCGAACGCTTTCGCAGGAAGGTAAATCGACCATCAAAGTGAACGGCTACCCTGCAACTGCCAAGATGTTGCAAGCGCTTTCCGAGAAGTTTGCGGATTTTTGCGGTCAGCATGATAATGTTGGGCTCTTGAACGCACGAAATCATCTTTTGCTTTTGGACAAATTTGCAGGTGCGGATGTCGATGGGCTTAAAAGCGATGTAGCCAAACTTTATGACGAACTTCAAGAGATTAAGCAAAAGATTGAGGTGCTTGGCGGTGACGAGAGTCAGCGTTTGAGAGAAAAAGAATTGTTGGAATATCAAATTGAAGAGATTGAAAAAGCACATCTTCAACTTGGAGAAGCGGAAGAACTTCGCGAACGCTTCGATTTCATTTCATCCGCGGAAAAGATTTTTGAAAGTGTGTCTATGGCGGTGGATAAACTCGACGAAGGGCGCGATAATGTGACAAAACTTTTGTATGAAGCAAAAAATTGTCTTTCAAGTTTCTCGAATTTTAAGGACATTGAAGAGTGCAGAAAACGCATTGAAGATTGTTATTATGAAATCAAAGATGTGGCGGAAGTTTTGGACGGAATAAGGAGCAACAGTGAGTTTGACCCGAAGGAATTGGAAAGAATTGACTCGCGTTTGGATTTAATCAAAAGTTTGTCGAAAAAATATGGCAAAAACACCGAAGAAATTTTGGACTATCAGGAAAATTGCCAGAAGAAGTTGGAAGAGTTGGAAAACAGTCAAGAGATTTTGTTTAAATTGCAAACTGAACAGGTGACTGTTCAAACTCAACTTGAAAATGCTTGCCTTAAATTGAGTGAGGCGCGAAAAAAATGCGCAAAAATTTTTGAAGAGAGAATATGTCACGAACTTGCCGACTTGCAAATGGCTGGCACAAGTTTTAAAGTGGATTTTGCGCGCGGAGAGTTTACGCGCAAGGGGTATGACAGCGTTAAATTTATGTTTTCAGCAAATGTTGGACAGGCAATTCGTGATTTACATAAGACGGCGTCTGGCGGGGAACTGTCACGCTTGCTGTTGGCGTTTAAGAATGTTATGCTTGAAAAAGATTTTGTCCAAACGGTGATTTTTGACGAAATTGACGCGGGTGTGAGCGGGCAAACGGCTGGCAAAGTTGCTGAAAAATTGGTGAATATTTCCAAATATACTCAAATTATTTGCATAACGCACACGGCGGTTGTTGCATCAAAAGCGGACGAATTTTTGCTTGTTAAAAAAGATGTTGTGAATGGGTCGACGATTTCAACAGTCACATCGCTTGACAAGGATAAGGCAGTTTTTGAAGTCGCCAGACTTATTGATGACAGTAATGAAATTTCTGAAACAGCGTTAAATCACGCAAAAAAGTTATTTTTAAATAACTAATCTTTAAATAAAAAATTTTCGAATTATGTGTTTTTGTGTCTTTGTTTGCGGTTTTTGTGAAGTCATTTAATGAAGTGAATTGTTTGAAGAAACAATTTATAATATTTTTAATCAACCACTCATATATTGTTGTGAGTGGTTTTTTATTGCCAAAGAAATTATGAAGTTTTTGTCATTCTCTTGGAAGTGCAAGGGTGCAAAATAAGGAGTTTGTTATGATTGATTTTCTTGCAGATAATTTTTCTGAATGTGTTGTTTTGGCGGTGCTTATTTTGGCAATGTTTCCAATGATTGAAAGTCGAGTGGCAATTCCGTTCGCGCTTTCCGCTGTCATTTGGGGTGAAGGAACTTTGTCGCCGGCTGTAACATTTTTTGTGGTCTTGTTTGGGGGAATGTTGCCGTCGATTTTTGTTATTTTGTTTGCGCGTTGGATAAAAAGTCGAACAAGCGGGTTTGTGCATGAAAAATTCATGAAGCGCTATGAAAAACAAATTGATATAATGAAATCAAAAAACACCACGCTCAAAAAATGTTTGGCGCTTGTTGCTTTCGTGGCTGTTCCAATTCCGTTGACGGGTGTTTGGACAGGAAGTTTGATTGCTGGGTTGACTAATCTCAAAATTTGGCAAGGGTTTTTGTCCGTCTTTATTGGCGAAATAATCTCTTGCGTGATTGTTCTGTTGCTGTGTTTGGCGTTTGAAAATTCGGCGTTCTATATCTTCATCTTCTCACTTGTCATGATTGGTGCTTTTGTTGCAATTAATTTGTTGGTTTGGCTTTTCAAAAAACTCAAAAACCGCCGTAAAAACAGAGAGATTGAGATTAAATGTCTGTGACTGAAAAATTTTATTGGGATATATTTAGAACATATCGACTAACTGAAAAAGCCTAACTGAAAACCTAATCGAAGCCGTTGGTAATAACACATATAAGCCTACAAAATCTTGTCGACTCAAACACTTTAAGCCTAATCAAAGCACATCGGCAAAGAATATTGAAATTGGATATTGAAACTTATCAGCAAGCGGATGGAAGGCTGGGAAAGTTGGATAAAGTCTATCGGTAAAGTGGATAAAAAAAGAAAAGAGATGTATATTTGTTCTCACGAACTAATTATCTCTTTTCGTTTTTAAGTTAAGCAGATTTTTTTTGTTGCTTAACTTACTTATATCATGCACACATTTTTTGAGATTATGCAAAGATTTTCAAAAAAATTTTATTTTTATTTTGTCGTTGGTTTGCAGGGGCGGTTGCTGGCGATTTACATATATAATCTCATAGCACTTTAAACTCATTTTATGGCGTCAGGTTGTGACAAAACCAACTTATAATCTTTATTTTTGATGATTTCAAACCTATTCTCATCGTCCAAAGGTTCTTTGGGTCGGAGTTTAGATTATTTTGCAAACTTTTTATACAGCAATTTTTTGATGTAGAAATTTACAGGAAAAGCAAGCAAAAGTGCAAAAGTTGGCAGGAGTAAGGATGTTATATAGTCAGACATTGTTTCAAATTGCATGCCTATAATGACATTGGCTATCATAACGATGATTGCTCCAAGGACAAAAACTGCCCAATTTACAAGCCCGCTGTATGTTAAAACCGCTTTCTTGCTGATGTTAACTTTTGTGCGTATAAAGGTGAAAATGACATATATCAAAAACAAAATTGGCACTGTGTAGAAAAGCCAGTTGCTGCTTGCGTTTAATTTGCCGATGCCACTTATTATTCCGAAAAGTATGGCTGAGCCTATGCCAGAGAACAAAAGTAGGGCGATTGAAGCAATGAGGTTCAGTTGATTTGTGTTGTGGCTTCTTTCAACATTTGAGGCGCTGTATTCCTTAAATTCAATGTCGTGACCGCGATAATATCTTTTCAAAGAGTTGTAATCAGCAAAACTGCCGACATCTTCCTGTGGTTCTGGTTGAATTGGTTGTGGGACATAGTTTTGGCTTTCTCGACTTATCTGTTCTTCTTTCTTGCGCTCAAACAACTTGGACATCATGTCTTTGTAGGTTGGTTCAAGTTTGCTGTTGCGCTTTGGTGCAGGCAAATTCCCTTCATCTATGGACACCTCAATGTTTGGAGGGGCAATTTTCTTTTGAATTGGAATTTCATTGTCTTTGTAGCGCATGTTGATGAATACGCCGTCATCCTGCATTTCGTCATTTTGATTTGTTTCTTCTGCATAGAATGCGCTTTTTCTGTGATATGGATAGTCCGCTTGTTTTGTATTTTCGGCTTGTCTTGAACTTGCGATGGTTTGATAACTTTGGAGTCTTTGAGGTTCGTTGTCGTAATTTGTGACTTCGGTGTTTTCAAAATGATTTTGACGGGCGCTCAACATTGACGCTTTAAGTTGTTCGATGCGCTGGCGTTGAATTTCGTGGTCTTCTTCGTTTTCATAAACCACTGCCATTTCGATTTGATTTTCAGAAAAACTTTTGCGTTTTCGGTATCTTTTCAACTCGTTTGAAGTGTCGTATAAGCGCTTGTTCTGCTCTTCTTGTGCAGGGGTAAGGTGCTCGTTTTCGTCCAAGAAAATGCCATTGTCAGAAGGGGAAGATTGCTCCAATTTTGACTGGTAATACTCCATTTTTTCAACATGATTTTCAGTGCGATTTTCTTGATATTGAGCATTTTCTTCTTGTTGGTATGTTTGTTGTTTTTGTGCAGTTATGCTTTCAATAAAATTGGCAGTGTTGTTAAGTGAATTTTCTTCCGCTTTGTTTTCTTTTTCAAAAGAAAAGAAGTCAATTTGGTTGTCAAGAGCCTGATTGTTCTGCCCTGTTTGCCCATTTTTCGCAGTTTGACTGTTTTTGTCATCCGATTCACTTTTCTCTTTGACTAAATTGAAAATGTTGTCTTGTTGAAGAAACATAGTGCCTTTGTTTTCGTTCTCTGCCACTTCTTCTGTTGAGACATTGACATTCAAAAATCCGCGATTTAAAGTGTCGCTAGAGTTTTCGATATTTTTGAAGTTACTGTTTGCGTATTCTGCTGAAAGTTCTTCCAAACTGCGCTTTCCGTCTTTTGTGATGTTGTAATAATGGCGTTTTCCACCCAAGTCACTTTCGCCCCAATAGGACGAAGAAATCAAGCCCTTCTTTTCCATGCGGGAAAGGCAAGAATAGAGGGTGGGCTTTTTCAAAATATAGTTTCCATCCGTCTTTTTGGCGATGTATTCAATCACTTCAAGTCCGTATTTTGCGCCATTTGCAAGGCTGTCCAGAATGAGATATTGCGTTTCTTTGTTCGGATTATTTGTCATAAAATCCTCCAATTTCTTTTATAATATAATAAAATTATAACATTTGTCAAATAAATTCGGGGTATTATGCAAACTTTTTTAAATTGCATAATACACCAATATACATGGTGGTATGCATAAATAACACACAACATATTGTGTATTATGCAGTTATCAATCACAAATTCGCGATTTTAAGTGCAGTTATTTTTATTTTTTTGTTCAAGACCTTACTTTTGCAAAGGTTTCATTTTATGACAAAATCATTTTTGCTTGCAAGAGAAAACTCTTTGGTTTTTCGGTTTAGTTCAAATCGATTTAGTTTAAAGCAGCTAAAAACTTGAACAGGCAAAATTTTATCAGTGAATTTTAGTTTGAAGTAAGAACTTGTTTGTGATATAATACGAGCATGGAAGTTGAGATTATAAGAGAACGAAGAAAGACTATGATGTTGAAAATCACTGATGCTGACAAGGCGGTGTTGAAAGTGCCAAAGTCGGTGAGTGAGCAAAAAATTAAGGAATTTCTTGAAAATAAGAGTGCTTGGTTGAAAAAGACGGCAAACAAAATCGCCGAGAATAAACAATTTTCCACTCATTTTGACACAGAAAATTTTGTCTATCTCAATGGTGAAAAGTTCATGTCCGTCAAAGAACTTTCGCTTGATTTTGACAAGCAAACTGCAAGCAAACAGGCAAGGATTATCAAAAATTTCTATCTTTCGCATTTTGATACTTTGGTTGACCTTTCAAAACAAATGTCCGCGCAAACGGGTCTGAAATTTAACGAAATCAAACCAATCAACTCGGTCAGAGTTTGGGGGAGTTATAACTCAAAAGGCGTGATGAAACTAAATTTGAAACTTCTTATTTTGCCGAAATATCTGGCGGAATATGTGATTGCTCATGAACTTTGCCACAGTTTGCACATGAATCACAGTCCGAAATTTTGGGCGGATGTTTCAAAAATTTGTCCAAACTTCAAAATCTATCGCAAAGAATTGCAAAAATATGGTTTTCTTTTGAAAGAAGAGCGAAGTTAAAAAGGCGTAGTTAAACGAGAAATAAATTTAAGAAAATGACGAGTAAAAACAGACAAAGAAAATAGGAGAAAGTTAACAGAAAATTTATAGAAAATTTTTATAAGGAGCAGTATGGAAAAAGAGAAAGGAATTGTTATTTGTGGTTTTGGCGGAGTGGGAAAAACATTTTTGGCAAAAAAATATAAGAATGTCATTGACTTGGAAAGCAGTCCATATAAGTATGATTACACAAATGTTTCGAAAAGTGATTACGAAAAAATGAAAGGGCAGTCGGGACGAATTTTAAATGAAAACTATCCCCAAAACTATGTGGATGCAATTCAGGATGCAAGAAAAAAATTTGATATTGTTTGCATTAAGTATAATGGCGAAGAGCCGTATGATTTCTACGAAACTTACAATCTTGATTATATTTTGTGTTATCCAACAAAAAGCGCTTACAGAAAATACAAAAAGCGTTTTGAGATGCGGGGGAATTCTAAGGAGTGGATAGAAAAAAATCGAGGAATATACGAAAAATCGTATGACAAGCTAAAAAATTTTAAAGGTGAAAAAATTGTTTTGAAAGATGATGAAACGCTGGAAGATGCTCTTATTAAAAGAAATTTCAAACTAATTCCAAGAGATTGATTTTTTCTATAACAATGCATTCGATTGGATGAAATCGACATATCGACAGTTTAGAATGCTTCGATTTGAATAATTTATGATTTGCGCTATTTGCATAATATAAACAAAACTACAAAAACTAAGATGTATGAAAAAAGGTTTTAAAGGGTATATTTGTTCTTTGGTTTTTGTGCTGGCTTTTGTTTTTAGTTTTTCTATTGTCAATCCAATTCGCGAGTTAAGTTCGTTGCAGGACGGCTTTTTGGCAAGTTACTCCGATGTTGAAAATGTCAATCAGACGCATAAATTTGGCAGTTTTATCACCTCTCAACTTGTGGAAAAAGAAAATGTTGTCGACGGGCAAAAGTCCAAGCAAAATGAGATTGTCTTTAAATTGTTTGGCTTGATTCCAATCAAACGCGTGAATGTTGTTCTTTGTGGAGATGAAGAGTTTTATGTCGGTGGGGTGCCGATTGGGCTTGCTATAAACACCGACGGCGCGATTGTCGTGAGTGATGAGAGTGGAACACTTAAAGAAGGGGATATCATCACGCGAATAAATGGGCAGAAAATTGATGATTGGGAAGATGTTCAATCGCTTTTAGATGATGATTCCGACGAAGCAGAAGTTGAATATTTGCGCAAAAACAAGACTTTCAAGACTATTCTCAAAACTGCGCGTGACGAAAGTGGAGATTTGAAACTAGGTCTGTGGGTTAAAGATGATGTGACGGGCGTTGGAACTTTGACATTTGTCAACAAAAAGACATTGGAGTTTGGCGCTTTGGGGCATCCTATCACCGAAGCGAACAGCGGAAACATTATACCTGTTGAGAATGGAAAAGTCTATGACTGCAATGTCATCGGAATTGAAAAAGGTAAGAAAAACGACCCCGGACAACTTAAATGTGTTTTCTTGTCGAGTGCAAAAAGCAAAGGTGAGATTGAAGAGAATGACAAGTTTGGTGTCAGCGGGGTTTTAAGCGATGTATCTGGTCTGGTGGACGAGAACTTGACGGCTCAACTTGGTGGAAGATTGAGTGTTAAAATGGGTGACGCGAAGATTGTTTCAAGTGTGAGTGGAATTAGGGAAGAATATGATATCGAAATAATAAAGGCAAGTTATCAAAAGTCCGCAGACGACAAAAGCATCGTTTTTCGGGTGAAAGACAAAAGATTGCTTGATTTGACGGGCGGAATTGTTCAGGGGATGAGCGGTTCACCAATCATGCAAGACGGGAAAATCATAGGCGCGGTGACACATGTCTTTTTGAATGACCCGACAAAAGGATATGGCGTCTATATTGATTGGATGCTATAATTCAAATCTTTTTGTTTCATTATAAATTTTATTGAATACAACTTGATAAACATAAATAAACATAAATTTGATAAACGTAATTTTTGATTGTATATAAAATTATTGTCTGCATACTACCACAAGATAAAGCGTATTATGCGTCATAATACACCACATTTTGTGTAGCATGCATATTTTTGTGTAATATACATAACTTTACTTATAATCGCTTGACCGTTTGCTTGCTTAACCGCGTGCGTAACTGTCTTTCTATTAAAAAACGCAAACAGTGAACTCTCATGACAAATATAAAATTATGATAATCAATCAAATTTTATAAAAATTAATCATCGAGTTTGTGGATTTTGACTCTTTCGGCGACAGATTTTCGCATGTCTTCACTTATGGCAGCATAGTGACGCTTGGTTGTGTTGACATCTTTATGTCCCAAAACATCGGCGACAATGTATATATCTTTCGTTTCGCGATATAGATTGGTGCCAAAGGTGGAACGCAGTTTGTGTGGAGAGATTTTTTTGAGCGGACTTCCTTCTTTTGCAAATTTCTTGACAAGATTTTCCACCGCTCTGACGCAAATTCGTTTGTTTTGCAACGATACAAACATTGCATGTTCGTTTTCGTCAAGGGGGAGTGTTTTTCTTTTTTCAAGCCACTTTTCCAACGCTTGTTTGACTTCCAAAGAGAAGTATAAAATCGTCTGATTTCCGCCTTTTCTTGTCACTTTGAATGCGCCTTGTGAAAAATCAAAATCTTCAACATTCAGTCCGACAAGTTCGGAAATTCTTATTCCTGTGCCCAAAAACAAGGTGACAATGGCATTGTCGCGCTCTTGCGTGTTTTTGTTATAGTGCTTCTGGCGTTCGCTGAAGGTGGTCGGAGAAGCAACGGCATCAAGCATTCGGTTCACTTCGTCTTTTTCCAGCCGAATAATCTCTTTGTTGTGAAGTTTTGGAGTTTTTATTTTGCTCGCCACATTGCTTTTGATTAGGTCATGGTCAAAATAATACTTGAAAAAACTGCGCACACTTGCCAATTTTCGCGCTTTTCCGCGCTCTGTATTCCGTGCCATTTTGCCGTTGTATTCATAATAAGAAAGGTAGGAAAGATAATTCTCGATATTGCGTGCTTGGATTTGCTCCAAATCTTCCAAAGTTATCTCCATTTTTGGCTTTTTGACAACATAGCGCGCCAGATAATCGAAAAAGATGCATAAGTCCATGGCATAATTGAGCCGTGTCAGAGTGGAAGTGTTGTTTTCAATTCCTGTGAAAAAATCGTAACAAAAATCGGGCATGGTGGAGAGATAACTTCCAATTTTTTGCATGTTTTTAAGGTCACGCTTTTCGTAATATGACAAATTTTTCATGAAAAAATTATATCAAACTATTCGCAAAAAATCAAACAATTTTCAAATGTTATAAAGCAAAATTTGAAATTTGCAAATTTGGGCGTATTTTTGTCTTTTCGACATCTTTTGGACAATATTCGACATTTAACCACCAAATTAGCGTGAAAATCTTGTCAATATTTGTTGCTTTTTGAAAATTAATGTGCTAAAATCTGGTATTGATGGTTTAATCATCTTGACGCGGAGGTATTTATGTATAAGATAAAACAAAACGGCACAAAAGTCGAAGTGGAAATGACTATTCCTGCAAAAGAGTGGGAAGAAGGTGTGGAAAAAATCTATGAAAAGGAAAAGGGCAGATTTGATGTCATTGGTTTCAGAAAAGGGCATGCGCCAAGAAAAGTTATTGAAAAGGCGTATGGTGACAATGTCTTTTTTGAAGATACTGTCAACTATTTCTTGGAAAAAACTTTGGGCGAAGTGCTCTATGAAAATTCCAAACTTGAACCTGTTGACAGACCAACAACTCAGTTTGAAAGTTACACCTTGAAAGACGGCTTGAAAATGAAGATTATGTTTGAGATTGTTCCAGACTTCAAGTTGCCACAATATAAAGGATTGGAAATTGAAGTTCACGAAGCAACTGTCACAGAAGAAGAGATTGATGCGCATATCAACAATCTTTTGAACGATAACGCAAAATTCGAACCTGTTGACAGACCAATCAAAAATGGCGACAGTGTGCTTATTGACTTTATGGGTTTCATCAACGATGTGGAGTTTGAAGGCGGGACTTCAAAAGGTTACAGCCTTGAAATTGGCTCTCATTCTTTCATAGACAATTTCGAAGAGCAACTCATCGGTCACAAGGCAGGGGAAAGCGTTGATGTGAATGTCACATTCCCAAAAGATTATTACGCCGAAGAATATCAAGGGCAAAAGGCACTCTTTAAGGTTGACATTCATGAAGTCAGAGAAAAACATCTTCCAGAATTGACCGACAAATTTATTGCTGATACGACAGAATATGAAACGATTGAAGAGTATAGAAAAGGAACTTATGCTCATATTCAAACTATGAAGGAAAATCAACAAGAAGTTGAATTCGACAGAAATGTTCGCGATGCCATCATCGACAACACTGAAATTGAAATTCCAGAAAGCATGATTGACAGCAATGTGAACTATGAAATTGGCAACATCAAGGCATCGTTGGAAGCATACAAAATCTCTTTGGAAGACTATGTCAAATATTTCGGTTGCGACACCATTGAAGAATATTCTGAAAAACTCAGAGATAGAGTGACAAGAAACATCAAGTTCCGCTATATCGTTCGAAAAGTTGTCGAAGAAAATAATTTGGAAGTTTCGCAACAAGAAGTCGAAGAAGCCACAAAAGACATTCAAGACGAAAGAGAAAAGATTGTCAAAGAAAACGGCTTGCTTTTAGACAAATTCAACAAATTTTTGCGCGAAAACAACAAAATAAAATTGGTTAAAGACTGAGAAAATATGTAACAATAGTTGTTGTGTGGCTGTTCGGTTTGCGGTTTTCTTTAAGTGTGCTATAAGAAATCGTTACAAATTGTTAAATGGCGAAGGGGTGTTGTTTTCCTAAACGCCACTTCAACAAATCATACGAAAAATTATTGATGGGAGGGTTTTTGCTATGATGATACCAATGGTTATCGACCAAACAGGTGGAAGTGAAAGGTCTTATGACATCTATTCCAGACTTTTGGAAGACAGAATTGTTTTTTTGACGGGCGAAATCAATGACGCGTCAGCAAATGTTGTCATCGCTCAACTTATTTATTTGGAAGGTAAAAATCCAGATAAGGATATATATCTATATATCAACAGTCCTGGTGGTTCTGTCAGCGCTGGCATTGCCATCTATGACACAATGAATTACATCAAATGCGATGTTTCGACCATTTGCATTGGAATGGCAGCGTCAATGGGGGCGTTTCTTCTTTCAAGCGGGGCAAAAGGAAAGCGCTTCGCTTTGCCAAACAGTGAAATCATGATTCACCAACCACTTGGCGGAACGCAAGGGCAGGCAAGTGACATTGAAATTCAGGCGAAACATATGAAGAAAACAAAGAATATGCTCAACCAAATTTTGAGCGCTAACACGGGAAAGAGTTTGGAAGTGATTGAAAAAGACACCGATCGCGACAACTATATGACCGCCGAAGAAGCGAAAAAATATGGGCTTATTGACAACATTTTTGTGACCAGAAA
The DNA here is from genome assembly GCA_964400145.1 of uncultured Lachnospiraceae bacterium. Taxonomy (GTDB): domain Bacteria; phylum Bacillota; class Clostridia; order Christensenellales; family UBA1242; genus Caccovivens. Next base: position 115,371 of record CAYNTF010000001.1, on the reverse strand, counting down.
AACCAAAAAGAACTGATGAAGAAAGATTGCGTTAATATTAAAAATTGAGAGGTTTGAATGAAAGATGTTGAAATGTGTTGTTGCACTTTTTGTGGAAAACCGCAAAAGGCAGCAAGAAAAATGATTGCAAGTCCAAACGGCGACGCCTTCATTTGCGATGACTGCGTCAGAATTTGTGCGGACATAATCAAAGAAGAAAGCATGAAAGTTAAAGTTTTCAAAGACCTTGTCATTCCTTCACCAAAGGATATAAAAAAGGCTTTGGATAACTATGTCATCGGTCAGGAACAGGCGAAAAAAGTGCTTTCGGTTGCAGTGTTCAACCATTATAAGAGAATTAATTATAACTATCACAACAAAATCAACGCGAAGAAAAACAAGGAAAATCCGCTTGAACTTGAAAAAAGCAATGTGCTTATGATTGGACCAACAGGTTCTGGAAAAACCCTTCTCGTTCGCACTCTTGCCAAAGTTTTGGATGTTCCTTTTGCTTGCGCTGATGCAACAACTTTGACGGAAGCAGGGTATGTTGGCGAAGATGTGGAAAATGTCCTTTTGAAACTTATCCAAAACGCTGATTATGACATCGAAAAGGCACAACGCGGAATTATCTATATTGACGAAATCGACAAAATTGCACGCAAGAGCGAAAATCGCTCTCTAACGCGAGATGTTGGTGGCGAAGGCGTTCAACAGGCACTTCTTAAAATCATTGAAAGCACGGTTGCCAGCGTTCCACCACAAGGTGGAAGAAAACATCCGCATCAAGAGATGCTTCAAATCGACACGACAAACATTTTGTTTATTTGTGGCGGGGCTTTTGTTGGGTTGGATGACATCATCCACAAGCGCTTGTCGGCGTCTTCCATTGGGTTTAATGCCAACATAAAAACGAAAGACGAAAAAGCGAAAATCAACTATGCCAAAGATGTTCAGCCGGACGATCTCATCAAATTTGGGCTTATTCCTGAATTTGTCGGCAGACTTCCAATCGTCACAGGTTTGGATGAATTGGACGACAAGGCGCTTCAAAAAATTTTGGTTGAGCCAAAAAATTCGCTCGTCAAACAGTATAAAGAACTCTTCCGCATCGACGGCTTTGAGTTGGAATTTAGCGACGACGCCATTGCGTATGTTTCAAAGCAAGCGATTGACCTTAAAACAGGGGCGCGCGGAATTCGAACAATCATGGAAAACAAAATGCTTGAACTTATGTTTGACCTTCCAGACCCAAAAATATATGGAAAAATCATCATCACGCGCGATTTTATTGAAAAAGGCGCAGAACCGATTTTGATTAAGAAAGAAACGGAAAGCAAGGAAGATAAAGAAGCGGTTTGAGTTTGATTTAATTGGAAAAATTCATTTGTAATCTATTCAAAACAACTTCCTTAAGTGTATAAAACAAAATTCCACTAAAAAACAATGAAAAAACAGGTTGACTTTAGTCTGTTATTTTGAAACTAATATAAAAAGGAACTTACTTTATATTTGTAGTTCCTTTTTATTTTTTATTCTGCTAGTTTCAAAAGGGTTTACCCTTTCTCATTCTTTTTTATTTTTTTATATATTTTTCTTCAAACTCTTTAATTTTTTATCTAAAAAAAACTTATTCCTTATTTCTGTGCTCCGTCGTCACTTTTATCTTTATTATTTTTCAAACTTTCTGCACGAGTTTCCGGAATGGAAGAAAAAGAAGGATTTTCCTTATGCTTTTCATTATAGCGGTCTATTAAAAAGTTTAGTGACATTTTTTCCCTGCTAGATTTGCTTGATTCGTCAGAAAACACAAATTTAAATATATATGCAGATGCAAATGTGAGATCTCTAATATCATGAATTGTTGCAAGACTTGGATCAACTTCAAGTGCTTTCATAAGTACATCTTTCATACCTTCTTCTGCCGCATAATGCAAAAAGGTCGCGCGATAGCGTCCATCTTGAATTGTTGCAAGACTTGGATCAACTTCAAGTGCTTTTATAAGCACATCTCTCATAACTTTCACTGCCGCATAATGCAAAAAGGTTTTTTTCTTGTGATTTTGAATTGTTGCAAGACTTGGATCAATTTCGAGTGCTTTCATAAGCACATCTTCCATACCTTTTTCTGCCGCAGAATGCAAAAATGTGTTATTATCTTTGTCTTGAATTGTTGCAAATTTTTTTGGATTGACTTCAAGGGCTTTTATAAGCACATCACTCAAACCATACATTTTTGCCGCATAATGCAAAAATGTGTAACCATATCCACCATCATCTGGAATTGTTGCGAGTTTTGGAAATTCCTCAAGCACCATACACAAAAATTTCTCAAATCTATTATCTAATGCTAAAACAATCAAAGTCTTCCCTGTACTTGACATCATGGTGAGAAGTTCTTCGTCACCAGAACTTTTTAAATAATCAATCAAAGTTTGTTCAATATCTGTATTCCCTTTACCAATTTCCATTTGAAATTTATCAATGATATTCATAACATTTCCTCCATATTTCATTCCACACATATTCTAACACACGCCGTCTTGTTTGTCAATATCAATTTTCAATAATCCTAAAAAATATCTCAAAAAAATACTTGCTCGAATTTATAGTCAAAAAACATATGATTTTATGCATTTAATTGACTCAAAAATCGCATTTTTATCATTTAGCAAAATAATAATCTAAATTGTTGGTCAATTTGTTTGACAAAACTTCACAAAAAAGGTAAACTTGATTGTGAGTGTTGAACCTTTCATTTTTCGTCATATGGGCTTTTTGCTCATGTTTGAAAGGAAAAACGCCAGAATTTAAGGAGATATATCTATGAAATTTTTGTTGCTTGATGTCTCTCCTGCAATCGTATCGGTTATATCAATCGTCCTTTTCATTGTTGGACTTGGAATTGGACTTTTGGTGTATAAAATTTACAGCGGTAAAAAACTGCAAAAAAACAAATCAAATGCCTTAAAAATCATTGAAGATGCGTATGCAGAAGCAAAGACAATCAAAAAAGAGGCGATTATTGAAAGTAAGGAACAATCGCAAAAATTGAAAGACGAAGTTGAACAAGAAGTTAAGGAGCGTCGCAACGAAGTCTTGAAACAAGAAGAGCGCTTGGGTCAGCGCGAAGAATACATTGAGAAGAAAGAACAAGCAGTTGACAAAAAATCAGAACAACTTGATGAAGAAAGGAAGGAAGTTCAAAGCATTCGTGAAAAACTGAACGAACTTAAAGAACAGCAAGAACAAACAAATGCAAAAATCCTTGAACAACTTGAAAAAACTGCCAAACTTTCCAAGCAAGAAGCAAAAGATTTGCTTATTGAAAACATGAGAAATGACGCTCAAAAAGAAGCTGTTGCAATCGTCAAAAAAATTGAAGACGACGCCAAAGAAGAAGGCGAAAACAAGGCTCGCTGGATTATCGGTCAGGCTTTGCAACGCTGTGCCACTGAAACCACAACCGAAATGACGGTTTCCACTGTTGCACTTCCAAATGACGAAATGAAAGGAAGAATCATTGGGCGTGAAGGTCGAAACATTCGTGCTATTGAAGCGGCAACAGGCGTGGAACTTATCGTTGACGACACGCCAGAAACAATCACAATTTCGGGTTTTGACCCAATCAGACGCGAAGTTGCAAGGTTGTCGCTGGAAAAACTTATCTCGGACGGAAGAATTCATCCAACTCGAATTGAAGAGATTGTTGAAAAAATGCAAAAAGAGATTGACAAAACAATCAAGCAAGCAGGTGACGATGCTTGCAATGAAACGGGAATTTTCAATCTCAATCCAGAACTTGTCAGAACTTTGGGAAGGTTGAAATTCCGCACAAGTTATGGGCAAAATGTGTTGAAACACTCCATCGAAACATCCATAATTGCAGGGCTTTTGGCAAGCGAAATGGGTGCAAATGTTAAGGTTGCAAAACGCGGTGGACTTTTGCATGATATCGGCAAGGCGCTTGACCACGAACTTGAAGGCACTCATGTGCAAATTGGTGTTGAACTTGCGCGTAAATATGGCGAAAATGAAGCAGTTGTGCACTGCATTGAAGCACACCACTTTAATGTGGAATTCAAAACCATTGAAGCGGTTATTGTGCAGGTTGCAGACGCCATTTCAAGTTCCAGACCGGGCGCAAGACGAGATTCGTTTGAAAACTATATCAAACGCCTTCAACAGTTGGAAGAAATTGCAAATGGCTTCAAGGGTGTGGAAAAATCTTTCGCTGTTCAGGCGGGCAGAGAAGTGAGAATTATCGTCAAACCACAAGAAGTTTCGGACAGCGAAGCAATGTTTATGGCAAAGGAAATTGCTCAAAAAATTGAGAACGAAATGCAATATCCGGGACAAATCAAGGTCAATGTCATAAGAGAAAGCAGATATTCTGAAACAGCGAAGTGATGATGTCACAAGTGAAAAATAATGCATAAGAATATATTGCAATACGAGAAAAATATTTCAATAACTTTGGTTAAAAGAGCGAAAAATCGTGCTTTTAATATAAATCTAAAAAAAGGAGTATAAACAAATGGCTGAGAAAAAGAAAACAGAGAAAAAGTCGACATCAACAACAAAATCATCTTCATCTTCAAAATCAGCAAAGAGAAGTTGGTCGTCCATAAAAATTATGGATTGCGTGGGATATTTCTCCATCATCTTCATTGCTATTGCACTGATTTTGAAATTGGCGTTCAAAAGTAATGTTCCAACAGTTGCACAGGCATTTGAATCAATCGGCGAATGCTTGGCATACATCATCTGCATTTGGTTGGGTTTCTATTGGGCAATGAGAAAGTGCCATGGAAATTGGAACGGTCGAAATGTTTGGTGGCTTATTTGCTGGATTGTTGCCACAGTTGTGATCATTGTACTTTATATCTTCACTTTTTAACTTTGATTGAGCAAAAATTCAGAGGATGAAAATGGCAAAAATTCCATATATTGTGACAATCGTTTTTGTGATTTTGACTGCAATATTTGCAATTTTGAACAACTATTGGACAGGCTTCACTTTCTTTGTGCTTGCCTGCCTGATGCTTCTATCTTTGTTCTGGGGTGCTTGGCAAATTTATAAATATTTCACCGATTTCCAAAAGGAATTGGAGGAAAGATTTAAGTTTTACAGGGCGGAAAAAATCAATGCGGGCGGTGTGACTGCCGAAGTTTTCGACCAAAATTTGCCGACATACAAAAAAAGTTTCAAGAAAAGCGTGATAAAAGACAAAATGATAAAATGGTTCATCATCTTGTTTTGTTTTGCGCTTGCGACAACTTTTTTGATTGGAATAATTTTAAATGCAAAATGACAGATTTTTTCACAATATTGAAGAAAAACGCTTCAAAAGAATGGCTTTTGCCGTTCTTTTGTTTTTTTTGGATTGCTTTTTTGTTTTTTAATTGTCTGCTTATTTGTTTTTAATTTGTCTTATCATGAAATCGTTTTGAATTTGCGTTGAAATTTGCTATACTTATTGAGATAACTTTGTGAGGTGTTTGATGCTGTCTAAGGTTTTAAGTTTTGGACTTGTCGGAATTGAAGGGTTTTTGGTGACGATTGAAACAGACATTGTTGGCGGTGTTCCAAACATGGAAATTGTTGGTCTTGGAGATACGGCTGTCAAAGAGGCAAAAGAAAGAGTGAAGTCCGCCATCCGAAATTCCGCTTTTGAATATCCTGTCAAACACTATACCATAAATCTTGCGCCAGCAGACACAAAAAAGGAAGGACCGCTTTACGACCTCGGCATTGCGGTTGGAATACTTTCTGCTTCGGAGCAAATCAGAAGCAAAAAATATAAAGATTTTGTCTTTGTTGGAGAATTGTCGCTTGATGGCTCAATCAAAAAAGTGCGGGGCGTTTTGCCTATTCTGATAAGCGCGCGAGCAATGGGTTTCAAGAAATTTGTCATTCCAAAAGAAAACGAAGAAGAAGCCCGTTTCATCGACGGTATGGAGATCTATGCGCTTTCAAATTTGAAAGATGTCGTTGAATTTTTAAATGACGAAAACGAAATTTCAATCGAGAAATTGCAGACAAAAAATTTTGATGAAGTTCGAAAAAATTCCACAAACAAACTCGACTTTGAAAATGTCAAGGGGCAAGCTCAAGCCAAAAGAGCGCTGGAAATTGCCGCTGCGGGCGGACATAATGTGCTTATGATTGGCCCACCGGGCAGTGGAAAAAGTATGCTTGCAAAATGTTTTTCGGGGATATTGCCAGATTTGACCTTTGAAGAAGCGCTGGAAGTTACAAAAATTCATTCCGTCGCTGGCGAACTTGACTTGAAGAAAGGGATAATCACCGAAAGACCTTTCCGCACTCCGCACCACACAGCGACAACTGTCAGTTTGACAGGCGGTGGCTCGCATAGTAAACCAGGAGAAATCAGTTTGGCACATAATGGTGTGCTGTTTTTGGATGAATTTCCTGAATATCAGCGAAGTTTGATTGAAACTCTTCGTCAACCACTTGAAGACGGAACAATCACTGTGGCGCGCGCCATGCAAACGGTGACTTATCCGTCCAATTTCACGCTCATCGCAAGCATGAATCCTTGTCCGTGTGGAAATTATGGGGCAAAAGACCGCGAGTGTAAATGCACGCCTGTGCAAATACATAAATATTTGTCAAAAATTTCGGGACCGATTATGGACAGAATTGACATTCAAGTGGAAGTTGACAACATCACATATTCCGAACTTAACAGCATAGAAAAAGAAGAAAGTTCGGCAAGCATAAAAAAGCGTGTGGATAAGGCAAGACAGGTGCAACTTGAACGCTTTAAAAATTCAAAAACTTTTTCAAACGCCAAAATGACTGTCCCACAAATGAAAAAGTTTTGTCCGCTTTCAAAAGAGTGTCAGACGCTTATGGAACAGGCTTTCACAAATCTCAAACTCAGTGCACGCGCGCATGACCGCATTTTGAAAGTTGCGCGCACCATTGCAGACCTTGAAGGAGAAGAAAGCATTCAGCCACAACATATTGCAGAAGCGATTTCTTATCGCGGACTTGACCGAAAATATTGGAGTTTGTGATTTTTGTTGATATTTCTTGTTGACATTTGCTTGGTGATAAATTGTCCTATGCGAGTTGTTTTCTATCATCATATTGTCAACAATGATTGTCCTTAAATCATCATTTTCGATATATGGAAATATGTTAATTGAATTATTGATTAAATCATTATTAAATTATTAACAAATTTATAAAAATCAAATGAGATAAATTATAAAAATGGAGAATTTGGTTTGGAAAACAGAGATAAATTGATTGTTTTAATGTCGTTTTGTGAAATTTCAAACAAAAAGCAAGAAGAGATATTGCAAAATTTGGATGATTTTGCGATTGACGGTTTCTTTGAAAATTCAGTTGCAAAAGCAATTTTGTCTAGTGACGAAATGAAAAGACTGCAACATATTTATCAAGTAAACTCTCTTGATGCTTCCATTGAAAATATGACAAAATCGGGGATTAATATTGTCACAATTTTTTCTGATAACTATCCAAAATCCTTGTTTAACCTTCCAGAAAGACCGATTGTGTTATACACAAAAGGCGATTTGTCGCTTTTGGATGGAAATTGCATATCCATTGTCGGCACTCGCATGCCTTCTGGGTATGGCAGAGTTATAACGGAAAAATTTGCAAAAGAATTGGCAGAAAGTGGGTTTGTGATTGTCAGCGGGCTGTGTCATGGAGTTGACTCAATCGCTCATCGAAGCACACTTGACGTTGGCGGGAAAACTGTTGCCATAATTGGAAGTGGGTTCAACAGAATTTATCCGTCTGTCAACAATGCGCTTGCAAATGAGATTGCTGAAAAGGGGCTTTTGATGACGGAATATCCACCGTCTTTTGAAGCAAAGCGCTACACTTTTCCGCGTCGCAATCGAATTGTGGCGGGAGTGTCAAGTGGTGTGTTGATAACCGAAGCGGGAATGAAAAGCGGAACTCTTCACACAAAAGAGTATGCACTTCTCTATGGCAAGGATATTTTTGCTGTGCCAGGGAACATAAACAGCGCCAAAAGTGAACTTACAAACTTTTTGATAAAGACCACACAGGCGGAGTGCGTGCTTTCGCCAAATGATATCATCGAATTTTATGGTCTTGACAAAAAAGTGAAAGAAAATAAGTTTGTGAACATCTCGTTCGATGAGCAAACAGTGGTCAATATTTTGCAGAATGGAGAGGTAACTTTTGACGAAATTGCAAAAAAATCAAAAATTCCTGTGAATATTTTGAACAGTTGTTTGACAACTTTGGAAATTCGTGGTTTAATAAAAAAGTTGCCAGCGCAAACTTATGTGCTGACATGAGATTTGAAGGGCAGTAAAAAAGTTGCTCAGTTTGAAGTGTAAACTTCGCCAAAAAATTCAATCGGTCAAAATAAAAAGGAGAAAACATCTTGAAACTTATTGTCATTGAAGCACCGGCAAAACGGGAAACATTAAAAAAATATTTGGGAAATGGATATGAAGTGTTCGCAACAAAGGGGCATATTCGAGATTTGCCAACCAAGTCTTTTGCGATTGATTTGAAGAACAACTTTGAACCGCATTACGAAATCAATCCAGACAAAAAACAGGTTGTTGCCGACCTTAAAAAGAAGGCGTCAGACGCCGACGAAGTTCTCATCGCAACCGACCCGGACCGCGAAGGTGAGGCAATTTCTTGGCATGTTGCGTATGTTTTGGGGCTTGACCCGAACACAAAGTGCCGTATTCAATTCAACGAAATTTCCAAAAAAGCGGTTTTGAAGGCTTTGGAAGAGCCAAGAACAATCGACCTAAATCTTGTCGACGCGCAACAAGCACGAAGAGTTATGGACAGAATTGTGGGATATAAATTGTCGCCGATTCTTTGCCGTAAAATCGCGCCGAAACTCTCTGCGGGCAGGGTGCAGTCGGTGGCGCTTAAACTTGTTGTTGACCGCGAAAAAGAAATTGAGAACTTCAAGCCAGAAGAGTATTGGACTGTCACAGCAGAACATGAGAAAGATAAAGTCAAGTTCAAATCAACTTTGGCAACATATCAAGACAAGAAGATTAAGCCGAAAAACCGAGAAGAAGTGGACAAGATTTTGTCGCAAATAAAAAGTGGCGATTTCATTGTTAAAGACATCAAGAAAACTCACACAAAATCGCACGCTCCGGCACCATTCACCACCAGCACAATGCAACAAGACGCACTCAACAAAATTGGAATGAGCCTGAAACGAACCACCGCTTGTGCGCAAGAACTGTATGAAGGCGTTGAAGTGAAGGGTGAAGGAAAAATTGCGCTTATCACATACATCAGAACGGACTCCACGCGTGTTTCAACTGACGCGCAAACAGCCTGCCGAGAGTTTATTGCAGAAAAATTTGGTAAAGATTTTGTTCCAGAAAAGCCAAACATCTACACTTCAAAGAAGAATGCGCAGGACGCGCACGAAGCAATCCGACCAATTTCGGTGCGTATGACGCCAGAAATGGTCAAGGACAGTTTGACAAAAGATAATTACAAACTATACAAACTCATTTATGACCGTTTTGTTGCCAGCCAAATGAGTGAAGCGCGATATTCAAATGTCAATGTTTCCATCGATGCTTCTGGATATGGCTTCAAAGCAGTGGGCAAAACACAAGAATTTGCCGGCTGGACAGGGGCATATAAAGAGTTCACAGAAGACGAAAAACAAGACACCGAGAAACTTCCACCACTTGATGTCAACGAAAAATTGGTGGTGACGGGGATAAAGGAAGAGCAAAAATTCACCAAGCCACCTGCAAGATACACCGAAGCAAGTTTGGTTAAAGCGATGGAAGAGAAAGGTATTGGCAGACCGGCAACTTACGCGGCAACCATCACCATTCTGACAGCAAGGAATTATTGCACAAAAGACGGAAAATCGCTCGTTCCAACCGAACTTGGACGCAAAATTGTGGAATATTTGGAAAAGTTTTTCAGCGGAGTTATCAATGTCAAATTCACCGCGCATATGGAAAACAGGTTGGACGATATCGCCGAAAGCAAGGACGATTGGCACAGTGTGGTTGAAAGTTTTTGGAACGGTTTTAAAGGTCTTTTGGAAAGCGCCGACAAAAGCAGTTTGACAATGAAAGCCCAACCGATTGAAACGGACATTATTTGTGAAAAATGTGGACATAATATGCTCATCCGAGAAGGAAGATATGGCAAATTTTTGGGTTGTTCAAACTTTCCAAAATGTAGAAATATCAAACCACTTGAAGATAACAATGCTCGAAAACCTGTTGCGAAATGTCCACACTGCGGAAAAGATGTCTTTCCAATCAAAAGCAAGCGCGGAAAAATTTTCTATGCTTGCGAAGATAGGCAAGGTTGCAACTTTATGAGTTGGGACATTCCAACGGGGACTTTGTGTCCAAATTGCAACAATTATTTGGTCAAGAAAGGCAAATCGGTCATAAAATGCTCATCTTGTGACTATAAAACCACCATAGAAGCTGAAACTAACGAACAAACGCAAGCGACCGAGCAAACGAGCGGACAAATAAGTGAGCAAACGATAGAATAAATTATGCAGACAGTCAAAATTTGGACAAATTTGTCCTGATTTTAAAATTTAAAAGGCGTTAGACAAAAAGTCGTGGTAAATTTGTGCGACAAATCAATGAATTGTTTGACAAATTGTCGAGCATTTGTGATATAATCATAAATGAAAATGCTTTCAAGAAAAAATTGCTTGTAAATTGACAAAAAGTGACGAAAAAAAGGAGAAAATATGGAGAACATGTTTAGAGGCACAACAATTTGTGCTGTGAAAAAAGATGGAAAAATCGCCGTGGCGGGTGACGGTCAGGTGACTATGCAAAACAGCATCATTTTCAAAAACAACGCCAAAAAAGTGCGAAGAATTTATAATAAAAATGTGATAATCGGCTTTGCTGGCTCTGTTGCAGATGCTTTCAGTTTGAGTGAAAGATTTGAAGCAATGCTCAACAAATTTGCTGGAAATTTGATGAGAAGTGCGGTCGAATTGGCTCAAACTTGGAGAGAAGACAAGGTGCATAGACAACTTGAAGCGATGATGATTGTGGCTGATAAAAACCAAATTCTGATTCTTGACGGCGCAGGCAATGTCATTGAACCTCAGGAAGGAATTTGTGCGATAGGCTCTGGCGGAAACTATGCTTTGGCGGCAGCGCGAGCGCTCGTGCAAAACACAAAATTCACGGCAGAAGAAGTGGCGTATAAAGCTCTTAAAATTGCCAGCGAAATTTGCGTGTATACCAATGACAACATCATTGTGGAAACTTTTTAAGGAGGAAATATGAACTACACACCAAAACAAATTGTCAAAGAACTTGACAAATATATAATCGGTCAGACCAAAGCGAAGAAAGCGGTGGCTGTGGCACTCAGAAACAGATACAGAAGAAGTCGTCTTCCGATGGAAGTGCGCGATGAAATCACACCAAAAAACATTGTTATGAGCGGGCCAACGGGTGTTGGTAAGACGGAAATCGCAAGGCGTCTTGCAAAACTTGTTGGAGCACCGTTCGTTAAGGTTGAAGCAACGAAATATACCGAAGTCGGCTATGTTGGGCGCGATGTTGAAAGCATGGTGCGTGACTTGGTTGAAGTTGCCGTTCGAATGGTGAAAGACAACAAGAAGAAACAAGTGGAAGACAAGGTTATGCCGATTGTGGAAAACAAACTTCTTGACGCGCTCTTCCAGAACAGAAGGGTGACGACTGTGGAAGTGAATCGCGCTGACTTGCTGGAAGAATTGCATGCAGGCAAATGTGAAGACGAAATTGTGGAAGTTGTTGTGCTTGAAAGTCCAAAGCCTGTTATTGGAATTGGCGGAAACGAAATCTCGTTGGGGTCGATGTTTGACGGTTTGGCGCCACAAAAGCATAAGAAAAAGAAGATGACTGTTCGACACGCAAGAGAAGTGCTTTTGCAGGAAGAAAGTGACAAAATCATTGATATGGACAATGTCAACGAAGAAGCGATAAGTTTGGCAGAAGAGCAAGGCATCATCTTTATTGACGAAATTGACAAAATTATCGGAAAAAGTCAGGCGACAAACAGCGCGGATGTTTCTCGTGAAGGTGTGCAACGCGACATTTTGCCAATCGTTGAAGGAAGCACAGTGCCAACAAAGTATGGCAATGTGAAAACTGACTTCATTCTTTTCATTGCAGCGGGGGCTTTCCATGTTGCAAAAATGGAAGATATGATTCCAGAACTTCAAGGGCGCTTCCCAATTCGTGTTGAACTTGAAAGTTTAACTAAAAACGATTTCAAGAAAATTTTGTCAACACCAAAGAATGCAGTGACATTGCAATACTCAAATCTTCTCAAAGTTGATAACATCAACTTGGTGTTTAAGGACGATGCTTTGGACGAAATCGCTGAAATGGCAGAGCGTGAAAATGCAACAAGTGAAGATTTGGGAGCAAGACGACTTCACACAATCATGGAACTTGTTTTGGAGGATGTTTCCTTCAATGCCACAGGTGAACATCCAATGCTTGATGTGATTATTGACAAAAAATATGTGCAAAATGTCTTTAAAGACAAAGAGCAGAAATATGATTTGAAAAAGTATGTTTTGTAAATAGGATTTTCTGCAATTATCCATATATTGTGGTGGTATGCAGAGAATTTGTTGCATAATACCACAATATATTGATAAGACCTATTGAACCTATTGATTTGATATATGGGTTTTGTTATCATATCTGATATTGAAATCAATGTTAATCTAATTTGAATTTAAAATTTCGCTTTGATATATATATTTTAAATCTCACTTGTGGTTAAATGTTGTTTTTCGTTTGTCATATTTGAAAATTGTGGTTTGAAAATGTGTGAGCGGTGTTTGCTGGAAATGTTGTTTATAAAGTTGATATAAGTATGCCAGGAGAAACTCTATGTGGACGGACAGAACTGAAATTCTTATTGGAAAACAAGGGGTTGAATTGCTTGCTAAATCGAAAGTGGCGGTGGTCGGCGTTGGTGGTGTCGGCGGGTATACGGCATATCTTTTGGCTCGCGCTGGTGTCGGTCAACTGACTTTGGTCGACTTTGATATTGTGGATGAAAGCAACATAAACAGACAAATTGTGGCTGACACTCAAACGATTGGTCGCAAAAAAGTTGATGTTATGCAAGAAATTATAGCAAAAATCAATCCAAACTGTCGCATAGAAGCGGTTTTTGCCAGAGTTTGTGCCGAAAATTTGCAGAATTTGAACTTGGAAAAATGTGACTATGTCGTCGACGCCATTGACAGCGTGGCTGATAAGGTGGAACTTATCTGCTTTTGTAAAAATCACAATATAAACATCGTTTCGGCGATGGGTGCTGGCAACAGAATTTGTGTGCCAGAGTTCAAAATTATGGATGTTTATCAGACAAACAACGATGGTTTGGCGAAATCTATTCGTAAAAAACTGCGAGAACGCCAAATTTCTTCGTTAGATGTTGTCACAACAAACATAAAACCTGTTGAGAAAACATATGAAATTGACGAATTTCAAAAGCGCAGGGCAGTTGGAAGCATAAGTTATTTTCCAGCCATGTGCGGTTGCGTGATTGCCGGCTTTGTTGTTGAGAAACTGCTTTAAAATTATATAAAATTTGAAATGAGAAAAATTTTAAAGGGAGCGAAAAATGGAAATAATTACGGAGAAAGAGTTTAACGAAAAAATCAAAAAAGGGGTTGTTTTGGTGGACTTTTTTGCTAATTGGTGTGGTCCTTGCCGTATGATGAGTCCAATTTTGGAAGAAGTGAAAGCCGAACTTGGCGATAAAGTTGAAATTTATAAGGTTGATGTTGATAAGGATGAAAAGTTGGCGCGTAGTTTTGGCATTATGAGCATTCCAACTCTCATTTTGTTCGTGAACGGAGAACAAAAAGAAAAACATATCGGGCTTTTAATGCACGACAATTTGCTTGAAATGTTGAATAAGTATCTTTGATTTTAAGCATATCTCTAATTTTGTTATTTTTCGGAAATTTGCAGTTTTTCGGACGAAGTTTTATGTTGAGATTCGCTATATTGAGATTTTTTCGCTGAGGGTTTGCTGTTTTTTAATTTTCAGCATAGTTTCTTTGTTTGAGAACGCTTTTTTTTGCTTTTGTTTAACTTTCTTTTGGAAGTTTAAGTTTTTTTCATTTTGATATGATTGATTGTTTTGATTTTTGGTTTGGATACAGTCATTTTAATTGCAGTGCGCAAATTAATTTGGTTTGAGCAAAGGCTTGATATAAAGTAAAAATTTTATATTAGTATGTTTTGTGAAGGTGTTAAAAGCATACGAATTCGAATAAAAAAAATTTATAAAATAAAGTTTTCCTATTGACAATAGTTTGTTTTAGTGTTAAAATATAACCAAGAGCAAACATAGAGCGTGTCACAATGCTTGAAGTGGGTTGATTTATTTAATGTTAAGTTGTGAGATGCCTTGATGTTTGAAATGTTGTTGATGTTTTTGGAAAAAGCATCACAAACAACATAATTTATTTAAAAGGAAGAGTTATGGAAAGACGAATTTATTTGGACAATGCATCGACGACTTATGTTTCCAACGAGGTTTTGAACGAAATGCTTCCGTGCTTCAACTCTCTGTATGGAAATGTGGGTTCGTTGCATTCTTTTGGTCGCGAAGCAGAAGCAATCGTCGACCGTGCGCGCGACAGAATTAAGACCGCCATCAACGCCAAAAAGGCAAATGAGATTTATTTCACTTCTGGCGGAACTGAGGCTGATAATTGGGCGATTTTGGGTGTTGCAAGAGCAAATGCAAGCAAAGGAAAACATATCATCACAAGCCAGATTGAACATCATGCGGTGTTGAACGCTTGCGCTCAACTTGAAAAAGAAGGCTTTGAAGTGACATATCTTCCTGTTGATAAGTCAGGTTTGCTCAATTTGCCGAAACTTTTGGATTGCATAAGAAAAGACACAATTTTGATTTCCGTTATGGCTGTCAACAACGAAGTTGGAACAATTCAAAACATCAAAACCATTGCAAAAATTGCACACGATTATGGCATAATTTTCCATACTGACGCTGTTCAAGCGATTGGGCAAATCAAGATTGATGTTCAGGATATGGAAATTGACTTAATGTCTATGTCTGCTCACAAAATTCATGGACCAAAAGGCGTTGGAGCGCTTTATGTTAAAAATGGTATTAGAATTGACCCGATAACTTTTGGTGGCGAAAGCCAAGAACGCGGAAAGCGAGCAGGAACTGAAAATGTGCCAGCAATCGCAGGGTTTGGAAAAGCAGTTGAAATTGCTACAAGAAATTATTTGGCAGTCAACAAAAAGGTTAAAGAAATTCGCGATTATTTCCTTGACAAACTTAATGAAAAAGTGGAGTATTTCCAAGTTAATGGGCATCCGTATCAAAAATCTAACACAATTTTGAATGTTTCATTCTATGGAATTGAAGGGGAATCAATTTTAATGCTCTTAGATTTGGCGGGGATTTGTGTTTCAACAGGTTCGGCTTGCACTTCAAAATCACTCCAACCTTCACATGTTTTGAAAGCAATGGGAGTTTCAGACGAGATTGCGCAAGGCTCAATTCGCTTTTCGTTTGGACCAAACATTTCGAAGTCAGATGTCGACTATGTCACTGACGAAATCAAAAAAGTTGTCGAGAAACTTAGGGCAATTTCGCCAATTAAAGCGGGGAGGGTTTAATTATGTATAGCAAAACAGTTATTGAAAGATTTCAAAATCCACATAATGCAGGTGCTCTTCGCGGTGCAAATGCTGTTGGTGAAGTTGGAAATTCCGCTTGTGGCGATATTATGAAGATGTATCTCAAAATTTCTGATGATGGTGTCATCGAAAACGCAAAATTCAAGACTTTTGGTTGTTGTGCGGCAATCGCTTCAACCGATATGGCTTGTGATTTAATCAAAGGTAAAAAGATTGAAGATGCACTTAAAGTGACAAACAAAGATGTTCTTGACCTTTTGGGAGAACTTCCACCGCACAAAATACATTGCTCAATTTTGGCGGAAGAATCAATCAGAGCGGCGATTGAAAACTATTATAAAATGAAAGAAAAAGAAATCAAAAGAGCAGCAAAGCAGAACGCAAAAAACGAAACGATATAATCGATGTTAATAGCGAAAATTAAAAAAATTTTGGTTTAGAGAGAAAGTTTGTTGATGAAAAATAAAAATGCTTAAAAGTCCTTTTAGGCATTTTTTATAAATATACACAAATTTTTGGGCGAAATTTTAACAAATCAATAATAAAATTTATATATTTGTGTATAATTTATGATAGGTTTTTCATCATAAAAAACATCTTTATAAAGGCAATTTTTGTTATTCTTGTGACTTTTTTGTTCATTGTGTTATTTTTATAATATAAGCGTATTTTTATAAAATTTTTATTTTTTGCTTTGCGCGTTGTGTGCGTTTTTGTGTGTATTTTTATTTTTTATAGTTCTAGGACTATTTCAAATAAATTTTTTAAAACTTTTGTATATTTCAAATGATTTGAAAAAGATTTTTTAATAAGAGTATAAATATAGATTTTATCAATCTTATAAATAAAAAATAAATTTGTTTGTTATACAAAAGAAATATTTTAAAACAAACTAATTTTAAATAATAAAAAATTATTTTTTTGTATCTTTTGCATACTACATAAATTTTGCATACTACACAAAATATTGTATGAGATATGCAGTTCATAATACCAAATATAGCCTATCTATTCGCAAAACCTGTCTTTTGCGAATAGATTTAAGTCATAAAACAGCAGGCAAAATCACGCTCGCCTAATAAAATCATCATCAATTTTTGTCTTTTTAATCAAAACAGACTTCAAAAAGTTGTTTGCTTTTGTCGCCCAATGAACTCTCTGTTTCAATCTCAACAACTAACTAAACCAAAGAAAGTTTATTCCTTCTTTTGAGAAATTCTTCATGTTTCTTTCTATCTTCCATCTTCAGCTTAAAACCGTGCTGAAATTTTGTATTTTGACATGAACTCTGCCCGAAATTCTGGAAAATAGTCCCCCAGAATTGCCTTGCGTGTGTTTTCGGCAAGACGAATGAGAAAGCGCAAGTTGTGAATTGAAAGCAGTTCTGCACCCAACATCTCTCCCGCATTGATTAAGTGTCTGATATATGCCCGCGTGAAATGTTTGCAAGCATAGCAATCGCAATCATCTTCAATCGGTGTGAAATCTTCTTTAAATTGTGAGTTTTTGACAATCAACTTGCCGTGCTTCGTGAAAGCTGTGCCGTTGCGTGCAATTCGCGTTGGAAGCACGCAGTCCATCATGTCCACTCCGCGAGCGAACCCTTCAATCAAACAATCTGGACTGCCCACGCCCATGAGATATCGTGGCATATTTGACGGCAAAATTGGATTGAGAAAGTCTAGCATGTCATACATCACGCTTTTCTCTTCGCCAACTGAAAGCCCGCCAATCGCAATTCCACACTTGGCATACGGCACACAATACTCCGCGCATTTGGCACGCAAATCTTTATACATATTTCCTTGCACAATCGGAAAAAGCACATGGTCGCCACCTTGGTGCGCTTGTGCACATTTTTCGAGCCAAATTTTTGTGAGTTCCGCAGCCTTTTCGCTTTCGGCATAACTTGCGCCCGCTTCTGTGCATTGGTCAAGCGCCATGTTGATGTCGCTGTCAAGAGCGCGCTGAATGTCCATGCAAAGTTTCGGTGTCATCATGAATTTTTCACCGCTCAAATGTGAACGAAATTCCACACCCTGTTCAGAAACTTTGCGTAAATCAGAGAGTGAAAACACTTGAAAGCCACCGCTGTCTGTTAAAATTGGCTTTTCCCAATTCATGAACTTGTGAAGTCCACCCGCCTTTTCGACGATGTCTTCACCTGGACGCAAAAAAAGATGATAGGTGTTTGAAAGAATGATTTGAGCACCCATTTCGTGCAAATCTTCTGGACGCAAACCTTTCACTGTCGCCTGAGTTCCAACCGGCATAAAGACCGGCGTTTTGATGTCCCCGCGTGGAGTGTGAAAAATCCCCGCCCGAGCCCCCGTTTTCGGACAAATCTTCTCAATTTCAAAACTAAAATTCACATCTTTCATAGCAATCTCAACCGTTTTCCTTTCTTAATTTTATAATTCAAATTTTGTTTTTTATATTTTTCGTGTTGTATCTTCAACATACTTATTCAATAAACATTGCGTCGCCGAAACTGAAAAAGCGGTATTTTTCTTTGACAGCAGTGTTATAGATTTCAAGCGTTTTGTCAACATCACCAACAAATGCTGAAACAAGCATAATCAGCGTGCTTTCTGGCAAGTGAAAATTGGTTATAAGTGCATCAACCATCTTGAATTCATATGGCGGATATATGAAAATTTGCGTTTCGCGCTTCTGTGCTTGCAACATTCCATTTTCATCAACTCCACTTTCCAAAACACGAACAGAAGTTGTTCCAACCGCAATTATGCGTCTATGTTCCGCTTTTGCTTGATTGATTTTGTCGGCAACTTCTTTTGTGATTTCAAAATATTCGCTGTGCATTTCGTGATTTAGAATGTTCTCTTCTTTCACAGGTCTGAAAGTTCCAAGTCCGACATGAAGCAAAACTTCCAAAATTTCCACACCTTTCGCTTTTAATTTTTCCAAAAGTTCTGGCGTGAAGTGAAGTCCAGCCGTTGGCGCCGCGCTTGAACCTTCCACTTTGGCATACACCGTTTGATAGCGGTCAGCATTTTTCAATTTTTCCTTGATGTATGGCGGAAGTGGCACTGTGCCAATCTCCATGAGATGCTCTTCAAAAGTTTTGGATGGGTTGAAATTGAAACATATTTTGCAAGCGCCATACTCCCCTTTTTCTGTCACAACGCAAGAGATGTTTTCATTAAAAACAATCTCCGTGCCAACATTCAGCCGTTTTGCTGGCTTTGCGATGACTTCCCAATTTTTGAGATTAATTCTCTTTTGCAAAAGCACTTCGATTTTGGCGCCCGTTTGCGACTTAAAACCAAACAATCTTGCTGGCAGAACTTTGGTGTTGTTGATGACAAGCACATCGCCCTTTTGCAGAAAATCTGATATGTCGTAAAAATGCTTGTGTTCAATTTTGTCGGTTTTTCGATTGTAACAGAGCAGTCGCGAATGGTCACGCGGTTCGATTGGAGTTTGCGCTATTTGTTCCTGTGGCAGTTCATAGAAATAAGTTTTTCGCAGTAATTCCTTTTGCATTTTTCTTCCTTTTCAAAGTTTAAAAATTTTACTACAATTTGTGAGTGTTGTGAGTGTGCGAGTTCATATTCGCAGTTCACACACAAGTTCGCTTTTTGCCAAATTATTTTCCAGGATAAGTAATTCCCAAGTGACGATAGGCTGGCTCCAACGCCACACGCCCGCGTGGAGTTCGAGCAACAAAACCAAGTTGAAGAAGATATGGCTCATACACATCTTCAATCGTGCCTGAATCTTCGCTGATTGTGGCAGAAAGCGTGTCCAAACCAACAGGCCCACCGCCGAACTTATAGATGATACTTTCCAAAATTTTGCGGTCAATGAAATCAAGCCCAAGTTCGTCAATCTCCATTTTTGCGAGCGCTTGGTCGGTGATTTCCCTTGTGATTTTTCCTGTGCCCAAAACTTCGGCATAGTCGCGCACGCGTTTGAGAAGTCGATTGGCAATTCTTGGAGTGCCCCGCGAGCGTTTGGCGATGTTAAGACTTGCGTCGTTATCAATATCCACCTTCAAAATCTTTGCCGAGCGGTTGACAATCTCTTGCAGTTCGGTTGGCTCATACAGTTCCAAACGACAAATCACTCCAAAACGATCACGAAGCGGACTTGTCAACATGCCAGCGCGCGTGGTTGCGCCGATGAGTGTGAACGGCTGAATTTTCAGACGCATATTTTTTGCCGATGGACCTTTCCCAACAATGAAGTCAAGCGCAAAATCTTCCATGGCTGGATATAAAATTTCTTCAACACTTTTGTTAAGCCTGTGAATTTCGTCGATGAAAAGCACATCACCTTTGCCCAAATTTGTGAGAATGGCGGCAAGGTCAGCCGCGTGCTCAATTGCTGGCCCTGATGTCACTTTGAACTGTGAGCCAAGTTCGTTGGCAATAATGTGCGACAAAGTGGTTTTGCCCAACCCCGGCGGACCATAGAGAAGCACATGGTCAAGCGCATCTTTTCTCGACTTTGCTGCTTGAATATAAACGCTCAAACTGTCTTTCACCTTTTCTTGCCCAACATATTCTTTGAGATTTGTTGGTCTGAGTGAATTTTCGATTTCAGCATCTGTCCAATTTTTACTGCTTGTTATAAATCTATCTTCCATATCTTTTCCTTTTTTTATTTAGACTTATTGTTCAATATCTTGTGGTGGTATGCAATGTTTTCTGTTGCATAATACACCATATGTTGTGGTGATTTGCAAAATCTTTTCAAAATTTCAATGTCATTTTCCCAAATCTTTAAGCACCTGCAAGATGATTTCTTCCGCGGTGATGTTCGCCGTTGCCTTGCTTCGAGCCAATCTGTATGCTTCATTTTTATTGACGCCAAGACTTATCAAAGTTGCAACCGCGTCGTTGAGCGCAGATTCGTTGAAATCTTGTGGCAAATTCATTTCGTCAAAAGAGAGTCCTGTCACGCCCAATTTGTCTTTGAGTTCCAAACAAATCCTTTCGGCGCTTTTCTTTCCAAGCCCCTTGATTTTGGAAAGACTTCCGCTGTCCCCGCTTGCAATGGCAATCATAAGTTCAGAAAGTTTCATTCCAGAAAGTATTGCAATGGCGCTCTTTGGACCAATTCCAGAAACAGATGTCAATTTCATGAACAAATCTTTTTCTTCTTGCGTGGCAAAACCATATAAACAAACTCCTGTGTTTTCGCTGACTTGCAGATATGTCAAAACTTTGGTTGTTTCTCCTTCCATCGGCAGTGTTGCAAGTGTGTTGTTGGATATAAAAAGTTCATAACCCACTCCGTTCACATCCATAACAAGCAAATTTTCGCGTTTTTCTTCAATCGTGCCAACCAAAAATGCAATCATTTTAATCTCCTTATTTTTGTTTTAATCATTAATCATTTTTCGGCAAGTGATTATGTTTGTTGTTTAATCATTCTTTACTTTCACTTTTTATGTATTTTCAAATTCATTTTGTTTCATGAAATCATTTGTAAAAATCATATTTTGTTTTGTGACAATCATTCACGAAAGTAAAAACATAAAACAAAGAAAACAATAATTTCAAATCATATTGTTGTTCAAATTTGGATTGATTTGACTGTGACATAGTGCCACAGCAAGTGCATCCGCTGCGTCGTCCGGCTTTGGAATTTTCTCCAAACCAAGCACCGCTTTGACCATAAACTGCATCTGTTTTTTGTCCGCGCGTCCATTGCCTGTGAGTGCCTGCTTGATTTGCATTGGCGTGTATTCAAACAATTTATCGCAAAATTTTTGAGCGGTCAAAATGATAACTCCACGCGCTTCTGCCACAGGAATTACGGTTGTTTGGTTATGAAAAAAGAACAATTCTTCAACCGCCACTTCGTCTGGACGAAACTTTTCAAACAAAATTCTCATTGCTTCTTCTATGCGCATCAATCGCACCGGCAAAGAGTCCTCTTTTGGTGTTTCAATCACGCCATAGTCCACCACTGCGTTGTTGCGGTGTGTGTCAATGATTCCATACCCCACAATTCCATATCCCGGGTCAATTCCTAAAATTCTCATACACATAGATTGTATAAAAAAACACCCCGCTTTGTCAAATAAAAACGGAGTGTTTCAAAATTTCAATGTTTTCCAAATAAACATGTTCAATTTCATTTATTATCACATAAATCAAATTATTCTTCTTCGTTCAAATTGACATTGTGATAAACTTCTTGAACATCGTCCAGGTCTTCAAGTGCGTCAACCATGCGTTGAAATTTTGCTTGTTGTTCGCTGTTCAAATCGACATAGAGGTCTGGCACAAGTGCGGTTTCGCTGGAAACAACATTATATCCCTTCTTTTCAAGTGCCTCGCGCATTTTGCCGTCTGCGTTTGCCTCGGTGATGATTTCCACGCTGTCCTCATCTTCAAAAACATCCACAGCGCCTTCTTCAATCGCGTCAAGCATGAGCGCTTCACTGTCCTTCACATCCACAACAATCACACTGCCTTTGCGCTTGAAAAGATATGACACGCAACCGTTTGAACCCAAACTTCCGCCATGCTTGTCGAACGCGTGACGAACATCGCCTGCGGTGCGGTTTTTGTTATCGGTCAAACATTCCACAATAACTGCCGAACCGCCAACGCCATAGCCTTCGTATGTGATTGCTTCATAGTTCACGCCACTAAGTTCGCCTGATGCCTTTTTGATTGAGCGCTCAATGTTATCGCTTGGCATATTGTTTTGTTTCGCCTTTGCAATGATGTCTTTAAGTTTGCTGTTGACATTTGGGTCTGGACCGCCAGCCTTTACGCAAACTGCAATTTCTCTGCCGATTTTTGTGAAAATTTTGCCCCTTGCGGCGTCCGTTTTACCTTTTTTTGCTTGGATGTTATGCCATTTTGAATGTCCCGACATACGATTTCTCCTTTAAAATTAAACTGTTTTTATGAAAAATTAAACTTTATTATTGATTAACTTAACCATTTGGCAAGCAAATTTTGCCCCACACTTCTATGATAAAACAAAATTTGAACATTTGTCAAATGTTTTGTTTCAATCGAATTTGTTTTTGTTGATTTCATACATGATAATTGAACCGCTGACCCCTGCATTTAGGCTTTCAATCCCTTGTCGCATTGGAATTTTGACCGTTTGAACACAGAGCGAAGAAAGTTCGGCGCTGACGCCTTGCCCTTCATTGCCAATTACAATTCCAATTTGTCCCTTTTGTTTCTGCAAGTTGTTTTCTTCGGCGAATTTGAAAATGTTTTTGCCATTCATGTCGCAACAAATGAGTTGTAATTTGTTCTCTTTTGCAAATTGGATAAATTCATTTCGCGACATTTCAAAAACTTTGTTGTCGAACACTGCGCCAACAGAACTGCGGATAAGTTTTGAATTGTTCTTTCGAACACTTTCGATGAGAAAGACATATTCAAACCCACTCGCTTTTGCGGTGCGAATGAGCGTTCCAACATTGCCCGGGTCTTGAAGATTGTCCAACACCAAAAAGTTGGTTGTCGGCACAGACACAACATCTTGTGTGAGGTATGCAATGCATAACACTTGCTGTGGTGTTTTTGTGTCTGCCAACATTTCAATCGTTCTTTGGTCGACTTTAAAAACTTTGACTTTTGCCGGTTTTATCTCTTTCTTTGAGTTGTTATGTTCATTTTCAATTTGTGCAACATCAATTCCAAGAGCATTAAACCCGTCTTCGTCAAGGCTGGTCAAAATATATTTCGCTTCAATACATCCATTTGAAAGTGCGTCGCGAATGATTTTGACATTATCCAAAAAAAGCAAAGACTTTGATGTTCGTTTTTGCTTTTTCAGTTCGTTTATGAAATTCTTGCTTGCCTTTTCCACGCGTGCCTTACGCCTTTTTTGCCAATTCAACAAGTTGAGCAAAAGCCTGTGGTTCTCTGACAGCCATATCGGCAAGAACTTTGCGGTTCAATGTCACATTTGCTTTCTTCAAGCCGTCAATGAATCTTGAATATGAAATGTTGTTTTGGTGGCATCCTGCGTTGATTCTTGTAATCCAAAGTGCGCGGAAGTTTCTTTTCTTCAATTTTCTGCCAATATATGCATATTGTCCGCTCTTCATCACTTGTTCGCGAGCAGTGCGATACAACTTGCTCTTTGCTCCAAAATAACCTTTGGCTTGTTTCAAAATTTTTCTACGCTTTTTAACAGCGTTGACTCCTCTTTTAATTCTCATTTTCCCCTCCTATTATTTTGCAAGCAGAGTCTTGATGTTGTCAGAATTCTTTCCAGCAATATATGACCCTTTTCTGAGTTTTCTCTTTCGACTTTTGCTTTTTGTTGTTAAGAAGTGCCCCTTGTTTGGTCTTGCATACTTAACTTTTCCAGTTGCGGTGAGATGAAATCTCTTTTTCGCACCGCTGTGTGTTTTTTGTTTAGGCATTTTTCTTTCTCCTTTTAAGTTTGATTTTGTTTTGAATTTACGCAATTCTTACGCTTTTTTTGGACTGATTACAACAAAGACATTGCGCCCCATAATCGCTGGCTCTTTGTCCGTTGTGCCGAACTCGGCAAGGTCAGCAACAAACTTTTTGACAATTTCCACTGCATTTTTTGAATATGCTTGTTCACGCCCACGCATACGAAGTGAAACCTTCACTTTGTCGCCTTCTTTGAGAATTTTTTGCGCATTTTTAAGTTTGAACCCGATGTGATAGTCATCAATTCGCATGGAAAGTTGAATTTCTTTGATTTCACTTATCTTTTGGTTTTTGCGAATTTCTTTGTCCTTTTTCACCATGTCAAACTTATACTTGCCGTAATCCATGATTTTGCATACAGGTGGATTGGCATTTGGTGACATAAGCACCAAGTCCAACCCTTCTTTGTCGGCTTGGTCTTGCGCTTGTGACTTGGAAAGCACCCCAAGTTGTTCGCCATTTTCGCCGATTAAGCGCACTTCTTTTGCAGTGATTTGGTCATTGATTAAAAGTTCCTTAAAAATTGTCGTAATCTCCTTTTACAAAAAAATTGGTAGGATACGCAAAAGTATCCCACCAACAAAATTCAATTATTTAATTTTCGCCATTCGAATTTCTTGCTGATTTTCGCTTGAAATCGTTGGCGAAATTTTATATTTTGAAATTTGCTAACCACATCAAAACGAAATTCGATGGGTGAGAAGGGAAACTTCTGCTTTCTTACTCGCCTATTCTATCACAAAACAAAATGCGTTGTCAACAATTTTTCAACATTTTTTTTAAAATTTTTTATTTTCTTGATTTTTCATAGAAATTTGATTTTTTGTTTTTGGATAAAATTTTATTAACCTTTTCACAACTTTTAATTGTTTTTATAGTCACATTTTTGTCAGAGAAAACAAACAAAATCCTGAAATACTCGCTTGATTTAACAATCAATTTTCATTGTTTTCCGATTTTGATTTTTTCTCTGATTTTTGGACTTGCTTTTCTGAGCTATCTTCTTTTATGTCCGTTTTCACTCTTCTTTTAAAGATTTTTTTGAAATAAGTCAAAGGCGAAGTTTCAAAAAATTTGCCCGTGCTTATGACAACCACATCACACTTTTCCACAGCATAGTTCTTCATTATGGCTTTGCCAAAAATTGTTATCCCAGCAATCAAAGAACTGATGAAACAAGTGACCAAAAAGCAAATGTTTGCGTCTTCAATATGCAAATTCACCACCAAACTGACGCCACCTGCTCCGCTTAAAATTCCACAAATGTCGCCCACAACATCGCCACAAAAAGAAGAAACTTTTTCAGTGTTTTGGCACAATTTGACAGCGGTTTTATATCCCCTGCTTTTTTGATATTTTTCAAGTTGACTTATATCGGCGGAAGTGACAGCCACAGCAATCATGTCAAAGATGACGCTCAAAACGATGAAAAAAACAATGATAAACACGGACAAAAAAGAAGAGAGAGTTGGGAAAAGACTTTGAGAAATCATGCTAAAAAGGATGGACAAACAGATTGACAAAACAAAAGTCCTGACAGCCCACTTTAAGTTGCTCTTTTTCATGTTTTATTATATTGTCCGTGCACAAAATTTAGGACAACGAGTTGGTCTTGTTATTAGTCTGTATTTTTGCTATCATCGTTGAATTCAATTTTTTCAATCAATGAGGCCCAATACTTCTCGTAACTTGTATAGTCAAGAGCAAACAACACTTTCGGTTTGGAAGCGCGGTCAACTTCTTCAATGTCAAACGCATCAAAATTTTTGTTAAAATTTGGGATGTCTATGCAAGAATTTTTCAGTTGCAGGAAGAGTTCGCCATCACATCTTTTCAAAGCCCCACCCACAGGCAAAATTCTGTATAATTTCATTCCCTGTTCGGAAAGATTTTTTTGCAGTCTTTCAGAAGCGATGAGCATATTTTCGAGCACTTTAAGTTGTGTTGTGTCGCTTTCTATTAAATTCATTGAAGGGTTCATTTGCTCTGATAAAATTTCTTCGTAACTTTCTTGGAGATCTCTCAATAATTCATAATCGTTAAACGCTTTTGTCGCCAAGACTATAAATTCATTTTCTGGCAATGGGCTTTGCTTAAATTTGGACATAAGTTCATTTGGGATGATTTGGCGAAATTGGTCATATTTTGTCATAAATTCGTATAACTCTTCCAAATTTACATTTTCTGCTTTATTCACAGCATTTGGTTTTATGTTACCAATCACCTTGACAGATATCATTGCGTTTAATCTGTTCAAAAATGTGGTTATATATGTTGCATTCGCCAGCGTGTGTCCGAGATTGTTTTTAACTCCGCCCTTTCCAAGTTTTCTATATTCGGCTTGTGAGCCTAAATAGAATTTGCGAATGTTGGAATGGCACTCTTTCAACTGTGAACAAATTTCATAGTTGTTTCTGATTGCATCGTTAACCAACTTGTCAAAATTTTTGTAGTCGCGATTGACAAGATGTTTGTTGATATCTTGCATGGTTTCGCCAAACTTCTTCATCTGCTGATAAATTTCTGGTTTGAATTGCATTGCTTTGCAGAACTTAATATATTTTTTCTTCAAATCTTCGATTTCTTTCAGCATTTGAAGGTCGTCCAAAGCCATATTGTTTTCCACAAACTTTTGACTGCGGTTGAGAATTTCGACGAAAGGATATTCACTTGCACAGTCAGAAAAATCTGGAATGACAAGTTTGTTGTCAGGTTTTTTCTTGTTGTTGGAATTTCCTGCGTTGTCCTTGCCTGTTCTTGTTGTGGTGTTTGTGCGTCTTTTCTTCTCTTTGCGGTTTGTCAAGTTTTCAAGAATGGCGTCAACTTCTTTGCGCTCATCTTTACTCAATTTTTCGTATTTTTCCTGAAAAACATTTTCGGATATTTGTTTGTCATCTGTTTCTTTGGCAACTGCACGACGAGATTTTTTTGGAGAACCCTCTCGCGTTCTTAATTTGTCGCCAGATTCAGAAGAAGTGTCCAGCACGCTTGATGTTTCGATGAGAAGTTTCTTGATGTTTTTCTGTTCAAAGTCTTCTTTGCTTGAAATTTTGGCAAGGACGGCGTCCAGAATCTTAGGCTCTGTTTTGATGAAATATGGGCTTGTCATGCAAGATATTGCATTTTCGTTTCCAAAACCATATTTCAGAAGAATTTCCTTCACTTCCTCAATGTTTTTCATTTGCTTGTTTGTCACACTGCTGATCATAATCAAATTGTCGATGTTATAGCAGAAAGCGCTTGCTTTATCAATCGCCTTGAAATCTTCCATGCCCAAACTTACATAGCAATCAGCAAGTTTGGACAAAAACTCTTCCACTTTCTTTGGCTTGATTTGAAGAATGCTTGGAGAAATTGCCACACGATTGACCAACTCCTTATGCTCTTCTTTGGTCTTGCCAAAATGACTTTCCAAGAAATTGATGTTGTCTTTGAGAGTTTTTGGAGAGATTGTCAAAAGCGTGTGCGCCCTTTTGAAACATTCTTTTGGACTGAGAACATATTTTTGAGTATCGTTGTCCCACATGAAAATGGAAATATAGTCCAAAATCTCTTGTATGTTTTTTGCGCTGGTTTTATACATCAATGTGGTGCAATCTTCAACAAGATTTTTTATCGTTTCTTCGTCTTCAATGATGTCGAAGATATTGAAAGTGACATTTTGCATGTTGTCCTTATAATCATTCTCGACAAGAACCTTAATCATTGCGTTATAGGTCTTGACGCTTGCTTTGTTGAACACTCCAATTTTTGCCAAAGCGCGCGTGTCCACTTTAAGTCCACTTTTTGCCTTATTTAAAGTTACAAAAAACTCGTCTTTGATTGTTTTTTCTTGGTCAAGATAATATTCCAAAACTTTGTCCACCGCCGTTTCTGCAAATTTATTTCGGCGTCGAACAAGTTGTCTTGATTTTTCATCGTGTGACAAATCAAGAGCCAAATCGTCGTCATTTTCAAGTTGAACAAATTTTGAAAAAACGCCCAGCAAGTTTTCGGCAATATTAATTCTGTTGCGTGAAAAAATCTCTTCAATTTTTTCTTCAACTTCTTCTTCAGAGAGATAGAAATGTTTTTTGAAAACATCTTCAAATTCTTTGGCAATCGTCTTTGCCCAATCGTCCGTTTCTATCCACTCTCTAACTTCTTCTTTTGACAGTATTTTATCCATTATTTCTGTGTTCCTTTTATATATTTTCCGGATATATTCTATCACACAGTGCTCTTTTTTGTCAATACTCAATTTTTAACTTTTAACCATTTCTCAAAAAACACTTCTTCACCACTTTTCCAATTCATCACCTTTCCAAATTTTGCAAAAAAAATACGCGATATGTGGTGTATTATGACGCATACCACACCAAATATTGCGTATTATGCAAAAAGTTTTATTCGAAAATTTTGCGAATGAAAAATATCAAAAATTATGTTCTCGCATATTTCTCAATTTCGTCAATTCCATCTTTGATGAGCATTTTCAGTTCGCTGATAAGTTCGCTTAGGTTGATGAAAAGTTGCTCCCCGTCTTCGCGAATTGTCACTTCTGCTTGCCCGTTTGCAATGGTCTTTGGACTTATCACAACCCGAATTGGCATTCCCATAAGTTCGCTGTCAGTGAGTTTTAAGCCCGCCGACAAATTGCGGTCGTCATAAAGCACTTCAATCCCCGCGTCAAGCATTTTCTTATACATATCTTCTGCCACACCGCTGACATTTTCGTTATCCAGCCTGAGTGGACACAAATGAACTTGCCATGGTGCGATTGTCATTGGCCAAACAAGCCCCTTTTCGTCAGCCTTTTCTTCAATTATGCTGGCAAGGGAACGCCCCACGCCAATGCCATAGCACCCCATGATTGGCTCTTTTGTTGTGCCGTCTGGCATCGTCACTTTCATGCCCATGGTTTTGGTGTATTTTGTGCCAAGTTGGAAAATGTTTCCAATCTCAATTCCACGCGTCAAAGTCAAGGTTTTGCCACAGTGAATGCAACACTCGCCTTCTTTCACTGTTGAGATGTCCACATATTTCACATCTTTCAAATCGCGAGTTGCACTGACATTTTTCAAGTGGAAATCTTTTTTGTTTGCGCCTGTGACAAAATTTTCAAGCCCTTTCAAAGTGATATCAAAGAAAACATGCGAGCCTTCTGGAAGGTTCAAATTCACGCATCCGATGTTTCCAGCGTTAAGCCCAAACTCTTCAACATCAACAGGCAAAAGTTCGCTTTGAACAAGTTTTTGAAGTTTGATTTCGTTGACATCATGGTCGCCACGAATGAAAACAACGACCAATTTCCCGTCACTTTCGGTTTTGTAGCAAACCGCCTTTGCAGTGTGCTTTGCGTCAACTTCCAAAAAGTTGCAAACATCTTCAATGGTGCACGCGTTGCCCGTGAAAACTTCTTCAATTTCTCCCGCCACATTGCTGTCGTTTGGTTCTTTCGCCGAAACAGCCACTTCCATGTTGCTGGAATATCCACAATTTTGGCAAATGACAAGTCTGTCTTCGCCCGCTTCGGTCACAGCCATAAACTCGTCGGCAACCTTGCCACCCATCATGCCTGTGTCACTTTTCACAGCGATAAACTTTTTGAACCCCATTCGCTTGTATATGCGCACATAACTGTCATAGACTTTTTTATAGAAATTTTCCAAGTCTTCTTGCGAAATATGGAAAGAATAAGCGTCTTTCATGGTGAACTCTTTCACACGAACAAGTCCACCGCGTGGTCGTGCTTCGTCGCGGAATTTGGTCTGAATTTGATATATCATGAATGGAAGTTGGTCGTGACTTTTCACGGTGTTTAGCGCCATATGAACTGCCGCTTCTTCGTGCGTCATGCCAAGCACCATGTCGTGCCCCGTGCGGTCCTTAAAGCGCAACAATTCGCCTTTAATGGAAGAATATCTTCCGCTCATGTCCCACAGTTCGCGTGGCATAACGACCGGAAAAAGCACTTCTTGTCCGCCGAGAGCGTCCATTTCTTCGCGTATGATTTTTTGGATTTTCATGCTGACCTTTTGCGCTGGTGGAAGAAGAGAAAAAATTCCTGCGCTGACCTGTTTTATGTAGCCCGCACGCAAAAGCAAAATGTGGCTTTTTATACTTGCGCCACTTGGAATTTCTTTAATTCTTTCGCCAACAAGTTTTGAAAGTTTCATACTTCCTCCTCTGTTATCTTATCCAATTCTTTCTTAATTTCGAAGAGTTTTCCGTTGGTTTTGGAAAGTTCTTCTTGCGAGAATTTTGCAAGTTCGCTTGCTCTCTCAAAAAGTTCTTGCGCGGTTTTTAAGGGCAAGTTTTCCTTTTCCAACTTGTCGATTATCTCTTCCATTTCTTTGATTGCTTCTTCGTATGTCATTTCACTCTCCTGTTTTAACTGTCACCACGCCGTCCGCAAAATTGATGTCAAATGGTTGCGACAGATTTAGTTCTTGCTTTCGCCCGACAGTTCTTCCTTGTTGCTCTATTTTAGCATACCCAAGCCGTAGAATGTCAAGCGGATTGAGTTTGTTGAGCGAGGCAATTTTAAGTTTAAGTTGATATTCCTTGTCGATTGTGAGAGTTGTCAGTTTTGTCGACAAATTTGATGTCAGTTTTTTAAGTTTTTCCGTCCTTTCGTTCAACAAGTTTTGCATTAAGTCCAAAATTATGTTCTTTGACCCAGAAAACTGCAAGGTCTTGTCGGCAACATATCCGTCCAAAAGCATTGAAAGTCGCGATACATCTTTTTTAAGCAAGATTTGCAAGTTCTTGGAGTCTTGCGTGATAAGTTCCGCCGCCGCGCTTGGTGTTGGTGCACGAAGGTCGCTGACAAAATCGATTATCGTGAAGTCGGTTTCGTGACCAACTGCCGAAACAATCGGTTTTTGGCAATCGTATGTGGCACGCGCCACAATTTCGGTGTTATACGCCGACAAATCTTCCAAACTTCCGCCACCGCGAGCAACAATCACCACATCCACTTTGTCGTAAGAGGAAAAGAAGTTTATTCCTTCGGCAATTTCTTTCTCTGCGCCAATGCCCTGAACTTTGGTGTTATAAAGCACAATATCAATCGACGGATTTCTTCGCCATGCCACATTTTTGATGTCTTGAATGACTGCGCCGTCTTTTGATGTCACCACGCCGATGCGCTTGACAACGGAAGGAAGTGGTTTTTTATGCCCTGCGTCAAACAGCCCTTCGCGTTCCAACTTTTCTTTCATTTCGATAAATTTTTGAAACAAAAGACCTTGACCAAAAGGTTCAAGTTTGGAAACGACAAAGTTAAATCGTCCGCCTTTGACATAAAAATTTGGTGAGCCCGTCAAAATGACCTGCGCCCCTTCGTTGACATCTTGCAAAAGGTCGGCATAAAAGCAGACGCATGGAAGGGAACTTTCTTCGTCTTTAATGGAAAAATAAGTCGCCCCGCGAGCCCTTGAAATGCCAAAAACTTCTCCAACAATTTTTATGTTATGGAGAAGTTCTTCTGCATTAAAGATATCTCTAATGATGTTATTAAATTTTGTTACTGTGAGTGTGTAGTTGTTCATAACTGACTTACCACGGCAGAGAGAAGCCCATTGATGAACTTATGTGATTTTTCGGTGCTGTATTTTTTCGCAAGTTCAAGCGCTTCGTTGATTGCCACTGCTTTTGGCGTTTTGCAATACAGAATTTCTGTGAGTGCAAGATTGATGAGCGCCAAGTCCACTTTGAAAAGTCTGTCATATTCAAAGTTTTTGAGATGTTTTTCAACAAGTTCCTTGATTTCTTGGCTATGTGCGTTGAATGCTGACATGATTTCATCAAAAAACTTTTGGTCCTCTTCTTTTTTCAAAGCGGTCAGGTTTTCTTTTGAAAGATTTTCATCGCACTCGTGGAACAGTCCTTCAAAAATGAGAATGAAGGCATTAACTCTGGCATCTTTACGCATTTTGAACCTCGGCGTCACATTCCACATTGATGACATGAATGTTGATTTTAAGCGGTTTGAGAGCCACCATGGTTGCCAAAGAATTGCGAATGTTCTCTTGAACGCGATACGCGATGTCTGGCACGCTGTATCCAATATAGATGTTGATGTAAACATCCACCGTCAAAGCCCCGTTCTTTTCGAATTTGATTTCCACACCGTCGTCATATCGGTTGAAAAGCCTTTTAATCCAAGGTCGTTGAGAGTTTGTGACGCTTTCCACTCCGTTGATTTCTTTTGCCGCCAAATTTATGATTGAAACGAGAATTTTTCTGTCCAAAGTGATTTTTCCGTTTCCTTCTTGATTTTTCACTGCCATTGGTTTTCTCCTTATGTTAGAGTTATTTTAACATATATCAAAAACATTTTGCAAATTATTCAGCGGAAATTATCACAATATTTCTAAGTTCTGTGCCAAGTTGCTCCATAACAACAGTGCAAATTTGCGCAACTTCTGTGTCGGTCAAGGATGAAGCCTGCACAACAACATTAACTTTGGTGTCAGAAATGGCAATCACGCAGTCCGAAAATCCAAGTGCCTTAATCAAACCTTCAACTGCAAGTTCTTTTTCCATGGTTGCAATAAGTTCCAACTTTGCTGATTCTGCCGCTGCAATCGCCGCTTCCGAAGAAGACTCGCTGTCAATTATGGCGTCATAATAGAGAATTTCTTGATCGCGTGTGCTTTCGCGGTCATTTCGGTATGATGTGAAATAACTTGTTGTTGCTGTTGTTGATGTTTCTTCGGAAATGGAATTGTTAAGCACTATGTTCAAATATCCCGTCACACCCAGAAGCACAATCATAAGAGTTAAGATGATGATTTTTGTTCTTTTTTTCATTCTTTTCAATCTCCTTTTATTTTTGTTTGCATATCCCCATTCAATTTTTTCGTGTCGCTTCAAAATTTTGTGTTGCATCTTTTTTATGTTGTTTCATTCGTTCCATTTTTCATATTGTTTCAAATCTTTGTGTCACCTGCTTCAAAATCTTTATGCTTTCATTTCGTGCCATTTTTAAGTCTTTGTCTGTCAATACAAAATCGTTATATTGCTGGTGTCAATCTGCAAGACAGTTTCCACAGCGGTCATAATATTCATTTTCACAGCAAAATTTTCCGCACCTTCCGCAACAATCACCACCCCCTTTATTTCTGGATAATTTTGTTTCACCACCACAGGTTCGTTGGAAACAAGTATTATTGTTTCAGTCGTCACAGTTGTTTCTGTTCCGCCAGATGAAACGGTTTTGGTTTCGACATCGGTTGCATATTCAAAGGTGAACCCGCTTGCAAGTGTTATGACCACATCCACATTGCCAACGCCCGTGATTTTGGACAAGACATAACAAAGTTTATTCTCAAGCGCGGTGACATATTCTTCCGCCGAAGAGTATTCTTCTGTCGAATTTTCGGTTATTTCTTCACTTTTTGTCATTTGCGAAAAACCGAAGTATATCAAACATATCAAAAGCCCAACCACAACCGCACTTATGATTTGAATATGTTTGATTTTTTTAAACTTGTCCCAAAAATCTTTAAGTTTGCTCATAAATCCCCCCCTTATAAACTCAAATGCATGTCCATCTTTTGAATTAAACTTTTCGTGACTACTTCATTGTTTCACTGACTTCATTCGTTGAAAGTCACCGTCACATTTTCCAAAAGACTGTTTGATTTTATGATATTCAAAATGGTTGCCTTTGCTGATGTTATATTTTTATTTTCATAATTTTCGTTATATTCAATATCGCACAAATCGACATAAATGCTGTAAATCTCCAAAGTTTCGCTGATGACATTGGCATTGATATAAATCTCAATTCCGCTCAAACCTTCCGCTTTTATTTCGCTTGTCAAATCTTCATTTATGGCGTTGAGTTTGTCGATGTTTATTTGATACAAAAAGTCTTCTTGCAATTCTGTTGTGCTTTCAAAAAAGTTGGAAAAGTCAAACTCTTTGCCAATTAACGACGGAAGTGGAGCGATTATGACAAGAAGTGTAGCAAAGGAAAAAATCACTTTGATATATTTGTTTATCTGCCCTTCTGGCAGGATAAGTTCGGCAAGCACGGACAGAATGACAACGCCCGCTATGCCCAAAAGCCAAGATGAAATTCCGCTCATAATCATCTCCTTTTTCAGTATGGTGAACAATTTAGGTGAACTGACAAAACCTTTTTGCCCTTCAATCACACAACCAAATTTGCCGAGCACATGATAAGCCCCGTCATGACAAGATACATAAATGCCACCGCAATAAGCAGAGCAATGAGCAGTGACAGGCTTTTTGCTATGTCGCTGACGAAGTTGGCAATTTTATGGTCACCAATCGGCTCAATTATCCCCGCCATAAATTTAAGTGACAGCATGAAAAGTGCGATGTTGATGATTGGTGAAATCATCACCGCCAAAAGCAAGAAAAGCCCCACTCCGCCGACCGCGTTTTTAATCAAAACACTGCTTGCCATGATGATTGAAAGCCCGTCGGACATATAACTTCCAACAATCGGGATATAACTTTTGATGGCGTATTTTGCCGTTCGAATTGAAAGCCCGTCAACCGCCCCTGCCATGATGCCTTGAATGCTGACAAAACCCAAAAATATGGTGAAACAAAGACCGATAATCCACTTGAAAGCACTTTGCAGAAAAGATACGAATTTGTCAAGTTTAACATTGCTTGAAAGGTTGCCAACAATGGAAAAGACGATTGAGAAAATGAACATAGGCAGAAGAAGATAAGTTATGAGCGATGTGATGATTTCACTTAAAAGTGCAATCGCAGGCTGGTATATTCCAACTGACACTGTTCCGCCAACCGCAGTGAGAAGGGTGAGAAGAATTGGAAAAATGCTGTCAAAAGCCGTCTTTACAGTTCCAAGAGTGCTGGAAGTTGTGTTCAAAAGTTGCACCAAAGTTGCCCCCAGAAAGACAATAACC
Organism: uncultured Lachnospiraceae bacterium; assembly: GCA_964400145.1. Lineage (GTDB taxonomy): Bacteria > Bacillota > Clostridia > Christensenellales > UBA1242 > Caccovivens. The sequence continues at coordinate 80,351 of CAYNTF010000001.1, read as the reverse complement.
AAGCCGTATGTGACAAAATGCACAACATTACCGATTGATTTTCCGTTTGTCATGGGCTTTAAATTCGCCACCATACCGCCCAAAATTGCAATGGCGATAATGCTGGCGATGATTGGAATGTATCCCTTCAAACCTTCCAAGAAGATTGATGCAACCGACGAGAAGAAAGTTGATGACGAATCAAAATATTCGCCCGAGATGATTGCTGAAACCTTGTCCACAAAAGAACTTGAACCGAACAACTTTTTGGCGTTCGTCGACAGATTTGTGATGATTTCTTCCATAGTGTCAAAGTCCAACGCTTCAATTTGTGAACTGACTTCTTCTTGCAACTCTTCTTCAAGTTCGGACGAGTCCACGCTGTCGGCATACGCAACATTTGGCACAAATCCCTGCACAATGTCAAAACGACCATAGAAGCAGGACAGAAAGATGAGAAAAACGATAAGTAGCGGGAAAAATTTTCGCCTACGGCTCTTCCTTGAAGACGAATTTATCGTGAATTTTTGCGGACGAAACTTGAAAACTTTTTTCATGTTGGCAAAAGTTCCATAACAATGTCCAAAATGCTGGTTACAATCGGAAGAGCCATGACCAGAATTATGATTTTTCCGCCCAAAAGAACCTTATCGCCCAAACTCTGATTGCCGGTGTCGATGCAAATGCTGGTGGTAAATTCGGTGAGATATCCAATGCCAATGATTTTGAAAATCACGGCATAGAGCGACGAATTGATGCCAGAAATCGTGAAGATATTGTCGAACATGTCAAAGATTGTGGAGAGATATGAGAGCAAATAAAAAACGATAACAATTCCGCCAACAATGGAAATGATGATTGCAAAGTCCGAACGCACAGGCTTGATGATAAGGCAAGCCACACATGTGACAAGTGCAATGCTGATGATTTTGAAAAGTGTGTCCATTATCAATCCCCCATATATATTGTGGTAGTATGCAAAATGCGTAACAAAATGTGGTGTAGTATGCAACCTTTTGAGTGACAATGCCATTCTTTTTTGACAACACTTGCGTGTGACAATATAACATTACTTTTGTTGCAACCTTTGCATTGAAATATTGATTGCCAAATTGTATTGCTGAATTTAACTAGCACAAATTGACTTGGAATTGTTAAATAAATGGTGAAATGGTGAAATTAAACATATCTTTGACGGAAGTGAACAAATCGCTTATCATTCCCAAAACCATGAAAAGCACAATGATAACCCCCGCAAGCGTTGCCAAAGTTGAGATGTCTTCTTTTCCACTGTTTTTAAGAATTTGACTTATCACCACTGTCAAGATGCCTATACCAGCGATTTTGAAAATGATATCTATGTCCATATCTTCATCCTTTTAATGATTGTTAATTTCAACCAACTTTCTTAAATGAGAATGATTACACAAAAGAGCCCCGCAACAATGCCAAGTTTGATTGAAAGCGCACCGTATTTTTTCTGTTCGGCATCACATTGTTCCTTTTTCTCGTTAAAGCGTGCCGTGAAATTTTGAATTTCTTTTGTTTGATTTTCCACATCACTTCGCCCCAAAGTTTTGAGAAAAAGCAAGACAAAATCTTTCTCATCGGCTTTCAAACAATCGGCTTTTTTGAACATTTCTTCGGATGTGAGTTCACATTTTTTGTCAAGATAGTCAATGAACCTTTCATCTATGCCCAACAAATTTTTTCTGTTTGCGCTGTCGAAATTTTGCAAAAGCACTTTAAGGCGTTCGCGAGAAAAGTTTATTTCAAGCGACAGTTTGTCCGCCAAAATAATGATTGAGTTGAAAAATCTTTTCCGCTTCATATATTTGGTTGAAAAAAAGTATCCAACTCCACAACAAACACAAAACAAAACGATTATCAAAACATATTTCATAACTCCCCCTTCTTTTTATTCATTTAACAATTCCCTAACGGAATTTTGCTTTTTGCTGAAATGTTTTACTGCCATCAAATGCTGAAATTGTTCTCATATCAAAATCGTCTAAACTATCTTGGACTGTATATTCGCCCGAAGTTTTCATTGTATATCCCTTCAAAAGTGCCGGGACCATTTCGCTTGGAAAGTAGAACATACCGCTTGAAAATTTTGTCCTTGATTATCTGCTGAAAAAGCCCCTTCTTACAAAAAGTTTCCATGTTGTCGGCGTGCGTTGATGCCAAAAGTTTAACTCCGCACGATGTGGCGTATTTGATTGCTTCAATATCTTCTTCTTGTCCAACTTCGTCCGTGACAATAATGTCTGGCGCAAGCGCTCTTATGCCATTCTCAAATCCAATTTTTTTGCTGGCAAAGGCAATTTTGTCTGTGTATTTTGAGTTTATTCCACAGTCCAACTCTCCGCGCTCATCCAAAAGCAACACATTGTATGTCAAGTTCCGCTCTGACAGTTGATAGACAAAATCGCGCAAAAATGTGGTTTTCCCGCATGCCACAGGACTTATGACAAGCGTGTTCTCCACTCCGTTTTCGCCGACGATGAAAGGATATGCCGTGAGCGAACAGTTTTTCACCACATGCGGAACGCGAATGTTGCAACTAGAAAAATTGGTCATCGTTTTGATGTGTCCATTTTCTTCAATAAGATTTCCGCCGATGCCTATGCGCACTGCTTCGTCAGTGATGATGAAGCCTTTTTTGATTTGTTCGTTGACGGAATAAATCGAACATTCGCTGGCACGAAAAATCACATCTTCAATGATGATTTTGCTGGCATAGAGCGCCCCGTGCAGATTGCTTGTCACGCCATTTTCGGAAAGAAAAAAGTTTTTGCCACTGACATTGACCACAACGGGTTTGTCCGCACGAAGTCTGATTTCATTGACCGCTTTTAAATTAACCTTTTCGGTTAAAATTTTGAGAAAATTGTCTGGTAAAATTTTTTCAAGCATACTTTTCGCTCCTTAAAGCAATGTATGAGCAATGGAGATGTTAAACAATAAAAGAAAATGGCAATTTCTGCCACTTTTTGTCTATATTTGCAAAATGAACGCAAGGTCGCAAAACTTTCTTTGCAATTTTATTCCCCAAACGCTTGACAATTTCTTTTTGACATTTTATAATGATATCGCTGGGCTAGATGGGGAGTTGGCGGTGCCCTGTAACCTGCAATCCGCCACAGCAGGATTGAGCAGTTGTTTGCGGTGTGATTTGGTCGAAAATGTGCGCAAACTGTTGGCAATGAAGTTAAGGTCTTATGCAATCGGCTCCTTTGAACCGTGTCAGATCCTGACGGAAGCATCACTAAGAAGACCTGTCGATGTGACATAAGGAAACTTTAATGGAGTCAAGATTTTGTGAGGCAGTCGGTTGAGTTGCAACAAGGCAACCGCCCAGCCATGAAAAAAGCGAGGTCAAACGCCTCGCTTTTTTGACTATTTGCTTTGTTTCAAAGATTTTTGCACATTTTTCTTTTCATTCTTGACAGTTTCTTTCAAATTTTCAACTTCTTTTTTAACTGCCTTTTCGCCTTTATTTACAAGTTTTTTTGCGTCTTCGCAGTGTTTGTATAAAAGTGCTCCTGTCACAAGACCTGCGCCGAAACCGACAACCATCCAAATTTCTTTCATATTGCCCTCCCTAGTCTTAGGTTGCGCAAAATGTCGATTTTTATACAATCAATAAGCAAACCTATCCAGCATATTGATAATTTTGCTGAATTCAATTTGTGAGTTTGAGCCTAAAATCAACGACTCTTCAAATATGTTCTTGCTTACATTACAAATGGACACAATCGACTTTGGGTCAGAAAGGCGGATAAAATTCGACACATTGACAAAAGTTTTGTAAACATCACCCTTGACAAAAAGTGAATTTGGACAATTCCACACCAAACTTTCCATCAAAATTTGGTTCGGAATTCTGTTATAGTTTTTGGAATACATAGCGTTGAGAATACGCAAAATTTTGACAAAAGTTTCTCCGCATGCTTCCGCCTTAAAATCCAAATTCTTGTAACGGTCGCCAAAATTGATGACTGTGAACTTGTTTTTCACTTCGTTATAAAGTTTGAAAGTGTTTTCAGCAGAGTTGTATGTGCCAATATATATGTTAATTTTGACATTCGTTCCAAAGTCATTCATGCCCACCACAGAAATGTATTGCATGTGTTCATAGATTACCGTTGTCCCGGAAAGATAGTTCGCCATTGTGCGCACAATATCGTGCCTGAAATCGCTGAGTTTATACTTCTCTATGTTTTCAACACTGCGCACTTCTTCTTTTTTCATCTTTTTATACTTCTTCTTTCCAAGTCGCCAAGCCGCCTTAAATTCTCGCCATACGAACTTCCAAAAATTCTTCTTGGTCTTGGAATTAAATTCGATTTGCGGATTTTCAACGCCCAAAAAATAGTCATAGGTGGAAAGTTGCGAAATTGCACCCGTGTATATCTCATTGACAGGCAAAAAAACACATTTGTCCATACGAACAAAAGCGGACATTTCGGAAATATCCAAAACAGACTGCGAAATCAGCCCAGAAATCAAGTCGTTCACGCGTTCCAAAAATTTGGTGTTGCCACTTTCGCCCAAACTTTCAATCAATTCACGATTTAATTGATTTTTCATATGCTTTACACTCCACTTATGACATGCTTTTCAAAATTTGGCAAATCATTTTGACAAACTGAAATCAAGATTATTTCATGATATACGCGCAAAGGTCAACGAGTTTGTTGGAATATCCCCATTCGTTGTCATACCAAGCCACAAGTTTGACGAAAGTTGGAGAAATCATAATCCCCGCAGTTACATCAAAAATGCAAGTTCTGCTGTCGCCAATGAAGTCGCTGGAAACAACAGGTTCGTCTGTCACGCCAACAATTCCAGCCATACTCCCTTTGCTTGCCTTTTTCACTGCTTCCACAATTTTTTCGTATGTGGTAGGCTTCTTCAAACGGCAAGTCAAGTCCACAACCGAAACATTGAGCGTTGGCACGCGATAACTCATGCCTGTCAGTTTGCCTTTTAAATCTGGAATAACTTCACCCACCGCTTTCGCTGCCCCTGTTGTTGATGGAATGATGTTATACGATGCTGCTCTTCCACCACGCCAATCTTTTTTGCTTGGGCCGTCGACAGTAAGTTGAGTTGCGGTGGTGGAGTGAACTGTGCTCATCAAACCTTCTTCAATGCCAAAAGCGTCATGAATGATTTTTGCAAGTGGTGCAAGACAGTTTGTTGTGCAGGACGCGTTGGAAACTATGTTCATGCTCTTGTCGTAAGTTTCGTGATTCACGCCCATAACAAACATAGGCATATTTTTTCCCGGTGCGGAAATAACAACCTTTTTTGCACCCGCATCCAAGTGTGCTTTGGCGGTGTCATATGCAGTGAATTTGCCGGTGCATTCCACAACCACATCAACAGCATCCGCTTTCCAAGGTATGAGAGCAGGTTCTTTTTCTTCATAGAAAGAAATTTTGCTCTTTCCGACAATCAATTTGCCGTCCTTAACTTTGACAGGAACATCAAAATGACCATGAATTGAGTCGTGTTCCAAAAGATATTTTGCATAGTCAACCGAAAGAAATGGGTCGTTGATGGCAACAACTTCCACATCATCTCTTTTTGCAGCAATTCGAAGTGTCAATCTTCCAATTCTGCCAAAACCATTGATTCCAAGTTTAATTTTTTTCATTTTTTTCTCCTTTTTATTTGGCGCAGAGCCATTTTTTATTTTTCAATTATTGACCATTTAAGTCAACAAGTTGAAAGCAAGTCAATTTGAAAACATCAAGTCCAATATTTTGATTATTTTTGAATCTCTTCCGCTCGCCCGTATCGCAGATATCCCACCGCCAAAGTTCGCGTGAAATTGATGACGGCAACCAGCCAAATCATTATTGCCACAACCATCCAGAAAATAACAAACAGAATTGTCAGCGATGTGATTGCAGTGTAGACACACACCAGCACTCCGCCCGCTATGCTTCCAAGCATAAACAGTGTCCAAAGTGTGAAAAGCAAAGCGGTTTTCCAACGACTAAATTGTTTTTTGACTGGTTTTTTGTCCGTTTCAATCTCTTCAATTTTGATGCCGACATACCTGTTCACCCGCGTTGCCATGGAAAGATTGGCACAAACGGTTATCAGTTCAAACATATTTTCGCCATAGCAAGTGGCAGAAATATCTTCAAAAAAGTTAAAGGCGAAAAACTTTCGCACAACCATACGCCCAAAATTTTTGATTGCTTGCACAAACTTGATGCGTTTTGCTTTAAGTGTGGTGACATCCGCCGAAGAAGATGTCAGTTTTGTCCACTCTTCTTCTGTTATCGTTCTTCGAAGAACCAGAATTTTCCCCTTATTCATTTTGCATGAGTGAAGAGAATTTATGATTTCTTCTTTGTTAGATGAGTTGCTGAAAACATGAAGTTCAACATTAGTCTTTTTTTTGAAAGTTAACTTGCTTGCCAAACTTTCGCGCACGCCAACAAAAAATTTCACATCCGCATTGCTTGTGGCTTGAATAAAACTAGAAAAACTTTCCGCATCTTCAACGACGGGAATAATCACATTAATCATTCACTCTCCTTCTTTTTCTTTTGAGTGGTTTTCTTCTTTACATTCTTTGTGCTGTCATCTTGCTTGCCTAGGTTTGTCACAACCTTGCTGTCGTTTTCATTTTCCGCGCTTTTCTCGCCCACATCCTGCGAAGTTGCATTCAGGTCGGTTTTTGTGGTTTTTGGAGCAACTTTGTCTTTCACATCCACCGGCTTGACATCAACTTTCACATCCACTTCCGGTTTGTAGTCAGCCGGTTTATAATCATACTTAATATCGCCCGAAATTTTCTTCAAGCGTCTTGCGTGACGACCGCCTTCAAAACTTGTTGTCAAAAAGACCTTAATTATGGCAATCGCCTTCTTTTTTCTCATATTGCCCGGCATGCAAAGCACATTCGCGTCATTGTCTTTTCTTGCGAGCGTTGCCATTTTTGTGTTTAAGCAAAGCCCCGCGCGAATTTTTGGATTGCGATTTGCAGCGATGCTCATTCCAATGCCACTTCCGCAAATAAAAATGCCGACATTGTTTTTGTTTTCCAGCACTTTGTCTATGCCAAGTTTGGCGAAATCTGGATAGTCCACAGGCTCTTTGCTGTATGACCCAACATCGATTGTGATGATATTTTCTTGATTGAAAAAGGTTTTGATAGCCTCTTTCAACATATAACCTCTGTGGTCACTTGCCATGATAATCATACAACACCTCTCAAATTTTTGATTTTACTCAGCAAAACTTCGACATTCTTTTCAATCTGTCTTGCCGTTTTTTCATAGACTTGCAAATTCTGTCCAAATGGGTCGCCGACATCCCCAGCAAGTTCGTCAAAACTGATACACTTATCGGAGTTGATAAACTGTTTGTGTGCTTGCGTCACCGCCACATAGATTACGCCTTTTTTTGTTTTTTTGAGTGGCACACTTTTGCGGTTGCGCCCGTCGTAGCCGAGCATTTTCAACACTTTTGACGCGTTTTCGGTGATATTTTCTTTTTTGGCGTAAATGCCAGCCGAAGAGAATTTGACATCGGTCAATCCACGCAACTTTGCCATTTTTTTTGCTATACGCTCCGCCATAACCGAACGGCAAGTGTTGCCTGTGCAAACAAAACAAATTTCAATCATACTGCACCCACAATCATTTTTATCATCAGTCCATTTCAATCGTCAGTCCATTCAAATTATATTTTAAACCAAAAGACAAAAAAAACAAAGCAATTTCGCTTTGTTTATAAAATTATTTTTTTCGGCTTGTATAATTTGTCCAGATTATATTTTTCTCTCACTTTCGGCAAAAAGATATGCAGTGTGACATTGTCGAAATCAAAAACAATCCACTCACCTTTTGAATACCCTTCAATTTTGTCGTCGTAGCCATATTTTTGAGCAACGATATCGGCAACTTTTTTGCAGTCCTTATTCGCCGTCGAGAGAACGATAAATCTCTCTTCGCCATCGGCGGAAAGGTCATAGACAGAAATGTTTTTGATTTTGTTTTCTGAAAGCAGAGAAACAAGTTCTTTGACATCAACCATATAGTGATGATAGCATAACGAACAAAAAAAGTCAACAAAAATTGACCTAACATTGGGATAAGATGTCTAAAAAATGTAATTATGGAAAAAATGCTCTCATGAGAAAAATTAAACTGATATTTCATGAGATTTTAAAATTTTTTTTGATATTCCTTTTGTCTTTCATTTGGCTGAGATATTTTTTCAGAAAATTGTGGTTGGTGACACTTTTAGCGACCATTCTTTCGCTGACAATCTATCTTCTTCTGTTCCTGATTGGACATAAAAAGAAGATAAAAAACGGACTTAAACTCAAAGAGAAGGAAGACGCGGAGAACATGTTTCTCTCGCTCGCGTGTGAAGAAAAGCCGATAAACTTTTTTGAAAAACTCGCCCTAAAAAAACATGAGAATGTTGTCAAGCGCAAGGAATATTTGCTTATCAAACACAAAATTCAGGATAGTCAGAATGAAAAAAGCGTGCAGATGAATGACCATGTGACAAATTTAAAGAAGAATGCGACAAAGTTATCAAAAAAGAGTTCATCAAAAAATGATGATGAGAGTTCATCCAATCAAAGTTTACTTAATGAAAGTTTGCAAAATGAGAGTGTATTGAATGAGAATTTTTCGAACACTTTGACAAAAACAACCTTGCTTTATGTTGACCTGTCTTTTGATGGGATGACAATTCCGCGATTTATGGAGATTTACAACAAAGTCAAGAAAGAAAAAGCGGAAAAAATTGTCATTTGTTGCAAAGAAGTCACAGACAAGCAACTTGGCTCTTTTCTTGCCAATTTTGATGAAAAAATTTTGATTTTAGACGAATATGGCACATATGAAAAACTGTATAAATTTTACGACTGCTTTCCAAAAATCACGAAGAAATATAACAGTGAAAAGAGGATGGTTTTCAAAGATTTTCTTGCCATTTCGTTCAATAAAAAACGGACAAAAAGTTATCTTCTATCCGCTTTCATTCTTGTGATATGCGGGCTGTTTGTCCGCACCACAATATACTATTGCATTGTCGCATCACTGCTTGTTGTGTTTGCGCTGATTTCATACTTCAACCCGATTTACAACACAAAAACAGAAAGCGAAGTGTTGTGAAAAAGTGTGTGGAAGCCGTTAAGATATTTTGGACAAAATCTTGGATAATTTATCTTAATGTCAGCGGATTAATTTATTTTCAAGTCAGCGGAAATTTAAAGAATTTATCTTGTGCAATGTCGCGTTATAAAGGCAATTCGATGTGCTTGAAATTCTTGCGCGTGGACTTTTTGTATAAAATGAAAATGTTTCCAATCACCTGCACAATGTCAGCACCAAGCGCTTTGGCAACTTCTTCGGCAGTTTCTCTTGCGCCGACATCGTTGTTTTTCAGCACTTTCACTTTGACAAGTTCGCGCGCTTCCAAAAGAAGATTGACAGATGTCAAAACATTTTCCGAAATCCCTTCTTTTCCAATTTGCATGACAGGTTCAAGCGCATTTCCAAGTCCTCTCAAATAGGCTCTTTGTTTGGTTGTTATCATGTTTTTTTCTTCCTTTTTATTTTATGTTTTTCAAAATATTGTGTATTATGCAGTGCATACCACCCCACATTTTGCGGTATTATGCAGTTGTGCAAGATATGCAGTTCAAGGTTTCAATCAAATATAAATCTGGATTTCAAGCAAAATTTTTGAATGTTTTTTATACAAATCGCATCTCAAATAAAAGACTTCACAAATCTTTCCACACCCATCTTCACCGCAAGATTGATTTCTTGTTTATTTTTTATTCCATATATTCAAAAGTTATATCTTTGATTGTCACTGTGTCGCCTTCTTTCAACCCCTTCTCTTTCAGCATGTCAATCACGCCCATTTCTTTGAGTCTGGTTTGAAAATATGCAAAAGAAATTTGGTCTGAAAGCACCACTCCGCGCACAAGGTTGTCAATTCGACCGCCAAACACTTCAAAACTGCCATCATCGTGACGCTTGATTTCAATCGAAGATACATCCTTTTTGTCAAAGTCAAATTCTTCAACATTAAGGGCTGGCTTCTTTGGAATTTTCTTTAAATTCTCCAAAATTCTCTTTTTAAGTTCTTCAATTCCCGCCCTGGTATATGAAGAAATTGTCATATAATCTTTCATCTTTGTTTCTTTCACGAAATGAGAAATCTTTTCTTCCAATTCCCCTTCATCCAGCAAATCACACTTTGAAAAAACGACAATTTGTTTTGTTTTGGCAAGGCTTGCGTTATACTTCTTCAATTCACTGTTGATGACTTTGAAGTCTTCCACTGCACTGCGCCCTTCACTTTCGGAGATGTCAATCAAATGCACGATAAGGCGAACGCGCTCGACATGTTTGAGAAAATAATGCCCAAGCCCCAGCCCTTCGCTTGCGCCTTCAATCAAACCAGGTATGTCCGCAACAACAAATGTTTCGCCCAAAACTTCACACACGCCCAAATTTGGATATATGGTCGTGAACGGATAGTTGGCAATCTTTGGATTGGCGTTTGAAATCACCGAAAGTAAGGTGGATTTTCCAACATTTGGAAAACCAACAAGCCCAACATCTGCGATTGTTTTGAGTTCCAAAATCACTTCTCTAAGTTCTGTCACTTCACCCGTTTGAGAATATGCCGGCGCTTGTTTGACGGATGATTTATAATACGCGTTTCCATGTCCGCCTGCCCCGCCTTTGAGCGCAATAAATTCCGCTCCATCTTCGCTTAAATCAGCGATGATTTTGTTATTTTTTGGATTGATAAGCACCGTTCCCGTTGGCACAAGAATGATTTCGTCCTTTCCACTGCGTCCTGTCATGTTTTTTTGATGTCCGTCTTCACCATTTTCTGCAACAAACTTTTTCTTGAAGCGGAAAGAATAGAGCGTGTTCAAATCGTTTGTGGCTTTGAACACCACATCACCACCGCGACCGCCGTCACCGCCGTCTGGTCCACCTTTTGCTGTTTGTGCGTTACGCAAAAAAGAGGTGGAACCTTTGCCACCGTTGCCCGCTTTTATGGAAATCTTCACTCTATCCAAAAACATATCACACCTCAGTTTGTCGACTTTTGTCTTTTTTCACACCAACTTTCTACACTCGACTGCTCGGGCACTGCCGATTAAACACGCATTTTTGACAATCCGGCCTCATCGCCTTGCAAGTATATCTTCCAAAAAGCACCATTTGATAGTGCAAGCGCGACCACCTGTCTTTTGGAAAAATCTTGCATAACTCTTCTTCGCACTTATCCGGCACATTTGTTTTCACCAGCCCCAAACGATTGGAAACGCGAAGCACATGAGTGTCCACCGCCAAATTATCTCCGCCAAACGCCACAGCCATAACAACATTCGCCGTCTTTCGCCCTACGCCAGCCAAAGTGGTTAAATCTTCAAAATTGCTTGGCACTTTTCCGTCAAATCTCTCCAAAATGTCGCGACTTGCAGACTTGATTGCTTTTGCCTTGTTGTGATAGAACCCGCACGAGTGAATTCTCGCTTCCAACTCTTCTTGCGAAATATTCACAAAATCTTCTGGCTTGTTATGCGTTTTGAAAAGTTCTTCCGTCACTTGATTGACGCGCTTGTCTGTGCACTGAGCGGACAAAATCACCGCCACCAAAAGTTCAAATGGAGTTCTGTGTTCCAACTCGCATTTTGGGTCTGGCACCATGATGTCCAGCCCGTCCGTAACAAATTTTGCGTCCATTTTTCAACCTTAATTTTTTTTATGATTTCAACTATAATCTCTCAATTATCATCTCATCAATGGGAAAAGCACCACATCGCGAATGTTTGGACAATCAAAAATGAATTGCAAGAAGCGGTCAATTCCAAAACCAAGCCCAGAAATTGGTGGCATTCCATGTTCCATTGCAAGCAAGAAATCTTCATCCACATCCATGGTTTCTTCGTCGCCCTGTGCCTTTTCTTGAAGTTGAAGTTCCAGCGTTTTTCTTTGAACAATCGGGTCGACAAGTTCTGAATACGCCTTCACAAGTTCCTGTCCACCAGCAACAACCTGAAAGACATCAATAATTCTCTCGTCCTTGTCATTTCTGCGTGCAAGCGGCATCAAAACCGCTGGATAGTTGTATAAAATTGTTGGATTGACAATTCCAGCGCGAATTTTGCGCTTATAGATGTAGTCAATCAGCGTTCGAACAGTCTTGCATTCTTCAAGTTCAGCGTATCCAAAAAGCCCCTTATCCACAACAATTTTCTTCAATTCATCCACATCGTCAATCGCCAAAAAGTCACAACCCAAAATTTCACTCATTTTGGCAACATAGTCAATTCTTGGCCACTTCCCGTCAAAATCAATTTCCTGTCCTTGATATGTGATTTTTGTTGTGCCCAAACAGTCATTCATGAGTTTGATGAGCATATCATGGAAAAACTTTATGTTGTCTTCAAAGTTCCAATAAGACGCATACCACTCCACTTGCGTGAACTCTTGCAAGTGCGCTGGGTCCATGCCTTCGTTGCGGAAGTCTTTGCCAAGTTCAAACACGCGGTCAATTCCTGCGCAAATACATTGTTTCAAATGACATTCAGTGGCAATTCGAAGATTGCATTCCATATCTAGCGCGTTGTGATGTGTGAAGAAAGGTTTTGCACTTGCTCCTGAAACACTGGTTTGCAAAATTGGTGTTTCCACTTCAATGAAACCGTTATCTTCCAAAAATCTGCGAATGAAAGATTCGACCTTGCTTCGAGTCAAGAAAATTTTGCGTGACTCTTCGTTCGTGATAAGGTCAAGATATCTCTGACGATATTTAATTTCGGTGTCAGCAATGCCGTGGAATTTCTCTGGAAGCGGACGCATAGCCTTGGAAAGAAGTGTGATTTTCTCTGCCTTAACTGTGATTTCGCCTGTTTGAGTTTGATAAACTTCGCCTTCCACGCCAATGAAGTCGGCAATGTCAATCATTTTCTTATAGAAATTATACTCTTCTTCCGAAAATTCATTTCTGCCCACAGAGATTTGAATTTTGTCATATATGTCGCGAATTTGACAAAAACCGAATTTGCCCATAATGCGACGAAAAACAATGCGCCCAGCAATTTTGACGCGTTGACCAAGTTTTTCTCGTGCTTCGCTGATTGTGCAAGTGCGCTCGAATTTTTCTTTATACGGAATTTCTCCCGCCTGCTTCAAATCTTCAATTTTTTTGCGTCTGATGTCAACTTCGTTTGAAAGTTCTTCCATAAATGCCTCCAAAATTTCAACTAGCCACAAAAAGTGGCGTTCTGAGTTTTAATATTAGCAATAATAGCATATAATTAAGAGAAAAGTCAAATCTTTTCCACTCTGACAATAAAATTTGCAAATCTTTCTGTAATTGTTTTGAAAAAACAATTTTATATGCTAAAATACATTTGAGTTTATTCCTTAAATTTGATTGTTCAAAAATTAAAACTATAAAATTGAAATTAGAATGAAAAAGGAGATTATTATGATAAAAATCATAACCGACAGCACTGCATACACCCCAAAAGAATATGCAGAAGCAAACGACATCGCCGTTGTACATCTCAGGTATTTATATAAAGACCAAGAATTCGTCGAAGGTTTTCCAGGAACTTACGATGAATTTATTGAAGATTTCACAAAGACAAAGATTTTCCCAAAAACAAGTCAACCTTCGATTGAAGATTATTTGAATGAATATAACAAAGCACTTGACGAAGGCAATGATGTGCTGGTCATCACAATGAGCAGCACCCTTTCTGGCACAAACAGTGTGGCAAATTTGGCAAGAGAGCAATGTAAAAATCCAGAAAAAGTGTATGTTTTTGACAGCTTGGTGAATGTTCAAACTGAACTTGGTTTGGTTATGGAAGCGGTTGAAATGCGAAACGCTGGGGCATCTTGCGAAGAAATTATCGAACGCCTTAAAGTTTTGATTGAGAACAGTTATGTTTCTTTCATTCCAGACACTTTGGAATATTTAATCAAAGGTGGAAGAGTTGGAAAAGTCACCGGCACGATTGGCAGTCTTTTGCAAATTCGTCCAATCATAACTTTCAAAAAAGGTGTGTTGAGTGACAGAAAGATTTTTGGAATGCAAAAAGCGATGAAAGAGTTGGTTGCGTCCATTCCTAAAAAAGTCAAAAGATTGTTCATTTTGCACATTGCAAACACAAAGTTCTTTGAACAACTGAAAAAAATGGTGGAAGATTGGCTGGAAAAATTGGAAAATAAAGACAAAGTAGAAATATACGAAGGCGAAGTTGGACCTGTCACCGCCTCTCATGTTGGACCAGCGATTGGTCTTGCTTGGACGGCAGAATTATAATCAAAGCCAAATTGTTAATTTCACTTTTGCATAGTCAAAAGAAATTTAATAAAAATCATAACACAACAAAACGAATTTGGTTTCATGCTTTTATTTAGATTGGAGAAAATATGACAAAAAAAACAGCGATAATCGTTGGCGGTTCAAGCGAAATTGGACTTGCCACTGCAAAAAAATTGGCAAAGCAGGGCTATGACCTTGCCCTTACATACAACACAAACAAAATTGACATAAAAAAAGAGTTCGCCCAAGAGATTGAGCAGAACAAGACCTTAAAAATCAAATTATATCAACTCAATCTTGCAGTGAATGGAGAGATTGAGAAGTTTTTTGACAAAGTTTCAAACGATTTTGCGTATATCGACTCTCTTGTTTTTGCTTCTGGTGTTGCCCAAAAGCGCGCGCTTATCATGGATGTTTCAAATGAAGAGATTGACAAACTGTTTGAAGTGAACATAAAATCTGCAATCAAATGCGTTAGAGAACTTGTGAAATTGACCGTAAATCATCACCCTGCAAACATTGTGCTTGTGGGGTCTTTTGCTGAAAAAGTTGGCTGTTCTTGCGAAAGCGTGTATACTTCGACAAAAAGCGCCATGTCTGGACTTTGCAAATCTTTGTCAAGCGAACTTGGAAATTTTGATGTACGCATAAATGTTGTCGCTCCAGGATTTATTGACACCAAAATGAACGGAAATTTGTCGCAAGAAGAAAAGGATGATTTGGCTGAGATGACTCCACTCAAACGCCTTGGCACTGCAAACGATGTTGCAAATGCAATCGCCTTTCTTTGCGGTGAAGAAGCATCGTTCATCACAGGACAAACAATCTATATTGACGGCGGATTGATTTTGGAATAGCATCATCCTGACTTTCAATGTTTTTGATTTTCAATGGTTTAAATCATGCTTTGTTTTGACGATTTTACGAAATTTTTAAGCAAGAAAAAAACTTGATATAACAAGCAATTCCTTACTTCACATAACAAGACTTTGCATACCACCACAAAATGTTGTGTGGTATGCATTCATAATACACTTGATTTTGTGTATTATGTTTTTTATTATTATAATCTCATATTATGCACATTCAATTTATAACATTGCACATTCAGCGGACATTTTCTATCAATCTTTTGCAACCTATCAAACATCGCAAAAACAAAATTATTGCTCTTTGGAAACAAAAGCATAGTAGATGTCATTTTCTGTTCTGTCAACATTTTCATCAAGTGTGAGATTGTCAACTCTTATATAGCAGTTCGACAACAAATCATAGGACAGCGGAACACTGCCTTCAACATTTTCTTCGCTTGATACATACTCCCCGCTTTCAGTTTTCAGCACATAGATGATTTCTCCGTCACTGTTTAATAAGTTTCCATTTGCATCGACATTTTGATTAAACATCGCGCTCTCCACCGCAAACATCAACTGAACCTTGTTCGCAAACGCAAAATCAATGTTATCAATTTCAAAAACCTGCCCTTGAAAAGTTGTTAAGGTCAGAGAAACATATTCAATTCCTGTCAACTCGTTTGTGCATACGCCAAGTTCAAGTTCTTTAAATTTTCCCCATTGTTCCGACAAATCTCGATTGTTGGCAACCATGACAGAATAAAAATTTAGCATGGCACTTTGCTCGACATTCAAAAAGTCGCCCACTTTGACATCTTCATTGTCAAATTTAAGCCCTTTCAAAAGAATGGCATTGTCTTGTGTGGAAGTGAATTCATCCAAAATCTTCAACACCCTAAATTCGCGGTCGCATATAAGATATTGCTTGTCCGCACTTGCACCCTCATTCACATCCACTTCAACGGCAAACAATTCTTCTCGCTCCGTCACATACACAACAAATTTATTCGGAAAAATTGTTTCAATATTCGTCACGCGAATATATGCAAAATTTTCGTTTTCGCTGGCATAATTGTTGATATTTTCGATATATTTCGTCTTACCTTCAAACAGCACGGAAGAGCCGTAACTGAAATTTCCTGCATTGATAATCTCTTCTTCGCTGACCGCCAAATTCACCAGCGTGGAAGAGAATTCCACTGTCACCGATGATAGACCAAACAGTGTCCAAAAAAGAATTAGGACAACCACAATCGCGCATAAAATCACCGAAAGAGATATGATAAGTTTTTTACTCATATTTTCTTCCTTTTTTCGTTTTTTATTTGTTTTTTGTTTCTATTTTTTTTCTTTTTCTCTAATGTTTTAATCAGAAAAGTTATAATCGAAAGTGATAAATCACTCGCTTTTTACCCTTTCAATTTGAGCACCCAAAAGACGATATTTCTCTTCAATACGCTCATATCCACGGTCTATGTAAGCAATGTTGTGCACAGTTGTATACCCTTCCGCTTTAAGCCCAGCAATCACAAGCGCCGAACCCGCTCGCAAATCTGTGGCAAACACATCAGCGCCATACAACTTTTCCACACCAACAACGCAAGCCGTTCGATCCTTGACCGTGATGTTTGTGCCCATTTTTCTCAGTTCTGGCACAATTCCAAAGCGATTTTCAAACAAATTCTCTTGAATTAAAGAAACACCGTCACTCACCGCCTGCAACACCATCATTTGCGGTTGAAGGTCGGTAGGAAAGAAAGGATACGGCAAAGTTTGTATTTTTTGAACCGAAGTAAGTCTTTTGTCCGCTCTCAATCTTATTTTATCACTAAACACATCAATTTGGCAAGCGGTTTGACGCAAAAAAGATATTAAACTTTCGTTGTGCCTGAAAAGCGCTTTTTCCACCGTAACATCTCCACCACATGTTGCCACAGCAAGAAGATATGTTCCCGCAACAATTCGGTCGGGCATAACCAAAAATTCGCCACCATGCAACCTTTTCACCCCTTCAATTCTTATGCAATCAGTGCCCGCTCCTTGAATTTTCGCGCCCATTTTGTTTAAAAATTCCTGCAAATCGACAATTTCAGGTTCTTTCGCAACATTTTTAAGCACCGTTTCGCCGTCTAAAAGGCAAGCGCAGAGCATAAGACTTTCTGTTGCGCCAACACTTGGAAAAGAAAGAACAACATTACCCGCTCGCATGTTTTGACCGTTACAATAGATGTATCCATGCCGTTCCACAATGCTGACGCCCAAAGTTTTGAAGCCACTCAAATGAATGTCAATCGGTCTTGCACCAATTTTGCAACCGCCAGGATACGCAATAACCGCACTCCGAAATCTTCCCAAAAGTGCGCCCAAAAAGATGATTGAAGAGCGTAGCGCGCGCGAAAGTTCATAGGTTATTTTGTCATTTTTGACATTTCGTGTGTCTATGTAAAGTTGGCGTCCGTTCAGAGAAGATTTTATGCTTAAAGTTCGCAGAATTTTGCGAGTTTGAACCAAATCGGATAAGTCGACATAATTTTTGAAAAGAATTTCGCCGTCACATAACACCGTGCTTGCAAGAATTGGCAGAAATGCATTTTTCGACGCATCCACCTCAACTTGCCCAAATAGTTTTTTGCCACCACTTATAAAAATTTTTTCTTCCATATGAACATTCTATTCTATAAAAATAATTTTGTTTTGTCAATTATTTTTATCAAAAATTTTTTATTTTTTTGTTCCCTGTTTGATTTTATTAAAGTTGCTTGCAATTTGCTTATAATTTGCGTCAAAATTTCAACCCGTCATACCAAATTTTTAATTTATAGACTTCCAAAAAAGTTAAAAAAACATCGCGTTTTAGTTGTAAAAACTTTTTAAAACTGATATAATAAGTTTGGTTTTATAATTTAGATAAGGAGATAATATGTCGAAGAAACCACAATATCATTTTGAAAATTTAAATAAGGCAGACCAAGAATGTCTTTCGCTTGTGGAATCGCTGGGAATTTATGAACTGCGCGCCCTTGCCCGTGTGTTTGGAGATAACTCGCCAACAGTCCAAAAAAGAGATGGGCACATCAAGTTTGTCATGGACAAAATTATTGCCAGAGAAGATTTGAAGCCAATTCCACTTCGCGCAGGCAGACCATACAAAGAACTTTCAAATATTGAAGGTATATTGGAAGAGATTTCGCGAATCACAGGAAAAGACTACACTTTGAACAAATCTTTCAAGGCATACGGTTCAAACGCAACAAAAAAGTCTGTCAGCTTCAACCAAATTGAAGACAAGATATACTCCAAAAAAAGTTGTCCGCTTGAAGTTTGTGGCATTGTTTGCGAAAATGGAGAGCAATATATGCTCACCGACACCTGTGGCGGAAAGTCCATCCTTGTGAAAAAAGATGCTGGCGTCAGACCTTTTGATTACATATCTGGAACTGCGGTGCTGATGAACAATCACGGCGAATACATCTTGGACACAATAAAACAGATAAACTACCAAGACATCAAAACATACACAGCAAAACCATATACATATCAACTTGAAGTTCCAAGTGAAAATTTGAACAAAACAAATCTTCTTTTGGGCTCGCGATATATCTTGAAAGATATAAGTTTCAGTGAAAGCACAACAGAATTTAAAAATTTTGTCAAACGCTTGAACAGTCAAAACATCATCACATTGGCATTAATTCCAAACGCCCCTTACGAAAACACGATTGCCGTCAATGAGATTGGATTTTCGAATGTTTTCATGACGAAATACGAAGATTCACCATTTGCAACAAGCGAATTGATTGACTTGTTCATTAAGCATGTCGCCCGCTTGCAAGAGTTGGGACTTAAAGTGGCAATATTCGCAGAAAACATCACAAGTTTTGCAAATTCTGTTGATTGCGCTCATAAAACCAGTGCAAAATCAACAATGGGACACACAGAAATGGCAGTCAATCTGACAAAGAAACTTATCATGCTGGCAAAAGCAAGCGGAAAAGAAGTGCACACCACGCTTTTCACCACACTTGACATATCAGATATGTTTGACCCACTCTATGTCGCATATGTGTATAAAGTTTCAAAAGAATTTGAAATTTAAAAACTAAAATTTGGGTTTTTAAAATCATTTTTTGAAACTGACTTCAAAATTATAATAATCAGGTTTGAAATTATAAACCTTTCAAAAGTGCGAAAAATACGCGCGTAAAATGATTGCTCAAATACATATTAAACATATAAAAAGCCGATTAAGTTTCTTTCAATCGGTTTTTTGTTTATGAATTTTATCGGCTTTATTTAAGAATTTATATGCATAAATATTGAAATAATTGTATAATTATGCAATAATATTTATATTAAATGCAACATCATTTATATTAACAAATTACGAACTGACTCACATTATACAACGAAAAAGCAGAGAGAAGCCCCCCTGCTTTGTTTTTAGACTTAAAATTTAGATTGAAAATCAAGAATGTCTTGACGAAATGCTTGTCTTGCTGAGAAGTTCATATTTATGAGTTGCTCCGTTCACATTGACGCGATAGAGATAATAATTTTCATCTGTTTCTTCTGTTTCATCGTCATCATCTTCGTCGTCATCTTCCAATTCTTCAAGTTGAGCATAGAAATACAAATATGTTCCGTCATAAGCGCCAAGCGCAGCATCATAAATTGCTGTCATTGTGATGATTTCAGTGCATTCAACTGTGAATCCGCTTGAACTTGAAAATGTTGCTGTGGCAAGGTCTGCGCTATAAATTCCAACTGCATCCGATGTTGTGGATGAAAGATAGAGAGTTGTTCCATTGATTGCAAGGATGTAATATGAACTTAAACTTGTTGATGAACCATCAACCGTTGCTGTGAAACTGAGTAAGCCATGCCCCTTAATGCTCTTATACATAAGACTTGATGATGAGTTGTAGTAAATATATCCAACGGTGCTGTATGAAACTTCGCCCGACGATGTCCAACTTTCTGTGACAATCAAATCAATATCAGAAATTGTGTCGCTCACAAAAATGTCCTTGCTGAGAGCCGTCGGTTTTGACGACATATCCGAAGTGTAGGTTGTTGTTGTCGATTCACTTGTGCTTGTTGTTATGGTGTAGAAAATTACATCGTTTTCCCGACCAACAAGTGAATATGTGTCGGAATAACTGTAATCCAATTCCTTTGTTTCACCTGTGGAAAGTTCAAGCGCCATAAGGCTTGACAATGTGTTGCCTGAACCACTTTCGGATGTGCTTGAAGTTGTGTAATAAATATATCCGTTCCAATCGAGCGTGCTTCCAAGTTTGTTGGATTGATAGGTTTCTGGAAGTGCAACGCTTGAAACATCTTCGGCAATCGTTTCCGCTTTGTTTGTTGAAAGATTGATTTTCACCAAATCTGTTCCAGCAAGCATAACGATGTAATACACCCCGTCTGCTTTCAGCACTTCAATGTCTGTGATTTCGCCAAGAGTGGTGTATAACTTCGACTTGTTGTTGCCGTTCAAACTGCTTTTGTATATGCAAGTGTATGTGTAATTATATGAATTTCCGTCAGAACTTGAAACCACTTGTCTGTTTGGTGTGGCATAATATATCGTCTGCCCAAGCACGAACATGAAGTTGCCTTCATAACCCGTCACTTCGGAAGAAACCTTTTCGACATTTGCTGGTGAATAGTCCTCGCTTGTCGCTTCCAAGTCAACATTTGTGTTGAGTCTTGCAAGATATGTTGTCTTTGCGCTTGATTTATAGTCACTGTCAGACGAAAAACTTGAAGCATCTGTAACGGAGTTGGCGTAATAGAGATAGCCATCCACCATAACCGCAGAGTTGCCGTTATACAAAATTTCTTCGCTGGAATTTGTGATATTTCCCACTGTGGCACATCCAGCAAGCACGCATGAAAGGCAAAGGACACAAAGTGTCGCACAGCAAATCATTTTAACCCAATTTTTAAGTGCAAAATTTTTCATTTATTCTCCAAATTTTCAAAAGTTTTATTTTTGACTTATTTTCACATATATACCTTAGTATGATACAATATTATCTTCAAAAAAGTCAATAAATTTCTCGATTTAGCAAAATTAATTTTTAAAATTATGGCATTATTTGCAAATTTTATGACCAAAAAGGCTTAAAACGGCCTAATTCGACATAAAATTATCTATTTATAGTGGTATCAAACAATTTTATTTGACTTCCACTCGGCTTTTGAATTATAATCTCAACATGACTCTTTCCATTCCAAAAGGTTTTAATATTGGAAGTTTGTATATCACTTTCTATGGAGTGATCAGTGCTTTTTGCTATCTTATTGGTGTAATCATCGCCATAAAAAACGCCAAAAAGCGCGGGTTTTCCACAGAAGACATCATCACGCTTGCTTGCTATGTCATCCCCCTGTGCATCGTTGGTGCAAGGCTTTATTATGTTCTTTTCAGTCTTGATTCCTACACTAGTTTTTGGGATATTTTCAAGATTTGGAATGGCGGATTGGCTTTCTATGGCGGTTTGATTGGCGGAACGATTGGCGTTGTGCTTTTTTGCGTCATTCACAAGAAAAACTTTTTTGCCCTTGCAGATATTATCGTTCCCGGACTGATTTTTGGTCAAGCACTTGGGCGTTGGGGAAATTTTTTCAATCAGGAAGCATTTGGCTATGCAGTCACCGACCCCGCTTGGCAATGGTTTCCTTTTGCCGTGTATATTGATGGAAGTGGCTGGCATTTGGCAACTTTCTTCTATGAGAGTTTGTGGAACTTTGTCGGCTTTGTCGTTCTGGAAACATTGCTATATCGCGTCAACTTCAAGCAAAACGGAGTTGTGGCGGGCTTTTATCTGATAATTTATGGCACTGGAAGAGTTTGGATTGAAGGTCTGCGCACCGACAGTCTATATTTGGGAAGCATGCGAGTTTCGCAAATTTTGAGCATAGTTTTCATCATTGCTGGGATTTGTTTTGTTTCATACTGTTTCATAAAGTCCTATCTTCAAAAGCGAAAAGAAAGTTTCAACATAATCATGCGCGTGCTAAAAAAAGATTTGAAGTGATTTTCAGTTGATAATCAATTTTCAATCAGCAAATAAGTCAATCAGCAACAAGTTTCTGTTTGAAAAATGTAGTTAAATCAAATCTTTTGTTTAAAAATCTTCGTTTGATAAATAATAATAACATGACAGGACGAATTTTTGGAATTAAGAAAAGCACTTTGCTACATTTCTTCGCCATGACAGCCTTTTTGGCGTTTGTGACTTATGTCTTTCTATCCATTTTCCTGTGGAAAAACCCACACTTGTGGTTCTTCGGCTTTTGCCTGTTCGTTGGCGGATTTGAAATTGTCAAAAGCGTGCTCTTCAAGTTTGATAGTTGCGTATATATCGGCACACTTCTTCTTGGCGTCGGAATAAGTGGTTTTGTTTTTACATTCACAAACACAACCGCCTACGCCCCATATTATATCGCCCTTGCATTCATTGTTGCATCACTTGTCACAAATCTTATTTGCGGGCAAAAATTTCACTTAATCATCGCTTTTTCGATTACATTCGTCACATTATACTGTTTTTTGCACACAATAAATTTGATAACAATTCAAATTTTACTTGCATTTATCCTTCCCTTTTTGCTATTATTAATAACGGAGATGCTATGGATATGTTTTCACAAGAAGTAAATGGATATAATCGCAACGAAGTCGACAGTTACATTCAGCGACTTAAAGTCAGTTACGAAGCAAAACTTATGGAAGAAAAACTTAAAGCGCTGGACAGCGAAAAACGAATTTTGGACCTCAAAAATGAGCGCTCCGAAATTGAAAACAAGGAAAAGAACATCCTAAACGCCCTGTCTGTCTTTGAAAGAGCCAAGAAGTTTGAAGAAGAAGGCTCAAAAAATCTCAACAAACTTATCATGGACAAAGTGGAATATTTGGTCAACGAACTCAACAACCGATTTCCACAGTTGCGCACTGACCAAAATTTTGAAGATATATTGAGCGAATTTTCCAGCATAATGAAAAGATTTAAGAAAAACATTGACGACAACAAGTCGGATATAAATCGCCCAATCTTCTCGGACAATGACAGCATGAGAATGCTTTTAAACAAAATGCAGGACTATAAAAAAGTCCAAGACTCGCCAAAAGAAGTGCATATCACAACAACAAGAAACTTGTTTGATTATCCAAAAAGCGAGAGCGGTTTCAGTTTTGAAGAAGCACTCAATCCAAAAGAAGATTTATCTGAAATCATGAAAGCTTTTGATTTTTATAACGAAAATTAAGCCACAACTTGTGGCTTATTTTTTCAAGACTATCAGATTGCCCGCCCATCAGATTGTATACTTATCAATGAGATATAGAATAAGTTCAAAACTTTGCGCCAACATTTCGCAATTTTGCAAAAATATGATGTTGTTAAATTCGTCCATTTGAGAAGAATTCAACCCGTCCTTGAACTGAGAGTTGATTTCTCGCAACCTTTCAACTCTTTGAGAATTGTCGCTACATAAAAGAAAATCATCGTATATTCGTTGGCAAATTTCAAGTTCTTTTTCAGTCATTTCAGCAAAAGATTTCATTTTCTCTCCTTTTTTTGCGATTTTAAAAACTAGTCATTCAAGTCGCATGATGATATTTTATCATAAAAGCAATTAAAATTGAAACAAAAAAGAAGGTTTTGTCAAAAATTTAATTGCTATGGAAAATTTTAAGGATATTTTGCAAGATTTAATTGATGAAAAAGGTCTTTCTTTAAGACAACTTGAGAAAAAGACTGCTGTTCCTTCTTCACAATTTTCGAGATATTTGAAGGGTGTTTATCCATCCATCGATGTGGCAGAAAGGCTTGCCGAATTTTTTGGTTGCTCTTTTGACTTCCTGTTTGGTCTTGATGATGTCAGAAAAAGATTTGAATATAAGCACTATGACATGTCGGTATTTTTGGATAGGTATGGCGATGTCTTGAAAGAAAACAACATCACTCACTGGAAACTTTGCAAAGAAATTGGTTTGAATGAGTCTAACATCAGAAAGTGGCAGAAAGGTGTCGTCCCAAAAATTCAAAAACTTATCATAATCACCAAAGAACTTTCAACATCAATCGACTTTCTGATTGGAAGAGTTTAAACTCGTTGATTGCAAAAGAATGAACACATTTAAGAATATAACCCATTTGATTGTGGGAAAATTTTAAACTCACATAAACAAACTAACCAAAAACCCGCTGGCAATTCCAATGGCATATTGCAAAACAAGAATGCCCAGGTTTTTTATCGGATGTCGTCGATTTTTTGTCCAGAGTATGATAAGCCCCACGCCCGCGCCCGCGGTCAATCCTGCAAGAAGCGCAGGGAAAGAAAGCGAGCCATAGATGAACAACTCGGTCAGAAGCACAGAGGCAGCGCAATTTGGAATAAGTCCAATCAAGCCCGCAATGAGAATTTGAAGATAGGAATTGGTGGTCAAAAGATTGCTCAAAACATCTGTCCCGCAATAACCAATAATCAAATTAAGCACGAATGTCGCCACAAAAATATACACAATGATGTTCAAAGTGTGGTCGAACGCATCGACAAAGATGTTGTTTCCACAGCAACTGCCGTGAGAGTGCCCACAATTCACCTCACATTCGTTGGAATGAATATGTCCACATTCATGCACATGTGCGTGAGTTTTTTCGTGTAATATTTCCCCGTCGTTATCATGTGATTGCATAACTTCATCGTGAGAGTGTTCGCTTTCATGGTCATGCTCAAACTTATGCTCTTTAACATCGCTTGAACCATGCACATCTTGACTTAAAACTGTCCTGCGCCTGCCTTTTGAATGCAGTGCAAAGCAAAGGTCGATGAGATATCCCCAAAAGATTGCAAGCAAGAGTTTTATGCCAATAAGTTCCAACATGCTCACGATGCTGTCTGAATGGGAAAGCATGATTGGAATTGCCTCGTCCGATGTGGCAACAAAGACAGCAATCAAAGTGCCAAGAGAAACACGGCGTTGAGAATATAAATCAGCAATGACTGACGAAAATCCGCATTGTGGCACACATCCCAAAAGCGAAGAATAAAAAACACTAGACTTACTGTTTTTGGATAGAAATCTTGAAAATCTGTGACTGTGGTCATGTGAAATGAAGGAAACCAAAAGGTAAGCAAGAAAAAGGATAGGAACAACTTTCAGACAATCTTCCACCGCTTCATATAAACTTTCACAAAAAACTTCCATTTTGCTCCTTTGATGTTGTCTTATTGTATCACACATTGCATCATTTTTCAAATATTTTTGAGAAAAATATGACACTAGTTTGGAATATATTTTTTTAAATCTTGATTTGTTTTTTATTCCATTTAGTTGACTTATCAACTAAAATTTGATATAATACCACAAAAATGGAGGAGAAATGGAAGAACAAGATGACATTACAAAATTGTCAATCATAAAAAAAATCTATACGAAGTATCTTTGCGACGGAGAGAATGCCCCCATTGCCATCTTTGCTGAAACAATTTTGGAGCGTGATTTCAAATCGCAACAAGAACTTACGCAGTATCTTGATTGTGACAAGGCTCACACAAGTCGAACCCTTCTGAAAATGCAAAAGAACGGACTTATTCACCCCATTTCAAAAAGCATCACTTTGACAGAGAAAGGAAAACTTTTTGCACTTGACATACAAAAAAAGAAGGCATACCTGAAAAAAGAACTATTTTCTGGAATTTCTGAAAATGATATAGAAGTTTTTGTCAGCGTTCTTGAACAGATGACAAACAACGCCAAGCGCTTGATTGATAAATGATGAATTGCTAAATGACAGATAATAAGTTGACAATAAAATGATAAATAACAAATTATAAGGAGAGTTTTTCATATGGAAAAAGAATTAAGACTTGTCCGCGTCAATAAAAAATATAAATTGGGAAACAAGCAAACCTTCCAAGCGCTCTATGACATAAATGTGGAGTTCGAAAAAGGCGAACTTGTGTCTATTATTGGTGAAAGCGGAAGCGGAAAATCCACACTGATGAACCTTATCGGTGGTTTGGACAGCGATTTCACTGGCGATATCATTGCTGGCGGAGAAAATTTACGCAAACTTACTGACAAACAGTTGGATAAATATCGAAAAAATAAAGTCGGTTTTGTTTTTCAATCTTTCAACCTAATCTCTCATCTGTCAATTTTGGACAATGTCACCCTTGCCCTGACACTTTCCAATGTCAGCGAAAAAGAAAAGATTGACAGAGCCACCAAAATCTTGGCACGCGTTGGGCTTTCAACACAGTTAAAGAAAAAACCAACCCAACTCTCTGGTGGGCAAAAACAACGCGTGGCAATCGCCCGCGCCCTGATTAATGACCCAGACATCATCATTGCTGACGAACCAACAGGCTCGCTTGACAGTTCAACTTCCATGCAAATTTTGGAGATTTTGAAGGAAATTGCCGACAGTGGCAAACTTGTCATCATGGTGACGCACTCCGAAAAAGTTGCTTCGGTTTCGTCGCGCGTGGTGGAAATTTCTGACGGAAGAATTATTGCCGACAACAAAAACGCGAAATACAAAAAGAAAGAAATCAAAACGGAAGAAGTTTTAAAAACAGAAGAAGTTTTAGATAAAAAGAATGAAAAAAGAAAGTTTATCAACTATAAAGACCGCCAAACACTCACCCTTTGGCAAGCCATACGCCTGTCGCTACACAACATGTGGGCAAGCAAAACAAAGAATTTTCTCATGGCGTTCGGCGTTGGAATTGGCATTGCAAGTTTGATTTTGATGATGTGCTTCTCGTCGGGAATAACCGACTATATCAACGACACCATGAAGTCCTATTCCGACCCTACCATTGTGACAATCACCAAAAAGAGCGAATCCAACTCAATGTTCAGTTTCAGTTACAACTCTTTTGAAGACAACGAAATTGATGATTTGATAACGGAAATAAATACCTATCTGGAAGAGCAATACGAAAGTGGAAATTTGAGCCAAAGTTTCACCGTGACTGACGACAACATTTCCAAAGGAATTCAGATGTATACAATCTCGATTGGAACTGACCAAACCGCAGTGGTGACAGATTCCGAAAATTCGGAAAACAGCATGGACATTTTCTGCATATACACCATCCCGCCTTATTACACCAGCGCAAATGTTCAAAGCGGACAAATGTGCACCTCAGAAGGTGGCGTTATGTTTTCCAGCAAATTTTTGACTCTATATGAAAACGGAAGCATATACAAAGATGACGGAAGTGCGAGATATATTGACCTGTCCTTGACTTTCGAAAATTCGGGCACAAAAACAACATACACATTGGAAGATGAAGAAGTGACCGGAATTATGGATATATCCATTTTGTCAGGATATCTTGTGATGTATGTTGACTATGACTATTTCCAAGAAGTTTATTCTGAATGGACAGATGGCGAAACTCTCAATCCAAACATCCTATACATCCAAACTCCAAGCGAAGAAATCACAAACGCCATAAACACATTCATTGCCACCCAAGATGACTATACCGGTTCAATCGAAGACCAACTTGCTGGAATGTTCACAAGCATGTCGTCAGTTATTGGAACATCGCTGATTGTCATCTCTTGCATTTCACTTGTTGTTTCTGCAATGATGATTTTGGTTGTGCTCTATATGAGCGTCACCGAACGCACAAAAGAAATTGGTGTTCTCAAATCGATTGGTGCGCGCCGAAAAGATATTCGCCGAATTTTCACATCTGAGAGTTTCTTGATTGGTGTGCTGAGCGGAATTGTTGGCATTGCGATTAACCTTGTTCTGACCGGAATTGTGTATCTTGCGCTCATCAACCTGATTGGCATTGCCCCAATCACATATCGCTGGTGGTACTTTGCTGTTGCGATTGGAGTTTCAGTTGTGATAAGCATGCTCTCTGGGCTCTACCCTGCAAACAAAGCATCCAAACTTGACCCTGTGGACAGTTTGAGAAGAGAATAGTCAGTGCCATTGCAAGTATTTTGCATAGAATTAATCGCAATCAAAACTGCATAATATTATGAAAAGCGAAATGAAAACAAAAGTTCTAATGAATTTGCAAATAGAAATAAAATCATATAAAAACAAAAAATTGGAAGAGAAAAAGCATGGTTAATATAAAAAAATTCTTGATTGAACACGCCGATGCGAAGTATGCAGACTTTAACAAAAAATTCATTAAGTCTGCATACCAAATTGTTGGCGTCCGAATTCCAATTTTGCGAAAGTTTGCCAAAGAGATTGAACCTGAATATATTGATTTGGAAGATAAGTCACTCACCCATGAAGAGATTTTGCTCTATGTTTATTCCGCTGGCGAAAACTATAAAGCAGAGTCCGAGCAGTTGGAGTATTTACAGAACATTCTCCCCTATATTGATAATTGGTGCACCAGCGACTGCGTTAACACTGCATTGAAAAGTTTGACCGGCGAAGAGTCTTATGAATTTTTCACAAATTTGCTTTTTGACGAGCGCGAATATTATGTTCGAGTTGGAATCGTTGGACTTATGGCTTTCTTTTTGAAAACTGAAAAACTTGATGAGATTTTGGCAAATATACGAAAGATAAAGTCGCAAGCATATTATGTCAAAATGGCAACCGCATGGTTTTTGGCGGAACTTTCAACCCACAATTTTGCCCTTGCAAAAGAAGAAATCTCAAAAGTTCAAGACAAATTTGTTCATAACAAAGCCATTTCAAAAGCGTGCGAAAGTTTGCGTTTAACAAAAGAACAAAAATCAGAATTAATGCAAATAAGACTATAAAAAGTGACAGAAAGAAAAATAAAAGAAAAAAATAAATAAGATAAAAAATGTTAAAAATAAAAAAATAAATTAATATACAAAAAATACTAAAAAATAACAAAAAAAACAATAAAATACATTTTTTATTGTTTTTTTAAAGTATTTTTTCGACATATGTTTTGGTATTTTTCTGATTTTTGACATTATTTTTATTATTTTTTTCTTTTTTTTACATTTTTTATAATTTTTATTTATTTTTTTTATAATTTTTATTATTTTTTTATTATTTTTTTAATATTTTTTTCGATTATTTTCATTTATTTTTTTCTGTGTTATATTTGTTTTATTTTACATTTTATATTTTCAACTTTTATATTATTTATTTTTTTCAATTTTTATCATATTCTTTCTTGATTGTCGGCTGACACTTATTGCAATTCCCACTCCTGCCATAAAAACCGCAACAGATGTTCCGCCACTTGATATGAACGGAAGTGGAAGCCCTGTTGGCGGAATGCTTCCCGTGACCACCGCAATGTTCAAAAGCGTTTGCACGGCAATGACAATTCCAACTCCGCATGCAAGCAGACAACCAAAACGGTCTTTGGCGTTCAAGCCAATCTTAAAGAGTTGATAGACCAGCAAAAAAAAGACCAGCATAAGCAAAATGCATCCGACAAAACCCAACTCTTCACCTATTATCGAAAATATGAAGTCAGACTCTGCGAACGGTAAGAAAAGATATTTTTGACGCGATTGAAAAAGTCCCACTCCAAACCAGCCACCGTTTCCAAGTGAGTATAGCGATTGGATAAGTTGAAACCCTTCGCCTTGTGGTGATGCCCATGGGTCGAGAAAAGCAAAAAGTCGCTTCAAGCGATATGGTTCAGTCAAAATAAGCATTGGCACTGCCACCCCCGCCATGCAGGAAAAAATCACCGTATGCTTTTTTGTTATTCCACCCACAAGCAACATAAAGAAAGTGACAATCGCCAAGCACATTGTCACACTCATGCTTGGCTCGATGATGACAAGCACGCACAAAATTCCAGCAACCGCAAGCGGTGGAATAAGCCCCTTGAAAGACTTTATTTTGTCATGGTTTTCAGAAAGATAACACGCCAAAAACAAGATAAGTGCAAACTTGGCAATCTCTGACGGTTGAATGGATATGCCCAAAAAATTGACCCACCTATTTGCCCCGTAACTTTGCACGCCAAAGCCCGGCACAAAGACCAAAATAAGCAAAACAACACTTCCCGCCAGAACCCAATATCGAAACTTTTTGAGAATATGATAGTCAACAAAAGCAAAGAAAAACAGTGCAAAAATTCCCAACACCACGCCCAGAAGTTGTTTGAACAGAAAAAAGTATTCGTTGCCATAGCGATAACTTGCTGAGTAGTAACTTGCGCTATACACCATAAGGCAACCAAACCCAGCAAGCGCCAGCACCAAAATTATGACGCACATTTCTCTTTTTGAGAAAAGGTTAAGCCATTTCGATGCTCGGTTGAAGTTGAACGCCTTTCTTTTTCTGCTTGATTTTGCCAAATTTTTAATTTTCATCAAATTCGACGACTTGATTTTCATTGAAATTCCCCAAAATGATATTTTTGAAACACTCACCCCTTTCCGCGTAACTTGAAAACTCATCAAAACTTGCGCAACCCGGCGAAAGCAACACATAATCTCCCCTTTCTGCCGTCTTTATACAAAAATGAACAGCGTCAAAAAACTTGTCGAAAATTTCGTATGAATAGCCAAATTTTTTGGCGCTTAATGCAATGTTGTTGCCATCTTGACCAAAACATACCACCTTTTTTATGGCAAATTTCCGACAGAAAAGTTCGTCAAAAGAAAGGTTTTTGCCCTGCCCGCCAAGCAACAGAAAAAAGTTTTTATCTTTGAACGATTCCACGCACGCAACGGTGCTTGCAACATTGGTTGCTTTGCTGTCATCGATATACACAACGCCGTCAACTGTGCCAACTTTTTCCATGCGATGTGAAGCGGGAAGAAAATTTTTGATTGCCTCAAAATAGGCACTTTGCGAAACTTTGAATTGACTGCATATTGCCACGCTCGCCAACACATTTTCCAAATTCTTCTCGCCCAAAAGCGAGATGTCGCTGACACTGACAATTTTTCGCTTGCCAGCATAAATTTGGTTTTTCCAAATGTAAACACCCTTTTTCATTTTATTTTTGGAAAAATAAAGGCTGTTCCTGTGCCCAAGTTTTCGCGCGTTTTCATCATCCAAATTCAAAATCAAAAGGTCTTTGCGTTGCATGTGAGTTGATATCTTGCCCTTAACACTGACATATTCTTCAAAACTGCCGTGCCTATCCAAGTGGTCGGGCTGGATGTTCAACACGCACGCCACATCAGCACGAAAATACTTGCTGGTTTCAAGTTGAAAACTTGAAACTTCGCACACAACAACACTGTTTTTATCCGTCTTTTCGCAAATCGCCGAAAATGGCAAGCCAATGTTTCCACAAAGAAAAGTTTTATAACCCGCCGATTTCAAAATCTTGTTCACAAGCATACACACCGTGGTCTTGCCGTTTGTTCCTGTCACTGCAACAATCTTTCCACGAGAAAGCAAATAAGCAAAGTCAAGTTCTGATATAACAGGAATTTTCCGCTCTTCAAAGTGCTTCAAAAGTGGATTATCTCTGCATTTAACGCCTGGGCTTATCACCACAAAATCCCAATCTTTATCTCTCGGATTGCGCTCAAATCCAATTTGGTCAAAGAAGCGGATGTCTTCGTCATAAAAACTTACATGCGCGTTTTTCTCTTGCAAAATTTTGATGACGGCTCGTCCACTATCGCCCAGCCCATACACCAAAATTTTCTTGTTTTTCAATCTCATATTTGCTCCGTTGAGTTAGATTCCAACGGCCAAAACCCCCGCCAAAACCGCCAGCGAAATTGCCATTGTTATAACTATATATACGACGACAATTCGATTTTCATGCACACCCTTTTGTTCAAAATGATGATGAAGTGGTGCCATTAAAAACACGCGTTTTTTTGTGCGTTTATAGTGCAGAACTTGAATGATGTCGGAAAGAGCCGAAAGCACAAACATCACACCCATGATTGGAAGAAGAAGTTCCAACCCAGACAGCACAGCAACCACACCAATAAATCCGCCAAGTGCCAGCGAACCCGTGTCCCCCATAAAGATTTTTGCAGGGAAGCAGTTAAACATCAAAAACCCCAATATACCACCGCAAAGCCCAAAGCAAAGCATTGCCAAATTGCTCATTTCGGCATTTCCGATAACCGCCAAAATAACGCCAAAAACAAGGATGTAGACAAAACTCACACCGCCTGCAAGCCCGTCCAACCCGTCAGTCAAATTCACGCTGTTCGCCGTGGCAACCAGCACCAAAATTGCCAATGGCACAACTCCCCACCCAATGTCAAACTGCCAAGCAAAGAAGGTTAAGGTTGTCCTGCCGGACAAAAAAAGATAGACTGCCACCACAACAGCGATGCCAACTTGTCCAATGATTTTTTGATAAGGTCTAAGCCCTTCGTTGTGGTGATAATGCACCTTCAAAAAGTCGTCCAAAAAACCAAGAACGGCATAACAAATTGTGACTGCAAGTGCAAACCAAGCAAGAAAACAGTCTTCCGAGAACAAAAAAAATGCAGAAAAAACAAGTGCCAACAAGAAAATAATACCGCCCATAGTTGGCGTTCCTTCTTTTGAAGCATGCTTGTCCACATAATGCAAGATGCTTTGTGACGCTTTAAGTTTTTTGCAAATCACAAGCACAACAGGCGCAATTATAGTGGCAAAAAGCAGACACAACAGCGCGCATATTATGAATTTAACTGCCATTCTTCTCTCCTATTAATTCCCCTAAACCACATTTTTTCACGAAATAGAAATTTTTGCAATTAAGACTGAAATTTAACAATTTAGATACTTACACAATTCAAATTGCACTTTGCAAATTTTGATAAGTTCCAAATTCACCATTCTTTTCCCCTATTTTTGATTGGGTCAGAATTTTTGAAACACTCATACACAACATCGAAATCGTTATATGGCTTCTTCTCCCCAGCCACTTCTTGATATTTTTCCGCACCCTTGCCAGCAATCAAAACAATATCTCCCGCACTTGCCTTTTCAATCATGTCCTTGATTGCAATTTTTCTGTCGGGTTCAACAAAATGTTCCTTTTTCATGCCCCTTTCAATGTCGGAAATGATGTCAAGAGATTTCTCATAGCGCGGATTATCATCGGTCAAACAAACGACATCTGCATATTTTTCCGCAATCGCTCCCATTTTATGCCGTTTATCACGGTCGCGATTTCCACCGCAACCGAATATGACATAGATTTTTTTATCAGTCATCTTTCTTGCCGTTTTCAAAACATTTTTCAAACTGTCTGGCGAATGAGCAAAATCGATGACGACATATTTTCCGTCAATCTTGCTGACATTAAACCGCCCTTCAACAGGAAAAATGAAATTGAGTCCGTTTTGCATCTCTTTTTGGTTGAGCCCCAAAATTTGACAAACGGAAAGACTTGCAAGGCAATTCTCGATATTATATTCTCCAATCAAATTGGTTTTTATGTTCACAATTTCATCACAAACATTGCCGTCAAAACTTGAACCATCCAGCGAACAAAAAATATTGATTGCAAATGTGTCTGCTGGATTATAAATGCCATAAGTTGTCAGCGGAACATCACAGTGACCTATCAATTTTCTTGCAGAAGAGTCGTCTGCACATATCACCGCATGCTTCATGTTCTGTTTTGAGAAAAAACTCAACTTCGTTTTTTCATATTTTTCGAAGGTTTTGAAATAATCCAAATGGTCTTGTGTGATGTTTGTCAAAACGCCAATGTCAAATTTGATGCCATAAACTCGCTCTTGCTCAATCGCATGCGCAGAAACTTCCATGACAACATATTCCACACCATCATCGCGCATTTCTGAAAAAGTTTTATGCAAAAAATCCGCGTCTGGCGTGGTTAATGGACAAGGAAAAGTTCGACCGTTATAAAAAACGCCGTTTGTTCCAATGACGGCAGAGTTTTTGCCGTTACGCTTCAACATTTCGGAAATTATATGCGTGGTGGTGGTCTTGCCGTTTGTTCCCGTCACCCCAATTATCTTCAAGTCGTCGCAAGCACGATGATAGAAATTTGCACAAGCAATCGCAAAAGTTTTTCTCGCATCGGAAACCTTGACGGCATTTTCATACGGCAAATCAAAAATGCTGACAACAACCGATGCGCCTTTTTCTTCGGCTTCAAGGCATCGGACTTTTGCCTTTTGTTCATCATTCGTCAGACAGAAAAAGACATCTCCTTCTTCGACAACACGGCTGTCGCGATTGACATTTTCAACATCCAAACTTTGCAGTTTCTTGTTGAGATTGATTTCATTTCCCAAAAGGTCTTTAAGAAGCATAAACTCTCCTTTTCCAATATTTTAATACACACAAATCGTAATTTTGTTACAAAGTCAAAAATAGTTAAATTTTGACAAAATTTTCATCCTATTTCAACTATCAACCCTGAAATCTGGTGCACTTTCATTTGCAATTATTTTTCAAAATAAATCGTTCGCGGTTCAATTTAATTTCATTTCTTTAAGCAATCGGACACATTTTCAAAAATTTTCAAAGCGTCACTTTCAAACGACTTGATCAAGCAATTTTCTTCTTTCAAATCTTGCAAACTCTGCTCAATAACCGCACCCAAAATGTCAGAAAAAGCCAAATCTTTAAAAAGATATAACGCCAACGAACCGGGTATGGTGTTGATTTCGTTGACATACAACTTTTCGGACTTCGCGTCATACAGAAAATCAACGCGAACAATGCCACGACAATCAAAAATGCGATATATTTTTTCTGTCAACCCCACAATTTTTCGCGCGATTTTTTTCTCAACTTCGCTGTTTTTTGCTTCGGTGGTGAGATATTTGTCGTCGAATGAATATATTTCCCCCTTGTTTTTCACTTCATTGACGCCTGAAACAAAACATTCGCCCCTAAAAGAAAAGCACGCACAATTAAATTCTCTGAGATTTTCAACCATCTTCTCGACCACAATCTTACTGTCAAATTCGAAAGCCAAATTTATGGCGCTGTTGAGGTCTGACTCGTTTTTGCAAATTGTGATTCCAATCGAACTGCCCAAATTCGCAGGTTTGACAACAAGCGGAAATTTCATCTTTTTCAGTATTTTGTTTTGCAAATCTTCACCTTCGTAAGCGTCTTTGCGCAAAGCAATATGTTGTGGCGTGTCGATGTCATGCGCCTTGCAAATATCTTTCATCACCGCCTTATCCATGCACAACGCAGACGAAAGAACCCCTGCCGATGTTTGAGCAATCGAGCAGGTTTTTAACACCCCTTGAACTGCGCCATCTTCACCTATATTTCCATGACAGCAATTCAGAACAGCAGAAACTTTGGCATATTCACAAAACTTTTTTCCTTTTTTAGCCAAAAAAATATTTTCGCCAAGCACGAAGGAAACTTGTCGAAGATTTTTGCCCATTTTGTGAAAATTGTGATAGATTTTTGCGTCGCTCAAATTGTCGCCAATCCACCAACGCCCGTCGCGGTCTATGTAGCAAAGCAGATAATCAAACTGCGCAGGCAAATTCTTGCTCACCTGCAGCGCCGTGATTATGGAAATGTCGTGTTCGACACTTTTTCCACCAAAAAGCAACAAAACTTTTTCTCTCATGTGAAGAATATATGCGCGCTGTCACAAATTTGACAAAAAGCATGACACCAAAAACTACTGCCCAAAACAAATTGAAATTGGTTCTTTGCTTTTGAGCGAACGATTTGTTATGCCGTTGATGTTATAGAAAAAAGTTTGTCCAACACGCAAAAATTTTTCAAAACCCGAAATCACAAGAATTTTTTTGTAATATTCACCGTTAAAAATTCCAAATTCGCGCAAGCCAATCTGTTCAAAATTAACCAACGACAATTCGCTTGTTCCCCTGATGAAAAGTCGTTTGAGAGTGATATATTTTTCTTCAAGTTTTTCGTCAACATCGCCGTTAAGCCAATTTATCCAAATTTTCTGCGGAAGGGTTCGATTGAAGAAAAAGTCAAATTTTGGATTTTTTGTTTTAACTTGCAAATTGAAAATTTCGCAAGTCTTTGTGTGCGCAAGTTCTTTAAATTTTTTGATTTCTTTAAGCCCCTTGAATGAAAAATTATTTTCGCCAAAATTGAAAAAGACAAAACTTTCTTCACTCCCAGCAAGCATAAGTTTGAGTTTGACATTCACGCATGAAAAGACAGAGTTTTCCAAGCCGTCCACTTCGGAAAAAGAAAATTTTGCATTGCGCGCCATAAAGTTTAGATACAACTTTTCTTTCGTCAGCAAGTTTTCAACCAAAACGCTTTTTGGAAGTTTTTTGAAATAATAATACCCCTTTTTGAGCGGAATGTTCAGTTCAATAATTGCACACTTTTGACCCGCGCTTGAATTTTGGATTTTTAAAAAATAGTTATTCCCGTTGAGCATAAATTCTGTGTAATCAACGAAAAAATCATCAATTACGCTCGTTTGATGCAGAGTGAAATCTTCAAAATTCGGATTTAAAATTTGGTCGTTAACCTTGAAAAATTTGTCCTTAAAAAGCAAGTTATAATTGGATGATGATTGATAGTTAATATTAAGTTTGTTTATCATCTCCAAAAATGCTTTTGAACTTCGCTCCTTGCTGAAAAGCGTGACGCTCTTTAAGCAAGACAAACTTTTGTCCCTAATCTCTTGCAGACTGTCTGTTGAAATCAACAAATTGAAATCTTCTTCTTTTTGGGCAAGTTCAAATGCTTTGAGCAGTGCTTTGTTCAAGTTTTTTTCGAATTTAAAAACAGGTTTGTTGATGTCCACACCATGCTCAAAAAGCACTCGCTTGTCAATCTTGTCATCATACAAAATCGGCGCGTGAAATTTCACGCGATTTAGAATTGACTTTTTTGCATCTTCAACATATTCCTTCTTTCCCATGTTTGCAATTATTGCCATATATTCAAATTTTAGACATAATCAATTCAAGAAGCGGTGAAAGATATTATTATAAAAATCAGAAAATCAATAGATTTGCAAAAGTTGCAATCGTTAATAAACTGGTGCTTAAATTGCATAACACATCAACACAAAGTGTATTATGCATCATAACACACCATATATTGTGGTGATATGCAACAATAGAGCATTCAACCAACTCACTGAAAATCATCAAAGACATAAAAAATATAAGTCAAACTAAAAATCATAAATCATTAAATTAATTAATTCGTTAAATTATAAAATAATAAAATTTTAAAATTATAAATTTAGGAATTATAAATTTACAAATCAAATTTATAAAATATAAATTCATACAAGCAATAAAAAACACTGCAAAAAGCAGTGAATTGTCAGTTGAACTATAAGCCGAGTTCTGTTTCTGATGATTATCTATCCAGACTTGTCGTCGCCGACAAGTTCAAGCGGTGCTGTTGTTGAGCGTGAAAGAACGCACATTTGCTCAAACTTAACCTTGCATCGAGTGGGGTTTACAGAGCAACGGTTGTTACCAACCATCCGGTGAGCCCTTACCTCACCTTTCCACCATCGCCGTATCATTTTGCAATGACATGGCAGTCTATTTCTGTTGCACTATCCTTGAAGTCGCCTTCACCAGCCGTTAACTGGCACTCTGTTCTTTTGATGCTCGGACTTTCCTCTCTGTGTCCGGTGTTGGACACACAGCAATCATCTGTTCAACTGACTTTTTCATTATATCACTTTCAATCAAAAAAGTCAAGTCCATCGCTCATGAAAGCATGAAATTATATCTTCTCCAAAGAAAATCCCCCGAAAATTGTCCCAGCCAACATTTACAACTTTGTCTTATCCAACATTGAAAATTTGCTTAACTTTGCCTTGTTTGTCTGCGCCGAAGCCTTGCATAATCCCGTCCTGCGAAACTTTTATCGCAACACCATACTTCGCCATGGTCGTGGTTGCGGCAAGTCGACCACCGCCAAGACTTCCCGCTTCAATTTTTATGATTGCCCCAACCGCAATTATCGTGCCGTCAAAGTCAATTATGGTTGCGCCGTCCACAGATGTCATCTCTTCAATAAGTTTTCGGTCGAGTTCAAACAACTTTTTTCCGCCAACAATTTTCCTTATCGCCATCGTCTTGACAGACTTGGTTTTCTCCAAAAAGTCGTCATACGAAAGACTGAATTTGTCAATTATATTCTTCGCGTTGCCAATGTTATACAATTTGTTTGCTTCGTCAAGTTCCAGCTGCTTTTTCATGTTGAAATGTTCTTCCGAAATGATGTCCGAAGCATCAATGTGGTTGAGTGCATCAAGAGTTTTGTCTTTGTTGATATACGCAAGACATGCACCATTATACGAAAACGAACAGTCAAGAGCGGTGTTGTAAATTGCTCGCCTGATTTGCTTTGCACCAGATGAAGCATTGTTTTGCAAAAGCCTTATAATTTCATCGTGAGAATAGACGCACCAGCGCCCATTGCGCTTTGCAAAAAGCAGTTGGTGAGATGCAAAAATCAAAATGTCCGCTTCTTCGGTCAACACAATTCCAATTCTTTTTTCACTACAAATTCTGGCAAGTCTGTCGAAAATATATGGCGAAATCGTTGCAACAGATTTCGTTCTCTTCAAATTGACATACCCAAGCAAATTTCCATTCCTATCAAACTCAATGAACGAAGAATTGCCGTCAGTGAACAGAGCAAAAAAATCTTTTTTCATAATTGATTGAAAGTTGACATGATTTATTCCGTCAGCAACAAGCGCCGTGTTTACCAAAATTCCAAGTTTAACCTTTGAGCCTTCGTAACTTCTTGCTGCCCAACTTTCAAGATGTCCGATAATACCCAAAATGGTGTCGGAACCATTTTCAGTGACGCTTTCAATCAGCGAGCGCTCAATCGCCAAGTTATACAAATTGTTCAGATACATTTTATCCGTGATATTCATTCGAGAAATTTCGTTAATTTCATGAACAATCGAGCGAATTAGTTCCACTTCAAAAGACTTAAAGGCTTGACCACGCTTTAAAATAAGTCTGTAATCATCCAATTTGGTGGGTTTCAAAAGCACCGTATTCCCCTTGCCAAGTGCAACTTCCATATCACGAGATGACGATTCCGTTTCGCCCAGCAAGTGAGAGCCTGTAAACAAAGGGACAATGAGTTTTCCAACGATATCATAAAATTCAAGTTTATCCATAACTCACCCCCTGCTTGCGAACTTTGATTATAAAAAACTTTTAAAAATCGACGCTCTGACGCAAAAATAATTAATAAAAAACATTCATTAAAATTATTTTAAAATATAATCCAAATACTGTCAAGTAATTTTTAATTAATTTTTATTTTTTTATATTTTTTGTTTATAAGTTTCTCCTTTTTTAACTTAATTGTTGGACTGCCCTAAACTTTATTCTTTTTATTTTTTCATTAACGAAAAAATTTGGTGACTTATTAACAACAAATTAATGTTGAATTAACCTAACCTACACCCGATTCTTGTTGCCATTTTCTTCGGATTTGAATTCGTCCTTAATTATTTGCAAGGTTTTGTTTTCAATTCGCGAGATATATGAGCGCGAAATTCCAAGTTGCTCCGACACTTCTTTTTGCGTCAATGCGCGCTGGCAGTCAATTCCATAGCGCAACTTGATAACTTTTTGTTCGCGGTCGCTTAATTTTTCGTTGATGATTTTTTTGATTTTTTGCATCATCAAATTATTTTCCACCTTTGAAAAAATTTCATCATCATCGGACGATAAAACATCTTTGAGTTCCAACTCTTTGTCGTCGTCGTTGTTTGATGTCAAACTGTTTATAGAAATGACATTTTTATGTTTTTTGTTTGAGCGGATAAGCATCAAAATTTCATTGTTGATGCAACGCGCCGCATAGGTGGAAAGTTGCACTTTTTTGCCGTAGTCGAATGTGTCAATCGCTTTGATTAAACCAATCGTTCCAACTGAAAGAAGGTCATCGGCTTCCAAAGAATTGGTGTATTTTTTAACTATGTGCGCAACAAGTCTTAAATTGTGAGTGATAAGTTTTTCGCGCGCCTTTCTGTCCCCCTTTTTCATTTTTTCAAACTCCGCTTTTTCTTCTTCAAGTGTCAATGGTTTGGGAAACCCTTGTGCCGTGTTTACATAGTTTGTGAAAAGACAAATTCGACTGAAAAAATAGGCAAAACTTTCAAAAATCATAAAATCTCCTACAATGAGATATATGTTGAAATTTGTCAAATTTTGCCTAAAAATTTAAAATAAAAAAATAAGACAACCTTTTTTTGATTGTCTATAAAATGTGAATTGTGTGATATGAGTGTGAAATATGTGAAAAGAAAAATGCAATACGAAGTTATGTATAAATGTGGCGCACAAGAAAGTTTAACATTTTGGTCGGCAGAACTCGAACCAAAAAAGCAATCAATTTGCCTGTCCCGCCGATTGCCACACGAAGTGGTGGATTTTTCTTTTTGACAATTTTAAGCACTCTTTTTGCAACATACTGCGGAGTGTTTCCTTTTTGCTCAGCGCGTTCCATTTTTTTGATACCGCGCATTTCTGCCTTGTTTTGTTCATCAACTTGCTTAATTCTCGCACTTGTGAAATTGGTGTTGATGTCGCCCGGCATGAAAGTTGTGACGGAAATTTTTCTGCCCCGAACTTCATTCGCTATTGCACGAGAGAAATTTTCGATGCCCGCTTTGCAAGCGCTGTAACATGCTTGATAAGGCAACGGAATGATTGAAGCAAGCGAACCTGTGAAGATAATTTTTCCGCCTTCATTTATGTATGGAAGAAAGAGATTTGTCATCTTTATGTGTGCAATCAAATCAACATTGAGTATTTTGTCAATCACATCAACGGTGGCATTTTCAAAAAGTCCGCCAACGCCAAAGCCTGTGTTACAAAAAAGAAAGTCGATATGCCCTTCAATTTCCACAATTTCATTGACCGCTTTTTTGAGTTGCGCATCGCTTGAAATGTCACACTTGAAGCACTTTTGAAAGACATATTTTGTGTTTCCGCTCTTTGAAATGTCATAAACTTTGACATCTTCTTCTTTAAGTTTGTTTGCAATCGCAAGCCCAATTCCACTGCTACCGCCCGAAATCACTGCAACTTTTCCTGCCAATTTCATCAGATTATCCTCCTTTTCTATGTGGTTAAAACCTTCAAATCTCTCAATAAAAACAACATAATGTTATGATGTTAACATACAACATACGGTGTATTATGCATGCATAATACACCGTATGTTGCGTCAAAATAATTCGTCAACAAAACTTTTAGGGTCGAATTTTTCCAAATCTTCAACCTTTTCGCCAGTGCCAACAAAGACAACCGGAAGTTTGTATTCCTTTTCAATCGCAATGATGACCCCACCTTTTGCCGTGCCATCAAGTTTTGTCAGAACAATGCCATCTATATGAGCAAACTCGTTGAAAACATTGATTTGCGAAAGCGCATTTTGTCCTGTTGTTGCATCCAAAACAATAAAGTTATATTTGTGTGCGTTTGGATATTCCTTATCTATGATTTTCTCGATTTTGGCAAGTTCTGCCATGAGATTTGTTTTGGTGTGAAGACGCCCAGCGGTGTCAACCA
This sequence comes from uncultured Lachnospiraceae bacterium, assembly GCA_964400145.1. Taxonomy (GTDB): domain Bacteria; phylum Bacillota; class Clostridia; order Christensenellales; family UBA1242; genus Caccovivens. The sequence continues at coordinate 38,720 of CAYNTF010000001.1, read as the reverse complement.
AAAGCACATCAGTGCCATTGGCTTTTGCGCTTGCTATGCCGTCAAAAACAACTGCACCTGCATCCGCACCTTCGGCATGCTTGATTATTCTTGTCTTTGTTCTCTCCGCCCATTCCGAAAGTTGAGATGACGCCGCCGCACGAAAAGTGTCGCCAGCAACAAGTGTTACACTCTTTTTTTCTGATTTAAAGAAACTAGCAAGTTTGCCAATGGTGGTTGTTTTCCCCACTCCGTTCACGCCAATTATTGTGATGATTGCAGGATACTCAATTTCAATTTTTGGTGCATCCAAAAAATAACCTTGGATGATTTCTTTAAGCACAACTTTCACATCTTCTGACTTGCGCACCTTTCGTTTGTGGCACTCGTCCCGCAGTTCTTCCACAATTTCAACAGATGCCTTGACGCCAATATCGCACGAAATCAAAATGTCAGTGAGATCATCGAACAACTCGTCATCAACCTCACCGTGACTTAAAAGAGCATCAATCTTTCGATTGAATGCATCTTTGGTCTTTTTTAATGCGTTTCCAATCTTTTTAAAAAGTCCCATTTTCTCTCCTTCCACAAAAAGAAATTAAATCAAAAAGTTCAAAATTGAAAAAGAACACTGCAATCACTTGAAATTTTGCCCAATCACAAATCAGCTTAAACTCCAACCGAACCGTCTTGTTGTTCGGCTTGTGCAATCGCGTCGGAAAGTTTAACGGAAACAATCTTTGACACGCCTTTTTCTTCCATTGTCACGCCGAATAGGCTGTCCGCAAGTTCCATGGTTGGCTTTCTGTGCGTGATGACAATGAACTGTGTTGATTGAGATAACTTTTTCAAATACATAGCAAATCTTTCAATATTTGCATCGTCAAGAGCCGCCTCAATTTCGTCCAAAAGTGAGAATGGCAATGGTTTGAGCCTTAAAATAGCGAACAAAAGTGCAATCGCTGTCAATGTCTTTTCTCCACCGCTCAAAAGCGATAACTTATTCGCCGCTTTTCCCGGCAGTTGCACCATAATTTCAACGCCCGCTTCAAGTGGGTCCTCAGATTCTGTAAGTTCCAATCTGGCATTTCCGCCACCAAAGAGTTCTCTGAACACCACCTTGAAACTGTCATTGATTTTATCGAATTCGTTATTGAATTTGGTCAACATTTCGCCCGAAAGGTCTTTGATTATCTTCACCAAATCTTCTTCTGCTTTTCTCAGGTCGTCTGACTGTGTGGTCATATCGTTATATCGTTCCAAAAGCGTAGAAACATCTTCGATTGCGTGAACATTGACATAACCAAGCGCCGAAATGTCCTTTTTGAGTTTGTTTATGCTTATCAACGCTTCTTTTATATCAAAATCTGGACGCTTAAATTCCAAACAATCGGAGTATGTGAGAGTGTATTCTTCATAAATTCGCTCTTGCATTGCTTCAAGTTCGGTGTCAACCTTGGTGAGATTTGCTTCTTCGCGGAATTTTTTGTCATTAACCTTTGCAATTTCTTCCATCGAAGTTGTTTTTTGCTCATCCAACTTCTTTATGTTTGCAGAAACTGCAATCTTACTGTTCTCCAAATTCTCGCGCTCTTTTCTTATTCTTTGCAAATTGTCTTTTGCAAGCGAAGGTTTTGCATTTTCAATCTGAACTCTGATAAGTTCTTCGGCATTTGCGATAAACTTTTCATTTTCGGCAAGATGCGATTTAAGTGCTTCAATGTTGGAGAATTGTTTGTCTTTCTCCAAAAGCAATCGGTCGAGTTCGTCGCAAGTGGACTTTAACTTTTCTTCACAAGAAGCAATCTCAACCTTGATTGTTGTCATGTTGGAAACAAGTTCATCTCTCTCCACGCGAATTTTGTTGTATCTTTCCTGTTTCTGCTTAACAAGAAGGTCGGCGTCTTCCTTGTTTCCGCTGAGTGCATTCTCCATGAGATTGGTTTGAGAAAGGTCTTCTTCAATCAACTTCAATTTGTTTTGAACCGTAACTTTTTCGCGCTCATAATCTTTCTTTTCGTCAATAAGTTCGGACAAATCTTTGTTTATCGCTTCCAATTTTTCTTGCTCTTTTGCAAGAGAAATTTCCAACTCATTTTTCTTTTCAGTGATTTCTTTTTCGGTGTTTTTTGAACCGTTCAAATCGACTTTCAAGAAGTCAATCTTTCGTGTTATCTCCACATTTTTTGTGGTCAAATTTTCAATCTCTTCCGCAAGTGTTTCAATCTCGCGTTGGCGAGAAATGAGATTGACCGCCTCACTCTTCTTGCTTCCACCAGTCATGGAACCTTGCGTGCTTACAACATCCCCTTCAAGAGTGACAATTTTGAAGGAAAATCTGTTGTCACGCGCCAAGTCAACCGCCGTTGCAAGCGTGTCAACAATAACAGTTCCGCCCAGCAAGTTGCTGATGACATTGTCAATTTTCTTATCATACGAAATAAGTTTGCTGGCAACACCAAACACGCCCTTTCTTCCAGCAATCATTTGTTCGTCCAAACTTCTTCTTTTCATGCTGGAAATTGGAAGAAATGTTGCGCGCCCAAATTGGTTTTGCTTCAAATATGCAATCAAGTCTTTTGCGCCATTTTCGTCATAAGTGACGATGTTTTGAACTGCCGCACCAAGAGCAACTTCCACCGCCGTTTCGAACTGTGCTGGAACTTTGATGAGAGAAGCAAGCACTCCCACCATTTTGCTTCTCATTCCAGAATTTCGTTCGCATTCCTTCAAAATTTTTCGAACGCTGTTGGCATAACCTTCATATTCAGCTTGCATTTCGCTGAGAAGTTTTCTTCTGTTTTCATAGACTTTAATCTGTGTTGTCAAATTTGCTTTTTCGGTTTCAAGTTCGGAGATATCCCTTGTTGAAACAAAAATACGCCCAGAGATTTCTTCTGCTTCGGCCTTTATTTTGTCAAACTGTTTTTGTGTGGATGAAAGAAAATCACTGCTCTTTTGTTGAAGTTTTTGAGCATTTTCAATTTTCAATTCCACTTCTGCCAAATTCTTTTCCAAGTTTTCTTTATTTTGCAAAAGAAGATTTTTTTCAGTTTCCAACCTTGTCGCACTGCTCTTAATGTCTGACAAAGACCCCAAAGTTTCAATGATTTTTTGTTGTGATTGCCCTGCTTCTGTTTCGCTGAGTGACATCTCGTCAACGATGGCAAGATGTTTGTTGGAAAGTTCTTCATAAGAAGAATTCAAAGCACTCAATCGTTCCTGCAAATTCTTCTTTTCTTCATTCTTTTCCTTCTCACTTTGCTGGCAATTTTCAACAACAATTTGCGCGTTTGAGATATCCAAATTGATACGGTCGTTTTCTTTTTGTGTGAAATTTATTCTCTCACGCGTAATCTTTGTTTCCCCTTCTTGCTTTTCAAGTTCAACAGTAAGACGCAAAAGTTCATCGTTCAAAGCGGAGATTTCTTTGTCATAAGAAGAAAGTTTGTCCATTTGCGCGTCATACTCTTTCGACGCATTATCCAAGTCGGTTTGTCTGGCGAAAAGTTCTTCTTCAATCGCCTGCAACTTTGCTTTAATTTGTTCCTTTGCCACATGTGAATTTTCATACTGAAAAACATAGGCGTTCACTTCCAAATCTTTGAGTTGCCCTTTATATTCCAAATATTTCTTTGCATCTTCGGCTTGCTTTTTAAGCGGACCCATTTGGCGCTCAATCTCACCGCGAATGTCGTCGATACGGGTCAAATTGTCGCGCGTGCGTTCAAGTTTACGCTCGGCTTCCACCTTACGCGACTTAAACTTGGCAATACCCGCCGCCTCTTCAAACATAGTGCGACGCTCTTCCGGCTTTTCGTCGACAATTTCACTGACTTTACCCTGTCCGATGACAGAATAACCGTTTTTGCCAATACCGCTGTCGAACAAAACATCGGTGATATCGCGCAAACGACATGTGTTTTTGTTGATGAGATATTCGCTTTCGCCAGAGCGATAAAGTTTTCGCGTGATTGAAAGTTCGTCGTATGCGATGTTGAAAAATCGGTCTGTGTTGTCAAATGTAAGCGTCACTTCACAATAAGACAAACTCTTTCTCTTTGCCGTGCCCTTAAAAATAACATCTTGCATGTTATCACCACGCAAACTTTTTGCGCTTTGTTCACCCAAAACCCATCGGATAGCGTCCGAAACATTACTTTTTCCACATCCATTTGGACCAACAATCGCCGTGAAACCGCCATTAAACTCAATCACAGTGCGGTCAGCGAACGACTTAAATCCAATCATTTCAATTTTTTTAAAATACATAATTCTTCCCTTTATCTGAATATTTAGTTATATCATAATAACTAATTATTTCTCACTTTCAATTTTTCAAAATTCTGAAATTGTCAAATTTATCAAGAACTTTTCTGTTTGAGTGACTTCAAAATACTTTTGCTTAATCTTCAAACAGTTTTTTTATGGCAACATACGCCGCATTTTGTTCTGCTTTGGTCTTGTCTTTGCCATAACCTGTTGCAATCAAATCTTCGTCCATAAAAAATTTTGCTTCAAATCCATTTTCCACGCGTTCGGTTTCATATTTCATTGCACACTTGAAGTTTGCTTGCACCAATTCTTGAAGTTGTGACTTGAAGTTGTCATTTTCGGCGTTCTCAAAATCTGTGATATGAATTTTGTCAGTGATGAATTTTCTGGCTTCATCCAAATTGCTGTCCAAATATATCCCCGCTATGATGCTTTCCATGATGTCGCCCTTTATCGCCGATGTTAACTCCTGCTTCAAACTCTTCCCCTTGATGACATAATCTGAAAGTTCCAACTCATCAAACACTTGTGCAAGGTGATTTTCGGAAACATAATGCGCCCGCCAAACAGTCAACTCTCCTTCCTGTTTGTCGCTGTTTTTGAAAAGATATTCTCCCACAAGAAAATTCAAAACACTATCGCCCAAAAATTCCAAACGCTGATAGTTATTTTTCGATTTTGACGGATGTGTTAAAGCGCGTGTCAGAAGCCCTTTGTCTTTGAATTGATATCCAATTTTTTCTTCAATTTTTCCGTCAAACTTCTCTTTGGATTTTTCTTCTTTATTTTTTTTATCCATTTTCCGCCCCTATTTTTTGCGTCATAGAATACACCATTGTCTCAATTTTTTCATTAAGTTTGTTTTCATGAAGTTTGACAACTTGCAAAATGGTGTTGCACACAACTTGTCTTTTCGCCGTTCCATGAGTTTTGACAACAAGTTTTTTGCAACCCAAAAATGGAGCGCCACCGTATTTGTTGACATCCATTTTTGCCTTCAACCCCTTAAATCTGCCCATCATAAGCGCGCCAATCATAGAAAAAATGTTTTTCTTTGCCTCTTGCTTGATGAGAGTGGACATCCCGCTGGCAACGCCTTCAATTCCCTTCAAAAGCACATTACCCGCAAAGCCGTCTGTGACGATGACATCAACATTGCCTGACATGACATCTCTTGCTTCCACATTCCCAACGAAATTGATTGGAAGGTTTTTCATCAATGGGTATGTTGTTTTTGTCAACTCATTTCCCTTATGTTCTTCCGCACCATTATTCAGAAGTGCAACTCTTGGATTTTCGACATTTGCCATAATGGAATAATACGCCGAAGCCATGATTGCAAAATGCAACAGATGTTCACTCTTGCAATCGACATTCGCACCGCTGTCACAAATCATGACGGTTTTGTCTTTCAAAATGGTTGGCAAAATTGGCGAAAGTGCAGGTCGAGAAATTCCGCGAATACGCCCGATTTTCAGCACAGCACCCGTAAGCACAGCGCCCGTGCTACCTGCCGAAACAAGCCCGACGATGTCTTCGTTATCCTTCAACAAATCAAACGCTCTGACAAGCGAAGAATCTTTTTTCAACCTAATTGCCGTGGTTGGCGACTCATCATTCGTGATGACTTCACCTGCGTGAACAATTTTAATTCTTTCGGTTCGTTTTCCCAAGATTTCGCTAATTTTCTGCTCGTCGCCGGTTAAAACAACCGTCAAATCTTTTCTTTTTTTAACAGCAAGCACCGCGCCTTCAACGATTTCCAGCGGAGCAAAATCGCCACCAAAAGCATCAACAACAACTTTCATAACAACTCCTTCCGACATTTTTGCGATACGCATAAAATACCATTAATAGAATAACAAAAAAGAGTGACAAAAGTCAAAAGAAAATGCTTAAAAACCAAAATTTGCTTTCGTTGAGAGTAAATTAACAAAAAATGCGCCAAAATCAGCGCACTTTTTTAATTTTTCTGACAACTTAAACATTTGATAATTTAAGCCACTTTGGTGAAGATGTAATATCCCGCGTCGTCGCCTGTGCCTTCCGTTCTGGTGTAGTTGGAAGAATTGTTCAAATATTCGTTCTCGCATTCGTCAACAATGCTTGCCAAAACTTTGATTGTTGTGGCGTAAGATAGCATTCTTCCGCCTGCAGTTGAAGATGTAGATGTGAGTTCTTCATAAATGGTTGAAGATTCAATCGTCACTTCCGCAAGGTTTGTGCAGTCATAAAAAGCATTGGTGCCAATAGAAGTCACTGATGCAGGAATGGTGATGGAAGTCAAGTTGCCACATTCTCTGAAAGCCAACATATCAATAGATATCACAGATGAAGGAATGGTGATACTTGAAATTGCAGTGTTTCGGAATGCGGATTCCCCTATGCTTTGAACAGTTTCTGGCAATATAACACTTGCCAATTCATTGCATTCATAAAATGTTTGACTCACCAAACTTTCAATTACGGTTCCGCTCAAATCCATTTCAGTGATTGCTGTGTATGAAAATGCATAAACACCAATATATGTGATTGCCGATGATGTTGGAAGTTTGATTTCTGCAATGCCCGTGCAACCACCAAAAGACCAACCGCTAATGTATGTCACTTGTGTTCCACTTAAATCGATTGAAGTTAAATTTCTACAACGACTAAAAGTATCCATTCCAATCGTTTTCAAAGTGCTTGGAAAAACAACGCTTGTGATTGTGCTTGCACAGAAAGCTCCCCATACTGTTTCCACGCCTTCTGGAATAATAACTTCTGTCAACAATTCATTGCCGTTGATATATATATCATGCATAGTGCTTGACACTATACCCGCAGATGAAGTTGAAGTGAACCCAATCCACTGCTTGCTACTGCCAAAATCTATTGCAAGCCAATCATCAAGTGAACCTTCAAAATATATGGCGGTGAGATTGTCGCCACACAAAGTATATGCCCCTATTGTTGTTATCGTGCTTGGAATTGTGAAAGTTGTCACGCTGTCATCAAACATTCTGTCCGATGTCGAAGTTCCGCCTGCGATTGTTGTGATTGTGTATTCTTCTCCGTCAATCGTCACTGTGCTTGGAATGACAACTTCACCGCCTTCTGGCACTTCATAGTCAGTCAGCGTTGCTGTGCCGTCGTCGTATGCGGTGTAGGTTCCCTCATCAACCACAACATCTTCTTGCACAACTTGTGCAATTTTTTCTTCTTCGTTTTCTGGCGTGTCAGATTTTTTTGGAATTGTCAACACGCATGCAAGCACCACAGCCACCACCACAACTGCAATGCCAATTCCAATCAAAGTCCATTTTAATGTTTTTGACATGTTTTTTTCTCCTTTTTTTGTTTATTTTTTTGTTCAACAATATTTTTCTTTTTGTTTAAACAAATATTCGCAAATATTCGCTTTGCCTTCGCTTTGTCTTGCGTTTTCGCTTCATTTTGCTTAAACAACTTCATGTTTCGGCAACTTTATATTGTTTCACATTTTTATTTTAAAGAGTCCCCCCCCCGTGTCAAGCGATTTTGAAAAATTTTTGAAAAAATTTTTGCTTGACACGGGAAAAAGCGGTTGAAGATTGGAATGTGGGTCTGCAAAACCATCTCGTTCTCAAAAAAAACGACATTTCAAACAAAAAAACAGTGGTTTGATATAAAAACAATGTTTCAGCAAAAAAAATATAAAAAATCAAAAAAAATAACATGTTAAAACAGTGAAAAAAATCTCAACTTAACATATCCATAAAAAAATCTCATCCAATTTTGGATGAGATTTATGCACAAAAAGACTTGCAAAGATTATTTCTTTGCATTTTTCTTGTCTTCAACAACAGTTTTGTTTTTGTATGTGCCACAATTTTTGCATACTGCATGTGGTTTTTTCATTTCATGACATTTTGGACATTCAACAAGTGTTGGTGCTTCCGCCTTGAAATTTGCAGAATTTCTTGTGTTTCTTCTCTGTTTTGAGACTTTACCCTTTGGAACAGCCATTTTCTCTCTCCTTTTATATCAAGTTTAGAATTTATTTAAGCATTAACTTGCATATTATACAACAATGCGAGCCGTTTGTCAACTCTTATTCGCCCAATTTTCGCCGTTTTTTTTATTTTTTCAAATTTTCCACAATTTTTTGGGTGTCAAGAGCCATCATCAACTCTTCGTTTGTTGGAATAATGAAAATTTTGACTTTTGATTTTCTGGAAGATATTTTCTCAATTTCTCCGCGCTTGAAGTTCTTGTTTTTCTTCTTGTCAATCACAACGCCAAGATTTTCCATATCACTGCAAACCGCTTCGCGTGTGGTGTCGCTGTTTTCACCAATTCCGCCCGTAAAGACAATGGCATCCACTTTGTTCAGCACTGCCATGTAACTTCCCACATGTTTTTTGATGGAATAATGAAGCACATCAAGTGCAAGTTGGCAATGTTCGTCCCCTTTTTCTGCCTTTGCAATCACTTCTCTTTGGTCGCTGGAAACACCCGAAACGCCATAGAGCCCACACTCTTTGTTGAGATATGACAAACATTCGTCAACTGTCATCTTTTTCTTGTTGCACAAATATTGCACAACTGCTGGGTCAATATCGCCCGAACGAGTGCCCATCACAACCCCTTGAAGTGGTGTGAAACCCATTGTGGTGTCCACGCTTTGCCCGTTTTTGACAGCCGTCACGCTGGAACCATTCCCAAGATGGCAAATAATCAAATTGACATTCTCTGGCTTTTTGCCAAGCACCTTTGCTGTTTCAAGCGTGATAAATTTGTGGCTTGAACCATGGAAGCCATATTTTCTTATGTGATATTTTTCGGCATCTTTATAGTTGATGGCATATGTGTATGCCTTCTCTGGCATCGTCGCGTGAAAAGCCGTGTCAAAAATCAACACATTAGGAACGCCAGGCATGGCATTTTGGCAACCCAAAACACCTTTGACATTTGCTTTGTGATGAAGTGGTGCAAGGTCGGTGAGTTTAAGAAGGTCTTTAAGCACCTTTGGTGTGACAAGCACACTTTCTTTAAACAACCAGCCACCTTGAACAACTCTGTGACCAACCGCTTCAATTTCGTCCAAAGATTTGATGACGCCATAATCTTTATTCACCAAAATCTCCAAAACTTTTGTGATTGCTTCTTCATGATTTTTTGCGCCAGCAAATTCTTGCGTTTTTCCGTCGTGTTTATAAGAAATTGTTGGTTTTGGAAGCCCAATTCTATCGCAAACCCCTTTTGCAATCACCCTTTCCGTCTGCATATCAATGAGTTGATATTTAAGTGACGAACTGCCTGCATTAACAACTAAAATTTTCATATTAATCCCCTTTCATCTTATATTTTGATTTGTCAACCTAAATTTTTGACAAATTACAAACCATTTTTTTTCTTTATCTCTTACTTATCTTTTTCTTCCACTTGCAATGCTGTTATGGCACTGACAACAACGATATCTTCCACACTGCAACCGCGAGAAAGGTCGTTCACCGGCTTTTTCAAGCCCTGCAAAATCGGGCCAACTGCATTCAACCCGCCGATGTATTGAATGGCTTTATAGCAAATATTCCCCGCCTGTAAATCTGGGAAAATAAGCACATTTGCATCGCCTTTCAGCGCACTGCCTCTTGCCTTATGCTCCGCAACTTCTGGCACCATGGCAGCATCGAACTGCAACTCGCCGTCACAGCATACATCTTTTTCTTTCTTTTGGAATTTTTCGTATGCAAGACGCACTTTGTCGACCTGTTCGGACTTGGCACTTCCTTTGGAAGAATAGGACAAAAACGCCACCTTAGGCTCCATGCCAAACATCTTTGCACTTTTCACACTTTGACTTGCTATGGCGCAAAGTTCGTCAGAATCAGGATTTTGAAGAACTCCACAATCGGACAAAATCAATGCTTTGCCTTTGAGAAATTTGTTTTTGCCATACACCAAAAAGAATGACGAAACAGGTTCTTTTTTGCTTTTGCTTTTGATGATTTGAAGTGCCGGTCGAACGGTTGTCGCCGTTGTTGCTTCTGCACCCGCCACCATTCCGTCGGCATAGCCACATTCCACAAGAAGAGTGGCGAAATAGTATGGGTCTTTTTCAAGTTCGTCCGCCTGTTCCAAAGTCAAGCCCTTTTCCTTGCGCTTGTTATAGAGCGCCTTGACAAGTTTATCTCGCTCTGGAAAAGTGACAGGGTTGACAATATCAAACTTTTCGAATTCCTTATCGCGAAGGATAAGAGCGCTTGCATCGCCCACCAACAAAACTTTGACAATCTTTTTCTTTTGAAGATATTTCACGGCCTCGACAGTTCTGTCCGAAAAACTCACTTCTGGGAAAACAATCGTTTTTTGGCGTTTCTTTGCTTCATCAAGAATTTTTTCAATCTTAAACATATCCGTCCTCATTCTTTTTTTCAATTCTATGAAATAGAATAATTTAAACAACCCAAATCAAATGATTTAAGTTACTACGAATTTATTTTAAGAAAATTGGATAATAATGTCAAATATTTTTAGGAGAAAACTTTGAAAAAGTGTCAAAATTTTGAAAAATCAACACAAAAAAATTTCACAAAAATAATTTTAAGTTTTTTTGTTGCATTTTTTCTTGTTTGCATGATTGCCAATCCTGCAAAATTTATAGAACAATCTTTGGACGGGCTTTCGGCGTGGACTTTCAGCGTTCTGCCAAGTGTGTTGCCGTTTATGTTTTTCACCAAAGTGCTGTCTTCACTTGACACCATAAGCGCGCTCACCCGCCCGTTTTCGCCGTTAAGTCGCAAACTTTTCAAAACTCCGCCAATTTCCATTTACACCTTTTGCATGGCGATACTTTCTGGCTATCCCGTCGGCTCAAAAATGGTTGCCGACCTGTATCTTCAAGGCAAAATTTCCCGCCAAGAAGCCTTCAAAATGACTTCTTTTTGCTCAACTTCTGGGCCAATGTTTATTGTTGGAGCGGTTGGAGTTGGCATGTTCAACAGTTCAAAAATTGGTTATATTTTGTTCATCAGCCACATAATCGGCGCCCTTTTGAACGGAGTTTTATATCGCAATTTAAAAGGAAAAGAGAATGCGAAAAATGAAACACAAAATGACCAAAATTCGTCAAGTTGCGAAAATGAAAATAATATATGCATGGATAAAATTAATGAAAAATTTGCGGACGATGAAATAAAAAAATGCACCGATGAAAACAATCAAAAAGACAAAAAGTTCTCTCAAAACAAAGTTTTCAATTTGTCGGACATTGTTCTAAATTCTGTGCAATCAATTCTTTCTGTGGGATGCATAATCACCATTTTCTTCATTGTCATTGCCTGCTTTTCGCCGTTATTTTCACTTTTGCCACAAACTCTTGCCAACTTCCTTGAAGGCATAATCGAAATTACGAAGGGTTGCATTGACTTGTCCACCCTTTCCAACACCACTGTTGCGACAATTTTATGCTCGTTTGTGATAAGTTTTGGTGGAATATCCACGATATTGCAGTCGCTGACAATGTTAAACTCTGTCAAAATGCCCGTCAAACTTTTCGTTTTGCAAAAATTCACCCACGCTTGCCTTTCGACAATCGTCACAATTCTGTTGGTGTTGATATTATAAAAAAAGTGGCTGAAAGCCACCAATTTTTAAGTTTGTCAAATTTTGATATTAAGTAAATTTTGAGATTATTCGAAAATATTAAAATCAAAAATCTTTTCAAATTTTTCGCCTATTCAACCAAATATTTTCGCCTGATAAAATTCAAAGTTTAATTATTAAACTTCAAAATCTCCGCGCGTGCCAACTCGTCACAGCGGTTGTTATATTCGTTGTCCGCATGACCTTTAACTTTGTTGAATGTCACATCAAACTTTTCAGTGAGAGCAATCAATCTTTGCCATAAATCTTTGTTGAGCACATCACCCTTGCCACTTGTCTTCCAATTATTCTTTTGCCACGAAGCAATCCAATTTTGATTGAAAGCGTTGACAACATACGCGCTGTCACTGAAAATCTGCACAGGCAAATTTGATTTCACGCTTTCCAACCCTTTAATCACCGCCATAAGTTCCATGCGATTGTTGGTGGTCATCTCTTCTCCACCCGAAAGCACCTTTTCTTTGCCTTTATATGAAAGTATGCTCGCCCAGCCACCCGCACCTGGATTGCCAGAGCAAGCGCCGTCAGTGTATATAACCACAGAGTTTTCATCGTCCAACGCTTGTTTCTTCTCTTCTTTCATTTTGATTGCGTCGCAAACTTCTTGAAGTTCAACTTCACAGCCAGAAAGTTTTGGCAAAACATGCTCGCCATCATCTTTTTTGCGTGGAAAGATGTGAAAGTGCAAGTGCATAACCGATTGCCCTGCCGACTCTCCTGAGTTGTTGAGCAAATTGTAACCGTCAAAGCCACAATCATCAACAAAATGATTTCCAACTTTTTTGCACGCTTCAATAACCCGCGAAAGAGTGGTGTCATCGCAAGTTTGAACATTTTGATAATGCTTTTTTGGAACAACAAGCGTGTGTCCATACAAATCATTCGAAGCATCCAAAAACGCCAAGACAAAATCGTCTTCATAGATTTTGTAGCAAGGAATTTCACCTTTCACAATCTTACAAAAAACACAATCTTTCACAAAATTTTCTCCGTATCAAAATTTGATTTAAACAAAAAGATTTATTGTCACAAAAATCACTGATAAATTCTTGTGCATGCACATGCAAGCACTTTTGGACCTGTGTGAGTGGCAATCGAAAGCGAAAGCCCGTCAACAAAACTCAATTCAATGTTTGGGAAAAGTTTTTTAAGTTCGTTTGCAAAATCTTGCGCCTGCTGTTCATTGCAAGTGTGAGCAATATCAATTCTCATGCAACCGTCTGCGACAAATTTGGCAAATCTGCCTTCCAAATCTTTTTTCATTGCATCAATCATCTTTGTTTTTGCGCTTTTGATGTTCATCACTTTTGCAAGGCTGTCCAACTTTCCGCCCTGGATTTGAAGCACAGGCTTGATGTTGAGCACCGTTCCAATCGCAGCCGCAGCAGGAGTTATACGCCCGCCCTGTTTGAGATATTTAAGCGTGTCGACAACAAGATATATGGCAGAATCAAGTGCTGTTTCTTCCAAATATGTTTTGATTTGTTTTGCGTCCTTGCCTTCCTTCGCCATTTTGATGGCATCCAAAACTGATTGTTTCATTGTGACAGAAACGCGTTTATTGTCAACAACTTGAACTTTGCCGTTGAAGTCTTTTGCGAAACTCTTTGCAGTTTCACAACTTTGGCTCAGACCGCTGGACATTGGAATGTGAACAATCTCGTCATATTCTTTAAGCAAGTTTTTCCAAAGAATGACGATATCGTTGATATTAGGTTGAGAAGTGGTGATTTTTTTGCCACTTTTTTGAATTTCATAGAATTTTTCCTGAGTTAAACTGACACCTTCAAAGAATTCTTCCCCGCCGATAATGAAAGGCATTGGAATGAGAAAACACCCCCAATCTTTCGCTTCTTCTGTTGTTATTCCACTGTTGCTGTCAGTTACGATTGCAATTTTTTTCATACTACCTCCGACAATACATCATATCACATTTAATCATCAAAAACAAAACAAATTGAAAGTTATTTCAACAATTTTCTTTAAAAAATTTTTGACACTTTTTTGAAATCATGAATAGAAAATTCTATATGTTCACGATAAGTTTATGTATGATTGTCAAAAATGAGAGTGCCGTTTTGGCGCGCGCTTTAACTTGTGCGAAAAAATTTGCTGACGAGATTATTGTTGTTGACACCGGCTCGACGGACGACACAAAAGAGATTGCAAAAAAGTTCACTGACAAAGTGTTTGACTTTGAGTGGTGTGACGATTTTTCTAGGGCACGAAATTATGCCTTTTCGCTTGCTTCGTGCGACTATCAAATGTGGCTGGACGCCGATGATGTGATAACTGACGCAAACATCAAAAAAATCAATAATTTGAAAAAATCAAGCACAGATGTCGATGTTTTTATGTGTCAATATTCCACCGGTTTTAACAACGAAAATCAGCCAAGTGTAACCTATTTTCGCGAACGAATTTTGAAGCGTGCGAATAATTTTAAGTGGCAAGGTTTTGTGCATGAAGTCATCGCACCATGCGGAAAAATTGAATATACCGACATTGAGATTGAACACCGCAAAGTCGTGGCTGGCGACCCCAAGCGCAACCTGAAACTATATCAAAAAGCGCTCAAAAAAGGTGTGAATTTCAGCCCGCGCGAACTGTATTATTACGCTCGCGAACTTTTCTACAACGGGCAATATAAAAAGTCGGCACAAAACTTAAAAAAATTCATAAAAATTGAAGGCACATATCCCCCTGACTTTGTCGGCGCGCACCTTATGCTGTCCAAATGCCAAGAAAAAATGGACCAGCCAAGCAAGTCCATTGACATTCTTCTTTCATATCTCAAAAATCACACTCCAAACGCCGAAATTGCCACCGAACTTGGCTATCTTTTCGACAAATTGAAAAAGCCTGATTGTGCAATATTTTGGTTTAAGTCCGCGCTTGTCACAGAACCGCAAACGCAAGGTTTCATCAAAAAGGACTGTCAAGATTTCACACCGCTTGTTGAACTTTCGCGCCTTCTATATAATAAGGATTATGCCCATGCAAAAGAGTGTCACGAAAAGGCGAAAGCCATTCACCCAAATCACTTTGCCGTGAAATATAACGAAAAATTTTTTGGCAATAAATAAGTTTTTTCAGCAAAAACTGCAAGGGATAAAAGCCTTCGCCTCACTTATTGTGTTATAATATTTTTTTAAATACTTTCTCAAAATAGACTATAATTCAACAAACTGTCCAAACATTTATAGTTCAACAAAATTGCCATTCAAAATCATGGTCTTTGCTGATTTTTTACTTGTCAGTTAAAGCAAAAATCACAAATTTCTTGACAAATCATCATGGTTGTCAACATCTTTATCTTTTCCAACATTCTCCCAAGAGCAAGAAATTTCCCCGTTTTCGTCCTTTTCCACTTTTCTGACTCTAAGTCCACACTGAATCATAATTCCGCAATATTCGTCATTGCTTCGAAGAAAGTTTTTTGCATCTCTGTCTATCTCATACACCGAACTATTTGGCACCGCCTGAGCAAACGATTTTTTGCCAAGATTGCCAAGAATTGTGAAACTTTCCCCATCTTCTATAATTTCCTTATCATTATCATCCCACCAATTTGCACTTGACATATTTCCACCTCACTTATAAAAAGGTTATCACAAAATTCGACATTTGTCAATAAGTTTGCGAAATTTAAGATATTTTTTGATTTATGTTCGAAAAATAAAAAAATCTTGCAATTTATTTTTGCAAAAACATTTGATTTTTAAGTGAAAGTGTGCTAAACTTAACAAGGCTCAACGAAAGTTCCACAAAATTGAAAGGTGCGACCATTATCAAAAATGAAGTGGACAGCAAAAATCAAATTTGCAATCAAAAAAAATCTGTGCAAATAAGGCAACTGAAAAAACCGAAAAGAAACACATGCAGAGGTGTCCGAGTGGTTTAAGGTGCAGCCCTGGAAAGGCTGTGTGCGAGAAATCGCACCAAGAGTTCGAATCTCTTCCTCTGCGCCACATACTTTTCTTATGGAAAAAAAGTATGCAAAAGAAAATCATTGTCCTTATGATATCATTAAGTGGCATGCAAAAGATGCAAATATACCCTTGCTCACATCTTGAATTATCGCCTGAAATTTTAACTATTTTGACTATGGAAATAAATACGACTCTTTGAAGTCCCTTTTTAATGGAGAGAAAGTGAAAGAAGATAAATACACAGTGATTTTTGATATGGACGGTGTCATTTTTGACAGCGAAAAAATTTGGAAAAAGTATTACAAGCAAACATGCAATCTCTTTCATATCAAATATTCAGAAAAATACCACCAAGGAATCTGCGGGCAACAAATCAAAAGTATAGTAAAGAAAATGACAATAGATTTTCCTGAAATTGATGCAAACAAATTTTGGGAAAGATTGACATCTTTTGTCCTTGAAGAACTGTGTGAAAACGGCTTACCATTGAAAGATAAAAACTTTGCAAATCACATTGCAACATTAAAAAATAATGGCTTTAAAACTGCTCTCGTCACAGGCAATGACAAAAAGAAAATGAATATCATGTTTGAAAAAGTTGGACTCAAACCAAGCGAACTTTTTGATGTTATTGTCACAGACAATGATGTTTCATTTGGAAAGCCCGCTCCTGATTGTTACAACTTGGCTTGCAAAAAACTGAAAACAAAAAATGAAAATTGTTTTGTTCTTGAAGATTCAAGAAATGGTATAATTTCCGCCCACACTGCAAACTGTCGAACAATCATGGTGATTGATTTAATCAAGCCCACAACTGAAATAAAAAACATGTGCGAAAAGGTTTGCAAAAACATGAAGCAAGCACTCAAATACATATCAAAACAAGTTCAATAAACCAGCGAGAAGTTTTAATTGATGTCACTAAAAAATAAATGAAAACAAAATATGGTGTGGTATGCATTGCATAATACACCATATTTTGTTGTGGTATGCAAATTTTGAATTTTAAACACTTTTGTCATTTCGCCGTCTTTTTCAATCAGTGATTTCAGAGTTTTACCATTTTTTGTCAATAATTCCCCCGCCAAGACAAGTGCCATCATCCGTGTATAGCACCACAAATTGCCCCTCTGTGATTGCACGCTGTTTTTCGGCAAAATCAACTTTGATTTCGTGCTCGCCACTCACAGTGACATGCACTTTTTGGTCTGGTTGACGATAGCGAAATTTTGCAAAACAATCAAATTCTTTTTCCTTTGGCTTCTGTGGAATCCAGTTGAAAGTGTTGGCATAAAGCCCGTTTGAAAAAAGTTCTTCACACTCCCCTTGACTGACATAGAGAATGTTTTTGTTCAAATCTTTCTTAATCACAAACCAGCGCTCGCCATTGCCGTCATGTTTTCCGCCAATGTTGAGTCCGCGTCTTTGACCAATGGTGTAATACATCAGTCCTTCATGTCGCCCAACAACTTTGCCGTCAAGCGTGCAAATGTCCCCTTCTTGCGCTGGAAGATATTCTTTCAAAAATTTCCTGAAATTTCTTTCGCCAATAAAACAAATTCCTGTGGAGTCTTTTTTTTCGGCATTGGAGAGTTCCAATTTTTTGGCAATTTCGCGCACCTTGCTCTTTTCAATGTCGGCAAGCGGAAAAATCACGGATGAAAGTTGTTCTTGCGAAAGTTGATTTAAAAAATATGATTGGTCTTTTGTCAAATCTTTCGCCTTAGCCAAATATGTTTTGCCATCCTTTTGATAAGTTTTTGCATAGTGCCCTGTGGCAATCATATCCGCGCCCAACTGTCTTGCCTTTTCCAAAAATGGTCCAAATTTGATTTCACGATTGCACAAAACATCTGGATTTGGCGTCCGACCCGCCTTATATTCATCCAAAAAATACTGAAAGACGCGCTGATAATATTCCTTCGCATAGTTCACAGAAAAATATGGAATGCCAATCTTGTTGCACACTCTTTTCACATCTTCAAAATCGTCTTCGGCGGTGCACTCTTCGCCTTCTTCCCAATTTATCATAAAAAGCCCAATCACATCATGCCCCTGTTCTTTCAAAAGGTATGCTGCAACACTGCTGTCCACTCCGCCAGAGATTCCAACAACAACTCTCATTTCAACTGAACCCCTTTTTTATTTTTCTTTATCCAATATTTTTCTTTATCACAATTTTATTTTTTCTTTATTCCAAGCACTTTTTCTATAATTTCAAAACTGTCCTTTTTGAGATTTTGAACTGTGTCTTTTTGTGCTGATTTGGTTTGAGAATTTTCATCAACGCGCGCAAAATTCTCTTTTTTCAGTTCTTTTCCTGTCTTTTTTAAATCTTCAAGTTTTTGTTTTATCTCCCTATCCGCCCAAGCCGACATATCCACTGTGATTGGCACTTTAAATTTGTTTGATACCACAAAAACCAAACTCAACATCCACGCAAAAGCGGAAACTCCGATTGGAAAATAAAGATAGTAAGTTTCAAGAAATTCTGCAAGTTGCGCGTTGAAGATGGTGCAAAACAAAAGATAAACAAAGGATGCTGTCATCAGCAAACCTTTGATATATTTGCCAACATAATAATAATGCCCACCAAAAATTCCCGTGAAAATTGTCAACAAAATCAGTTTCCAGCGCGTGACATCTTTTGGTAAATCTTTGGTGTATATAACATAATCATAGTCAAAGTGTATCAGTTTTTTCTTTGCCATTTTGTTTGAAGCAAATTCCAAGCGCGAAAAAAGCAAACCACACTCTTCACATTCAGTTTGGTTCACAAGGCATCTATTCCCACATCTTGGGCATTTTTTGTATAACTTGTTTTTTCGCTTCATTGGTTAAATTTCTTTCACCTTGACGATATTTTAGAACAAAACACCATCTCTTGTCAAGCAAACAAACTCTCATGAAATTTTTAAGTCGCCTTTCTTTTTGAAAGGCATTCTTTATGAAGTGATTTTTGAATTTTAACACTGTGTTTTCATTTTTAAGATACAGACAATTTAACTTCGTCCAAGTCTATGCCACATCCTTCAACTTTTCAACCGCTTTGTTGAAATATACAAACGAAGGCTTGTCATCTGGGATATAATGAAGAACATATTCAAAAATCTGCTTCGCTTCGGCATAATTTTTTGAATTATATGCACGAACCCCGCCTTCAAACTTATTTTTCAATTTCTTCAATTTTTCACGCTTACTTTTTTGATAATAATTCAAACTTTCATAGAGTGGCAACTGCAACCCGTCTTCAAGCGATAAAGCGCCGACATATCTGTGGTCAAATTCGAACTTCTGCGGAAGTTCATTGAGCGATGTTTTGGAAATCAGAAGTTTTGTTCCAATGAAAAGGTTTATCTCTTCCATTTTGCTCGCCAAATTGACAACATCAGAAATGATTGTTGGACTTTTACGCTCTTCTTCGCCGACAATTCCAAAAATTATCTCGCCCGTATTGATTGAAATTCGGGCATCAATCGCTGGAAGTTCCTTTTGGCTTTTGTTCTTCACTTCAATCGCGCGCAAAATTGCATGAGCACATTCAATGGCGTCACGCGGTTTTGAAAAAACAGAAAGCATGCCGTCGCCCAAATATTTGTCGATAAAACCGTCAAATTTTCGAATTAATGGCGCGACCACTTTGAAATAAGAGTTGATGTAATTGAAATTTTCTTCCAAACTTAAACTGCGACTCTCGTTCGTCGAACTTTTAAGTTCACAAAACAAAGTCGTGGCATTCTTCTTGACTTGATTGCCAAGTTCCAACTCTTCAATGCTGTTCTTACCCAAAAATTTAAGAAATTGCTTAGGCACAAATTTTTGCGCTTCCAAATTGGTTTTGCGAATTTTATTCTCTTTTTCTTTGTAGTTATAATTAATTTTGTTAAGTGAATTTTCAATTTCTCGGAACTGCTTGCCACCGCCAAGTTTGAAATCGTCATATTTCATTCGCCCGTCGCCAAGTTTTTCGGTTGCTTTTTCCACTTTGGAAAGTGGTCGACAGGCAAACAAAATGATGACAAATATGACGACCAGATAGATCAGCGTCGCCAACCCCGCCCAAAGAAGATTGTTATATGACTCTTCCGCCGTGGCGATGTTCAGTGTTGCGCGAACAGATTCCGCAAGTGTGCCTGTCATGTTTTTGACGCCAACGATGTATACCATGAAAATTCCGTAGACAAGAGTGAGTGGAGCAACCGAAAAGAAGATGGCATTTGAAAGGCGTTGAGTTTTGAGAAATCTAAAAAACAGAATTGTTGAAGAAATAATCGACAAAACTTGCAAAGCAAGTGCCACCCACGCAAGCGGAGTGAAACTCAACTCAAAGCCGTCACCCGTTGGAATGACCGCCGAGAGAAGATATTGCGCCAAAAATATGTTTGCAACAAAAAGTGCAAGCGTGATGACAATCAAAATTTTGGTCGAAGTTCTCATGCGATTATTTTGAGAAATTAAACCGCTTATATGCATAAGAACTTTGTCGATTTTTGGTGATATGTTATGTATAACTTAACAAAAAGCGCTCAAAATAAGTTTAAATCAAAAATTCTTCTCGCTGGTCGCTGGAAATTTTATTTTGGTTAAAGTTTAAAAGGAGTAAAATTATGGATGAAAAAGAAAAAGTCACGCAATATCTCAATGCAATCTATCAAAACACTCGCACGGCAATTCAATCAATCGAAGACATAATCACAAAAACTGATGACAAGAAATTGATTGAGGAACTCGCCAAGGAAGAAGATGAATATTCCTGCCTTGCAAAAGAGTGCGAACAGTTCGCCAAGGCAGAAAAAATTGAAGACATCAAGGACAATAATTGGATTGAAAAGGCAAGACTTTGGAGCGCCGTCAACATGGGAACGCTGATGGACAAATCCACGCGAAACATTGCCGAAATGATGCTTATCGGCACATTTATGGGCATAATCACTTGCATAAAAGACAAAGATGACCACAAAGGAATATCTCCCGAACTCGACGAAATTATCGACAAATTGTATGAATTTGAGAGAAAAAACATCGATCGTTTGATACCATTTTTGGAAAATAAATAAAATTTTTTCCACCGGCAAAAATCAAATTAGACATTTAAAATCTTGCCCAAAAATTCGCTCAAAAACAGATTAAGACTTGAAAATCTCGCCCAATTTGCAATCATAGCCATAAGTGAGCGAAAGATTTACAACCATTTTTTCGCTTATATTCACAACTCGCCCATTTTCAAGCACAAGGCAAAAAATAAATGTTTTTGAAGGCTGAATTTTTGCCAGCAAATCTTTTATCTTCACATCATAGTTGACGCAAAGCATGGTTGGTTTGACAAAATTTTTCGTCGTTTTGCAAAAAATGTTGACTTTTTCATATTTGGTCGAAAAGTTCAAATCTAACACCCCCGTAATCAAGAAAAATGCAAAGAGAAAATATGTTGGATTGAAATTTATGAACAAAAATATCACAAACATGAGCATAAAAAAAGCGCTCAAAAAAATGTTTGTGAAAATTGTGATTTTTTTTGCGCGCCGTTCGTCACAAATCTGCGAAAAGGATGCAACAAAAATGCGCCCACCATCAAGCGGATATGCCGGCAAAAGATTGACAAGCGCCAAGATGACGGAAATCTCCACAAAACTTGAAGTGAAAAAATATACACTCGGCACAAGCCACCAAACACCCACCACCAAAAAAGCGGAAAAGATATTTGCAAATGGCCCAGCCAGCGCAATTTTGATTTCGTGGCGAAAGTCCAAATTTTGTTTGTAATAAGAAAGCGCCACGCCGTATGGCGAAAGCGCAAAATGAGAAAGTTTATAGCCAAGATGTTTGGCGACGAAAAAATGCCCAAGTTCATGAATTATGATTGCAATAATATAAGACAACGCCGATTGCAGTCCCACACAAAAAAACAACCAAATCCAAATGACAACGCTGACAAAATGAACGGACATTTTTCTTTCAGTTCGCTTGAAAATTTTTCTCATAGAAACACGCTCAAACAAACTGCAACGATAACAACCACCAGCACCATCGCTCCCGCAGTTGCAAGGATAAACTTCAACGAGAAACGATGTTTGAGTTTTGTCTGGTCATAATTTTTTCCATATAACTTCTGTTTGTCCATGCAATATTATATGCACACAAACTTGACAATAAAACGAAGATTTTGAGCAATTCGCTCACGCGCCAACATCGGTGCTGTCAACCTTTTGCAAGTTCTCTTCATCTTTCAAAAAGTCTGGCAGTTCTTCTTCATCTGGCAGTTTAAATTCGTTATAAAGGCTGTCACTTTGCGGTGTGACTTCCCCTTCTTCAATCACCTTAATTCTTTCCAAAAGCCCTTCATAATCAGGCAGTTCGGCAAGGTCTGTGAGATTAAATCTCTTCAAAAAGTTGTCTGTCGTGCCAAAAAGCAGTGGTTTTCCAACAGCGTCTTTGCGCCCCACAACTTCAATGACATTTTGGTCAAGAAGAATTTGAATGGCATAGTCGCAGTTGTTGACGCCACGAATTTCTTCAATCTCCAACTTTGTGACCGGCTGTTTGTAGGCAATTATCGCCAAAGTTTCAAGCGCTGAGCGAGTCAGCGTTTTTTCGCGGATTGGGTTCAGCACTTCGCTTATGTAGTCCGCATAGGCAGGGTTTGAAGCGAGTTGCAACTTGTTTTTGTATGTTATGATATGAACACCCTTGTCGTCAGCATATTCTTTTTTAAGTTCTTCAACCACCTTATCCAATTCTTTGTCAGTAAGGTTCAATTTTTGAATGATAAAATCTCTTTCAATCCCTTCACCCGCAACAAAAAGAACGGAAAACACGATTTCTTTTAAATTTTTCTTATTTTCAACATTCATTCTCACACCTCATTTGCCGTAATGACAATTTTTCCGAAAATTCCACTTTGAATAACTTTGATGGTTTGCAGTTTCAACAGTTCCAAAAGCGCCAAAAATGTGTTGATAAGTTCGCTTTTGGTCATGTCATCTTCGAAAAGTTCTTCAAACTCAAAACGCGAGCGTTCTTTTGCAAAATTTCTGATGGAAATAATTTTTTCTGCCACTGTGAAGCGGTCTTTGACAATTTTCTTCGGACCTTCTGATTTGACAACCTTTTTCAATTCTTCGCGCGCCATCAACTTTGCAAAAGCATCAAGAAGTTGGTCAAGCACCATATCTTTGACGATAATTTTCACTTTTTCAGTTTCTTTTCCCGGTGCGCGATATAGTTTGTTGACATCTTCAATTTCCTTCATATTTTTGCTGGCTTCCTTGAAGAGTTCATATTCTTTCAAACGGCGCAAAAGTAAGGCTTCTTCGTCTTCTTCATCTGGCAGTTCTTCCTTTTCAACAGGAAGGACACTTTTTGATTTAATCTCAATCAGTGTTGCCGCCACAGTGATAAATTCGCTCGCCTTGTCCATATCGACACTTTTGATGTCTTGCATATATTCCAAATATTGCTCCGTTATGTCAGCAAGTTTGACCGTCGTTATGTCAAGTTTGGCTTCTTTGATAAGGTGCAACAATAAATCCAGTGGACCTTCAAAGTTGTCCAACTTGAAACGATATTCATCTGACGCCAAGAGCATATCTTGCTGTGTTTGCTCGGTCGAATTGTCGATAGGCGTGTTTTCGGCTGTTTCCATACCTTGTCATTATATCATTCTTTGTTGTCAAAATCAAATAAAATTGCAAGAAAAGCAAGAAAAAAGATGCTCATGCACCTTTTTTCTTGTGATATTCATATGATAATTGATAATGAATGAAAATTATGGACATATAAAAATCTCTTATGTTAAATGCTCATACCAAACGCCAATTCCAAACTTTGATGAGAAACATAATTCAAATGCTGACGAAAAACTCTAATATCGCCACAGATGTCATACTCTGTTGTCAAGCAAATTTTTACCACTTCTCAACAACTTTTTGTGCTGTTTCAAACCAAGATAGGTGTTTGACATCTTCTCGCACAATGATTGGAATTTTTTTGATAATTTGACCGTTTTTTGTGACGACTGCTTCGCCCACTTTTTCGCCCGATTTTGTCGGCGCTTTGATGATATCGTCAATTTCCACACTGACATCATAACTTGAATTGTCACCTTTTTTGACAACTGCCGAAAAGTCTTCTTCGGCAAAGACATCCACGCTTGCAACCTTGCCTTTGCTGACTTCAACATTGTCAATCGCAACAGCACTGTCCACCAATTTTTTGGACTCAAAATTTGCAAAGCCATAGTTAAAAAGCGACGCACTTTCATTAAATCTTGTCGTGCTGTTTGGTGCTCCGACCACAACCGAAATCAGACGCATATCCCCGCGTTTTGCAGAAGCCCCCAAGCAACAACCCGCTTCATTCGTTGAGCCCGTCTTTCCGCCGTCGCATCCTTGATAATATCTGATAAGTCTGTTTGTGTTGACAAGTTCAGTTGTTCGACCAGAAGGATGCACCAGTTCATCCATCCAAATGGTGGAATAATCATGATATGCGTCATGCTTCAAAATCTCTTTCAAAAGAAGGGCGGTGTCTTTTGCGGAAGAATATTGTTCAGGTGCTGGCAAACCCGTGCAGTTAACATAGTTTGTGTCGGTCATACCAAGTTCTTTTGCTCGCTTGTTCATTCGGTTGACAAACGCCTTTTCATTGCCATTGAAATATTCCGCAAGTGCCACAGAGGCGTCGTTGGCAGAAGCCATGATGACGGACTTCAAAAGGTCTTCAAAGGTATAGTCAACATAAGGGTCAAGAAAGACCTGAGAACCACCCATGCTCGACGCGTTCTCTGTTGTGGTGATGAGTGTATCAAGCGAAACATTGCCCGCATCAAGTTCTTCAAGAGCAATCAAAATGGTCATCATTTTCACCATGCTTGCCACAGGAAGATGCTCCGTTTCGTCCTTTGCAAAAAGAGTTTCCCCGCTGTCATATTCCATCAAAATGGCACTTTTGCTTGTTATATCAACATCGTTGTTGGCATAGGCAGTATTCACAAAACTTTGCATACTACCACAAAATATTGTGAGTGTTATGCAACATAACACACCAAATATTGAAATTTGTTTTAATATGTAATTCAATCGTCCCATCCAAAATCTCTCCTTTTTGATAGTTTTTTCAAAAGGAAAGATTTTATACTAACTTAAAAAACACATCAAATCATCTTTGATAAATCATCGCTCTTGGTCAAAAAATCTCTGGCAAATAATAGCCTATTAAATCACATTTGGCAAAAATATATTTGTCAAATCATATTAAAAAAATAATGTTAAATCACCAAAATCACTCGCCCACTGAGAAGCAAAAGCAAGATTGTTTCGGCAAGATTTATCAACAAAAGAAGTAAAAAACTCATGAGAATGAACATCAAACGATTGCAATCAGAACCCCCGAATTTTTTGCAATTACAATTCATCCGCTCCAAAATCAGATAGAACATCAAAAGCACAAAAATCATCAAAAGTTGGCAAGGCAGAATTATGACCACCGCGGTGAACGCCGACCCTATCCCATAAAAAATGAAGATGAGCGCAAAATTGAGTCCAAAGAGATATGCGCGATAGACAAAAAGCAAAATTGAAAGCGGAAAAAGATATGGCGAAAAGGACAGCGCCACCAAAATGAGAACATTGACAACAAGCGAAAAACAGCGCGCGCCAAACGCCGACGCTGACGCCACAAAACCAGAATAGAAATCACTCAAGGAAATTTCTTGAAGATTACACAAATCACTTCCTTTGCTTTTGATGGCAACAAAGACACCTGTGGAAATGGCTATCAAAATCAAAATTGCGGTGACAACAATCTTCACTCTGTTTGCTTTGAGCGCGTTGACGCATGAGAATCGCAAACCATTCATGAACGAATGTGCCTTATAAGACTTGACCATATCTTATCTTATTAAAATGTTCAACAAAAAAGAACAGAGATATTTTTGTATGCTTTGTCTTTTATATTCTTCTGTTCTTTTAAACATCTTTTTTCTTTTATGTTAAGCCTCGTTTAAGTTTGTCGCTTTAACAAAGCATCTCGGCTTTTCTTTTTATCATATTGTTTGCCAATTTTAATTTTTCACTTTTTCTTATTTAATTTTTAACTTATTTTATTACTCTTCTTTAATTTTTATTTTTACTCTTAAAATGAAGAAGCGTGCAAGCCACAATTTTGAGTTGCTCATAAGTTATTCCGCCCTGAAAATAGGCAATATATGGTTTTTTGATTGGACTGTCGCATGAAAGTTCCAGCGATGCCCCTTCAACAAATGTTCCTGCCGCCATGATGACATCGGTGGTGTAGCCTGCCATGGCATATGGCATTGGCACAAAACTGCTGTCAACCGGCGAGAGTTTTTGAATGAGTTGCACAAAAGAAATGAGTTCTTTTTCGCTGTCAAACACCACGCTTTTGATTATATCGCAAGGTTTTTCGTCCGTTTTTGGTATGATTTGATATCCCTGTCTTTTCATAACTTCGCCAATCAACAAACTTCCCTTAACCGCTTGACTGACAACATGTGGCGCCAGAAAAAGCCCTTGATAAAACAAGCGATAACCACCTTCGTAACTTCCCGTTTCGCGACCAAGTGAAGGGCATGTGAAGCGGTTTTCGATTTTTTCAAGCGCCTTCTTTGTGCCCACAATATAGCCACCCGTTGGTGCAAGAGAACCGCCCAAATTTTTGATAAATGACCCCACGCAAACATCAGCGCCGACATTTGTTGGCTCAATTTCTTCGACAAATTCGCCGTAGCAGTTGTCGACCACGATGAAGGAACTTGGCGAAAGTCGTTTGATTTCGCTGAAAATTGGTTGCATTTCACAGCAAGAAAGCGCACGCCTGTTCGAATAACCTCTTGATTTTTGCACAAAAATCACGCGTGGTTTAAGTTTTTTCACTTCTTTAAAGATTTTTTCTTCATCAAAAGTGCCGTTTTTTAGGTTGATAAATTTGATATTTACGCCCAAACTCTCCAAACTGCCGTTATCTTTGCCGTAAAGCGTGTCGGTGAGCGTATCATATAAGTCGCCCGTTATGGAAAGAAGAGTGTCTTTTGGACGCAAAAGTCCATAAAGCGCCGTGGCAATCGTGTGAGTTCCGCATGTGAGATGTGGCGAACAAAGTGCATCTTCCGCGCCAAAAATTGTTGCCACCACTCGCGCAAAATCGTCACGACCTTTGTCTGTGTAGCCATAGCCTGTTGTGCCGGCAAAATGTGCCGTCGTCACACCAATTTCTCGGAAAGCATCCAGCACTTTTTTCTGATTGACATACGCCACTCGTTCAATTTCTTTGAATTTTGTTGAAAGTTCGTTTTCGATATACTCAATTTGCTTCAAATCTTCGTCAATCATATCTCCTCTTTTTTTACTCTTCAATTCGCATTGCGCTTTCAATTTTACGCCGTCTGATTGAACGGCACTCTCCTTTGATTGACTTTTTTTGTTTGCATTTTTCTTCTCTTTTTCTTGCAAGGTCTTTTCCTTTTTCCTTAAAATCTCACTCAACTTTTTCATTTTTCAAAAAATCCCCCACTAAATTTTCCACTCTTTCAAGCGCCTTTTGTTTATCTTCGACATCAACAAAAACAACATCGTTCATTCCGCGCAGAAAAGTTAACTGCCTTTTTGCATAATTTCGACTGTGCTGTTTGACAAGTTCGACGCATTTTTCAAAGGAAATTTCCCCGTCCAAATATGCCAAAACTTCTTTATATCCAATCGCATGCATAGATTGATTCTCGCGCGTCAGCCCCGTTGCACGAAGCGACTTAACTTCGTCCACAAGCCCTGTTGCAATCATCTCGTCAACTCGTTTGTTGATGCTGTCATAAAGCACATCTCTCGGCTTGTTCAAAGCGATGATAAGCGGATGAATGTCAACGCTTGAAGTCTTTTTCTCGCCCTGCGACATGGCAATTTCCAACGCCCTGACAAGTCGCACACGATTGTTCTTATCCGTCTTTTTCGCTAGACTTTCGTCAAGTTGTTCCAATTTCTCATAGAGAATTTCATTGCCGTTTTCGTCTGCAAGTTTTTCCAACTCATCACGCAAGTTTTTGTCCTTATCAACCCCGCCGAAATTATACCCCAAAACAAGTGCTTTGATATACAACCCCGTTCCACCAACCACGATTGGAAGGTTTCCACGCGCGACAATTTCTTTGATTTTCTTGCGCGTGTATTCCACAAAATCATAGACAGAAAACTCTTCGTCAGGCTGGCAAATATCGATTCCGTGGTGAGTCACGCCGTTCATTTCTTGTTCAGTAACCTTTGCCGAACCGATGTCAAGCCCGCAAAAAATCTGAACGCTGTCGGCAGAAATAACTTCTCCGCCAAACTTTTTTGCCAAATTCACACCCACAAAGGTTTTGCCAACAGCAGTTGGACCCAAAATGAAGATAACTTTATCTTTTTTCATATCGCCCTTCTAAAACTTGAAAATCACAGCGTTCTTTTGAACATTTTTTCCAATTCTTTCATCGTGATTTTGACAATAATTGGTCTGCCATGCGGACAAAGTGGCACGCTCTCCTTGATTTTGTCAATCAAATACAAAATTTCATCTTTTGAAATGCTGTCGCCAGCGCGTATGGAGTGCTTGCAGGCACTTTGGCAAAGTTTTTCGTTGATGAGTCCGCTTGCAGAAATGTCTTTCAGGCTGTCATCTTGCAAAATCTCTTGGATAAATTTGTCCAAATTCATGCCAGAAAGCACAAATGGCACCGACTTAACCTTGAAAGTGTTGCCATTTTGTTCAATTTCAAAGCCTATCTTCTTCAAATTTTGCAATCTTTCTTCCAAAATGGTGCGCTCTTTGGAATTTGTCACAATGTCAAATGGTATAAGCAAATCTTGTTTTGCAACATTCCCTTTCTCAATTTCCGCTTTTAGTTTTTCATAATTTTGGCGCTCATGCATGGCATGCTGGTCAATGACATACAGACTGTCGCCAAATTCGGTTATGATATATGTTTTGAAAACCACGCCAACAATTTTAATTTCTTCTGCTCTGACCTTCAAGAAACTGTCTTCAACAAAATTTTGCGTGTTCTTTTGCAAATTTTGCTCATTTTTCTTTGAAGGTTCTTCTTGCTTCATTTTTTCTTTGACAGCAAGTTCAACTTCATACAAAATTCCTTCGCCAGAACTGTCAAAAAAGATGTTTCCACCCGGACGGTTCTTCTTTTTCTTATCTTCCGATTTCACTGAATTGAAATCAGGCATATTTATGACATCAATGCCTTTCTTTTTGTAGTCTGCTTGCGTGAGAAATTTTTGGCTCAACAATTCGTCATCAACCTTAATCTGTTTTGCGCCTTGCGCTTCGAACATCTTGTCCAAGTTGGTCTTTTGATATGCATCAAAACCCGTTCGAGCAAGGTTGTTCTCTTCTTGCAAAGGGTCAAGTTTATCTTTGTTGATGACCCCACTCCACATTTTTTCTTCTCGCTCAAAAAATTCAGCAATCAAGTTTGCCCCGACAAGCGCCTTTTCGACTGCGCGATTGATTATTCCGAAAATTTTTGAAGAATTGTCAAATTTAACTTCCTTTTTGTTTGGATGAACATTGACATCCACACGGTCAAAAGGTATGTCAAGTTTGATGACATAAATCGGAAACCGACCTTTCATCAGCATGGAAGAATAAACATTTTGCACGCAAGCGGAAACCATATAGTTTTCCACATAGCGCCCATTGACAAAAAGCGATTGATAGGTGCGGTTCGGTTTAGACAACTTTGGTGAAACAACATACCCGCTCACCTGAATGCCGTCATCCTTGTGGTCTAACTTCAAAAGGTTGTCGTAAACATCTCTGCCATAGATGAGATAAATCACTTCGTCCAAACCGCAAGATGCACTTCGATAGATTTCTTTTCCGTCAACAACATAGCAAAACTCAACTTCTGGTTTGGAAAGCATAAACTTTTCCATCAAATGAGTGATGTCCGACTCTTCACTTTTTGGTTTTCTCAAAAATTTTGCGCGTGCAGGAGTGTTGTAAAACAAATTTTCCACCGAAACGCTTGTGCCATCAACCCTTGCAAGTTCGGTTATGTTGGAAATTTCTCCACCATTGGCTTCGATTTTATATCCAAATTCTGAATCTTTGGTTTTCGTGGTCAGTTTGACCATTGAAACAGAAGCAATGCTCGCCAGCGCTTCACCGCGAAACCCCAGCGTGCTGATGTTATCCAAATCGTCAATATTGTTGATTTTGCTTGTGGCGTGTGGCAAAAATGCAAGTGGCAAATCTTTCTTTGAAATTCCGCAACCGTTATCTGAAACGGAAATTTTTTTGATGCCACCGCCTTCAATCTCCACAGTGATTTGACTTGCCCCCGCGTCTAGACTGTTCTCAACAAGTTCTTTCACCACAGACGCCGGTTTCTCGACAACTTCGCCTGCTGAAATTCGGTTATAGACCCTTGGTGGCAACACATTTATAGCCATATTTTATCCCCCTATGATAATTTTCAAATATCACTTTTTTTCATTCTTCGCGCGTTCAAGAAGATTTTGCAAAATTTCAAAACTTTCGATTGGTGTGATGCGATTGATGTCCAAATCTCGCAAAACGGAAAGTATTTCCTGTCCGATTTTTATGTTCTTCTCTGCTTTTCGCTTTTCTTCGTCTTCGCCGAAAATGTCCATGTCAAGTTTTTGATTGACTTTCTCCAAATTGACACTTATTTCTTTTGCGCGCTCGATGACATTCTCTGGAACGCCCGCAAGACGCGCCACTTCGATTCCGAAACTTTTGTTTGTTGCCCCGCGAACAATTTTGCGCAGGAAAACCACGCTGTCGGCAAGTTCTTTGACGGTGATTTTATAGTTCTTCACACCAGAAATCAGCCCTTCCAACTCCGAGAGTTCGTGATAGTGCGTTGCAAACAAGGTTTTGCAATTCAAGTTTTTGCAAATATATTCCACCACTGCCCACGCAATCGCCAAGCCGTCAAAAGTGGAAGTTCCGCGCCCAATTTCATCCAAAACCACCAAACTTTTGTCGGTGGCATTTTGTAATATGTTGGCAACTTCACTCATTTCAACCATGAAAGTGCTTTGACCAAAAGCAAGGTCATCGCTTGCGCCAACGCGGGTGAAAATTCGGTCTGTGATGGAAATATTTGCGCTCTTTGCTGGCACAAAACTGCCGATATGTGCCAAAAATGTTATGATTGCAACCTGACGCATATATGTGCTTTTTCCCGCCATGTTTGGACCTGTGATTATCATCATACGATTTTCGTCGCAGTCCAAAAGTGTGTCATTTGATATGAACGAACTTGAAAAATGTTCGACGATTGGATGTCGCCCGTCGATAATCTCAATCTTCTTGATATTTTTGTTGATGACGGGTTTGCAGAAGTTATACTTCACCGCAACAACGGCAAGAGAGTTCAAAACATCAATGCTGGCAATAATCTTTGACGCGTTTGAAAACTCTTCCAAATAATTGCAAAGATATTCAATCAGCATTTTGTATAACTTGTCTTCCATTTTGACCGCTTCTTCTTCGGAAGAATATAGCCGGTCTTCAATCACTTTAAGTTCTGGCGTGGTGTATCTTTCTGCGTTGGCAAGTGTTTGCTTTCGAGTGTAACGAAGTGGCACAAGTTCGGACTGCCCCTTGCTCACTTCAATATATAACCCAAAAACATTGTTGCTTTCAATCTTCAAGTTCTTTATGCCCGTCTTTTCGCGCTCAATTCTTTCCAACTCTTTCTTTTCTTTGTCGGCAATTTCTTTTGCGTGACGCAGTTTGTCAAGGTCGTCGTTAAATCCTTCGCGAATATATCCCCCATCTTTCATATTCGCGGACGCTTTTGGGTCGATTGCTCTGTCCAAAAGTGCCACAATTTCATCAAAATTCTTCAAATTTTCGCGTTCTTGCACCAATTTTTTGCTTTTGATGTTCACCAATATGTCTTGAAGATTTGGAATCTCTTGCAAAGACATTTTAAGGCTCAAAAGGTCTGGCGGAGTTGCGGTTGAATATGCAATCTTGGCAGAAATTCTTTCAATATCTCTGATGTTTGACAAAATTTCAGTCAGGCGGTCGCGCATGATGAGATTTTTCGTCAGTTCTTCCACTGCGTCAAGCCTTTCGTTGATTTCGGTGGATGACATCAGCGGTTGGTCAAAAATCGCCCTGAATTTTCTTGCTCCCATGCTTGTTTTTGTCTTGTCCATAAGCCACAAGAGTGAGCCATATTTTTTTCGCTCACGAATGCTTTCCACAAGTTCCAAATTTCGTCTTGTGTTCATGTCTATGGTCATAAATTTGTCGTTTTTAACCTTGTTAATTTTGGAAATATTCCTGAGTGCTTTCTTTTGAGTTTCGTTCAAATATTCCAAAAGTCCACCAAGTGCCGAAACATCTTGTTTGTTGGATTTAAGTTCAAAAACATTCAGCGCATTATCGCCAAACTGACGGCAAACATTATCTTTTGCGTGAGAATATTCAAATGCAAAATCCAAATACTGCTCAAATTTTGGATAGACACCAAGTCGCATGACAGGCAAGTTTTCATAAAAGACCTTTGCCCGACCGTCACCAATCACTTGCGCTGGCACAACGCGACTTAAAAGGTCGCTGAAATTGCTGTCAAGCCCGCCGACCATGTGGCATAAATTCAATTCGCCCGTTGAAATGTCGGCATATGCAACAGACAACTTGTCCCCTTCAAGAAAAAGCGACATAATGAAATTGTTGCGGTTTTCATCCAGCATTTCACTTTCAATAACAGTGCCCGCTGTGACCACACGCACCACTTCGCGCCTGACAGGGTCTTTGCTGTTTTTGACAATCTCGCCGGTCTGCTCACAAATGGCAACTTTATATCCAAGCGAAACAAGTTTGGCAATGTAACTGTCCGCCGAGTGATATGGCACTCCGCACATTGGCGCGCGCTCATCCATGCCACAATCTTTCCCTGTGAGAGTCAACTCCAAAACTTTGGACATCTCCACAGCATCTTCGAAAAAGAACTCATAGAAATCGCCAAGACGATAGAAAAGCACGCAGTCTTTATATTGCTCTTTGACCTGCAAATACTGCCTTATCATTGGCGACGGTTCTTTGATTTTTCCGATATTTTTTTCTTCTTTCATTTCTTTTCTTCCTGAATTTTCTTTTCCAGAGCCAAAAGTTCATTGACCCTTTTTTTCTTCACTTTGAGTGGAATTTGCCCGTCCATTTTGCTTGCCGTCGTGCCTTCGCGCGGTGAGAACATAAAGGCAAAAATTCCATCAAATTTCACTTCCTGGACAAGCGAAAGTGTATCTGCGAACTCTTCGTCAGTTTCGGTTGGAAAGCCAACAATGAAGTCGCTTGTTATCCTTGCGTCTGGAATTTTTTCGCGAATTTTTTTGATTATGCCCAGATATTTTTCTCGCGTATACCGCCTGTTCATAAGAGCCAAAATTCGATTGTTTCCACTTTGCGCTGGAAGATGAATTTCTTTCAAAATTTTATCTTCGCTGGCAATCGCATCGATGACATCGTCGGTCAAATCTTTTGGATGAGAAGTCATGAAGGAAATTTTGAAATCGCCTTCAATTTTGCAAATATCATGAAGAAGTTTTGAAAAAGGCACGATTGGCGTCAAATCTTTGCCATATGAATTGACATTTTGCCCCAAAAGTGTGATTTTTTTGTAGCCTTCTTTGACGCAATTTTCCACTTCTTCCAAGATGTTCTTCTCTTGACGGCTCTTTTCCCTGCCACGAACATATGGCACAATGCAATATGTGCAAAAGTTGTTGCATCCTTGCATTATGTTCACCCAAGCATTATCCCCGCTTGTGCGCTTATACCCTTGTTCTTCGTCAATGTCACCTTCACTTTGCAGTTTAAGTTGCCTTCCAAATTTGACAGCGTTGACATAATGCTCAAACTGTGGCAAATTGAAAGTTCCAATCACAATATCAACAAATGGAAAAGTTTTGAAGATATAGTTTGCGGTGCTCTCTTTTTGAGTGGAACATCCGCATACGGCAATGATAAGGTCAGGTCTTTGTTTTTTCAATTTTTTCAAAGCCCCAACATTTCCAAAAAATCTGTCTTCCGCGCCCTCTCGAATGGCACAAGTGTTGAAGATAATCAAATCTGCGTTTTCGCGACTGTCCGCCAAGGTGTAGCCCATTTTTTCGCAAATTGATGCCAACTTTTCACTTTCATGCACATTCATTTGGCAACCATAAGTCACTATGTAATATTTCATGACAATATTATACAAAAAAATAAAAACTTTGGCAAGTTAAATCTTTGCATTTTTAGCAAATTTCAACACATAATAGAAAAATGAAGAAAATTGTCAAAATTTGTCTGATTTCGGTTTTGCTTTTGGGAACATTTGCAGTGGTCTTTTGCGGGACATACATCGGCATAAACTATCTCAAATTCCAATCTATACCCCTGAATGTCGAAGCGCTGACAAGCCCGTCACTTTCGATTGATATCTATTCCCTTGAAAACAAACCTTTGGAAGACGACAACCAATTTAACAGTGATTTTTGCGCGATTGAAACGCTGAATGAACAAACAAAAAACGCCTTCATTTCGATTGAAGACAAGCAGTTTTATAACCATAAAGGATTGAACTATAAGCGAATGGCTGGCGCGATGCTTCACAACATCAAAAGCGGAAAATTGAAAGAAGGTGCGTCAACAATCAGTCAGCAACTTATTAAAAACACGCATTTGAGTGGCGAAAAAACATTTGAGCGCAAACTTAAAGAAATGGCACTCACAAAAAAATTGGAGAAGGGTTTTTCCAAGGAAGAGATATTAGAAAGTTATTTAAACATAATCTTTTTCGGAAATAATTGCTATGGAATTGAAGAAGCCAGCAACTATTATTTCAACAAAAATGCCAGCGATTTGACATTGAGCGAAAGTTGCACCCTTGCGGGAATGATAAAGTCGCCGACTAAATATTCCCCACTGACGCATTACGACGATTGCCTTGCACGACGAAATTTGGTTTTGAGCGAAATGGAAAAGGACGGCTATATCTCGGTTGACGAAAAAATTCAGACACAAAACCAACCGATTTCGCTTGACATACATCAAAAAAGTGCGAACAAACTTAATTCATATTCACAAAGTGCCATTGATGAAGCGTCGAAAATTTTGAATATGACCCCCAAACAACTTGCCATAGGTGGTTATCACATCCACACATATCAAGACGAAGAGAAACAAAAAGCACTAGAAAATTCTCTATCCGCGCAAAAAATTGATGGCGTTGACTGCGCAGGAATTGTGATTGACGCAAACACTTACGGCGTTTCGGCATTTCAAGGTTCAAGCAATTTCAAAGTGCTTGACTGTCGCAGACAACCTGCCTCGTGCATAAAGCCCCTGCTTGTCTATGCACCCGCATTAAACGAAGGTGTCATCAGCCCAGACACACAGATTTTGGACGAAAAAATCACGATTGGCGGATACAGCCCATCGAATGTCAACAAAAAATATGGTGGATATATGTCCGTGACTGACGCTGTGAAAAACTCTGTCAACATTCCAGCCATCAAAGTGCTTTCATACATCGGCATAGACACAGGCAAACAGTATGCCGAAAAACTTGGAATCACTTTTGACGAAAAGGACGACAGTTACGCCATCGCTCTTGGCGGAATGACCTATGGCGTCAACTTGAAAGACCTCGCTTCCGCCTACACCGTCTTTCCAAACGGCGGACAATTCGCCAAGTCCGCTTTTGTGCAATATATCACCGACGCCAACAACAAACTCGTCTATGTTCACAAACCGACGCCACGCATGGTGTTTCGCGAAGATTCGGCGTATCTGATGACCGACATCCTGCAAGAAACAGCAAACTCTGGCACATCGCGCAAACTTTCCAGCGTCACAAACACAGAAGTCGCGTCAAAAACAGGCACGGTTGGCAATGCCAAAGGCAACACCGACGCATATAACATTTCCTATACTCCAAGCGAAGTTATCGGCGTTTGGTTTGGCAGTTTAAGCAACGAATATGTCAAAGTTGCCGGCGGAAATCAGCCCACCGAAGTGGCGCGAAAATACATCCAATCGCAAAAATATGACAAAAACAAATTTGAGATGCCTTCATCGGTTGCCGAAGCGAAAGTGGACACGCTGGAACTTGAAGAGAACCACCGACTTGTGCTTGCCAGCCCTTATGCCCCAGAGCGCTACACCAAAACTTGCCTGTTTTCCCGCTTCAACATACCAACTGATATCTCGCAGAACTTCACCGAAAGTCCAGAAATCAATGCCGACGCACGCGTGGAAGACAATCAAATTGTTCTGACTTTGAACGCGCAAAAGCATTTGGAATATCAAATATATAAAGACGGCATCCCATATCAAACGCTGAAAAACAAGTCCGGCGAAGTGAAATTGCGAATAAACTTCCCCGAAAATGAAACAACTCTGACGCTTGAAGCAAACTATGACGGCGATTTTTCAACCACCCCTGCCACCAAGACTTTCAATTTGAAACACACCGCAAAAACTCAGCAAAAGCCAAAACAAAAGTGGTATATATAATGTAAAAACAAATAACATAATTAGCAATTTAATAGAAAAATGGATTAATTTAACAAAAAAAATAAAAAGCCGAGTTTTTTAACTCAACTTTTTCATTCTTATTTTTCACTTTCTTTTGCCGTTGATAACCTTCAAACAAAACTCCACACTTTGTTCAAGTGTTTGGTTGGTGGTGTCAAGAATTATGCTGTCCGGCATTTGTTTGATTGCGCCGTGCTCTCGATGTATGTCGGCATGGTCGCGCTCTTGCAATTCTTTCAGCACACTTTCAAAACTGACATCGTTACCAAGCGCCTTTTGCTGTTCAAACCGCCTTTGCGCCCGAACTTTTTCGTCAGCCGTGCATAAAAATTTGAAGTCGGCATTTGGAAGAACAAAACTTCCAATATCTCGCCCTTCCATGACAAGATTGTTGTTTTTTGCAAACTCGCGTTGAATTTGCAACACTTTTCCGCGGATGCAAGCAAAAGGCGAAATTTTTGCCGTAAGCGCGCTGATGTGTTCTGTGCGCAAATTTTTCGTGTGGTCAATGCCGTTCACACGCACATGTTGCACTCCGTCAACAAACACAATGTCCACTTTCGCCTGTTTGGCGAAATTTTCAATGTATTTTTCATCAATCTTGTTCTCATCAAGACCAAAATAGTCAAATGCACACGCAAACCCGCGATAAACTGCCCCTGTGTCAAAGACCTTGAAGCCCAATCTATGCGCCAACTCTCTGGCAATCGTGCTTTTTCCACTGCAAACATAGCCGTCTATGGCAATATTCACCACTTTTTTGATTTGCATTTTTTCATTGATAATTTTCATACAATAATCGCAAGTTTCTTCAAAATCCATTTCAGTGTTATCCACAATCACGCTTTCTTCCGTCGGTTTGAGTGGTGCAAACGCGCGCGTGCTGTCGCGCTCATCGCGTTCACGCAAATCAGCAAGCACATCGGCAAGTTTTGCGTTCTTATCCACTCTTTTCAAGTCCAAAAGACGCCTTTTTGCGCGCACTTTTTCATCCGCTGTCAAGAAGATTTTCACATCAGCGTTGGGCATAACCACCGAGCCTATATCCCGACCTTCCATGACGCAATCAAAATTTTCGGCGAAATCTTTGGCGATTTGCAAATATTTCTCTCGAACTTTTGGATAGACAGAAATTTTGGACGCAAGTTGACTGACTTCTTCGGTGCGTAAAAATTGCGTCACATCTTCCCCATTCAAAATTGTATGTTGCCCGTCGGCGTCAAATTTAATCTCAATTTTGGCATTCTGAACGAAATCTTCCGCTCTTTTTTCCGTTAACTCGCCCAATTTTTTTTGCGAATAACCATAAGCCAGCGCCCTAAAAATCGCGCCCGTATCCAAAATTTTAAACCCCAATCTTCTGGCAAGTTCCTTCGCCAAAGTGGACTTGCCACTGCCCATGAAACCATCGATGGCAATGTTGACCATATCCTCACCTCTCAAAATCAATTTTACAACATTCATCCACCCCTGTCCAAACAATTTTAAAAGAAAAATGAAAACTTGGAAATAATTTTGCATAGTCTTAATTTGAAGCGTAGCGAAAAATTGTATTACAAGTCATGACTTGTAACAAAAAAACTAGGTTTCCCTAGTTTTCATGGAGCTGGCGAAAGGAATCGAACCTTCAACCTGCTGATAACGAGCCGAAGAGGACAAATGCGCTTGCGCAATTTGAAAGAATGAGGCGAAGTTATACAATTTTTGAGCGTAGCGAAAAATTGTATTACAAGTCCTGACTTGTAACAAAAAAAACTAGGTTTCCCTAGTTTTCATGGAGCTGGCGAAAGGAATCGAACCTTCAACCTGCTGATTACAAGTCAGCTGCTCTACCATTGAGCCACGCCAGCATATTAAATTGGTGGGCAGGGATGGATTCGAACCATCGAAGACATAGTCGACGGATTTACAGTCCGTTGCATTTGGCCGCTCTGCAACCTACCCATAACACAAAAGTGATTTTGAAGTTTTGGTTAAAAACACTTTGTGCTTTTTATTAAAGGGGGTGTGCATTTGCACTTGGTGCCCAAAGGCTCAAAACCCTAACTTCCAGGAGATTTGAGGACGCTTCGCCTTTTTGCACTTGGTGCCCAAAGGTGGAATCGAACCACCGACACAGGGATTTTCAGTCCCTTGCTCTACCGACTGAGCTATCTGGGCGCGAATTGAAATGCAAAACATTTCCCTTCATTGTTTTGTTAATCATTTTCACACGGCAAATAAGTCAATCTTTTCGCGTTTTTAAGTGAAAATGTTGGCGACTCGGATGGGGCTCGAACCCACGACCTCCAGCGTGACAGGCTGGCGTTCTAACCAACTGAACTACCGAGCCAAGTCGCCTTT